>CALRYD010000009.1:0-100943 GCA_943372305.1 Hydrogenophaga intermedia | reverse complement strand
GCTTCGGCCTGGTTGCGGGCCTGCACCAGCTCGACCTTCTTGTGGTCTTCGGCGGCGTTCAGCTCGGCGTCCTTGACCATCTGCTGGATCTCGGCTTCGGACAGGCCGGAGTTCGCCTTGATGGTGATCTTGTTTTCCTTGCCGGTGCCCTTGTCCTTGGCGCCCACGTGCAGGATGCCGTTGGCGTCGATGTCGAAGGTCACTTCGATCTGCGGCATGCCGCGCGGCGAAGCGGGGATGCCTTCGAGGTTGAACTCGCCCAGGGCCTTGTTGCCGGCGGCGATTTCACGCTCGCCCTGGAACACCTTGATGGTCACGGCCGGCTGGTTGTCTTCAGCGGTCGAGAAGACCTGCGAGAACTTGGTCGGGATCGTGGTGTTCTTGGCGATCATCTTGGTCATGACGCCGCCCATGGTCTCGATACCCAGGGACAGCGGGGTCACGTCGAGCAGCAGCACGTCCTTGCGGTCACCCGAGAGCACCTGGCCCTGGATGGCGGCGCCCACGGCCACGGCTTCGTCGGGGTTCACGTCCTTGCGCGGGTCCTTGCCGAAGAATTCCTTGACCTTCTCCTGCACCTTGGGCATGCGGGTCATGCCGCCGACCAGGATCACGTCGTGGATGTCGCCCACAGCGATGCCGGCGTCCTTGATGGCGGTGCGGCAGGGTGCGATGGTGCGCTCGATCAGCTCTTCCACCAGGGCTTCGAGCTTGGCGCGGGTCAGCTTGATGTTCAGGTGCTTCGGGCCCGACGCATCGGCGGTGATGTAGGGCAGGTTGATGTCGGTCGCGGCCGAGCTGGACAGCTCGATCTTGGCCTTTTCGGCGGCTTCCTTCAGGCGCTGCAGGGCCAGCACGTCCTTGCTCAGGTCAACGCCGGCTTCCTTCTTGAACTCGGTGATGATGAAGTCGATGATGCGCTGGTCGAAGTCTTCGCCGCCCAGGAAGGTGTCGCCGTTGGTGGACAGCACTTCGAACTGCTTTTCACCGTCGACGTCGGCGATCTCGATGATGGACACGTCGAAGGTGCCACCGCCCAGGTCGTACACGGCGATCTTGCGGTCGCCCTTTTCCTGCTTGTCCAGGCCGAAGGCCAGGGCCGCAGCGGTGGGCTCGTTGATGATGCGCTTGACTTCCAGACCGGCGATGCGGCCGGCGTCCTTGGTGGCCTGGCGCTGGGCGTCGTTGAAGTAGGCCGGCACGGTGATGACGGCCTCGGTCACCGGCTCGCCCAGGTAGTCCTCTGCGGTCTTCTTCATCTTGCGCAGGATGTCGGCCGAGACTTGCTGGGCCGACAGCTTCTTGCCGCGCACTTCCACCCAGGCGTCGCCGTTGTCGGCGGCCACGATGGAATAGGGCATCAGGTCGATGTCCTTCTGGACTTCTTTCTCGGTGAACTTGCGGCCGATCAGGCGCTTGATCGCGTAGAGCGTGTTCTTGGGGTTGGTCACGGCCTGGCGCTTGGCCGAGGCGCCGACCAGCACTTCACCGTCTTCCTGGTAGGCCACGATCGACGGCGTGGTGCGCGCACCTTCCGAGTTCTCGATCACCTTGGTGGTGTTGCCTTCCATGATGGACACGCAGCTGTTGGTGGTGCCCAGGTCGATGCCGATGATTTTTCCCATGTTCTATGCTCCGGTTCTTGAAAAAGTGAATGTTGAAAACGGTGTGGACGCGGTGTGCATCCGTTGTGGAAGATGTGTGGATAACTTCGCCGCTTTTCAAGAGCGGCGACGCACAAATGCCGCTTATTTGGGGGCCGCGACGGTCACCAGGGCTGGGCGCAGCACGCGATCGGCAATGAGGTAACCCTTTTGCAGCACGGCGACCACGGTGTTGGCGGGCTGATCGGCCGGCACCATGCTGATGGCCTGGTGCTGGGCCGGGTCGAACTTCTCGCCCGCGGCCGGGGCGATGGCCACCACCTTGTTGCGGGTCAGCGCGCTTTGCAGCTGCTTGAGCGTGGCCTCGGCGCCTTCGCGGATCTGCTGCACGGTCGCTTCCTGCACCGCCAGGCCGGCTTCCAGGCTGTCGAGCACCGGCAGCAGGCTGTCGGCAAAACCTTCGACGGCGAACTTGCGCGCCTTGGCCATTTCGTCTTCGGCGCGGCGCTGGGTGTTCTGGGCTTCGGCCTTGGCGCGCAGGAACTGCTCGGCCAGGTCGGCGTTCTTGGCCTTGAGCTCGGCGACTTCGTTGGTCAGGGACGCATAGCCATCCACCTCGGCTGTCGCGGCTGCGGCCAGGTTTTCTTCAAGGGTGAAGGGCTTGCCTTCCTGGGATTCGGACTCGTGGGCGGTGGGTGGATTGGGGGTCGTCTGGCTCATGAGGTCGTGGTCCTGATCGTGAAAAGGGTGGGCCGACAAAGGCCGTGCGCGTCAAATGGGTACAGCAAAACGTTTTTCAAGGGGCCCACGGCGTCAGGCGTAGGGGCAGGACGAAAATGGCCTCTTTTGCACAGGATTCCTGCATGAAGCTGTTTCGCCATGGTCCACAAGGGGTGGAAAAACCCGGTCTGATCGACGCCAGCGGCGCGCTGCGCGACCTCTCGGGCGTGGTGCCGGACATCGCCGGCGCCGTGCTGGGGCGTGATTCTATGTCCCGCCTGCGCGCGCTGGACCCGGCCAGCCTGCCGCTGGTGGCCGCCGGCAGCCGCATGGGCGCTTGCGTGGGCGCGGTGGGCAACGTGGTGTGCATTGGCCTGAACTACTCGGACCACGCGGCCGAAGCCGGCATGAAGCCGCCCGGCCAGCCCATCGTGTTCAACAAGCACAACGGCGCCATCAGCGGGCCGACCGACGACGTGTGGCTGGCGCCCGGTTCGCAGAAGCTGGACTGGGAGGTGGAGCTGGGCATCGTGATCGGCGAGCGCACCTTCCACGTCAGCGAGGCCGAGGCGCTGGACCACGTGGCCGGCTTCTGTCTGGTCAACGACGTGTCCGAGCGCGCGTACCAGATCGAATACGAAGGCCAGTGGACCAAGGGCAAGAGCTACCCCACGCACTGCCCGATCGGCCCCTGGCTGGTGACGCCCGACGAGCTGGGCGACCCGCAGGCGGTGGACCTGTGGCTGGACGTGAACGGGGTGCGCCGCCAGACCGGCAGCACGAAGACGATGATCTTCGGCGTGGCCCAGATCGTGAGCTACCTCAGCCGCTTCATGGCGCTGCAGCCGGGTGACGTGATCCCGACCGGCACCCCGCCGGGCGTGGGCATGGGGCAAAAGCCGCCGGTCTACTTGAAGCCGGGCGACGTGATCACGCTGGGCGGACGCGGTCTAGGCGAGCAGCGGCAGGTGGTGGTGGACGCCCCCTTGCACCGCTGACTCGGCTTGGTCCGGAGGGGGATCACACCAGTGGCCCGGCAAAGCCGGTTCCACGGTGTGTGCTGGAGGCGACCCTTGCTTCGGCTATCGGTTCAGGCCGCGTGCGCTGCGCCGTTGGCTTGCGCCGCCGCGGCCCGCGCCTGCTGGCTGGACCATTTGCTGGCGAACAGCTGCACGTCGTGCATGCGGCGCGCGAGGTCGGCGCCGGCGCTGGTGAGGCGGTAGCCGTCGCCGGTGTGGTCCACCAGGCGCGCGGCGCGCAGCTCTTTGAGGCGCGTGTTCAAGGTGTTGGGGGTGACGCCGCCCACACTGTCCTGCAGCAGGCGGAAGGTCTGCGGGTGGCCGTCGCTCAATGCCCAGATCACGCGCAAGGCGTAACGGGATTCGAGCAGGTCGAACAGCTGGATCACAGCCGCGTTGTCTTTGGCACCCATGCTGGTGGTCTCCGGTGTGGCTTTCGTGGCGAAGCCTGCAATTCACTATACGGGGACTGCTAGCCATTCGCTAGCTGGGAAGCCCCGCTCTGCGGGTTTCCGCGGGTCGGGATTTACCCCAAGAGGGGTGATTGCCCCCACGCTCCGCCGCCGCGCGGGTCGCTGCCCCCCAAGGGGGCTGATCCAGCTTGGGGCGGCCCGGCGCCGGATCGCTGGTGCCCCCACGCTCTGCCGCTGCGCAGGTCGCGGCCCCCCTAGGGGGCTGGGCCTGCCTTGGGGCGGCCCGGCGGCTGGCCCGACGCCCTCACCCTCCGCCGCTGCGCCGATCGCGCTCACTTCAGCGTGTGTACACCTTGCGCAGCAGCGACTTGAGGGTGTCGAGCTCGTCCGCGCTCAGACGGCTGGCCACGTCGCTTTCCAGCCGGGTGGCGGTGGCCTGAGCGCTTTTTTGCAGCTTCTTGCCGTCGGGCGAAAGGTGCAGGCCCTGGGCGCGGCGGTCGGATGGGTGGGGGCGGCGCTCGATCAGGCCGCGCTTGTCCAGACTCTTGATCATGCCCACCAGGTTGGGCGGCAGGATGTCCAGCGCCGCGCAAATCTGGCGCGAGGTGATGCCCGGGTTGTGGGCGATCAGCGTGAGCACCGAAAAGTCCACCGGGCGCAGGCCGAACGGTGCCATGCGCTGGAGAAACACCCCAATGACCGCCAGTGCCGCGCGCCGGGCGTTGTAGCCCAGCAGGGTCTCCAGGTAGCTGGCGTCGATCCTGCTGTCGGATTCGACCGGCGGCGGTGCCGCTTCGGCCTGCGATGCGGTCTTGCGGGCTGCGCGCGGACGGCGCAGGGTGTTGGCAACGGTGGTTTCGGGCATGGTTGCCGAGGATAACGATATCGGCTGGCGCCACCCAGAGGGTTGTCACCCGGCCAGGGTGGTCTCCATCATGTTCATGCGCATGCCGAACTCGGGCCAGACCCAGCGCCAGAAGCCGGTCTGCGCGGTTTGCCAGCGGGCGGAGTCGCTCCCAGGTGCCGCGCCGATGCGGGCCCAGGCCCAGGCCATGAGCAGCATGGCCACGGCCCGCAGGAAGTCGTCGGCCAGCCAGTGCGGCAGGTCGGCGGGCGCGTCTTGCGCGGTGGCGCGCGGCAGCAGCTGTTCGCGCAAGAAGGCCGCGAAACGGGCGATTTCGGCTTTTGCGCGCTGGGCCTGCGGATCGTCGCCCAGCTCGGCCCCGATGTCGGCCAGCAGCTGCAGCAGCGCGGCGCCGCCGTCGGGCAGGGTCTTGCGCAGCAGCAGGTCGATCGCCTGGATCTCGTTCGTGCCCTCGTAGATCATGGCCACGCGCGCGTCGCGCACGATCTGCTCGATGCCCCATTCGCGCACGAAGCCGTGGCCGCCGAACACCTGTAGGCAGGCGCTGGCGCCGTGGAAGGCCTGGTCGGTCCAGGCGGCCTTGAGCACGGGGGTGACCAGGGCGCACCAGCGGCTGGCCAGGTCGCGGCGTGCGGCGTCGCCGTGGTGTTTGAGGATGTCGAGTTCCAGCGCGGTGCGGTAGGCGACCACGCGGCCGGCGTCCACCCAGGCGCGCTGCGCGTCGAGGATGCGGCGCATGGCGGGGTGCTGCTCGATCAGATCCGCCTCGCCGGCTTTCGCCGTGCCTCCGGGCGCACGCATCTGCCGGCGTTCCTTCGAGTACGCATCGGCCTTCTGCCAGGCGGCGTCGAGCAGGCCCACGCCCTGCAGGCCCACGTGCAGGCGGGCGGCGTTCATCATCACGAACATAGCGTTCAGGCCCTTGCCTGGCTCGCCCACGATCCAGGCCGGCGCATCGTCGAAGCGCATCACGCAGGTCGGGCTGCCGTGCAGGCCCATCTTTTCCTCGATGCGCTCGCAAACCACGGCACTCCGGGTGCCGTCTTGGTAGAACTTGGGCACCAGGAACAGCGACAGACCCTTGGGGCCGGGCGGGCTGTCGGGCAGGCGTGCCAGCACCAGGTGCACGATGTTCTCGGTCAGGTCGTGCTCGCCGCCCGAGATGAAGATCTTGGTGCCGCTCAAGGCGTAGCGGCCATCGGCCAATGGCACGGCCTTGGTGCGGCACAGGCCCAGGTCCGATCCGGCGTGCGGCTCGGTCAGGCACATCGTGGCCAGCCACTCGCCGGTGGCGACCTTTTCCAGATAGCGCGCCTTGAGTGCGTCAGACGCGTGGTGCTTAATGCACTCGTAGGCGCCGTGCAGCAGGCCGGGCGCCATGGTCCAGCCGTGGTTGGCTGCGCTCAGGTTCTCGTACAGCATGGCCTCCAGCGCGGCCGGCAGTCCCTGGCCGCCGTCGTCGGTGGCGCAGGCCAGCGACGGCCAGCCCGCCTGCCAGAAGGCCTGGTAGGCGTCGCGGAACCCTGGCGGCATGGTGACCGCGCCGTCTTTCCATTGGGCGCTGACTTCGTCGCCCTCGCGGTTGAGGGGGGCGATCACCTCGCCCACGAACTTGCCGGCTTCGTCCGTCACCTGCACCAGCAGGTCCTCATCGACATCGGCGTAGGCGGGCAGGGCCGCGAGCTGCTGCGTTGCCCGCAGCACGTTCTGCAGGATGAAGCGTTGCTCGGCGGGTTGGGGCTGGTAGGCGTTCATGGCTCTGGGTTTGGGGGAGTCAGCGGGTTCGGGCTTCCTGCGCGGCCTTGTCGGGTGAGCCTTCGAGGCCGGCCAGCAAGGCCTTGCTGTTGCCCGGAATGACCATCTGGAACTTGTTGTCCACGGTGGTGTATTCGTAGTAGCCCATGCGCGCGATCGGCTGCATCTTGAGCACGTCGACCATGCCGTTTCCGTCGATGTACCGATCGTCGATGTGGATGCCGACCACGCGGCCGAACACCACGTCCACCGTGCCCATGGGCGGCTTGCCCGGAAAACGCACGGTGTTGAGGTACTCGCATTCGAACTGGATCGGCGAGCCCTTGACACGCCTGGGCTTCACGAGCCGGCTCTCCAGTTTCTCCAGCCCTGCGCGCTCGAACTCGTCCACGCCGTGCGGCAGTTCTTCGGCGCTGATGTTGACCGCCTCGCGCAGCGCGTAGGTCGCCATGTTCCAGACGAACTGTCCCATCTGCTCGGCATTGCGCACCGAGTCCTTGCGCTCGCCCTGGGTGGTCTGGTTGGCGCTGAACATGACGATGGGCGGATCGAAGGTCACGTTCTGGAACTGGCTGTAGGGCGCCAGGTTGTCCCGCCCCTGTGCGTCCACCGTGGAGATCCAGCCGATGGGGCGGGGGACCACGCAGGATTTGAACGGGTCGTGCGGCAGGCCGTGGGGGGTTTTGCCGGGTTCGTAATACATGCGTGGTCTCCCTGTCGGTGGGGCTGGATCAGGACTCGGCGGTGAAGCCGATCTTCTTGACCACGGGGCCCCAGTAGTCGGTGTGGCTCTTCATGCTCTTGGCCATGTCGGCCGCGCTGCCGCCCACTGGCACCATGCCCGAAAGGGCCAGGCTGTCGATGACCGACTTTTCCTTGAGCGCGGCGTTGATGGCGGCGTTGGCGTTCGTGATGACTTGTGCAGGCGTCTTGGCGGGTGCGTAGAAGCCGAACCATTCCTCGACCACCAGGTCGGCGAAGCCCTGCTCGGCGAAGGTGGGCACGTCGGGCACGAAGGGCGAGCGGGTCTTGCCCGAGGTGGCGATGATGCGCAGCTTGCCGGCGCGGTGGTTGGGCAGGAAGTCGCCATGCGGGGTGACCATGGCCGCGAGCTGGCCGCCGATCACGTCGGTGATGCCGGGCATGGAGCCGCGGTAGGGGATGTGCTTGAGCGGCACGCCCGAGGCCATTTCCAGCATCACACCCAGGAAGTGCGGCGTGGAGCCGGCGGCGGGCGAGCCGAAGTTGGCGTCGTTCGGGTTGGCCTTGGCCCAGGCCAGGAAGTCCTTCACCGTCTTGACCGAGGCCGGCACCATGGGGCCGACCGCCAGGCCGTGCGTGAGCAGCGAGGCCATGGCCACGGGCTCGAAGTCCTTGACCGGGTCGTAGCTCAGCTGCTTGTAGATGTGCGGGTAGATCGCCATCATGGAATAGGGCGTGAGCAGCAGCGTGGCGCCATCGGGGGCGGCGTTCTTCACCGTTTCCACAGCGATGCGGCCGGCCGCACCGGTCTTGTTCTCGACCACGGCGGCGTTCTTGCTGTAGGCACTGCCGCCCAGCTTCTCACCGATGCGGCGGCTGGTCACGTCGGCGCTGCCACCGGCCGGAAAGCCGTTGACGATCTTGACCTGCTCCAGCGCCTGGGCGTGGGCGCTTTGCAGACCGAGGCTGGCCAGCAGGCCGGTGGCGGCCGAGGCCTGGATGAATTGACGACGGGCGATGCTCATGGTGTTGTCTCCGGTTGGGGGGGTGAAAAAAGACAGGTGTCCTTCTGCGAGGACTTCGGGTTCAGGGAAAACGGTCTCAGCTGCAAAGGGCCTTGATGTCGGTCGGGATCGGGATGGCTTTGATGCGGTCCGGGTTGGCCGGGTCGCGCATGCAGAAGGCGCGCGTTTCGGAGCCTTCGCACAGCACGGTGTCGCCGCGCATCACGACGTGCTTGTGGATCAGCACCTTCTCGCGCCACTCGGTGACGCTGGTGTGGATCTGCAGGCGTTCACCGTAGGTGGCAGGCTTCATGAACTTGGTGTGGATCTCCAGCAGCGGCGTGCCGATGATCCCGGTGGTCTTGACCAGCTCGCGCCAGGGCGGCACGCCGCACTGCACGAAGAAGTTCAGCGAGGACGCGTCCATCCACTTCGAGAAATTGGGAAAGAAGACGATGCCGGCAGGATCGCAATCGCCGAACATGACCTCGACTTCGTAGACAACGGTTTTGCTCATGGGGTGTCCGTTCAGCGGGGAGCCATACGAAGGGCGCCATCGAGTCGGATGGTTTCGCCATTCAGGTGGCCGTTGGTCACGATGTGGGTGGCCAGTTGCGCGAACTCTTCGGGCTTGCCCAGCCGCTGCGGGAACGGGATGCTCGCGGCCAGCGATTGCTGCACCGGCTCGGGCAGCGTCTTCATCAGCGGCGTGAGGAACAGGCCGGGCGCGATGGTGCAGACGCGGATGCCGTGCTGCGCCAGATCGCGCGCCATGGGCAGCGTCATGCCGGCCACACCGGCCTTGGACGCGCTGTAGGCCTGCTGGCCCACCTGGCCGTCGAACGCGGCCACGCTGGCGGTGAACACCATCACGCCGCGCTCGCCGTCTTCCATCGGATCCAGCTTTGCGCAGGCGGCGGCGAACAGGCGGGCGGCGTTGTAGGTGCCGATCAGGTTGACGTTGATCACCTTGACGAAGTCTTCCAGCGGCGCGGCGTTACCGTCCTTGCCGACCACCCGCTTGGCGCTGCCGATGCCGGCGATCTGCATCAGGATGCGGGCCGGGCCATGGGTGGCGGCGGCGGTGTCGATCGCGGCCTGCATGCTCTCGGGGTCCGACACATTGCACTGCACCGCCACGCCGCCAATGTCGGTCGCAACGCGTTGCGCGTTCTCCAGGTTCAGGTCGAGCACCGCGACCTTGGCGCCCAGGCGGGCGAGTTCGCGGGCGGTGGCCTCACCGAGGCCGGAGCCTCCGCCGGTGACGAGGGCGGCGTGTCCTTGGATGTTCATGTGTGTGTCCTTGTGTTGGGTCAGTTCGAGGTGTTTTCGATGAGCAGCGCGATGCCTTGTCCGCCGCCCACACAGGCGCTGGAGATGCCGTATTGCTGGCCACTGCGCTGCAGTTCGCGCGCCAGCGTCAGCGTCAGGCGCACGCCGGTGGCGGCCAGCGGGTGGCCCAGCGCGATCGCGCCGCCGTTCACGTTCAGTTTGCTCAGATCCAGTCCGAGTTCACGGCCCACGGCCAGCGTCTGCGCGCCCTGGGCTTCGTTGATTTCGAAGCGGGCGATGTCGTCCAGCTTCAGGCCCGTGCGTTCCAGCAGCAGGCGGATGGCGGGCGCCGGGCCGATGCCCATGATTTCGGGCGGCACGCCCACCGCGGCGGCGGCGACCACGCGCGCCAGCGGCCGCTTGCCCCTGGCTTTGGCGTAGGCACCTGAGGCGACCACGCAGGCCGCGGCCGCGTCGACCAGGGCCGAGCTGTTGCCTCCGGTCTGCACACCACCGTCGTACACCGGTTTGAGCTTGGCCAGCACCTCGGGCGGCGAGAGGCGCGGGTGGGTGTCGGTCGCCACCTCGGTGGTTTTGCCCTGCAGCTTGATGCCGCGCGCCTTGTAGCCGTCCAGCTCGAACTTTTCGGTGATCACCGGCACGATCTCGCCGGCGAGGAAGCCGCTCTCCTGCGCCGCCACGGCCTTGGCGAACGAGGCGGAGGCGAAGGCGTCGACTTCCTCGCGGCTGATGCCGTATTTTTTCGCCAGGTTCTCGGCGGTCTGGATCATGTTGATGCCGGCCGCCGGGTCCTTGAGCGCCTCCCACATGTAGTCCTTGAAGCCCACCGGTGCGCCGAGCTTGAAACCTGTGCGGTGGTCGAAGGCGGCAATCGGGTTGCGCGTCATGCTCTCGGTGCCCACCAACAGCGCGACGTCGCAGGCGCCGCCCTGGATGTGTTCACCGGCCTGGCGGAACAGCTCGAAGCCGGTGCCGCAGATGCGCTGCGCCATGATGGCCGGCACCTCCACCGGCACGCCGGCGTACAGGCCGATGTGGCGCGGCAGGAAGAACTGGTCGAAGTCGCCGGGCGCCATGTTGCCGGTGATCACCGAGCCGACCTCGTGGCCCGCCACGCCCGCGCGCTCCAGCGCGGCGCGGGCAGCCTTGATGCCCAGATCGGTCGGCGAGATGTGACCGAGCGCGCCGCAGTAGTCCACCATCGGCGTGCGCACGCCGTCGAGGATCACTACATCGGCGAACGCGTTGAAGAAGCCCTTGCTGGCCATGGTGTGTCCCCTCAGACCGTCGGTTTGACGATGAAACGCAGGCTGTCGCCGTGCAGCTTGGCCACCGTGTCGGCGCGGTGCGTCAGCACGGCGCGCTGGTTGATCGAGCCCTTGTCGGTGATCTCGCCGCGGTCGATGGTGGGCGGGTCGGCCAGCAGGCACAGGCGGGCGATGCGGTTGGCACTGCCGGTGGCGTTGCGCGCCAGTTCGTCCACGATCTTCTGGAACTGCGCCAGCACGCCCGGGGCGTCCAGCACATCGTGCATCGATGCGTCGGCCGGCAGGCCGGCGAGCTGCCGAACCGCGGGCGTGGGGAATACCATGGCGCCGACTTCCTTCATGTTCAGGCCGGTGAGCACCACATCCTGGATGTAGGGCGCGCCGGCCGCGATGATCTTGCCGCGCAGCGGACCCACGCTCACAAACGTGCCGGTGGCCAGCTTGAAGTCTTCGGCGATGCGGCCGTCGAATTTCAAGCCCTGGTGCACATCGGTCTCGTCGATCCACTTGACTGCGTCACCGGTCTTGAAGAAACCTTCTTCGTCCAAGGCGTCGGCGGTTTCGTCGGGCTGGCGCCAGTAGCCGGGCGTGATGTTGGGGCCACGATAGCGCACCTCGGTCTTGCCCTGCATGTCCACCAGCTTGAGTTCCAGGCCGGGTGTCGGCAGGCCGAGGTCGCCGGCCTTGACGTTGGGGTTGGTCACGAAGATGCCGAAAGGGCCGGATTCGGTCATGCCCAGGCCGGTGGTCATCACGACACGTTCACCGATCTCGCGCTCCTGGCTCTCGAACAGGCTGTCCCAGATCGGCTGGGCCAGGGCTGCGCCGGCGTAGAAGAACATGTTGACCTTGGCCAGCAGGGTCTTGCGCAACAGGTCATCGGTCTTCATGGCGTTGGCGATGGCCTCGAAGCCGGTGGGCACGTTGAAGTACACCGTCGGTGAGATTTCGCGCAGGTTGCGCAGGGTCTCGTGCATCAGCGCTGGGGTGGGCTTGCCGTCGTCGATGTACAGCGTGCCGCCGTGGTAGATCACCATGCCGAAGTTGTGGTTGCCGCCGAAGGTGTGGTTCCAGGGCAGCCAGTCGCACAGCACCAGTTCCTTTTCGGCCAGCACCGGCATGGACTGCGTCATCTGTTGCTGGTTGGCGCACCACAGGCGCTGTGTGTTGATCACCGCCTTGGGCATCTTGGTCGAGCCCGAGGTGAACAGGAACTTGGCGATGGTGTCCGGGCCGGTGGCGGCCATGGCCTCGTCCACCGCAGCGGTCGGCTCGGTGGCCATCAGCGCGGCAAACGAAGTGGTGGCGCGGCCCGGCACGGTGCCCTCGGTGCACAGCAGCTCCACGTCGTGGCCCAGCGTGGCCAGCATCGCGCGGCCATAGCGGTGGGCGTCGCTGGCGAAGACCAGACCGGGGGTCAGTGTCTTGACGACGTGCTTGAGCTTGTCGAAGTCCTGGCTGATCAGCGAATAGGCCGGCGAGGTGGGGCAGTAGGCAATGCCGGCATACAGGCAACCCAGGGCGAGCAGCGCGTGCTCCAGGTCGTTCTCGCTCAGGATCAGCACCGGCCGTTCGGCCGAGAGGCCACGGTCGAGCAGGCCCTGGCCAATGCGGCGCGCCGCGTCCAGCGCCTGCGCGAAGCTGATGTGCTTCCAGTCACCGCTGCTGCCGTCGGCGTTCTTCATGCGGCGCGCGAACAGGGTCTGTTCCGGGCGTTCCTGCGCCCAGTGCACCAGGCGGTCGGTGAGGCGCTCGGGGTAGGGGGCCAGTGCCTCGTCTGCGCGCAGGTAGTGCGTGCCGGTTTCGCCATCGCGCAAGGTGGCGCGGGTGACGCCAAAGGTCAGGGGGCGGTACTTCGCTGCGGTCATGTCTCGTCTCCGTTTCTCTTGTCTGTGCTGCGCTGCCGTTGTGCGGTGCGCTGGTCTGGTGCCAGCGTGGCCGTGGCGCCGGCCTCGCTGCTGCTGCTCTGACAGTGCCCCGGGGGGCATCGAATGCGGTGAGGGGTTCAGTCCTTCTTCACCTTGGCCGCCTTGCCCTGGAGGAAGGCCTGCACGCGCGCCTTGGCTTCCGGCGCGGATTGCGCGATCGACGCCATCAGCGCTTCGGTGAACAGGCCGTGGTCGGCCGGCTGTTCGGCGATGCGGGGCAGGGCGTGCATGAGCGCGAAGTTGGTCATGCGGGCGTTGGATGCGATGCGCGTGGCCAGTTCGATGGCCTTGTCCAGTGCGGTGCCGTTGGGCACCAGGTACTGCGCCAGGCCGACGCGCTCGCCGTCCACTGCGTTGTAGACGCGGCCGGTGAGCATCATGTCGGTCATGCGGGCGGCGCCGATCAGTTTGGGCACACGCACCGCACCGCCGCCGCCGACGAAGATGCCGCGCGTGCCTTCGGGCAGGGCGTAGAAGGTGGACTCGTCGGCCACGCGGATGTGGCAGGCGCTGGCCAGCTCCAGGCCGCCGCCGACCACCGCGCCGTGCAGGGCCGCGATCACGGGCACGGTGCCTTTTTCGACGCAGTCGAGCGCGGCGTGCCACATGCGCGAATGGAACACGCCGTCGGACGCATCGCGCTCGCTCAGTTCGGACAGGTCCAGCCCGGCGCAGAAGTGCTCGCCTTCACCAGCGATCACGGCGGCGCGCACGCTCTGGGGCAGGTTCTGGAAGGCGTCGCGGATGGCCAGGATCAGACCGTCGTTGAGGGCGTTGCGCTTGGCCGGACGGGTCAGCGTGACGATGGCAATCTGGTTCTGGTCGCCATGCAGGCGCACGCTCAGGTCGGGGTGTTGGGTGGTCATGGTGGTTCGGGTTCTGGAGCTTGTTCGGTGTTTGAATTATTGTTATAAACAATAACCAAATCAAGAAAAACCCTGCAAGATCGTCCCCGTGTTTACCCCTAGTTCCCCCATTCACCAGGACCTCCGATGGACCACCAGAACCTGATCGCGATCGACATCCACACCCACGCCGAGGTGAGCTGCCGCAACCCGTTTGACAACTACGGCGAGGAGTACGACCGCGCCGCCGACAAGTACTTCGGCAGCAACCGCCGACCCACCATCGCCGAGACGGTGGCGTACTACCGCGAGCGCAAGATCGGCCTGGTGATGTTCACCGTGGACAGCGAGAGCCAGCTGGGCCGCCGCCGCATCCCGAACGAGGAGATCGCACAGGCCGCCCGCGACAACAGCGACATGATGGTGGCCTTCGCCAGCATCGATCCGCACAAGGGCAAGATGGGCGCGCGGGAGGCCGAGCGCCTGATCAAGGAGGAGGGCGTCAAGGGCTTCAAGTTCCACCCCACGGTGCAGGGCTACCACCCCTACGACAAGATGGCCTGGCCGATCTACGAGGTGATCAACGCCCACAAGTTGCCGGCCATCTTCCACACCGGCCACAGCGGCATCGGCAGTGGCATGCGCTGCGGGGGCGGCCTGCGGCTGGAGTACAGCAACCCCATGCACCTGGACGACGTGGCGATCGACTTCCCGGACATGCAGATCGTCATGGCGCACCCCAGCTTTCCCTGGCAGGACGAGGCCCTGTCCGTGGCCACGCACAAGCCCAACGTCTGGATCGACCTCTCGGGCTGGAGCCCGAAGTACTTCCCCAAGCAGCTGGTGCAGTACGCCAACACGCTGCTCAAGGACCGCGTCCTGTTCGGCAGCGACTACCCGCTGATCACGCCCGAGCGCTGGATGAAGGACTTCGAAATCGCCGGCTTCAAGCCTGAAGTGATGCCCGGCATCCTCAAGGGCAATGCCGTGCGTCTGCTCGGCCTGGTCTGATCCGCGTTTCGTTTTTCCCCATCACCCACCCTCTGAAGAAGGAGACAAGACCATGTCCGCATGGAAATTCAAGCTGGCCGGCATTGCACTGGCCGCCGCCACCAGCGTCAGCGCGTATGCCCAGGACGTCACGCTGCGCCTGCACCAGTTCCTGCCGCCGCAGGGCACGATTCCGGCCAAGGCCATCACGCCGTGGATCAAGAAGATCGAGGCCGAATCCAACGGCCGCATCAAGATCCAGATGTTCAGCGCCATGCAGCTCGGCGGCACGCCGCCCCAGCTGTTTGACCAGGCGCGCGACGGCGTGGCCGACATCACCTGGACCGTGCTGGGCTACACGCCCGGGCGCTTCATGAAGACCGAAGTCTTCGAGCTGCCGTTCATGACCGGCTTGTCGTCCGAGGCGTCGTCCAAGGCCCTGCACGATTACGTGGCGAAGAACGCGATGGACGAGTTCAGCAGCGTCAAGCTGCTGGCCGTGCACACCCACGGTCCTGGCCTGCTGCACACCAAGCAGCCGGTGACCGGCCTGGAAAGCCTGCGCGGCATGAAGATCCGTGGCGGCACGCGCATCGTCAACAACATGCTGGTCAAGCTGGGCGCCACGCCGGTGGGCATGCCGGTGCCGGCGGTGACGGACGCGCTCACCAAGGGTGTGCTCGACGGAACGACCATTCCCTGGGAAGTGGGTCCGTCGCTCAAAGTCAACGAGCTGGTCAAGAACCACACGACTTTTGCCGGCGGCAACGGCCTGTACGTGACCACCTTCGCCCTGTCGATGAACAAGGCCACCTACGACAAGCTGCCGGCCGACCTGAAGAAGGTGATCGACAACAACAGTGGTCTCGAGACTGCGGCGGCCTTTGGCAAGGCGATGGACGAGGGCGACAAGGTCGGCCGCGACATCGCGCTCAAGGGTGGCAACAAGATCACCGAGCTGGACGTGGCCGAGGTGCAGCGCTGGAGGCGCACCGCCGCCAGCGTCGAGACCGACTGGGTCAACGAGGTCAAGGGCAAAGGGATCGACGGTGCAAAGCTGCTGGCCGACGCCAAAGCCAGTATGGCGAGATACAGCAAGTGACGGGACGCCCCGTCGCCTGAAGCATGGCCGCCTCCGAGCGGCCATTTTTTTGGGCCATCGCCAGTATGCAAACGTCAGCGCCACGGCATTTATGGATACAAGAGATCCTGATTTACCCTGATTTCGCCCCGTTTTGGGTGGATTCTTGGGTGGTTCTGTATACATTCACGGCACATGAGCGCCGTTGCCACACCCTCCATGCCAGCCGATGGGCCGGCCATACCCGCCCTGGTGGAGAGCGCGCAGGTGCGTGCGCTGTTGCAACTGAGGGAGTTGATTCTCTCGGGCGAGCTGGCCGGGGGCACGCGCATTGCCGAGCTCGCGATCGTCGAGCGCCTGGGCATGTCGCGCACACCCATCCGCGCCGCGCTGGTACGGCTCGAGCAGGAGGGCTTGCTGCAGGCGCTGCCCCATGGCGGCTATGTGGTGCAGAGCTTTTCGGAGCGCGATGTGGCCGACGCCATCGAGCTGCGAGGCACGCTGGAAGGCCTGCTCGCGCGCCGGGCCGCCGAGCGCGGCGTGTCCGCCCCCACTCTGCAGGCGGCGCGTGCGTGTCTGGCGCGCATCAGCGCGTTGCTGGCGGCCCCTCGCCTGGACGAGCAGGCGTTCTCGGACTACGTGGCGAGCAACAGCCAGTTCCATGCGCTGCTGATGGCCATGGCCGATAGCCCCACCATTTGCCGGCAGCTCGAACGGGTGAACAGCCTGCCGTTCGCTTCACCGTCGGGTTTTGTGCTGGCCAAGACCGACAGCACAGCGGCGCGCGACATGCTGGTGGTGGCGCAGCAGCAGCACCTGCAGGTGCTCAATGCGATCGAACGGCGCGAAGGTGCGCGGGCCGAATCCATCATGCGCGAGCACGCCCGGCTCGCCCAGCGCAACCTCGACGCCGTCCTGACCGAGCAGCCCTCGGATGCGATGACGGTCGCGATGCCGGCCATCCGCCTGATCCAGCGCAGACCCTGAACATTTTCACCCCACCCACAGAAGGAGACCACCATGAGTTCGATGAAACGCCGGGACGCCTTGCGCACCCTGGGCGCCCTGGCCGCTGTCGGTGCGGCCGGCAGCGCCGCCGCCCAGCAGACCGTGACCTTGCGCCTGCACCAGATGCTGCCCCCGCAGGCCACCATCCCGGCCCGGGCCATCGTGCCCTGGGCGCAGAAGGTCGAGGCCGAATCCGGCGGACGCATCAAGGTCCAGATCTTCAACGCCATGCAGCTCGGCGGCGCACCGCCCCAGCTGTTCGACCAGGCCCGCGACGGTGTGGTCGACCTGACCTGGACGGTGCTGGGTTACACGCCGGGCCGCTTCCCCAAGACCGAGGTGTTCGAGCTGCCGTTCATGAGCGGCTCGGCCGAGCAGTCGTCCAAGGCCATTCAGGAGTACGTCGAGAAGTTCGCGGCGGACGAGTTCAAGGACGTCAAGCTGATCTGCGTGCACACCCACGGCCCTGGCCTGTTCCACACCAAGACGCCGGTGACCGGTCTGGAGAGCCTGCGCGGCATGAAGGTGCGCGGCGGCTCGCGCATCATCAACAACATGCTCACCAAGCTGGGCGCCACGCCGGTGGGCATGCCTGTGCCCGCGGTGACCGATGCGCTGTCCAAAGGCACCATCGAGGGCACGACCATCCCCTGGGAAGTGGCGCCGTCTCTCAAGGTACATGAACTCGTCAAGAACCACACCACCTTCGCCGGCAAAGAAGGCCTCTACACGCAGACGTTTGCCTTCTCGATGAACCGCGCCGCCTACGACAAGCTGCCGGCCGACCTGAAGAAGGTCATCGACGCCAATTCGGGCCAGGTGGCCGCCACGCTGTTCGGCAAGGCCATGGACGACGGCGACAAGGCCGGCCGCGACATCGCGGTGAAGGCGGGCAACAACATCGTGGCGCTGGACATCGCCGAAACGCAGCGCTGGCGCCGCACGGCCAGCACGGTGGAAACCGACTGGATCAACGAGGTCAAGGGCAAAGGCATCGACGGTGCCAAGCTGGCGTCGGAGGCGCGCGCCCTGATCGCGAAGTACGCCAAGTAATCCGACTTCACCAGATCACCAAAGCCGCTCTTTTCAGAGCGGCTTTTTTCATTTGCTGGCGGCTGAGTCAGTGTGGATGTGGTGTGCCGCGCGGTGCAGGTGGGCGATGAAGTGCCTCACCGCCGGCGACACCACCGCGCCCGCCGCCGGCCGCGCCATGCCATGGCTCTCGTGCAGCGTCTTGGCGTAACCCTCGTCGCTGCGCATTCCTGCAGACCGCAACGCACCCGGCGCCCTGTATTCGGTGGCGGCGTTGCCGGCCGATCGCGCGCAACCACCGGCATTCGCTGGCGCTGTCGCTACAAATTAACCATCTGGTTCATGCCCGGCTGCTATAGCTGAAAGTCTGTTGTGCCGCTTTTCAATGGACGGCAAACCGCGCACAGTGCGGCCCCACGGCTGAGGTGTTGCCGCTGGGCGCTGCGGCGCCGGGCGATGCCGGACCCATTCCCCTCAACCACCCCCTGGAGACAACCATGAAGATTTTCCGCCGCAGCCTGCTGGCTTCCGTGGCCGCCCTGTCTGCGCTGGCCGCCGTGCCGGCCCAGGCCCAGACCGTGACGCTGCGCCTGCACCAGTTCCTGCCGCAGCAGGCGGCCATCCCCAGCATGGCCATCATTCCCTGGGCCAAGAAGGTGGAGGCCGAGTCGGGCGGCCGCATCAAGGTTCAGCTGTTCCACGCCATGCAGATGGGCGGCACGCCGCCCCAGCTGTTCGACCAGGCGCGCGACGGCGTGGCCGACATCACCTGGACGGTGCTGGGCTACACCCCGGGCCGCTTCAACAAGTCCGAAGTGTTCGAGCTGCCCTTCATGTGCAGCGGCGGCCCGGAGGCCTGCTCGCGCGCCTTCCACGAGTACGTGGAAAAGAACGCGGCCGATGAATTCAAGACCGTCAAGCTGCTGGCCGCCCACACCCACGGCCCTGGCCTGTTCCACACCAAGCAGCCGGTGACCGGCCTGGAAAGCCTGCGCGGCATGAAGATCCGCGGCGGCTCGCGCATCATCAACAACATGCTGGTCAAGCTGGGCGCAACGCCGGTGGGCATGCCGGTGCCCGGCGTGACGGATGCGCTGACCAAGGGCGTGATCGACGGCACCACCATCCCCTGGGAGGTGACGCCGTCCGTGAAGATTGCCGAGCTGGTGAAGAACCACACCACCTTCGCCGGCAAAGACGGCCTGTACTCGCAGACCTTTGCGTTCTCGATGAACAAGGCCGCCTACGACAACCTGCCGGCCGACCTGAAGAAGGTGATCGACAACAACAGCGGTGTGGAAACGGCCGCCATGTTCGGCCGCGCCATGGACGAGGGGGACAAGATCGGCCGCGACATTGCGGTCAAGGCCGGCAACACCATCGTGGCACTGGACGCGGCCGAGACGCAGCGCTGGCGCCGCACCGCGGCCACGGTCGAGACCGACTGGGTCAATGAGATGAAGGGCAAGGGCATCGACGGCACCAGGCTGGCCGCCGACGCACGCGCCCTGGTGGCCAAGCACGCCAAGTGAAACCGGTACCGCCGGGGTGGTCGGCCAGGCCATCCCGGGGTTAACGCGCTTGACAAACTGGTTATTTTAAAAAACCATATGTGTACTGCCTTTTGAGGCGGCGCGGCCAGTGGGCGGCACCGGTCTTCGAAGGCGCACACCCAGCACCTGCCGGTCTTCCAGGTGGTGATGGTGGTGGACAATCGGCCAACACGGCGGTGCACCTGCGCGGGTGCGCCGTCGGCGGACCAACCTATTCAAAGGTGTGAACTTGAAAATTCTGAGCTTATTGGCGAGAGCCTGCGCCATCCTGGCCGGCGTGCTGATGACGGCCATCACGCTGGTGACCTGTGCCAGCCTGATCGGTCGCAACACCATCGGCGCCACCCTGCTGGGTGACTACGAGCTGACCGCCGTGACGGCGGGCGCGGCCGTGGCCCTGTTCCTGCCCTGGGCGCAGCTGCGCCGCGGCAACATCATCGTGGACTTCTTCACCGCCAAAATGCCCGACAGCGTCAATGCCGTGCTCGACCGTTTTGGTGCCCTGGTGCTGGCGGCCGTGATGCTGCTGCTGGCCTGGCGCACGGTCGTGGGCGGCCTCGGCTCCTACGAGTCGCAGACCACCACCATGATGCTCGGCTTCCCCGAGTGGATTGTTTACGCGGCCATGGTGCCGCCCCTGTGCCTGACCGGTCTCATTGCCTTGTACCAGGCCTTCATCGGCAATTTCCAGGAGCAAGACCAATGAGTTCCCTGTCCATGGCCGGCGCCATTTTTGGCGTCATGCTGCTGTTGATGGCCCTGCGGGTGCCGATTGCCATTTCCATGTTCGTTGCGGGTGTGTTCGGCTACATCACGCAGGTGGGCTGGCTGCCGTTTTCCAACAACCTCAACGGCATGGCGTTCGCACGCTTTGCCAGCTACGACCTGTCGGTGATTCCGCTGTTCATCCTGATGGGCAACTTCGCCACCCAGGGCGGCATCTCCAAGGCGCTGTTCGAAGTGGCGGCCACCCTCATGGCCCGTTTCAAGGGCGGTCTGGCCATGGCGGCCGTCATGGCCAGCGCCGCGTTCGGAGCCATCTGCGGTTCGTCGGTAGCCACCGCGGCCACCATCACCTCGGTGGCGCTGCCCGAGATGAAGCGCCACGGTTATTCCGGACGCCTGTCCACCGGCACGCTGGCCGCGGGCGGCACGCTGGGCATCCTGATCCCGCCGTCGGTCCCGCTGGTGATCTACGCCATCCTCACCGAGCAGAACATCGCCAAGCTGTTCGCCGCCGCCATGGTGCCCGGCATCATCGCCATGACCGGCTACATCATCGCGATCGCGGTGTACGTGCGGCTCGTGCCCGGCCAGGCGCCCGACCACGACGACGACGACCGTCCTCGCATGACAGCCAAGCTGGCGCTGGGGGTGCTGCCGATCGCGGTGGTGTTCCTGATCGTCTTCGGCGGCATCTACGGGGGCCTGTTCACGCCCACCGAAGGTGCGGGCGTGGGCGCAGCGGCCACGTTTGTGGCGGCGCTGCTCAAGCGCGAGCTGACCTGGGCCAAGATCAAGCACTGCTTCTACGCCACGGCCGAGGCCAGTGCCATGATTTTCCTGATCTTCATCGGCGCCGACCTGATGAATGCGTCGCTCGCGCTCACCCAGGTGCCCGCCATGCTGGCCGAAGTGGTCAACAGCTGGGGCTTGTCGCCCTTGATGGTGGTGACCGCCATTCTGCTGTTCTACGTGATCCTGGGCGCGGTGATGGACGAGTTGTCCATGATCCTGCTGACCATCCCGATCTTCTTCCCCATGGTCATGGCCATGGACTTCGGCATGAGCCAGGAAATGACGGCCATCTGGTTCGGCATCATGGTGCTGATGACGGTGGGCTTCGGTCTGCTGGCGCCACCGGTGGGGCTGAACGTGTACGTGGTCAATGGCATGGCCAAGGACGTGCCGATCAGTGAGAGCTACAAGGGCGTGATGCCCTTCCTGATCAGTGACGTGTTCCGCACCACGCTGCTGTTGCTGTTCCCGTCCATCTCGCTGTGGCTGGTGCAGTACGTGCAGTGACGCGGGGTGACCGATACCGTTTGCTCATAGCTGAAAGGGCCCGCAAGCGATTGCGGGCCTTTTTGCTGCTGGGTACATTGCCCTGGCCGTCTGGCCATTTACAAAGAAGGAGACTTCCATGAACCGTTGCATGTCCCCCGTCCGCCGTGGCTTGTTGGCCGCTGGTGTGGCCTTTTCGGCCATGGCTCTGGCTGCGCCCGCGCTGGCGCAGTCGTTCCCGAGCAAGCCGCTGCGCATCGTCGTGCCGTTCGCCGCCGGTGGTGCTGGCGACCTCACGGCCCGCATCGTGGCGGCCGAGTTGGCTGTGTCCCTGGGCCAGCCGGTCACCATTGAAAACCGGCCTGGCGCAGGCGGTGTGGTCGCGGCAGAGACGGTGGCGCGCGCCGAGCCCGACGGCCACACGATGTTCCTGATGTCCAACGGCACCGCCGTGACGGCCAGCCTGTTCAAGAGCCTGCCCTACGACACGCTCAAGGACCTGGCGCCGGTGTCCACGCTGGGCACCTTCGACCTGGCCGTGCTGGTGCCGGCCGATTCGCCGTTCAAGACCCTGGGCGAGTTGGTGGCCTTCGCCAAGGCCAATCCCAACAAGCTCAACATCGGCAGCATCAACATCGGCAGCACGCAGAACCTGGCGGCCGAGCTGTTCAAGTCCAGTGCCGACATCGACGCCCAGGTCGTGCCCTTCAAGGCCACGCCGGAACTGATCGGCGCGCTGCGCGGCAAGCAGGTGGACGTGGGGGTCGAGATCCTCGGCCCGGCGCTCACGCAGATCAAGTCCGGTGCCTTCCGTGCCCTGGCCGTCACCGGCAAGAAGCGCTCCAGCGTGTTGCCCGACGTGCCAACCGCCGTGGAGGCGGGCGTCAAGGGCTTCCAGGCGTCGTCGTGGAACGCACTGGCCGTGCCGGGCAAGACGCCACGCCCCATCATCGACCGCCTGAACAGGGATATCGTGGCCGCGCTGGCCAAGCCCGACGTGCGCAAGAAGCTGGCCGACCTGAACATCGATGCCGACCAGAGCACGCCCGACGAAGCCGCGCAACTGCTGGCGTCGGATATTCAGCGCTGGGCGGCCGTGATCCAGCGTGCCGGTATTCCGAAGCAGTGAGCACCCCCGCCGCGCTGCGCGCGACCCCCTCAAGGGGGCAACGCGGTGCGGCCCGGCAAAGCCGGTTCCGCCGCGTTCTGGAAGGGGCATGGCACGCCGGCCCCATTCTGTACAAGGAGCCTCTTCCATGGACAACTTGCGTATTGGCCTGATCGGCTACGGCGAGGTGGGCCGCATTTTCTCGGCGGGGCTCAAGTCCTCGTCGCCGTGGGTGGGCGCCTGGGACCTGAAGTTCGCCGATCCGGCCCGGCAAGCCGAACCGCTGGCGCACGCGGCTGCCGCGGGTGTGGTGGCCTGCGACAGTGTGGCCGCCTTGTGCGCGCAGTCCACGCTGTTGATCTCGGCGGTGACCGCCAGCCACACCCTGGCTGTGGCCGAGGCGGTGGCCCCGCACATCCGGCCGGGCAGCGTGTTCCTGGACCTGAACTCTGCCTCGCCAGGGACCAAGCAAAAGGCCGCGGCGCTGATCGAAGCGGCCGGTGCGCATTACGTCGAAGCCGGCGTCATGACCTCGGTGCCGCCCTACGGCATCCGCGTGCCCATGCTGCTGGGCGGCGCGCACGCCGCGCGTCTGCAGCCGGTGCTGGCCGCGCTGGGCATGGATTGCAAGGTCGCGAGCGCGCAACTGGGCATTGCTTCGGCCACCAAGATGTGCCGCAGCGTGATGATCAAAGGCCTGGAAGCGCTGGTGATCGAGAGCTACACCACCGCCCGCCACTACGGGGTGGAGGACGCCATGATCGCCACGTTGCAGGAGACCTTTCCCGGCATCGACTGGACGAAGCAGGGCGCCTATTTCTTCAGCCGCGTGGCCCAGCACGGCCAGCGCCGGGCCGAAGAGATGCGCGAAGTGGCCAACACCGTGCGCGAAGCGGGCTTCGAGCCTTTCATGGCCTCTGCCATCGCGCTCAAGCACGACTGGATGGCCGCACAGGCGCGCGCAGGGCACTTGGCCGACCTGGGCCAGAACCCGGCCTGGCAGGGCTTTGCCGACCGCCTGCTCGCGGCCCGCGGGCCCGCCGCCAACGACGAATGAGGCTGACCCGGCCGCACCAGCCGGCAGCGCACCCGGCGCCCTGAACCCAACCTGCCGACATGTTTGAGATCCTGGCCATCACCGGCCCCATCTACCTTTGCATCCTCGCGGGCTGGGCCAGCGTGCGCTGGGACTTTTTCACCAAGGCCGACATGCGCGTGCTCGGCAAGTTCGTGCTGCAGATCGCGTTGCCCGCGCTGCTGTTCAACGCGCTGGCCTCGCGCCCTCTGGCCGAGGTGATGCGGCCGGGTTACCTGCTGGCGTTCACCCTGGGCTCGCTGGCCGTGCTGCTGGGCAGTCTGCTGTGGGCCTGGAAGGTACAACGCAAGACACTGACCGAGAGCGCCTACATGGCCATGGGCATGAGCTGTTCCAACAGCGGCTACATCGGTTATCCCGTGATGCTGTTGCTGTTCGGGCCGCTGGGCGGGGTGGTGCTGGCGCTCAACCTGATCGTCGAAAACCTCATCAAGCTGCCGCTGCTGTTCACGCTGGCCGATGCGGGGGCGCACGAAGGACAGCGGCTGTCGCTGGTGGCCGTGCTGCGCCAGACCGCCGAACGGCTGGCCAAGAACCCCATGATCATCGGCATCGTGCTGGGTTTTGGGGTGTCCCTCATGGGCTGGGCGCTGCCCCCGGTGCTCGGCCGGTTTGTCACGCTGTTCTCGGGCGCAGCCGGCGGGCTGGCGCTGTTCATCATCGGCGGCAACCTGGTGGGGCTGCAGGTGCGCGGCCTGCGCCGGCAGGTGGGGCTGATCGCGCTGGGCAAGCTGGTGCTGCACCCGGCGGCGGTGTGGGGCGCCATCGCGCTGCTGGCGGTGCTGGGCCTGCCCGTGCCCGAAGGCGATTTGCGCGCCGCGGCCGTGCTCTCGGCCGCCATGCCCATGCTGGGGGTCTACGCCATCCTGGCGCAGCGCCACGGGCACGAAGGCTTCGCGGCGGCGGCGTTGCTGGGCACCACCGCCGCCTCGTTCTTCTCGCTCAACGCCATCCTCTGGCTCATGCGCCACAGCACCGGCTGGCTGGGCTAGCGCCTGTTCAAGCGGTTGGTCCAGTTGTGACTGGGTTGACCACCGAGCGAGCGGGTCCTGGTCAGCCGAAGGCTTCGAGCGTCTGGCGGATCAGCGCCTGTGTGGTCTGTTGTGTCAGCGTTGCCGGGCGCTGCGAACTGGTGGCCAGGCTCAGGCGGGTGCGCAGCGGTGGGTGGATCGTGCGCGTGCGGTAGGCCGAAGGCCGGATCGAGCGCGCCACCGCGTTGCGCGAGAGCAGGGCAGCGCCCGCACCGTCGGCCACCAGATCGAGGATGGCGGACACACCGTCGATTTCCAGCGCGACCGTGGGCCGCACGCCCACCGCGGCCATCTCACCTTCGACATACATGCGGATCGCGTTGGGCCGGCTCGGGATCACCAGCGGCAGGGTGGCCACCTCGGCCAGCGCGACCGGTGGTGGCGGCGGCTCTTCGGCCAGGCCCGGCGCGCGGGGCTCCACCAGCAGCAGTTCTTCGTCCTGCAAGGGCGTGATCTCGATGTCCGGCGACAACTGGGCGTTGTAGAGCACCGCGATGTCGAGCCGGCCGGTGACCAGCCACTCCTGCATGGTGGTGGACAAGCCCTCGGTGATCGACAGCCGCGCTTCGGGCAGCTGTTCGCGGAAGGCTCGCGTCAGCGGCACCGCCAGCACACGGGCCAGGCTGGGCGGCAGGCCAATGGCCACGCGCCCGGCCAGCGCACCGCGCACGCGGCCCAGCTCTTCGCGTGCGCGTTCGACCTGGTGCAGGATGCCGCGGCCGTGTTCGAGCAGCAGGCGGCCGGCTTCTGTGGGCGTGGCGCCACGTCCGTTGCGGATCAGCAGGTTCTGGCGCAGCTCCACCTCCAACAGGCGCACCTGGCGGGAGAGGGCGGGCTGGGCCACATCCAGCGCTAGCGCGGCCTTGGTGAAGCTGCCCAGCTCGGCGACGCGGACGAAGTATTCGAGTTGCTTGAGATCCATGCCGGCTCCGCGAAAAGGGATCTCATTGTTCCACTTTGCGATAACCGACGGCTAGCTATTCAAAAAAGTAGGCCGAAGCGCAGTGCCTCAGCCCCAGGATGCGGTGGAACCGGCTTCGCCGGGCCACGCGCATCGCCCCTTGAGGGGCTGAGCGGCCACACGCAGTGGGCAAGCGATGGGGGTGGGTCAGGCTGTGTGGAACTGGCTTCGCCGGGCCACGCGCATCGCCCCCCTGGGGCTGACGCCGCAGGCGACGCGGGGGTAGGGCCTGTTCACACCATTTTTCCAAGATGCGTTGCGGATCAAAAAGGCCATGCGCAAGGCGCGAAGCGCGGCCGGGGTATGCCCCCGGCAAGGCTTCGCAACACCGCGCATGGCCTTTTTGGCCGCAACCCGAAGGGAATGGGTTGAAAACAGCGCCACTCGTCGTTGTACTCCTAGGCCAGACACCCAGTCTGGCCGTCGTCGCGCGCCTAGATTTGCGCTGTTTTCAATCCATTCGCACTTGGAAAAATGGTGTGAACAGGCCCTAGTCAACCTTCACCCGACCGGAGGTGATCACCGGCTTCCAGCGCTCGATCTCGCTGGCGATGTACTTGCCGAAGGCTTCGGGCGTGGTGGGGTTGGCGACCGCGCCCTCGGCGGCCAGGCGCTTCTTGAGTTCGGCCGAGTTCAGCGCGGCGTTGATGGCCTGGTTCAGCTTGGCCACGACGTCGGCGGGTGTGCCGGCCGGCGCAACCACGCCGTACCACTGGTCGGCCTCGAAGTCCTTGAGGCCCAGCGCTTCGTTGACGGTGGGCACGTCGGGCAGCGCCTCGACGCGGGCTTTTCCCGAGACCGCCAGCGCCTTGAGCTGGCCGCTGCGGATCTGGCCGATGACCGCGGGCACGCCGGTGAACAGCACCTGGGTCTGGCCTGCCACCAGGTCGTTGACCGCGGGCGCTGTGCCGCGGTAGGGGATGTGCACCAGCGAGATGTTGGTGCGCATCTTCAGGTATTCGGTGGCCAGGTTGGCGGCGCTGCCGTTGCCGCCCGAGCCGTAGTTCAAGCGGCCCGGGTTGGACTTGGCGTAGGCCACGAAGTCCTTCATGGCCGTCGCCTTGGTGGCCGGATGCAGCACCAGCACGTTGGGCACATTGGCCACCCAGGCCACGGGTGTGAAGTCCTTGAGCGGGTGGTAGGGCAGTTTGGGGTAGAGGCTGGGGTTCACGGCCAGCGTGCCGATGTGACCCATCAGCAGCGTGTAGCCGTCGGCCGGCGCCTTGGCCACCTTGTCGGCCCCGATGGCGCCGCCCGCGCCGGGCACGTTCTCCACCACCACCGATGCGTTCCATGCCTTGCCCAGTTCCAGACCGATGGCGCGGGCCAGGATGTCGGTGCTCCCCCCGGGGGTGAAGGGCACGATCAAACGGACAGGCCGGTTGGGATAGGCCTGGGCCTGCGCGCCCAAGGGCACGCTCGCCAGCAGGCCCAGTGATCCCAGCCCCAGCAGCTGGAACAGCCGGCGGCGAAGCGGTGCATGGTGGTGCATGGTGTCTCCTCTTGGTGTTGGCACCCAATCTAACAGCGCACCCACGGGGGTGTCAGTCCCACGGGCTTCTGTCAGTTATTGCAGGCCGGCATGGCGGGGTGGTGCCATGATTTTCTGCGATATCTGGTAGAGGGTTATGCCGCTTGTGACCGAAGGGGGACAGCCACAGAATCGCTGACCACCGCCCCCCTTCGGAGACCTTCGCATGAGCCAGCACAAGCCCCTCATCATCGACTGCCACGGCCACTACACCACCGCGCCCAAGGCGCTGGAGAACTGGCGCAACGCGCAGATCGCCGGCATCAAGGACCCGGCCGCTATGCCGAAGGTGAGTGACCTGAAGATCAGCGACGACGAGTTGCGCGAGTCCATCGAGACCAACCAGCTCAAACTGATGAAGGAGCGCGGCTCGGACATCACCATCTTCAGCCCGCGCGCCAGCTTCATGGCCCACCACATCGGCGACTTCAACGTCTCGTCCACCTGGGCGGCCATCTGCAACGAGCTCTGCTTCCGCGTGAGCGAGCTGTTCCCCGACCATTTCGTCCCCGCCTCCATGCTGCCGCAGTCGCCCGGCGTGGACCCGGCCACCTGCATCCCCGAACTGGTCAAGTGCGTGGAGCAATACGGCAACGTGGGCCTGAACCTGAACCCCGATCCCTCGGGCGGCCACTGGACCAGCCCGCCGCTGACCGACAAGGTCTGGTACCCCATCTACGAGAAGATGGTGGAGTACGACATCCCCGCGATGATCCACGTCAGCACCAGCTGCAACGCCTGCTTCCACACCACCGGCGCGCACTACCTGAACGCCGACACCACGGCTTTCATGCAGCTGATCCAGGGCGACCTGTTCAAGGACTTTCCGACACTGAAGTTCATCGTCCCGCACGGCGGCGGCGCGGTGCCCTACCACTGGGGCCGCTTCCGTGGCCTGGCGCAGGAGATGAAGAAGCCCTTGCTCAAGGACCACCTGCTCAACAACGTGTTCTTCGACACCTGTGTCTACCACCAGCCGGGCATCGATCTGCTGACGAAAGTGATCCCGGTCGGCAACATCCTCTTCGCGTCCGAAATGATCGGCGCGGTGCGCGGCATCGACCCCGAGACCGGCAACTATTACGACGACACCAAGCGCTATGTGCAGGCCACCGGCAACCTGAGCGACGAGCAGCGCTACCAGGTCTACGAAGGCAATGCGCGCCGCGTGTTCCCGCGCCTGGATGCCCGCCTGAAGGCACAGGGCAAGTAAACCCATACCGATCCGAGGAGAAAGAACATGTACGAACTGGGCGTTGTCTACCGCAACATCACCCGCGCCGACCGCGCAGCCGCCGACGGCCTGGCCGCGCTCGGCTCGGCCACGGTGCACGAAGCCATGGGCCGCGTCGGCCTGCTCAAGCCCTACATGCGGCCGATCCAGACTGGCGTGCAGGTCTCAGGAACGGCCATCACCGTGCTGCTGCAGCCCGGTGACAACTGGATGATGCACGTGGCGGCGGAGCAGATCCAGCCGGGTGACATCGTGGTCGCGGCGGTCACCGCCGAGTGCACCGACGGTTACTTCGGCGACTTGCTGGCCACCTCTTTCCAGGCGCGAGGCGCCCGCGGCCTGATCATCGACGCCGGTGTGCGCGACGTGAAGACGCTCAAGGAAATGAACTTCCCCGTCTGGTCCAAGGCGATCAGCAGCAAGGGCACGATCAAGGCGACGCTGGGTTCGGTGAACATCCCCATCGTGTGTGCTGGCATGCTGGTGACGCCGGGAGACGTGATCGTGGCCGACGACGATGGCGTGGTCTGCGTGCCGGCCGCGCGGGCAGCCGAGACGCTGGCGGCTGCGATCAAGCGTGAGAGCTTCGAGGGTGAGAAGCGCGACAAGCTGGCCAGTGGTGTGCTGGGGCTGGACATGTACAAGATGCGCGAGCCTCTGGCGGCTGCCGGCCTCAAGTACATCGACTGAACTTTCTCCGGCTGGTCCGGCGGCGACGCCGGCAGCCAGCGGGGCTCATCAGTCGCTGCGCGCCAGCAAATCGCCCCGCTGACTTCCGGCATCACCGCCTCTCTGGTTCTAGCGCATTTCAAGGAACACGCATGAGCAAACCCACTTCCGGTGACTTCACCAAAACCGCGGGCTGGATGGACTGGTACACCGGCCCGTCTAAGCCCCGCTTTCAGCTGCCCGCGGGCGCGGTGGACGCGCACTGCCACGTGTTCGGCCCCGGCGCGGAGTTCCCCTACGCGCCCGAGCGCAAGTACACGCCTTGTGACGCGAGCAAGCACGAGCTGTACGCGCTGCGCGACCACCTGGGCTTTGCGCGCAACGTGGTCGTGCAGGCCACCTGCCACGGCGCCGACAACCGCGCCATGGTCGACGCCTGCCTGTCCAGTGGCGGCAAGGCGCGTGGCGTGGCCACGGTCAAGCGCTCGATCACCGATGAAGAACTTCAGCAGCTCCACTCCGCCGGCGTGCGCGGCGTGCGCTTCAACTTCGTCAAGCGCCTGGTGGACTTCACGCCCAAGGACGAGCTGATGGAGATCGCCGGCCGCATCGCCAAGCTGGGCTGGCACGTGGTCATCTACTTCGAGGCGGTGGACCTGCCCGAGCTGTGGGACTTCTTCACCGCGTTGCCCACCACCGTGGTGGTGGACCACATGGGGCGCCCGGACGTGTCGCTGCCGGTGGACGGCCCGCAGTTTGCGCTGTTCGAGAAGTTCATGCGTGAGCACACCAACGTGTGGAGCAAAGTGAGCTGCCCAGAGCGCCTGTCGGTCACTGGCCCCAAGGCGCTGAACGGCGAACAGAATGCCTACCAGGACGTGATCCCGTTTGCACGGCGCATCGTCGAGCAGTTCCCCGACCGCGTGCTCTGGGGCACCGACTGGCCGCACCCCAACCTGAAAGACCACATGCCCGACGACGGTCTGCTGGTGGACTTCATCCCGCACATTGCGCCGACGGCCGAGCTGCAGCGCAAGCTGCTGGTGGACAACCCGATGCGCCTTTATTGGCCCGAGGAGGTCTGACATGTCACTGAACAAACCCTACCTGGACGTGCCCGGGACGATCATCTTTGACGCTGAGCAAAGCCGCAAAGGCTACTGGCTCAACCAGTTCTGCATGTCGCTGATGAAGGCCGAGAACCGCGAGCGCTTCAAGGCCGACGAGCGCGCCTACCTTGACGAGTGGGCGATGACGGAGGAGCAGAAGCAGGCCGTGCTGGCGCGCGACCTCAACTGGTGCATGCGCACGGGCGGCAACATCTACTTCCTGGCCAAGATCGGTGCCACCGACGGCAAGAGCTTCCAGCAAATGGCGGGCTCCATGACCGGTATGACGGAAGAGGAGTACCGCAACATGATGATCAGCGGCGGTCGCTCGGTTGAAGGCAACCGCGTGGTGGGCGAAGACGGCGATGCGCAGGCGCATCGCCAACCACAAGGCTCCGGTTCTGGCGCCGCAGGAAAGAAGGCTTGACCATGGCAAAGATCACCGCATCCGTTTTCACCTCGCACGTGCCCGCCATCGGCGCTGCCATGGACCTGGGCAAGACCAAAGAGGACTACTGGAAGCCGCTGTTCGCGGGGTACGACTACTCCAAGCAGTGGATGAAGGACAACAAGCCCGACGTCATCTTCCTCGTCTACAACGACCACGCCACGGCCTTCAGCCTGGAAATGATCCCGACGTTTGCCATCGGCACCGCGGCCGAATTCACGCCGGCCGACGAGGGCTGGGGACCGCGCCCGGTGCCTAAGGTGATCGGTCACCCCGACCTGGCCTCGCACATCGCGCAGAGCGTGATCCAGCAGGACTTCGACCTCACCATCGTCAACAAGATGGACGTCGACCACGGCCTGACCGTGCCGCTGTCGCTGATGTGCGGCGAACTCGATCCGAAGAAGGACGCCTGGCCCTGCCCGGTGATCCCGTTCGCGGTCAACGTGGTGCAGTACCCGGTGCCCTCGGGCAAGCGCTGCTTCATGCTCGGCCAGGCCATCCGCAAGGCGGTGGAGAGCTACGACGACAACCTCAACGTGCACATCTGGGGCACGGGCGGCATGAGCCACCAGTTGCAGGGCGCGCGCGCCGGCCTGATCAACCGCGAGTGGGACAACGCCTGGCTCGACAAGATGATCGCCGACCCGGTGGGCTGCGCCGACACGCCGCACATCGACTATGTGCGCGAAGCGGGCAGCGAAGGCATCGAACTCGTGATGTGGCTGATCGCCCGCGGCGCCATGTCCGACATCGTGGACGGCAAGGTGCAGGGGCCTGCCCCGACCGTCAAGCACCGCTTCTACCATGTGCCCGCCAGCAACACCGCCGTGGGCCACCTGATTCTCGAGAACGCATAAGGAACACACCATGACCATCAAAGTCGCACTCGCCGGCGCCGGCGCATTCGGCATCAAGCACCTGGACGGCATCAAGAACATCGAAGGTGTTGAGGTCGTGTCGCTGATCAGCCGCGACCTGGACAAGACCAAGGAAGTGGCCGACAAGTACGGCATCGGCCATGTCACCACCGACCTCGCCGACAGCCTGGCGCTCAAGGAAGTGGACGCCGTCATCCTCTGCACCCCCACGCAGATGCACGCCGAGCAGACCCTGGCCTGCCTGAAGGCTGGCAAGCACGTGCAGGTGGAGATCCCGCTGGCCGACAGCCTCAAGGGCGCGGAAGAAGTGGTGGCCCTGCAGAAGCAGACCGGCCTGGTCGCCATGTGTGGTCACACCCGCCGCTTCAACCCCAGCCACCAGTACGTCAACCAGAAGATCACGGCCGGCGAGTTCAACATCCAGCAGATGGATGTGCAGACCTATTTCTTCCGCCGCACCAACACCAACGCCCTGGGCCAGGCGCGCAGCTGGACCGACCACCTGCTGTGGCACCACGCCGCGCACACCGTCGACCTGTTCGCTTACCAGTGCAACAGCCCCATCGTGCAGGCCAACGCCATCCAGGGCCCGATCCACCCCGTGCTGGGCATCGCCATGGACATGAGCATCCAGCTCAAGGCCGCCAACGGCGCGATCTGCACGCTCTCCCTGAGCTTCAACAACGACGGCCCGCTGGGCACCTTCTTCCGCTACATCGGCGACACCGCGACCTACATCGCGCGCTACGACGACCTGTTCACCGGCAAGGAAGAGAAGATCGACGTGTCGAAGGTGGCCGTGTCCATGAACGGCATCGAGCTGCAGGACCGCGAATTCTTCGCCGCTATCCGTGAAGGCCGCGAGCCGAACTCCAGCGTGGCCAAGGTGTTCAACTGCTACCAGGTGCTGCACCAGCTGGAGCAACAGCTGAACGCTTGACGCTCACCCAAAGCAAAATGGGGTCGGACCACTCGCCGCGCAGCGGTGATGTGCTCTGACCCCTTTTTGCGTGCCACGAGGACACCAACGATGCAACAACGCCAACTCGGCCCCTTCCAGGTCTCGGCCATCGGCCTGGGCTGCATGAACATCTGCCACGCCTACGGCGCGCCGGTCAGTGAACAGCAGGCCGAGCGCGTGCTGCTGGCCGCGCTGGACGCGGGCGTCACGCACTTCGACACTGCGGCGCTGTACGGCTTCGGCGCGAGCGAGACGCTGGTGGGCAGATACCTGTCGCAGAACCGCTCCAGGTTCACCCTGGCCAGCAAGTGCGGCATGCAGGGGGTGCCCAACGAACAGGGCGTGAAGGTGCGCGTGATCGATGGCCGCCCCGCCACGATCAAGGCCACTTGCGAAGACGCGTTGAAGCGCTTGCAGACCGATGTGATCGACCTCTACTACCTGCACCGCTGGGACAAGTCGGTGCCGATCGAAGACAGCGTGGGCGCGCTGGCCGAGCTGGTCCGCGAAGGCAAGATCCTCAGCATCGGCCTCTCGGAGGTCTCGGCCAACACCTTGCGCCGGGCCCATGCGGTGCACCCCATCGCCGCGCTGCAGACCGAGTACTCGCTCTGGACCCGCAACCCCGAGATTGCGGTGCTGCAGGCCTGCCGCGAGCTGGGTGTGAGCTTCGTTGCCTTCAGCCCGGTGGCGCGCGGCTTCCTGTGCGGTGCGATGGATGTGTCGGCCTTCGACGCCAAGGACATCCGCCGCAGCATGCCGCGCTTTGCGTCCGACAACTACGCGCGCAACATGGCGCTGCTGCCGGCCTACAACGCCATCGCGGCCGAAGTGGGTTGCACGCCTTCGCAGCTGGCCATCGCCTGGTTGCTGCACCAGGGCGACGACATCCTGCCCATTCCCGGCACGACCAGCGTGGAGCACCTCATGGACGACATCGGCGCGGTGGATGTGCAGCTGACATCCGATGTGATCGCCCGTCTGAACGCGCTGATCAACCAGCGCACGGTGCACGGCGACCGCTACAACGCCCAGGCCAACAGCGAAGTCGACACGGAAACCTTCTGAGCCGGGGCGTTCGCTTCCGTCTCAGCTCTGGTTGAAGCGCGCCGGCCGTTTGTCCAGGCGGGCCCGCATGCCCTCGTGTTTGTCGGGGCTCGCAAACGCGGTCTGGAAGGCGTTGCGCTCGTATTCCAGTCCGGCGGACAGCGGCGTTTCCATCGCCATCAGCACCGATTCCTTGACCAGGCGCAGCGCGACTGCGGGCAGTGCCACCAGCTGCTGCGCCAGCGCCAGTGCGCGGACCTCCACCGCATCGTCGTCCAGCACCTCGGCCACCAGGCCTATGCGTTCGGCGGTTTGTGCGTCGATCGGGTCGCCGAGCAGCAGCAGCTTCATGGCGCCGTGTTTGCCCAGGGCACGCGCCAGCCGCTGCGTGGCGCCGCCACCGGGCATGATGCCGACCTTCACCTCGGGCTGGCCAAAGCGCGCGCTGCGCCCGGCGACGATCAGGTCGGCATGCAGGGCCAGCTCGCAGCCGCCGCCCAGCGCATGGCCGCGCACCGCGGCGATGACCGGTTTCTTGCAGACCGCAATGGCGCCCCAGAGCAGGTCGTGGCGGCGCTGCAGCAGGTCGATGGGGCTGGCATCCACATACTCGCCCAGGTCGGCACCGGCGCAGAAAGCCTTGGGGCCACCGGCCAGCACCACCACCCGCACGGCCGGTTCGGCGTCGAGCCGTCGGAAGGCCTCGGCCAGCGCGCGGCGCAGCGCCAGGTTGAGCGCGTTGAGCACCTCGGGCCGGTGGATGCGCAGCAGCACGACGCCTTCCGCAGGGCGTTCCTCGATCAGGATCCCGGTCATGCAGCGCTCCCATTGAACACCGGCGCGCGCTTTTCAAAGAAGGCGGCCACCGCCTCGGCATGGTCGGCCGTGTGGTGCGCCAGGCCCTGTAGCCGGCCAGCGGCGTCCAGCGCCTCGTCCAGTGTGCCGGTGCGGGCTTGCTGTAGCAACTGCTTGGTCCAGCGCAGCACCTGTGGCGGGTTGGCGGCGATGCGGCCGGCCAGGGCCAGGGCCTCGGGCAAGAGCTCGTCGGGCCCGACCACGCGCGAGACCAGGCCTATGCGTTGCGCTTCTTCGGCGTCGATGGTGTCGCCGGTCAGCGCCAGCTCGGCCGCTTTGGCATGGCCCACCACGCGCGGCAGCAGCCAGCAGCCACCGTCGCCGGGGATGATGCCGACCTTGACGAAGCTCTCGGCAAAGCGCGCGGTGGTCGAGGCGATGCTCAGGTCGCACATGCAGGCCAGGTCGTTGCCGGCGCCGATGGCCGGGCCGTTGACGGCTGCGATGAGCGGTACCTGCAGCCGCGCCAGCGCGCGCGGGATGCGCTGGATGCCCTCGCGGTAACGCTCGGTGATCTCCTCGGGCGAACCCGCGAACATGCCGGTGCGGTCGCGCATCTCGGCCACGTTGCCGCCCGAGCAGAACGCACTGCCGGCGCCGGTCAGCACGGCGGCGCGCACCGACAGGTCGTTGTTGAGGTCGTCCACCAGCGTCTCGAAGGCGGCGAACATGTCCTCGCCGCTGAGCGCGTTGCGCGTGTCAGGGCGGTTGAGCATGACCAGCGCGGTGTGGCCGTGGCGGGTGATGAGCAGGGGTACGGTCATGCGTTGTCTCCCAAGTGTTCAATCGCCATGGCCACGCCCTGGCCGACGCCGACGCACATGGTCACCAGGCCGTAGCGGCCGCCGGTGCGCTGCAGTTGGCGGGCGGCGGTGAGTACCAGGCGCGCGCCGCTCATGCCCAGCGGGTGGCCGAAGGCAATGGCGCCGCCGTTCGGATTGACGTGCGGCGTTTCGTCCGGCAGGCCGAGCGCGCGCGTCACGGCCAGGCCCTGCGCGGCAAAGGCTTCGTTGAGTTCGATCACGTCGAAGTCGCTCACGCGCAGGCCGGTCTGTGCGAGCAGCTTGTGCACGGCAGGCACCGGGCCGAAACCCATGACGCGCGGTGCGATGCCGGCGCTGGCGTAACCGAGGATGCGCGCCAGTGGGCGCAGGCCGTGGAGCAACACAGCGGCCTCGCTGGCCAGCAGCAGCGCCGCCGCACCGTCGTTGACGCCCGAGGAGTTGCCAGCCGTCACGCCGCCGTCTTTGCGGAAAGCGGGCTTGAGCGCGGCCAGGCTTTCTGCCGTGGTGTCGGCGCGCGGGTGTTCGTCTTCGGTGAACTGTGTGACGGCGCCTTTGCGGCCGGGAACGTCGACGGGCGTGATCTCCTGCGCCAGCACGCCCGAGCGCATGGCCGCCACCGCGCGCTGCTGGCTGCGCAGCGCAAACGCGTCCTGGTCGGCGCGCGAGATGCCGTGTTCCTGCGCCACGTTCTCGGCCGTCTCGCCCATGGCGTCGGTGCCGTGCAGCTGCTTCATGCACGGGTTGACGAAGCGCCAGCCGATGGTGGAGTCGTGGATCTCGGCGTGGCGTGAAAACGCGGCTGTGGGCTTGGGCATGACCAGTGGCGCGCGGCTCATGCTCTCCACGCCACCGGCGATGGCCAGCTGTGCGTGCCCGGCTTGTAGCGCCCGGGCCGCTTGGGCCACGGCTTCCAGGCCCGAGCCGCAGAGCCGGTTCACCGTCACCGCCGGCACCTCCACCGGCAGGCCCGCAAGCAGCGCGCTCATGCGCGCCACGTTGCGGTTGTCTTCACCCGCCTGGTTGACGCAGCCGTAGACCAGCTCGTCGATCAGCGCCAGGTCCAGACCCGGGTGCCGCGCCATCAGCGCACGGATCGGGATCGCGCCCAGGTCGTCGGTGCGCACACCGGAGAGCGCGCCGCCGTAGCGACCGATCGGCGTGCGCACGCCGTCACAGAGGTAGGCGTTCATGCTCACAGGCCCAGCACCTGTTCGGCGTTGCCGTGCATGATTTTCTCCATGACCTCGGGCTTGTAGCCCAGCTCGTCCCATTCGCGCAGGATGCGTTCATAGGGCAGGCTGGGGTAGTCGCTGCCGAACATGATCTTGTCCTGCAGGCGCCCGCGGATGTCGACCTTGAGGTTGCCCGGGAAGTGCTTGGGCGCCCAGCCCGACATTTCCCAGTACACATTGCCCTTGTGCAGTGCCACGGCCGTGGTCTCGTCGACCCAGGGCCAGCCGGGGTGGGCCATGATGATCTTGAGGTTCGGGAAGTCGGCCGCGAGCTGGTCGATGTGCTCGGGATGCGCGTGGCGCACCAGGGCGCCGTTGCCGCCGGGCATGCCGGCGCCCATGCCGGTCGTGCCCACGTCGATCATCACCGCCGCGCCCATGGCGTTGATCTCTTCAAACAGCGGGTAGTAGCGCCGGTCGCTCACGGCGAAGTGCTGCATGATGGGATGGAAGTGGAAGCCGATGAAGCCCAGCTCTTTGATCGCCTTGCGGGCCTGGATCATCGCGATCTCGCCCTTGGCCGGCTCCACCGCGCCCCAGCACTGGATCACGCGCTGGGGATTTCGCTTCCACATGCCGTGCACGTATTCGTTGGTGCAAGGCGGAGCGGCCACGGTGGTCTCCAGGTCGAGTGCGACCAGGCAGGCCTCGACGCCCGCGCCGGTGAATTCGGCGATCACGTCTTCTTCGCTCTTTCCCACCCAGTCGCGCTTCCAGTAGCGGGCCAGTTCGGCCGGGTAGGGGCCCTGGGACTCGATCCAGGTGGGGGTGCCGGGGTAGCAGTGCAGGTCGATGATGCGCATGGTGTGTGTCTCGATGTGTGGGTTTTCAGTGGGGCGCGCGACGGGCTTCTTCCTCGTCCTGCAGCTTGCGGGCAACCAGTTCGCCCAGGGCCTTCTTGGATACCTTGCCGAAGGTGGATACAGGGAAGTCGGGCAGCACTTCTAGCCGCTCGGGCAGCTTGAACTTGGCGATTTCCTTGGTCAGCAGGAAGCCCACCAGTTCCTTCAGGTGCAGCTTCTGGCCCGGCTTGAGGATCACGAAGGCGCACATCTTTTCGCCCATGGCCGCGTCGGGCATGGGTACGCAGGCCACGTTCTGCACCGCGGGGTGCATGAGGATCAGGTTCTCCACCTCCTCTGCGCTGATCTTTTCGCCACCGCGGTTGATCAGGTCCTTCTTGCGGCCCTCGACGATGTAGTTGCCGCTGGGGTGTTTGCGCATCAGGTCGCCGGAGCGGTAGAAGCCGTCGGGTGTGAACTGACGCGCGTTGTACTCGGGCACGCCGTAATAGCCGCGCAGCGTGTACGGGCCGCGCACGGTGAATTCGCCCACCTCGCCATCGGGCACCACACGGCCCTCGTCGTCGAGCAGCAGCACCTCGTCGTCCGGGCAGACTGGGCGGCCGCAGGTTTCGAGCTTGACCTCTTCCGGGTCGCTGGCGCGCACGAACATCAGCGTGCCCTCGGACATGCCAAAGTTCTCCTGCACGAACACACCGGGGATCAGCGCACGCGTCTTGGCCCGCACCTCGGGCTGCATGCGCTGGCCGCCGCTCTGGATCAGCTTGAGGCTGGAGAGCACGAAGCTGTCCACCGCCGGATCGTTGATCAGGCGGATCAGCAGCGCCGGCACCACCTTGAGGTGCGTGACCTGGTGCTTTTCGATCAGCGCGAACATCTCCACCGGCCTGGTGTTGCCGTGCAGGACCACTCTGGCGCCCTTGAACAGGAAGCCCTGGATGCCCGGGCACGCCAGCGGCAGGTTGTGCGCGATCGGCAGCACCAGCAGCAGCGTGGAGTCGGCCTTGATCTCGGTGACCTCGGCCGCGACCTTGGAGTTGTAGGCGTAATCATTGTTGGTGCGCGGGATCAGCTTGGGGATGCCGGTGGTGCCGCCCGAGAGCTGGAAGATGCAGGGATCGGTCGGCTCGATGCGGATCTCGGCCAGGCGCGAGGCGGACAGGGTGGCTGGCTTGCGGATCAGTTCGCGCAGCGACACCTCGCCCGAGCCGGCCTCGCCGAGCACGATGCGGAACTTGAGCGACGGGTTCTCGGCCTGCACGCGGGTGATGACCGGTGCGAAGGCGAAGTCGCCCGCGGTCTCGGGGTAGACAGCGGTGGTGGCGCCCGAGAGCTGGACGAACTGGCTGATCTCGGCGTAGCGGTGCGTGACCAGTGCCGCGATCGGGATGCAGCCGATCTTCTGCAGCGCGAAGTACAGCACCACGAACTCGTGCACGTTGGGCAATGTGGGCACCACGCGGTCCAGCGGTCGCAGGCCGAGCTCCAGCAGGTTGAGCGCGAGATTGGAGCTGACCCGGTCCAGCTCGGCGTAGGTGTAGACCGTGTCGCCGTCGATCAGCGCGACGCGGTCGGCGTAGCGCTGGAACACGTCGGCGAACTCTTGAGCCAGTGAACGGTCCTGCCAGTAGCCCTGGGCGCGGTAGCGTGCGGCGAACTCGGGAGGAAAGGGAACGAATCCTTCAAGCATGGAAGTCTCCTGAAAAGAATGAAGCGGTGCGGCCGGAGAAGCGTTCAAAGGCGCCGCGGAACCGGCTCTGCCGGGCCGCCAGCGCCGCGGGGGTGTCACGTCGAACTCGTGAAGCCACCGTCGATCACCACGATTTCACCCGTGACGAAGCGCATGCCGGTGACCAGGTTCAGCATCACCTCGGCCACGTCGTCGGCGGTCACGCAGCGCTTGAGCGGCGTGGCCTTGGCGCGCGCGCCCATGAGCGCGTCGTACTTGTCGCCCAGCATGCGTTCCATCCAGTCGCCTTCCATCCAGCCAGGGGCAACGGCGTTCACGCGGATGTCCGGTCCCAGGTTCCAGGCCATCATCTTGGTCAGGCTCACCACCGCGGCTTTGCTGGCGGCGTACGGCGGCGGCTGCGGGCCGGGGCGCAGGCCCACGATGCTCGCGGTGTTGACGATGCAGGGCTCGCCGCCCTTTTCCTTGCTCTTGCGCAGCAGTTCCACCGCGGCGCGCGTGACCTGGAAGTTGCCGCGCACGTTGACCGCGAAGGTGCGGTCCCAGGCGTCCATGTCCAGGCTGTCCAGGTCCTTGACCTTCCAGGTCGCGGTGGTGCCGGCGTTGTTGATCAGGGTGTCGAGATGGCCAAACGATTCGCCGACCTTGGCGATCATCTGGCGCACTGAGGCGTCGTCGCTCACGTCGCACTGCAGCAGCAGCGTCTTCGAGCCCAGGGCCTGGGCTTCCTCGGCCACGGCCAGGGCGGCCTTGGCGCTGGAGGCGTAGTTGATGGCGACGTCGAAGCCGGCGCGGGCCAGCGCCAGCACCGCGCTGCGGCCGATGCCGGTGCCGCCGCCGGTGACGAGGGCTTTTTTTCGTTGTGTCATGAAGGGTCTCCGGTTGAAAAGGGGTGAGCAGAGGGGCCCGACCCCGGCGATCCGGGGCCTGGACGCTGCGAAAACGGGGTGCTTACTGGGCCTGGATACCCAGGTCCGCGACAAGGCGCTTCATGGCCTTCTGCTGCTCGTCGAAGAAGCTGCGCGCGGCGGCCACGCTGTCCTGACGCGGGTACACGCCCATTTCGTTCAGGCGCGCAGTGATCTCGGGCGACGCGGTGATGCGGTTGACGTCGGCGTTGATGCGGTCGATCACCGCTTGCGGCGTGCCGGCCGGCACGATGATCTGGAACCAGCCGATCGCTTCGTAGCTGGGGTAGGTTTCGGCCACAGCCGGCACGTCGATGCCGGGCAGGCGCTTGGCCGAGGTCACGCCGATGGCGCGCAGCCGGCCCGACTTGACGTGCTGCAGCAGGCCGGGCACGCCGTCGATGGTGAGCGTGGCGTCACCCGAGAGCACCGCGGTGACGGCCTCGGGCGGCGCGCGGAACGGCACGGTGAACAGGCCCATGGCGCCGGCCTTGTTCACCATTTCACCGGCCAGGTGCGGCAGCGAGTTGAGCTGTGGCGCGGCAAAGTTGATCTTCCCAGGGTTGGCCTTGGCATGCTTGGCCAGGTCGGCCACCGACTGGATCGCGCTGCTTGCCGGCACCGCCAGCATCAGCGGACTGATCCCCACGGTGGCGGCCGAGCTGAGCTCGGTGTCGGGGTTGAACTGGGGGTTCTTGAACACCAGCGGCGTGATCGTACCCATGGCGGCCGGCACGAAACCGATGGTGTAGCCGTCGGGCGCCGACTTGGCCAGCGCCGACATGCCGGGGATGCCACCCGCGCCGGGCTTGTTGTCCACCACCACGCCCTGGCCCCAGGCGGCGGCCAGCCGTTCACCCACGATGCGCGCGATCACGTCGGGCGCGGCACCAGCGCCGGCCGGCACGATCATGCGCACCGGCTTGGCGGGCCAGCTCTGGGCGAGGGCGGTGCTGGCGGTGGCGGCCAGGGCCAGCAATGCGAAGGCGGTCTGCGCGAAGCCGCGCCGGGTCTTGAGGTGCATGTCTTGTCTCCGTTTTGGGGTTCTGTTCGTGCCCCAGTGCATGGGGTGGAACGAACTCTAGGCAGAAGACGGGATTCCAATAAGATGGCTTGATATCCAAAGTGATACAGTTTTTGCATCTCCTTGAAGCTCCCTTTGCGCATGAAACTCGAACAGCTCCAGCACCTGATCGCCATCGTCGAGCATGGAAGCCTGCGCGCGGCCGCCCGCCGCCTGGAGGTCCCCCAGCCCGCGCTCACGCGCAGCGTGCGATCGCTGGAGCGGGAGCTGGGGGTGGACCTGTTCGCGCGCCAGACCACAGGCATGGTGCTGACGGCCGAAGGCGTGCGCTTCCACCGCCGGGCCTGCGCCATTGCCAACGAGGCGCGGCGCGCCGTTGAAGAGGTGCAGCAGCCCGGGCCGGACTACGAGGGCACGGTGTCGGTGGCGCTGTCCATCATGCCGCACCTGGGCATGCTGCCCGCGGCGCTGCCGGTGTTCCGGCGCACCTACCCCAGGGTCAAGCTCAGCATCACCGAAAGCCTGCTGCCCGCCGTGGAGGGTGCGCTGCGCGAGGGCAGCATCGACTTTTATCTGGGCGCAGCACCGCGTCTCAAGCCCGCGCCGGGCCTGGCGCTGCAACACCTGTGTGACAACACGCGCGTGGTGGTGTGCCGCAAGGGCCACCCTCTGGCGCGGGTGCGCAGCCTCAAGGCGCTGGCCGGGGCGGAATGGGCGGCCACCACCATCGACCACAACGCTGCAGAAGACCTGGGGCGGCTGTTCGGTGCGCACGGACTGGATGCGCCACGGGTGATGTTGCAGGCGCACTCCGCGCTGTCGGTGCAGGTGGCGCTGGCACAAACCGATCTGCTTGCCATGCTGCCGAAACAGTGGATGAGCTTTGCGATGACGCGCGATGTGCTGGACGTGGTGCCGGTGCGCGAGGTGCTGCCGGCCCCAGCCATCGTGCTGGTGCGCCGGCCCGACCTGCCGCTGTCGCCCCCGTCGGAGTTTTTCTGCGACGTGTTGCTGCGCGGGTTGCCGCGCGACTGATGCGGATCAGAGGTCGTCAGTTGGCGCAGACGCGGCGAACGAACGCGGCCAGCGGCGTGCCGACCGTGGTGTCGTCGCTGCCCAGCGAAGCGCCGGGTGTGAAGTGGTCGTGGCCCTGCCACCAGTGCAGTTCGGGCGAAAAGCCGTGTTGCGTGACCAGGCGCGCGAACAGTTCGCCGGCCTGCACTTGCATCTGCAGCAGGTCGCGCTCGGCGGCGGCGATGAGCAGCGGCAGGGGGGCGGCGTCGATCTGGTCCACGATGCTCGCCTGTGACCAGCGGGAGGCATCGTCCCCGAAGTAGGCGGTGTTGCGGATGTCGGGTGGGGCAATGCCGAGCGCCGCTGCGGCCCGCGCCTCCAGCCCGGCGTTGTAGGGGCCCGAGAGCAGGGCCGCTCCTGCGATGACCCAGTCAGCGGGCTGGAAGCGGGAGAGCAGCGCCGCCGCGGCCACGTGGGCGGCGCCAGCCGACTCGCCAACCAGCACGATGCGGTCCGGATCACCCCCCCACTGCACAGCCTGCTCGCGCACGTACCGCCAGGCCGCCACGACATCTTCCGGCCCGCTCGGCCAGCGGTGCCCGGGAGCCAGGCGGTAGTTCGCCAGCACGGTCAGGAAGCCTTGGGTGGCTCCCCACGTGCCGATGTTCGTGCGGTCGCGCTTGTCGCCCCGTATGAAGCCGCCGCCGTGGAAGAACACAATCACCGGTGTGCCCGATGCGTCGCCCGGGCAGAACACGTCCAGACGTTGCCGTTCATGGGGCCCGTAGGCGAGGTCTGTCAGGGTCGGGGTGGTATCGGGCATGCGAGGGACGGCGTGGTGATGAACCCGCACTGTAGGTGGCGGGCTCTCGACACGCCAGATGCCGTTTCCACTGCGGTGATGCGTTCCGCGAATCACCAGGGTGGGCAGCAGCGCGCTCAGCGCGCGTTCAGAAATGCGCCCACTTCCAGCAGGATCAGTTCGTTGTCGTCAGCCCGGTTCGGGTCGCGGCTGCTGGAGAAGGGCAGGTTGTTGTCGTTGCCGACCACGATGTGCGTGGCATCGAAGCGGTCCACGTTCTCGATGGTGAAGAACGGAAAGCTGAGCACGCCGTTGACCAGCGGTTTGCGTGAGAGCTTGTTCGGGTCGGCGATGTTGAGCAGGTCGATGGCGCCGATCTTGCGCAGTGGGCCACCCGCGTTGGCTTCGGTCAGCTCGACCTTCACCACGCGTTTGAACTTCGGCAGGTCGTGGAAGCAGTCGGGGCGCTTCTGGCCTTCGGGGCAGGCTTTGTCGGGGGTGCCCTCGCCGTTGTCGCGCTCGATGATCAGGCCCTCGGTCGGACTGATCATGTTGAAGTCGCCGATGGCGTGGTGGTTGGCGTCGAGCACGTACTTCCAATGGCGGCCAGTCCATTGGCCGGCCTTCACGTCGAACTCCAGCACGCGCAGGAACTGCTTGCCGTCCAGCGTCTCAGGCGCCTTGATGGCGTCGTCCCACAGAGCGCCTTCGAGCAGGGCGTAGAGCTTGCTGCTATCGGGTGACGAGGCCAGACCCTCATAGCCCTTGGAGCGGCGCGACTGGAACTTCAGCTCGCCGTTGGGTGCGCCCGGGGTGACCACCGAGGGGTGGTCGGGCGAGACGATGGTCTTGCCGTCCACCTGGGTTTCATACACCGCCTTGACGCGGCCCTGCATGTCGGCCTGGATCAGGTAAGGGCCGAACTCGTCGCCGATCCAGAAGTCCCCGCCCGCGATCTGGAAGCCTTCGGTGTCGAAGTCCGAACCGGTCAGGTAGCGCTGCTTCGTGCCCTCGTGGACGATGCGGAACGGCACCTTCTTGTCCGGGTCGTGCAGGAACACCGTCTGCAGGCGCTTGAACTGACCGCTTATGAAGTCCACGGTGTAGCGGTTGAGGAAGAGCATGAAGTCGGGCGAATTGGCTTTGGAGCCGGCGCCGTTGTCGGTCAGCAGCCAGAAGCTGCCGTCGGGCAGGCGCTTGATGCCCGAATGGCCTTGCACCGGCTGCCCCTTGAAGGGCAGCGACACGCCGGTGGGGCGGCCGGCGGACTTGCCTTCGACGCTGCCGATCTTCTCGACGCGCTGGCCGGTGGTGAACTTGCCGCTTACCCGCAGGTCGGCCGGCGCGTCCTTAGGGGCGCTGATGAAGGTCTGCGCCGGCAGCACGGCGTGGCCGGCCAGTGTGGCGGGGTAGATGTTCTGGGCCTGTGCCAGACAGGTGCCGAGGGTCAAGGCGATGGCGATGGCGGTGGACAGCTTCGGTGTGGGGTGGGGCATGTCGGTGGGTGGTGGGGGACAGACCGCGTGAGCGTGCCGCGGGCGCGTGACGCCGGCGTGAACGGCGCTTGACAGCCCGGTGACGCCGCGCTGAAACAAACCGAAATAAAGCGAGACGGCACCGACACCCGGTGTCCCGGTTGCGCCGGCACCATGACGGTCATGTTCAACAGCGTCTTCAAAGGAGCCCCGTCATGAAACCCTGGATCAAACGCAGCCTGATTGCCCTCACCTCCGTCACGGTTGTGCTCGGCGGCCTCACCGCCTGCGGCTCGCGCGGCGACCATGCCCGAGGCTGGAGCGACGAGCGCATCACCGAAGTGCGTGGCAAGGCGATCGAGAAGATCAGCGACCGGCTGGACCTCAACGCCGATCAGAAAGTCAAGCTGGGTGTGCTGGCCGACCAGATGATCGCCTCGCGCAAGGCCTTCCGCGGCAACACCGATCCGCGCACCGACCTGCAGGCGCTGGTGGCGGGCGACAAGTTCGACCGCAGCAAGGCCCAGCAGTTGCTGGACCAGAAGCTGCAGGCGGCGCAGGGCAACGGCCCGCAGATGCTGGCCGCCTTTGGCGACTTCTACGACAGCCTCAACCCCGAGCAACAGAAGCAGGTGCGCGAGAAGCTGGAGCGCCGTGGCCATGGCTGGTGGGGCCGTGGCTGACGCGCTGCACGCGATCGCCCGGCAGGGCCGCCCGCACACGGCGGTTCTGCTGGCCGACGCCGAGGACCCGCACGCGGAGCTGCTGACCCTGTTCTGGGGACCCCGCTTCGACCGCGAGCACGCGCTCTCGCTCTGGGCGCGCGCCTCGCGGCGCGAACCGGTCGAGGCCGTGCCGCTGCTGCCCGAGTTGCTGGCCGTGGGAGAACGCTTCGATGCCCTGGCGCGGACGGAGAAAGACCGCTTGCGCCGGCTGATCGCGCGCCACCGCGCCCTGTCAGAATGACCCGATGAACCGCATCCTGCTGATCGACGACGACGAAAACCTGGGTCCTCCGCTGGCCTCGTATTTCCAGCGCTTCGAGCTGCAACTGGTGCACGCCACACGGCCCAGCGCCGGCCTGGCACTGTTGCGGGCCGGTGGTTTCGACGCGGCGATCCTGGATGTGATGCTGCCCGAGATGGACGGCTTCGAGCTGTGCCGCACCATCCGCAAGGACAGCGACATCCCCATCGTCATGCTCACTGCCCGTGGTGACGTGATGGACCGCGTGGTCGGTCTCGAACTCGGGGCGGACCATTACCTGCCCAAGCCCTTCGAGCCCCGCGAGCTGGTGGCCTGCATCCAGACCGTGCTGCGCCGGCTCAAGCCCAACGGCAACGGGCACGCCGCGGTGCTGAGCGCCGCGCCCACGCTGCGCTTCGAGGGCCTGGTGATCGACACCGCGCGCCGCAGCGTGCTGCGCCAGGGGGAGGCGATCGAGCTCACCGGTACCGAATACGAGCTGCTGTTGATGCTGGCGCGCGAGCCTGGCCGCGTCTTCAACCGCGACGACATCCTCAACCACATCCGCGGGCACGAGGCCGACCTCTACACCCGTGCCGTGGACATCGTGGTCAGCCGCCTGCGCAAAAAGCTCGAACCGCTGGACTGCATCAAGACCCTGCGCAACGCGGGCTACTCGCTGGCGTTGCGACGCACCGACGCATGAACACCGCCGCAACCACAGCTCCCCGGCGCATCTCGTCCTGGCGACGGGCCAAGCACCGCATCGCGCATTCCATCAAGTTGCGCATGGTGCTGGTGTTCCTGCTGCTCGCCGGTGCCATGACCTTCGTCTTTTTCACCGGCGCGCAGAAAGCCTTCACCATGGGCTGGCGCGAAGCGGCACGGCCCCTGCTGATGGACTACGTGGACCACCTGGCCGCCGACATCACCGCCGGCGGCGCCACGCCCAGCGTGGAGCGTGCGCAGGGCCTCACCCAGCGGCTGCCGCTGACGGTGCGCATCCACGGCCCGCAGCTCAACTGGGCCTCGCACCCCGACCAGGGGCCGCCCGACTGGATCCGCGACAAGGCACGGGACGACGACGCGCGCGAGGACTGGGGCAGCGGCAAGGACTGGCCGCGCATCCTGCACCGCCAGACGGCCGACGGCCACACCATCGAGTTCGGTATCAACGGCGAGGCGTTCGAGCGGCGCCCGCGCCTGGTGGGGTATGCGCTCACCGCCTTGCTGGTGCTCACGCTGCTGGCCTGGCTGTACGTGCGCCGCCTGCTCAAACCGCTGGACGCTATCGGTGAAGGGGCGCGGCGTTTCGGCGCCGGCGATTTCAGCCAGCCCATCCCCGACCGTTGTTGCAAAGCACACGACGAATTGGGCGAGCTGGCCAACACCATCAACACCATGGGCCGCGACATCCACCAGATGCTCGAGGCCAAGCGGGCGTTGCTGCTGGCCATCAGCCACGAACTGCGCAGCCCGCTCACCCGCGCACGACTGAACACCGAGCTGCTGCCCGACAGTGCGGAGGTGCACCCGCAGCGCGAAGCCCTGCTGCGCGACCTGCAGGAAATGGCGGCCCTGATCAACGACCTGCTGGAGAGCGAGCGCCTGTCGGGTCAGCATTCCGCTTTGCAACGCGAACCCACCGATGTGCCGGTGCTGGCCCGCGAGGTGCTGGCGGGTCTGCAGGCACGCCACCCGCGTTCGGCCGGTGTTCAGGTCATCGCCGATCCCGGTCTGTCAGCGGTGACGGTGGATCCGTCGCGCACCCGCCTGCTGCTGCGCAACCTGCTGGACAACGCCTTGCGGCACGGCGCCGACGCACACGAGTCGCCGCGTCTGAAGCTGCAGGCCCGGACCGATGGCGGGGTGGACATCGAAGTGCGCGATTTCGGGCCTGGCGTGTCGGAGGAACAGATCGCCCAGCTCGCCCAGGCCTTCTACCGGCCCGACAGCGCCCGCACCCGCAGCGCCGGTGGGGTGGGGCTGGGTCTGTACCTGTGCCGACTGGTGGCTCAGGCACACGGCGGGCGTTTTGCGGTGCGCAATGCACAGCCGGGGCTGGTCGTCCGCGTGCAACTGCCCGGCGATCGAACAGGCTCTTGATGTCCGTCACCTCGTGGTGCGGCGTTCCATGTGATGCTGGGCCATGAACACGCCCCAGCTGCCTGGTTTCGCCACCCACCCGACCCGCTTCCTGTTCTTCACCGGCAAGGGCGGGGTGGGCAAGACCTCGCTGTCCACCGCCACGGCCATCGCGCTGGCCGATGGTGGTCAGCGCGTGCTGCTGGTCAGCACCGACGCGGCGTCCAACCTGGACGAGATGCTGGGCGTGCCACTGTCCAACCGGCCGGTGGCGGTGCCGGGCGTGCCGCGGCTGCAGATGCTCAACATCGACCCCGACACCGCGGCCGAGGCCTACCGCCAGCGCGTGCTGGCGCAGCTGGGTGCCGACGCCTCTGACGATGAGCGCACCACCGTGCGCGAGCAGCTCTCGGGCGCCTGCACCACCGAAATCGCTGCCTTCGACGAATTCGCTGCGCTGCTGGCGGGCGAGGGTGTGGAAGGCGGGTACGACCACGTGGTGTTCGACACCGCGCCCACCGGCCACACCCTGCGTTTGCTGAGCCTGCCCAAGGCCTGGACCGGCTTTCTGGCCGGCAACGACCGGGGTGCGTCCTGCCTGGGCCCGCACTCGGGCCTGAAGATGCAGGAAGCGCGCTTCAATGCCGCGCTGCGCGCCCTGAGCGACCCGGCGCTGACCACGGTGGTGCTGGTCACGCGCCCCGATCCGCGCCCCATGCAGGAGGCTGCGCGCACCGCGGACGAACTGCGCCAGCTCGGCCTGGCCAACCAGCGGCTGGCGGTCAACGGCGTGTTCCACGCGACCGATGTTCACGACCCGATTGCCCAGGCCATCGAACGGCTGGGCCGCGAGGCGCTGACCCACCTGCCCGATGCCCTGGCCCGGCTGCCGCGCGACGAAGTGCCGCTGCGGGCCTTCGACACGGTCGGGCTGCCCGCGCTGCGGGCGCTGTTACAAGGCGGTGAGGTGGGGGCGTCCACCGGCGCCTCCACCGTGCCCGCGCTGCCCGCCGAGCCTCTGGCCCGCATGGCCGACGAGCTCGCCGCCACCGGGCACGGCCTCATCATGGTCATGGGCAAGGGCGGTGTGGGCAAGACCACCATCGCCGCGGCACTGGCCGTGGGCCTGGTGCAGCGCGGCCACAGCGTTCACCTGACGACCACCGACCCGGCGGCCCATGTGGCCGACGCGCTGCACGGCAGCCTGGACGGCCTGAAGGTCGGGCGCATCGACCCCAAGGCCGAAACCGAGGCCTACATCCACAAGATCATGGCCACCCGCGGCAAGGACCTGGACGAGCAGGGCAGGGCGCTGCTGCTGGAAGACCTGCAGTCGCCCTGCACCGAAGAAGTGGCCGTGTTCCACGCCTTCAGCCGCGTGGTCAACGAAGCGCGTTCGGCGTTTGTGGTGCTCGACACCGCGCCCACTGGCCACAGCCTGCTGCTGATGGACGCCACCGGCGCCTACCACCGGCAGATGACCCGCCAGTACGAGGGCCAGGCCAACGCCAAACACGTCATCACACCGCTGATACGCCTGCAGGACCCGGACACCACACGCGTGGTCATCGTGACCCTGCCCGAGGTCACCCCGGTCAGCCAGGCCGCCGCGCTGCAGGACGATCTGCGCCGCGCAAAGATCGAACCCTGGGCCTGGGTGATCAACAAGAGCATCGCCGTTTCGGGCACCACCGACCCGCTGCTGCAGGCACGGCTGGCCGTGGAGCTGCGCCAGACCAGCCGCATTGCCAGCGGTCTGGCCCAACGCACCTTTGTGTTGCCCTGGCTGCCCGAACCGCCGGTGGGCGTGGCGGCCTTGGCCGCCCTGGTGCGCTGAGCGCGGCCTCGATCAGGCGGTCTGGCCGCCCGCCAGCACCGCCGGCACCAGCGCTTCCAGTTCTGACCGCAGCCAGCGGTGGGCCTCGTCGTCGTGGTGGCGGCGGTGCCAGATCAGGTACATCGGCAACCGGGGGCAGGGCAGGGGCATGGGCACGCTGGCAAAGCCGTGCATCAGACCCCGGGCCAGCAGGCCCGGCGCGGCGGCCAGCAACGCGCTGCCACGCAAAAAGGCCGGCATGCCAGCAAAGCCCGGCACCATGACGGCGAAGCGGCGCCGCACGCCACGTTCGGCCAGACTGCGGTCCAGGTCCAGCGCGCGCCGCGGCTCATACAACACGGTCATGTGATCGGCGGCCAGGTAGTCCGCCAGTGTACTGGGGGCGGCGCGAACCGCCGGGTCGTAAAACACCCGGTAGTCGTCTTCGAACAGGCGTTTTTGCAGGATGTCGGTGCCTTCCGGAGGGCGCGGACTGATGGCCAGGTCGCACGCGCCGTCGCGCAGCATCTCCAGGCTGGGAATGGCCGACGGCACCACCCGCAGCGACGCGCCCGGTGCGGCATCACGCAGCCGGGCCACCAGGGGTGGCAGCAGCACGTCGCGCTGGAAGTCGTTGGCAGCGATGGTGAGGGTGGTCTGCCAGCGCGCCGGGTCGAACGCCCCGGCATGGGCAAAACCCTGCAGCTGGTGCAGCAGTTCGCGCGCCCGCATGGCCAGCTCGCCGGCGCGCGCGGTGGCGACGATGCCGCGCCCACTCTTGACGAACAGTGCGTCACCGGTGATGGCGCGCAGCTTGTCCAGCTGGTGGCTCACCGCCGACTGCGTCACGCCCAGCGCCTGTGCTGCGCCCGTGATGCTGCCGGCCTCCACCACGGCCACCAGCAGCTGCAGCAGGCGTGCATCCAGGTCAGACCAATCGAAATCATTCATGCATTCAATGATCTTTTATCTGTTTATCTTTGGCAATGAAAACCCAATACTCCCGATTGACCCTCGTCAATCCACCCCAGCAGGAGACAAACCGTGAGCCTCTCGATCCCCGGCACCACGCCGTTTGACGGTGGCGCAGCCCAGAAAGGCTACGCCCTGAACAAGATGTGCTACTCCTTCAACCACAAGGCCAACCGCGACGCCTTCCTGGCCGACCCGGAGGCCTACATGGCGCAGCACGGCCTGAACCCGGAGCAGGCCGCGGCCATCCGCTCCAGGCAGGTGCTGGCCCTCATCGCGGCCGGCGGCAACGCCTACTACCTGGCCAAGTTCGCCGGCATCTTCGGTCTGGACATGCAGGACATCGGCGCCCAGCAGACGGGCATGACCAAAGAGCAGTTCAAGGCCAAGCTCGTGGCCGCGAATGACCAATGCTGAACCAGGAGACACGCATGGCACAACTCATCGGTGGCCTGGCCACATCGCACATCCCCGCCATCGGCGGCGCCATCCACAAAGGCCTGCAGAACGAGCCTTACTGGAAACCCTTTTTCGACGGCTTCCCGCCCATCCACCGGTGGCTGGACCAGGTGAAGCCCGACGTGGTGGTAGTGTTCTACAACGACCACGGGCTGAACTTTTTTCTGGACAAGATGCCGACCTTTGCCGTGGGTGCGGCGGCCACCTACAGCAACGCCGACGAAGGCTGGGGTATCCCGACCCTGCCACCGATCCTGGGCTGCCAGGACCTGTCGTGGCACCTGATCAACGAACTGATCGCCAGGGAATTCGACATCGTCACCTGCCAGGAAATGCTGGTGGACCACGCCTGTACGTTACCGTTCAAGCTGTTCTGGCCGAACCACGAAGTGGCGCCGGTGCAGATCGTGCCCATCAGCATCAACACCGTGCAGTTCCCGCTGCCCACTGCCAAGCGCGTTTACAAGCTGGGCAAGGCGGTGGGTGAGGCCATCAAGACCTGGGACAGCAGCAAGAAGGTGGCCGTGATGGCCACCGGCGGCCTTAGCCATCAGCTCGACGGCGAACGCGCCGGCTTCATCAACAAGCAGTTCGACCTGCAGTTCCTGCACAGCATGGAAACCAATCCGGAATGGGCCACCCAGTTCAGCGATCTGGAGCTGGTGGAGAAAGCCGGCACGCAGGGCGTGGAATTGCTGATGTGGCTGGCCATGCGGGCCGCGCTGACCTCGGCGGGCTCCGGTGTGCGCAAGGTGCACAGCAACTACCACATCCCGATTTCGAACACGGCGACGGGAGTGTTGGCGCTGGAGACAGTCTGACTGCTTTGCTGCTGAGGCAGCGCAGAAACAAGAAAGGGAGCCGTTGGCTCCCTTTCTTGTTGAATTAGGCTCAGATCAGCGACGAGCCATCGACTTGCGGCGCGCTGCCAGCAGACCGGCAGCCCCCAGACCCAGCAGCGCGAGAGAACCGGGTTCTGGAACGCTTGTGGGGATGGTGCCCGCTACAGACAACAACTTAAAGGCATCTTTGCCAACCAACGCACTGCTGGTGCCGTTGTAAGCACTGATTAGCCAGTAACTTGAAGAGCCAGCCGAAAAGCCGACCGTGTTGTTTGGTTGCGACCCCACATTTTCAAAGTGATTCACGAGCTGCCAGGCACTGTTCGAAAAAGTCAGCCCAGAGCCATTCGTGGCCGAAGGGGCGCTAGCACCTGCCCAGCGGTAAATCGACATGTCGGAGTCGTTGTAGGTCGTTTGCGTCGGTCGGTTGTCTGTGCCGTTCCAGCCGATCTGAACCGAATTCAGAGCGACAGCCTCGCTGAACTTCAAAATGAGAGCGTCAATACCCGAAGTGTTGTCGACCGCATGGGAGCCGTCGCCTGTCTCGTTGCCGGTGGTGTAGTACCCGATACCGCCAGCAGAGGAAGACGTATGTTGCCAGGCTTCGACACGCGTTCCGGTGGTTGCGCCCGTCGTGGAGTAACCGCGCAGGTCGATACCAACGCCCTCGCTGGCTTGGCCGCAGTTGGCGTCCTTCCAAGTACTGGTGCTGGCTGTTGCGTCGGCCCAAGCCTGTCCGCTGGCGAGGGTTCCGGAGCAGCCCGAGAACTGCCAGGTTGCTGCCTGCGCAGTGCTCCCGAACGCCAAAACAGCTGCAGCGATCGCGATGCGCTTGGAAAGAGACGAAGCTTTACGGTGAATCATGGTCTGAGCTCCCAGAGCCTGAACTTACAAATGCGGGTATCCATGCAAAAAATAGGCCAGATGACTTAGGTGTGGGAAATCATGCACTTAGGCGCCAGGCGGCTGGCACGGCTCCAAATTTGTAAACATATTCGACATATCACGGCTGGATACCCAGCAGGCGTTGGGCATCCTCAGCACCATCAAAGCTGGTGCTGATCCTCAGCGCCTCGCGGGCTTCTTCCCGGGCTTCAGCGGCGCGACCGGTCGCTTGCAGCACCTTGGCCAGGTGGTATCGGATTTCCGGATTTCCCGGTGAGCGCAACCGCGCATCGCGCAGCAGCGGCAGTGCTTGTTCAATCTGGCCTTGCTGGAAAAGTATCCAGCCCAGGGTGTCGATGACCAGAGGGTTCTGTGGAGCGATCTTGTGTGCAGCCTGTGCGGTCTGCAGGGCGGCCGGGTCCTTGAGCTTGAGCTGGGCGTTGGCCAGGTTGTTCAGGGCCTGGGCGTTCTGCGGTTGCGACTTCAGGGCGGCCTTGTAGGCGGTGGCCGCATCGCCGAACCGCCCCGCACGGGCGTGCAAGTCGCCCACCAGCAGCTGAACCGCAACATCACCGGGTGCCTGGCGCAAGCGCTGGCGGCCCACATCCAGCGCCTCGTTGGCCTGGTTCTGGCTGGCCAGCAAGTTCATCAGTGTCAGGGTGGTGCCGGTGCCCGGCTCCACCTTGTGGGCCTGCCGGAAGGCGGTGAGGGCGGCGGCCGGGTTCTTACGTGCGAGCGCCACGTCGCCCAGCAGGCTGTGGCCCAGCGCCTGGTTCGGCAGCTTCTGCGCGATCTGGCGCGCGCGGGCTTCGGCTTTGTCCAGGTTGCCCTGGCGCTGCTCGACCTGCACCATCAAGGCCTCGGCCGGGATGAAGCCGGGCTGCCCGCTGAGCGCCTTGCTCAGGCTGTAGGCGGCACCGTCGGTGTTGCCGGCGGCCAGCTGCAGGCGGGCAATGTCCGTCTGCTGAGGGGCATTGAAGTCGGCCACGCGGGTGGCGCTGCCCAGGGTGGCCCGTGCGCCATTGGCGTCGCCGAGCGCCAGCTGCGCCCGGGCGTAGAGCAACTGGGTGGACAGATCACCGGGTTGTTTGGCCAGGGCGATCTTGCCTTCTTCCAGTGTCTGCTGGGGCTTGCCCTGGCGCAGGTTGAACTCCATGAGGGCGAGATTCCAGCGCATGTCCTTGCGGTCGCTGGCGTCGCGGGCGCGCAGCAGCCAGCGCATGGCTTCTTCGCTCTGGCCTTTGCGCTCGGTGACGCGCGCCATTTCCGCCATCGCGTCGCTGTTTTTGGGCATGTCGCGCAGCAGGGCCGCCAGGCGCTGTTCGGCCGCGGCGATCTGGTTGGCATCGATGTCCATGCGCGCCAGTTGCAGGCGCGACGCGGGCAACTTGGGGTTCAGGCTGAGCGCTTTTTCGTACGCTGGGCGCGCCTCTGAGGCTTTGCCGCTGCGCAGCAGCATGTCGCCCAGCTGGTGCTGCAGTCCGGGGTGGGTGGGGTAACGCTTGACCATGTCGCGCACCAGCGCCAGCGCCTGGGGCAGGCGGTTCTGCTGGGCGTAGAGCTGTGCCAGCGACATGCCGGCGGACACCTGCCCAGGGTCCCGGCGCCAGGCGGTTTCCAGCTCGGTGATGGCGCCTTCGGTGTTGCCGTTGCCCAGCAGGCTCAGGCCGAGCGCGGCCCGGAACTCGGGTCGGTCCTGCTTCTTGATGGCTTCCTGCAGGAACTGTGTGGCGCGCGCCGTTTTGCCCTGGGATATGTAGGCCGAGCCGAGCAGATTCAGTGCCAGGCCATCGTCCGGGTTGTTGCGCAGGTAGCTTTCGAGCAGGGGAACGGCCAGGGCGGTGTTGCCCTCGTTCATGTGGATGCGCGCCAGCAGGCGCACCACGGGGCTGTTGGGCTGTACCTTGAGGAAGGCTTCCAGGTACTGCCGTGCCTTGGCCGGTTCGTTCAGGCCGTAATGCGACAGCCCATTGAGCATGAGCAGCTGTGGCCGGTACTGCACGTAGGCGATGGGCACCGGGTCCAGCAGCTGGGTGACCTCCAGCAGCGCGGCCTTGGCGACAGCGGGCTGGTTCTCGCGTTCGGCGACCAGGGCGCGCAGGTAGGCGGCACGCGGCTCCTTGGGCGCCGCGGTTTTGAGCTGGTCCAGCGCCTGCCCCGCCTCCTTGAGCTGGTTGCGGTCGATGAAGATGCCGGCGCGGGCAATCAGCGTTTCAGCGTGTTTTGCGTCCAGGCTCAAGGCCTTGGCGTAGTCGGCCATGGCCGCGTCCAGGTTGCCCTGCACGTGGCGCACCGAGCCCTTGACGTAGTGCGCCTCGGCGTCGTTCGGCGCGGCGGTCACGCCGCGTTCGGCCACTTGCAGCGCTTCGGTGAACTGCCGGGCCCGCACGCGCACCGGCACCTCGGCCAGCCAGACGTCTGCGCGCCGGTCGTTCAGGGTACGAGCCTGGTTGATCGCGGCGAGCGCTTCGCGGGTGTCGCCCAGGTCGGTGTGGGCGCCAGCGCGCAGCAGCAGCAGGCTTTGCAGCACGTCGGTGGGCAGGCCGCTGGGTTGCAGCTGCGGGTGCACCAGCATCTCGCGCTGGCGCCCCTGCGCGATGATCGCCTGCGCCAGCGGCACCGCCACTTCAGACCGGCTGATGCCCAGGCGCAGCGCTTCGTTGTAGGCCACTTCGGCACCGACCACGTCGCCGTTTTGCTGCAGCGCGCGGCCCAGCAGGAACTGGATGGCCAGCTTGTTGGGTTCGTTGCGCAGCGCGTTCTTGAGCTGGATGATGGCGCCCGCGTAGTCCTTGGACTCGAAGCGTTGCAGCGCGTCTTCGTAGAAGCTGGCGGACAGGGCAGGCAATCCGGTTCCCAGAAGCCCGGCCAGCAACAGGGCCTGGGCAGAGCGGTGTAGCCGCGGGGGCAGAAGGCGAGGACGGTTCATGTGGTCATTTTCGCGCATCCGCCATGAAAAAGGGCCTCCGAAGAGGCCCTTTGGCTGACCGGATCACGGTCTTTACAGCGAATCGATGAAGCTGCGCAGCTTGTCGGAGCGGCTGGGGTGCTTGAGCTTGCGCACGGCCTTGCTCTCGATCTGGCGGATGCGCTCACGCGTCACGTCGAACTGCTTGCCCACTTCTTCCAGCGTATGGTCGGTCGACATTTCGATACCGAAACGCATGCGCAGCACCTTGGCTTCGCGCGGCGTCAGGCTGTCCAGGATCTCCTTGACCACTTCGCGCAGACCGGCCTGCATGGCGGCCTCGATCGGCGCGGTGTTGGCCTGGTCTTCGATGAAATCGCCCAGGTGCGAATCGTCGTCGTCGCCGATCGGCGTCTCCATGGAGATCGGCTCTTTCGCGATCTTCATGATCTTGCGGATCTTGTCCTCGGGCATCTCCATCTTCTCGGCCAGGATGGACGCGTCGGGCTCGAAGCCGTGCTCCTGCAGGTGCTGGCGGCTGATGCGGTTCATCTTGTTGATGGTCTCTATCATGTGGACCGGGATGCGGATGGTGCGCGCCTGGTCGGCGATCGAGCGGGTGATGGCCTGGCGGATCCACCAGGTGGCATAGGTCGAGAACTTGTAGCCGCGGCGGTATTCGAACTTGTCCACCGCCTTCATCAGGCCGATGTTGCCTTCCTGGATCAGGTCCAGGAACTGCAGGCCGCGGTTGGTGTACTTCTTGGCGATGGAGATCACCAGGCGCAGGTTGGCCTCGATCATCTCCTTCTTGGCATCACGTGAGGTGGACTCGCCCTGGTTCATCCGCTTGTGGATGTCCTTGAGGTGGGCCAGTGGCACGACCACGCTGCTCTGGATGGTGATCAGGCCTTGCTGCAGCTCCTGCACCGGCGGGATGTTGCGTTGCATCACCGTGCTCCAGGCCTTGCCGGCGGCGGCCTGCTTCTCGATCCACTTGAGGTTGAGCAGGTTGTCCGGGAACTCGGCAATGAACTTCTCCTGCGGCATGCCGCACTTGTCCACGATGATGCGGCGCAGTTCGCGTTCCTTTTTGCGCACTTCGTCCACCTGGCCACGCACGGTGCCGCACAGCTTCTCGATCGCCTTGGCGGTGAAGCGGATGGTCATCAGCGTTTCGGTGATGGACTGCTGGGTCTTGACGTAGTGGGGCGTGCCGTAGCCTTCCTTGTCGTAGATCTTGTGCAGCTTCTCGAACTGGTTGCGCATGCTGTCAAAACGCTCCAGCGCCTCGCGCTTGAGCTCTTCGAGCTTGCGCGTCAGGGCCTTGGAACCGCCCTTGCCGTCGTCGTCGTCGGCCTCGTCGTAGTCGTCGAAGTCTTCTTCGGCCACGTAGTCGTCGGCCGCGTTGGCGTCTGCAAAACCGTCCACCACGGTGGAAATCACGACCTTGCCTTCACGGATCTCTTCGGCCATGGCCAGGATCTCGGCGATGGTGGCGGGCGATTCGCTGATCGCGGCCATCATGTCGTTCAAGCCACCCTCGATGCGCTTGGCGATCTCGATTTCGCCCTCGCGTGTCAGCAGCTCGACGGTGCCCATCTCACGCATGTACATGCGCACTGGGTCGGTGGTGCGACCGAATTCGCTGTCCACGGTGGACAGCGCGGCTTCGGCGGCTTCTTCGGCTTCTTCCTCGCTCGATCCGGTGGGGGCGTTGTCGGTGATGATCAGAGCTTCGGCATCGGGTGTCTGCTCGTAAACGGCCACGCCCATGTCGTTGAGCATGGAAATCACCACTTCCATCGTCTCGGCATCGACCAGCTTGTCGGGCAGGTGGTCGTTGATTTCGCCGTGCGTCAGGTAGCCGCGCGTCTTGCCCATCTTGATCAGGGTCTTCAGGCGTTCGCGGCGCAGCTTGGCTTCTTCTTCGGACAGGACGGTTTCGTCCAGGCCGAATTCCTTCATCAGCGCGCGCTCCTTGGCCTTGCTGATCTTCATGCGCAGCGGCTTGACCTTCTCGGTCGGCTGCGCTTCGCCGGTGGTGACCTCTTCGACCACCTCTTCAGCCAGATCTTCTTCGATGTCGCTCAGGTCGGCGTCGTCCAGATCGCTGGCTTCCTTGGCGCCGGCCTTGGGCTTGCGGCCGCGCTTGGCGGCCGGCTTGTCGGCGGCGGCTTTGGCGGGACGGCCAGGCTTCTTCTTCGCCGGTTCGGCAGCTTCAGCGCCGGTTTCGATCTCTTCAGCAGCGGCCTTGGCCTTGGGCGCCTTGGCGGCGGCGGTCTTGATGGTGTATTTCGCGGTCACAGGAGTGGAGGCTTTCTTCTTGGGCTCGGCGGCGGCCGCGCTGGCGGCGGTCTTCTTGGCGGCTTGGGTGCTGGCAACGGGCGTACTGGCTTTCTTCGCGGGCATGAGAACCTCAAAAAACGTCAGGGAAGGAACCGGCTGAGACACACAAAAACGCCAGAAATTCACCGCAAGCGGCGCCGTCTGGAGGTTTTTGCTGGCACAACGCCCGCACTTCGCCGGGGAAGGGCAGGCCTGCAAGCTGGTGGGCGAACATTTGGTGTGCAGTCCTTGCGGGTTTCCGTCAGGACCGGGGCGGTCGCTGAGGTGGCCGGGGATCTGTTCCCTGTGACCCCTGTGCTGGGGTTTGGCCGGTGCCGGAGGTGCTGCTGTCGCGCTTGCGGTGCAAAAGCCTTGGATTATACCGGGTGGCCAGCTGACCGAGCTTTGATGCGCTCGTTCACCTCGTGCCAACGGGCGTTGACCTCACGCAGTCGATCCAGAGCTGTTTTGTCGGTTGCCGCTGAAACGCTCAGGGCTTGGCTTTCACGCCGGAGGTCCTCGATGCGCAATTGGTCCATGGCTGCGTCCAATAACTCGTTCTCAGTCTCTGGATTGGCGCCCAAGAGCACGTAGTCCACCTCGGCGACAACAGCGGACTCGTGAGGGTGCCCCCGCAGCGCTTCCCGCAGCACAGCCCAAGACTGGGCGCCGTGTTCGTGGAGCTGCATTTCGAACCAGGAGAAAAGGGCACCGAAGGGTGCTGCAGACCGAGCCAGCAAGTGGTGGTCGTCAGAAGACAGTCGGTCCCAGGCAGCGGAGTTGGTGAACAGCAGTCCCAGCATCCGGGCCGCGGGATCCGAGCCGGCACGGGCGGTGCCCAGCATGCGTGGTGGCGGTGGTGGGCCTTTGCGCCAGCTGCCCTTGCCGCCGCCGCTCCAGCTGCGGCTGGGGCGGTTGTCGCTGGCGGACGCCCACTGGCCGCCGTCGGCCGGATAGCTGGACGCCTGGCCACCGTCATGGTGGGGGGGGGCGTCGTGGCGAGCCGTGTCGTAGCCGCTGGATGCAGGGTTGCGCTCGGGTGGGCGTTCTCCCCGGGGTGCGCGCTGGACGGGTGCGGCTTGTTGCCACAGCTGTTGCAGGTCCGACGTGCCGATGCCGATGTGCTGCGCCAGCTCACCGAGCAACTGGCGTCTGAGCGCGCCTTCGGGCAATGCGCTCCACAGCGGGCGAGCCTGGCTGGCCAGGCGGGCACGGCCCTCGGCGGTGCTCAGGTCGCAATCGGCGCTGGCCGCATCGACCAGAAAGCGCGAAAGCGGCACGGCCTGCTTCACGAAGCTGGCAAAGGCATCGGCACCGTGTTCGCGGATGTAGCTGTCCGGGTCGTGCTCGGTCGGCAGGAAGAGGAACTTCACGCTGCGCGTGTCGGTGGCCAGGGGCAGGGCGGCGTCCAGCGCCTTGCGCGCGGCGCGGCGGCCGGCGGCGTCGCCGTCGAAGCTGAAGACCACCGCGTCGGTGAAACGGAACAGCTTGTGCACGTGGTCGGGCGTGCAGGCCGTGCCCAGCGTGGCCACGGCGTTGGCGAAGCCCAGCTGCGCCAGAGCGACCACGTCCATGTAACCCTCGGTCACCAGGGCGTAGCCGTGCTGGCGGATGGCGGTGCGCGCCTCGAACAGGCCGTACAACTCACGCCCCTTGCTGAACACCGGGGTTTCCGGCGAGTTCAGGTATTTGGGCTCACCTTTGTCCAGCACGCGCCCGCCAAAGCCGATGAACTCGCCCTTGACGTTGCGGATCGGGAACATGACGCGGTCGCGGAAACGGTCGTAGCGTTTGGCTTCCCCGTCCTGGCCCTTTTCGTCCTCGTGCGCGATCACCATGCCCGACTCGACCAGCAATGGGTCGGTGTAATCCGGGAACACGCTGGCCAGGCTGCGCCAGCCCTCGGGCGCGTAGCCCAGGCCAAAGGTCTTGGCGATTTCGCCCGAGAGGCCGCGGCCCTTGAGGTAGTCGATCGCGCGCGGCGAGCCCTTTAGGTGCTTGATGTAGGCGTGGGCGGCTTTCTCCAGCACGTCGTTTAGCGTCGACTGCTTCTGCCGCTGCTGGGCGGCGCGTTCGCGCTCCTGCGGCGAGACATCGTCTTCGGGCACTTGCAGGCCGACCTGCTGGGCCAGGTCTTTGACCGCCTCCACGAAGTTCATGCCGGCGTGTTCCATCAGGAAGCCGATGGCGTTGCCGTTGGCGCCGCAGCCGAAGCAGTGGTAGAACTGTTTGGTCGGGCTGACGCTGAACGACGGCGACTTTTCGCCGTGGAACGGGCACAGCCCCATGAAGTTGGCGCCGCCCTTTTTCAGCTGGACGTAGCGGCCTACCACGTCGACCACGTCGACGCGGTTGAGCAGTTCCTGGATGAAAGATTGCGGTATGGCCACGGGGCTATTCTCCCCCAACGATTTCCCAGCACCCGGAGACACGCATGACCAGCATCTACGACCAGGATCTGCCCCGCAACGAGGCCAATTTCGCGCCGATTTCTCCGCTGTCGTTCATCGAGCGCACCGCCGAGGTCTATCCCGACCGGCTGGCCATCGTGCATGGCGCCCTGCGCCAGACCTGGGCCCAGACCTATGCCCGCACCCGCCAGCTGGCCAGCGCGCTGCGAAAGGCGGGCATCGGCAAGAACGACACGGTGGCGGTGATGCTGCCCAACACCCCGCCCATGGTCGAAGCGCACTTTGGTGTGCCCATGGCCGGTGCGGTTCTTAACGCGCTCAACACCCGGCTGGACCCGGAAGCGATTGCCTTCATGCTGGACCATGGCGAAGCCAAGGCGGTCATCGTCGACCCCGAATTCGCCGGCACGATGGCCAAAGCCCTGAAGCTGCGCCAGGCCACCACGCCGCTGCTGGTGATCGATGTGCAGGACGCGCTGTTCACCGGCACAGACCCGTCAGCAGGCCATCCCATCGGCAGCACCACCTACGAAGCCTTCCTCGCGGGCGGTGATCCGGCCTTCGCCTGGCAGCTGCCGGGCGACGAGTGGGACGCCATCGCGCTGAACTACACCAGCGGCACCACCGGCAACCCCAAGGGCGTCGTCTACCACCACCGCGGCGCGGCCACGAACGCGGTCAGCAACGTGCTGGAGTGGGACATGCCCAAGCACGCGGTGTACCTGTGGACGCTGCCCATGTTCCACTGCAACGGCTGGTGCTTCCCCTGGACCATCGCTGCGCGTGCGGGGGTCAACGTCTGCCTGCGCCGGGTCGAGGCCCAGACCATTTTCGACCTGATGCGCGAGCACGGTGTGACGCACTACTGCGGCGCGCCCATCGTGCAGGGGCTGCTGGTGAACGCGCCTGCGGCGATGAAGGCGGGCCTGCCGACGGGCATCAAGGCCATGGTGGCGGGCGCGGCGCCACCGGCGTCCATGATCGAGGGCATGGAGCAGATGGGTTTTGACCTGACCCACGTCTACGGCCTGACCGAGGTCTACGGACCGGCCACGGTCTGCGCCAAGCACGCCAGCTGGGACGCATTGGACATAGGTGAACGCGCCCGGCTGAACGCGCGCCAGGGCGTGCGCTACCACCTGCAGCGCGACGTGCGCGTGCTCAACCCGGAGACGATGCAGCCGGTGCCGCAGGACGGCGAGACCATGGGTGAGATCATGTTCAAGGGCAACATCGCCATGAAGGGCTACCTGAAGAACCCTAAGGCGACGGCCGAGGCGTTTGCCGGGGGCTGGTTCCACAGCGGTGACCTGGCGGTGCAGTACGCCGACGGCTATTTCAAGATCAAGGACCGCAGCAAGGACATCATCATCTCGGGCGGCGAGAACATCTCGTCCATCGAAGTCGAAGACGTGCTCTACCGCCACCCCGATGTGCTGGCCGCCGCCGTGGTGGCGCGGCCCGACCCCAAGTGGGGCGAGACGCCCTGTGCCTTTGTGGAGCTGAAGTTCGGCGTGCACACCACGCCCGAAGACATCGTGCGGCACTGCAAGCAGCACCTGGCCGGGTTCAAGGTGCCGCGCTACGTGGTGTTTGGCGAGCTGCCCAAGACCAGCACCGGCAAGATCCAGAAGTTCGAATTGCGCAAGCGGGCGGGGTCCGCTTCTGCCATCGACGTCTAGAACACTGGTCCACCCCAGCGCCGCACCTTCGGTGCGTGCCTTGCAGGCCGCGTCATCGTCGGAGCCGATGACACTTCGTTCCGTCCATGCCTGCGCAGGCAGGCATGGAGCCGCGGTCCTCAGCCCCCTCCAGGGGGCAGCGCGTGCGGCCCGGCAAAGCCGGGTCCGCCGCACTCTGGTGTTCCATCCCTTCACGCAAACGCTTCAGTCCCCGGCAACGACACCCTCGCGCCTTGGGTCGGCGCCGCCGAGCCAGCCGCCCGGTGCGCGCTGCAGGGCCTGCAGACCGCTGGTCATGGCGGTTTCGTTGACGGTGTGGCCGCGCTCGCGCAGCGCCTGCACCGTGGCGGCGTCGAAGCGCTTGTCTTCCAGCAGCGCCGGGCCGCCGGTGGTGCCGAAGTTGGGCAGGTCGATGGCCGCCTGTGGCGACAGCCCACCCTGCAGCGTGGCCAGCAGTGTCTTGGCCGTGAAGTGGATGATGAGCGCACCGCCCGGGCTGCCCGCGCTCATGAGCAGTTCTCCGGAGGCCTTGTCGAACACCAGCGTGGGCGACATGGAAGAGCGCGGTCGCTTGCCCGGCTCCACCCGGTTGGCCACCGGCTGGCCCTGGGCGTCGGCCGGGGTGAAGCTGAAGTCGGTGAGCTGGTTGTTCAACAGGAAGCCGCCTGGCCGTGACGGGTCGGTGCTGACCATCAGCCGCGCGCCGAAGCCGGCTTCGATGGTGGTGGTCATGGCCAGTGCGTGGCCGAAGCGGTCGACGATGCTGATGTGGCTGGTGCCGTATTCGGGCTGGTCGGGCATGCGCGCCCAGGCGCTGGCCACGCCGCCAGGCTGGCCAGGGTTGGCCTGTGGTGCGCGTGCCGGGGTGATCAGCTTGGCACGTTCGTCCAGGTAACGTGGCGCCAGCAGGCTGTTCCAGCTGCCGGCAGGGGGTGCGACAAAGTCCGGGTCGCCCAGGTATTGCGCCCGGTCGGCGAAGGCCAGGCGCGAGGCTTCCATGTAGCTGTGCAGCCAGGCGGCGCCCGGCACGCCGGTCAGTGGCTGCGCGCCCTGCGGCGTGCGCGCGAGCAGGCCCATGATCTGGCCGACGGCGATGGCGCCCGAACTTGGCGGCGGGAATCCGCAAACCCGCAGCGCCCTGGCCACAGCGGTGTGGTCGAAGCACAGCGCTTCGCGCTCCTTGGGCTGGTAGCGTTTCAGGTCGTCCAGCGACAGTGCGCCGGGGCGCACCGGGTGCTGCTGGACCTTGGCCACGATGGCACGGGCGACCGGGCCTTCGTGCAGGGCTTGTGCTCCGTTGGCGGCGATGTTGCGCAGCACGGCTGCCAGTTCGGGGTTCTTGAGCACATGGCCCACCGGGTGGGGTGTGCCGTCCGGCCGGTAGAAATAGGCCGCGGCCACCGGATCGGCCTTCATTGCGGTTTCGCCCGCCAGCAGGCTGTGCAGGCGCGGACTGACCGCAAAGCCCTGTTCGGCCAGCGCAATGGCGGGCTCGAACAGCCGCGCCCAGGGCAGCTTGCCGTGTTGCCGGTGCGCCAGCGCCAGCATGGCCACGGCACCGGGCACACCGACCGAGCGGCCGGAGGCGACTGCGTCCATGAAGGGCAGGGGTTTGCCGTCGGCGCCCAGGAATAGCTGGGGCGTGGCAGCGGCGGGCGCGGTTTCGCGGCCATCAAAGGCCTGCACGCGCTGGCCGTCAAAGTGCAGCAGGAAAGCGCCGCCGCCGATGCCGCTGGACTGCGGCTCCACCAGCGTCAGCACCATTTGCACGGCGATCGCGGCATCGACCGCGCTGCCTCTGGCCCGCAGCACCTGCGCGCCGGCTTCGGTGGCCAGGGGGTTGGCGGCGGCCACAGCCTGCCGCTGGAAACGCCAGCCGGGTTTGGCGGTCAGGCCGGAAGCGGATTCGGGCTGTGCCGGGGGTGGAGCCACGCTGGTGGACCGGGTCGTGCCCACCGGGCCGGCACAGGCCCCCATCATCAGACCGATCAGCAATGGCAGCACACGGAGCGTCAGCAGTGGTGTGCGATCTGTCATGAAAGTGCTCATGGCGTGACTTTGAACATGGGATTGCAAGGACCGCTTGCCCTGCGTCAAGCCCGGACGGAACTGGCTGGGGTATGTTGACGATACAGAAGCGAGACCTGCGAGACAAGGACCCCAACATGCCCTCTGAGCCATCCGCGACCGCGGTCAACTCCACCCATGCCGCGCCGACCATGCACGGACCGATCAGCAACTTGCCGCAACTGGTGCAAGCGATCGAGCAGCAACACCGGCAACCCATCGTGAACCTGCCGCAGGCGCTGGTTTCGCTGCGCATCCTGGACGGCGACACGGTGCAGGCCTTGCAGCAGGAGGCCCCCGACCTGTTGCGCTCGCGCTCGGCCGAGCTGGTGCAGCGTCTGCTGCTGACCGATGACGAGCTGCACCGGGCGCTGGCCCGGGTGGCCGGCGTGGTCGAGGTCGAGGCGCTGGGTTTTGAGGTGGAGCGCAACGCGTTCGACATCCTGCCATTGCGCCAGGCCCACGCCCACACCGTGGTACCGCTGGGCATGGCCAACGAGCAGTTTTTTGTGGCTTCGTGCACCCCCACCAGCAGCGAACTGCAGCACGCGCTGTGCACGGTGACCGGGCACACGGTCAGCCTGGTGTGGTCCAGCCGTGACGCGATCGAGCGGCGCTTGGAGGTGCAGGACCACATTGAGCGTGCTGGTCACAGCCACAGCCCCGAAGCCATCGTGGCCGAGGTGCGCCGCCGCCTGCTGCCCGCGCAGCCGGTGGGGGTTGATCACCATCCCTTTGCAGATCTGGAAGACATGGTCACGCAGGCGTTGGTGGAGGTGGGATCCGGCGTCGAGGCCGAGCAGATGGCCTCGGCCGCCGAATCGGCTGGTATGGTGCGGCTGGTCAATCAGATGATCTCGGCGGCGCGCCAGGCGCACGCGTCGGACATCCACATCGAGACCAACCCGGGCGAAGCGCTCACGGCCATCCGTTTTCGGCGCGACGGTGACCTGGAGCCCTACCTGTGGCTGCCGGCCAAGCTGCGCGGTCCACTGGTTTCGCGCATCAAGATCATGGCCCGGCTCGACATTGCCGAGCGCCGCCGCCCGCAGGACGGCAAGATCGACTTCGCGGAATTTGGCGGCGTGCCGCTGGAGCTGCGGGTGGCCGTCATGCCCACCCACGACGGACTGGAAGACGTGGTGCTGCGCCTGCTGGAATCGGCCAAGCCGCTGCCGCTGGGGCGGCTGGGCCTGCAGCCGCGTGACCTGCAGACCATCGCCGGCTTCTCACAGCGCAGCTTTGGCATGGTGCTGGCCGCTGGCCCCACAGGATCTGGCAAGACCACCACGCTGCACTCCATGCTGGCCGAGGTGAACACGGCCGACAAGAAGATCTGGACCGCGGAAGACCCGATTGAAATCACGCAACCCGGTTTGCGCCAGGTGCAGATGAATGCCAAGATTGGCCTGACCTTTGCCAGCGCCATGCGCGGCTTCCTGCGGGCTGACCCGGACATCATCATGATCGGCGAGATCCGGGATGCCGAAACCGCCAAGATCGCGATCGAGGCGTCGCTGACCGGGCACCTGGTGCTGTCCACACTGCACACCAACAACGCCAGCGAGAGCGTGGTGCGCCTGCTTGACCTGGGCATGGACCCGATGAACTTTGCCGATTCGTTGCTGGGTATCGTGGCCCAGCGCCTGGTGCGCGCGCTGTGCACGCACTGCGCCGAGCAGCGTCCACTGTCCGGTGATGAATGGAACGCGCTGCTGCAGGAATACATGGAAGGCAGCGACCTGAGCGCGCAGCAGGCCAGCGCCCGCCTGCTGCAGGCGGCGGGCGTGCAGACGCCCGAACAGATCCGCCTGCGGCACGCGGTGGGCTGCGAGCACTGCAGCGGCAAGGGGTACAAAGGCCGACTGGGTATCTACGAGATCCTGCAAAACAGCCGAGCCATCAAGACACTCATCCAGAACCGCGCCAGACCGTCGGAGATTTTTGATGCAGCCGTGTCCGAAGGCATGCGCAGCCTGCGGCATGACGCGCTGGAAAAGGTGGTGCAGGGACTGATCGACCTGAAACAGGCGAGGGTGGCGTACCGGTGAGCGGTGCGGCTGATGGGGGCAGGTCATGGGGCCGACCGAGTAGGCTGAAGGTGCTTGCTGTTCGTCGGTCTGATCGGCCAGGTTCAGCGGCGGGCCTATGCGAGCCGAGAGGTCCTCGGTCAGGTTTTTGATACCCCAGCGTGCACGGCGGCGTGGTCAGGAATCGCGTCTAGTCGCTGCCCCCAGAGGGATAAACCGTAAGGTGCACGCGCCTGGTACTTCGTTGAATCTCCGTTACCTCATGGATTGAAGCTTTTGTCGAAGGCTGCCGACGCCGCACATAGACTTCGGTCTAATGACTTAATCGACTTCGCCAGTACCTGGGGAGCCTTAAGAAAAGTAGCATCTCTGGATAATCCAGCTACCACATATTGGCCTCCTTCTTTGACAACGAAATAGGCGCCATCAAAGCCTGATGTTATTTCATCGTCCCGATACGAACTCAGCAGGCGCGCAAGCTCGTTAATGCTCGTTCCGTCGCCCGATGCCGAAAGCTTGATCGTCTCTGGTGCGACATTGATGGGCTGTGTCTTGACATATGCGATGTCTATCCAGTCACCTTTTCGTGCATCCCAGCAATGTGATACTGATTGCATGTTGGTGATTTTCCTGTATTTTTGGAAGATAGGCTTAAATTGTTGTCCAGGGGTCAGATCAATGAATACAACCCTGTAGCCTCGCACGCCTGCAAAAACTGAACTCAACGGAGTCAGCAACATAAAGAATATGATTCCACAGATCAGTTTCTTCATTATCGATCCCTTGTTACTGTTTTGCGTTTGTAACTGATATTCCCCGCTACAGTTTTGTTGAGTGTTTCGATATCAAAAGACGAAAGCTCATTGTTAACTTTCGCTTCTTTTTCGTAGACTGCTGGGACATAGTAGGCTTGAAATTTTTTAGTGGTTTCACTTTTTAGCATGAAGGTGATCCGATCATTCTGATTTCCACCCAAGGCAATTACCTCCCCGCTCGCCGTGTCCTTGCCATACACAAACGCAATATGCCCTTGCTTGCCCTTTCGCCAGACCATCAAAGCGCCATACACGGGCTTGTCAATCTTTACGAACTTCCTGCTCCAGGTGGGAAATTGTGAGCCAGCACTTTTTTCGTACGGATAGCCCGCATCTTTAAGCACGAAATTCACGAACGATGCACACCAAGGGACCGTGTCTAGCTCGCCAGCAATCGAAATTTCTTTGTGGTAATTGTCCGTCTTTGTAATTGTGGACTCACCGGTCCCTGCCCATTGCTTGGCCTCACGTATTGCTACCTCCATCCAAGGTGCTTGTCGCTGCGCAGGGTCAATCAGCGCCAGCGGCTGCCCCTTGTTGCTTACAACAGGTGTGGTCGGCTCAGCTGCTTTGGGCTTGGGTGCAGGCTTGGCAGTCGATGAAGCCAGGGTACGACTGGGCGCACCGGCTGCGCCGTAGATGTTGATTTTCTGTCCGGGGAAGATCAAGTCTCCCTTGACGATGCCGTGGTTGTGCCTACGGATGTCCCCAACCGTTGTCTTGAACTTTCTGGCGATTTTCGTCAGGTTGTCTCCGCTCTGCACCACATAAACCAACGGCGTTTGATCTTTGCCACCTTGTGGCTTTGATGCGCCAGCTTTCATACGCGCAGTGCCCTGAAACTTCTGCTGGTCGCGCGTAGCCACCAGTTGGCGCGAGGATTTGCCCGTGACGAAGCTGTACACGCTCTTCCAGTGCCCTTCAATCGTCTTGAGAAAGATCTCGACAGGACTGTCTTCCGACAGATGGACGATGGGCGGAATGGCTCCCTGGGCTTTGGTCTTGGTTGTGTACTCCTTGCCGCTGACTTTGACCTTGACCTCCTCACCAACGATCGGGCGTGCACCGTCAGACAGCGTCAATCGGGTCGTGTGAGCCCACTTCTCCTTGCGGGTGTCAGCCTTTGCATTGAAGCCTTCTCTGGACTCCATCGAATCCATCATGGAATCGAGCTGTGCGTCGGTGAAGCTACTCAACGGCTTGTCGCGTGGCAGACCTGTCTTTTTGACAATGTGGTCAATGTAGGCGTCAGTGTCGTTCTCTGAGCGCGGCGCATAAATCTCCAGCGCATCTGGAATCGTGTACTGGTCGTACTTCCGGCGAAGGAGTTCCTTTTTGGCGCGTCTGCCCACTTCGTAGCTCGGGAAGATACAGAACTCGCCGCTGGCGGTCTTCCCGGTGCCGATGCGCAGAATTGCATTGGTCTTGGCTGGACGGATGTTCCCCGGATTGTTGAAGCGCCAGGCGATGGTCCCGCCGCTGCGCAACAAATGGCTTCCATCATCCGCTACGTAGTCAACCGTCCGGGTCGGCTTGTCAAAGGTTGCTGCAATGAACTTGGCCATCGTGTTCACCGAGCCCCTGACTTGAGTTGTTGCTTGAGCACTTCATCGACGCTGACGCGAGGCGCGGCGGGCGTCGTGGTTTTTGCCTGCTGCACGAACCAGTAAGGGAACTCTTCGTCATCCCCCTTTTTCAGCAGGTAGCGCTCAACGGTCAAATCTCCCGGCTCGGCCCACCCACCCGTTGTGTCTTGGCGCGCCTTGATCAGATACAGCGCATCGCCTTGACGCTGAACGGCCAGATCGGTGAACAGCCATTCGCCGCCCGCAGCAGAAGTCGTCGTCAGAACCGTGTCGCCTGGCTTGGTTCCGGTGACGGGCACGACGTACAGCTGCTTCTTGTCGGCAGTTTCGAAGTAGAAGGTGTACGCACGGTTGTCAAAGCTGCTTTGATTGGTGTAGCGGGCCGCCACCATCTGAATCATCCCGCCCTCAACCTTCCAGCTGTAGCGCCCCGGCTTGTAGGGAATGGCCTGCCCCCATGCGGCAGGAAGCGCAGCAAACAAAACAGCCCAAGCGAAAAATGCGACGAAGTACCTACGCATCAGCAGCTCCCGAATTTCCCATGATTTTTGCCAGGATGGCCGACTCCAGGAAGTCGCCGTCAGTGTCATCCGTCGCGTCAAGCTTTTCTGCGTATGGATCGTCCTCGGTCTCGGGGATTTCTAAGCTCTGGGCCTCGTCATCTGCCGGTGGCTTGGAAACCTCGGAAACCTGAACCTGATCCGGGCCGATGGTGAGCGTCAGCTTCTCGCTGCCTTGGGTTTCAACCCGGGGCAATTTGCCGTCTTTGCCCACAGATCCACTGGCCAGGACCTTCCCTGAAGAGTCCTTGATGGAGAACGGCTTGCCAATCCAGCCCAGATCTTCGGCAAGCGCATCGGCTCCGAGTGGGGCGAATCGCAGGCTGTGTGCCATCTCCATGCTGACGGGTTCGAAAGCTGGCAATGCATAGCTCACCCCACCCGGCCCCGAGAAACTCTTGGCACCCGCCTGCACCGTGATCGTCCCCGGGCACATCACGGTGATGTTGCCGCCTTCGATGACGATGCTGGCGCCGCCGGCCGTGGCCAGCGTGATCTTCTTGGCCGCAGCCCAGTCGATGTTGGCCGTTTCGCTCTGGATGCTCAGTTGTTGTTTGGCAGCGATCTGCAGGGTGTCGCTCTGGGCCTGGATCTGGGTGTCGCCTTGGGCGGCGATCAGCGTGATGCCTTTGCCCGCGGCTTCGTTGCCCGGTTGCACCGCCCCGGCCAGCATGCCGATGCTCTGGCCGGTGTGCAGGCGGTAGGCGCCGCCGCTGGCCCAGTGGCTGTCCTGCCCGCTGGCCAGGGTGATGTTCTCGGCCGCGCTGATCTGCACATCCTGCCCGGCGGTGGTGGCCCAGCCGGCGCGCGCCTGCAGCGCCACCACCGCATCGGCCGGGCTGGGCACCTTGCCATCTGCCGTGGTGGTGGTCTTGTTGGCCGCGTCGCCGGTGGCCTCGTCAAAGCCTGTGCCCTGCACCATGCCCTTGAGGCTGGTGTGCCAGGCCGCCAGGGGTGCTTCGGGCTTACCTCCCCCGTTCGCGCCTTCGGGAGCCAGGCTGCTCTGGCCCGCCTGAGCGCTGCCCACCTGAGCGGCCAGCTTGGTTGTCTGGTGCGTGCCAGCGGCCTGATTCAAGGTCTGGCCCAGGGTCTTCAATTGCGCGGCCAGGGCGATGCCGGCGGCGTTGTCCAGTGCCGGTTCTGATGTGGCCTCCCCCGTGCCGCTGCCGCCGGTGCCCGTGGGGCCGTAGGTGGTCAGCAGCACGCCGCTGGCGGTGCGGATGGCGCCGTAGGCGTCGGTGCGCAGTTCAAAGCCCGCGCCGCGCAGGCTGCCGCGGTGGTTGTCGGCCTGGTGCACGAGGTGACCCAGGTTCAGCTGCGTGCCGTGCTGGGTGGTGGCCAGCTGCACACGCAGCTGGCCCGCGCTGTCGTCGAACACCAGCTGGTTGTGCCCCTGGCCGCCGAACTCGCGGGTCTTGATGCCGTTCAGGGCACTGGCGTTGGCCTGGCCGTTGGAGCCGGTAGTTGCAGCGGCTGAGCCCGCGCCGTGCCAGGCCGGACTGTGGCCGCTGCCGATGCGGTTGCCCTGGGCGCCGGGGCGGTGGTCGCTGCTGCTGGCCAGGGCGCTGAGGTCCGACTCGGCCGCCTGCCCGCCCGGGGTCGGGGCGATGCCCGCTTCGCCTTGCCCGTTGTAGAGCGCGGCGATGACGATGGGCCGCTCAATCTGGCCATCGACGAAGTCCACCAGCACCTCTTGCCCCACGCGGGGAATGAACTGCCAGCCCATGCCGGCGCCGGCGTAGCGCTGCATCACACGCACCCAGGTGCTGGCGTTGCTGGCCTGGGTGGGCTGCGTCTGCGCCTCGGCGGCCTGGAAATCAAAACGGATGCGGATGCGGCCCAGGCGGTCGGTGTGGATCTCGCCGGCGCCCGAGGCCGAGGTGGCGCCGTCGGGGCCAACCACGGTGGCTGTCAGCGGGCCGCCCGGGCGCGGGCTGGGGTAGAGCGGGGCACCCGATTCGGAGAACGAAGCCACGCGCCATGGCACGTAGGCGCGGATGGCTTCGAAGGCGTTGCCGTAGCCGCTCTTGCGGGCCTGCTCGGCCACTTCGGGGCCGACCCAGTCGGCCAAGGGTGCTGAGGGGGCCAGCTGCTCGCCGGTCTGATGGGCCGGCTTCAGCGCCTGGCCGATCCGGGCCGAGAGGTCCTTGGGCAGGTTGTTGATGCCCGCGTGCACGACCGATGTCAGCAAAAAGCGCGTCTGGTCCGAACCCGAGCCGCCGCCGGAGAGCGCGGCCAGCACGTCCAGCGTGCTTTGCGTGAGCTGGAATTGGGTGCCAGCGCCAAAGGTGCGCACCGTGGAGCGGCCCAGCCAGGTCTTGTGGCGAGCCTCCAGCGCCTGCTGGGCGAGGGTCATGGCGCGCTGGGCGTCGGCTTCATCGGCAAAGCGGTAATCGGCCTCGGGCTCAAACTGCACCAGGCGCGGCGCGTTGGGCCCCGCAAACGCCGCGGCGGTGGGTACGCTGGCGGCCACGCCCTGCTTGCGCTTGTAGTCCCACACCAGGGTGCTGGAGACAGCGGCCTGCAGCTGGCGCAGGCCGCCGAGCACCTGGATGGCGTCTTGCTGTTCCTGGCTGCTGGCGCGGTGGAAGCGGATGCCGCCGGCCGATGACGAGGTGGCGTCTTCCGGGCAGCTGGCCGCCTGGGTGGTGTCGGCCAGGATCACCAGCTTGTGTCCCAGGGGGGCAGCCTCGTCGATCTCGAAGCGGTAGACCAGGCCTTCGCGCGCCAGGATGCGCGAGACAAAAGCCAGGTCGCTCTCGCGGTACTGCACCGTGGTGCTGCGGTGCCCGCCCTGGTGGCTTTGCGCCAGGTGCTGGCTGGCGCAGGGGCTCCAGGCCCAGGCGGCGTGGGCACTGTAGGCGCCGAACACGCTGTCGATGATCTCGACCACCGACTTTTCTTGCCAGACCGCACTGCGCGCACCGTGCGCCAGCAGGGCCAGCCAGGGTTGCACGGTGAGCTGGTAGCGCGCAAAACCACCGTCGGACGCCACAGCGCTGGCGGCGGTGACGATGCCGCTGCGCGGGTGTTCGGTGCGGCCGTCGGCCAGGGTGGTCAGCAGTGCCACGCGCTGGCCCAGCAGGGCGTGCAGGTCGAGGCTGGCCGAGGTGGAAAGTGCCGAGATCTGCAGTTCCCAGGGCTGGCTCAGGGCTTCGCGCTGGCTCCAGCTCTCAACGAGCAGACCGCCGGCCTCGCCGTCGGCCTGCAGGCGGTAGAGGCGGGTTTCGCTGCTGAACAGGGCGCTGAAGGCGTCCTGCAGGGCTTGGGTGATGGGCTCGGTCGCTTGCATGGGGGGCGCGGGTGGGGCTGTTCGGGTGCTGGGGCTCAAGCGGGCGATGCTGTTTTGGCTGCTTTGGGCGCCAGCTCTTTGGGGCAGGCTTGCGCCTTGCCCCACGAGCCTTCGCAGATGCGGCGCTGGCACATCAGCTCTTCGATGGCGTCTTTGGTGCGGCAGGACTTGACCAGCTCGGCGATCGTCTGCGGCGAGCGGGTCGGGGCGGCCGCTGTTGTGGCTGCTTTGCCATCGCCCAGGTGTTTCATGATGGCGTTGAGCAGTTCCACATCTGGGTCGCGGCTACTGGCTTTCGGTGTGGCGGTGGCGGATGCGTTGGCTTGTTGGGGTGCGGTTGCGCTGGCCTGGGCGTCGGCCTTGGGTGGCGGTGCGGGTGTCTTGCGTGCGGCCGTGGTGGTGGGCTTGCTGGGCGATGGGGTGGCGGCTGCCGTCACCCCTTTGGTCGGCGCGGTGGCGGGCTTTTTCTGCGCCACAGAGGGTTTCGATGCCTGCTCGGCTCGGCGCTCCGGTTGCGTCAGCAGGGCTGCGGGCCCGTCCATGCTGGCTTGCAGTCCGGTCACGGGGTTGGCCTGCGGGCTGCGGACCGGCGTTTCTGGGGACGCCCCAGGAGCTGTCGCCAAGGATTGAAACGGATCGGGCGACGCGCTGGGCACGGGTGCGGCGACCGATGGCGCGGCCAAGGGCGTGCTGGGGGCCGCAGGGGCCATTGCGACTGAAGCGGCCTGGACCGGCATGGCGCTGGGGGCAGCCGGGCTGGCTGGTGGCACCGCCGCGATGGGGGCTGGGCGCACGGCGGGGGGCTGGGCCAGCTGGGTCGAAACGCCCCAGGCCGCGGCGGCCAGCAATGGCAGCAGCAGCCACCACTGGCGTCGCGGCCGGCTCGCGGCCTCGGCGCGTTCGCTGCTGCGGCCGGGCATGGCATCCAGGATGTTGTGATCGGCGCTGGGCGCACCCGTGCTCAACAGACTGGGGCGTGACAGTGCCTCAGGTGCTTGGCTGATCTTGTTTTCGGATGTGCCCATGGGCAATCCTCCCTTGCTTGTGGTTCGCCCAGGGATTTGCCCGGGCTGACGGCTGACCCGATGATTTTGGCATACTCAAGACGACCTATCGGCGTGTCAAAAAGCGGTGGTGGGATAGTTCAAAATACTGCTTGTGGAAATGATCTGGGTTCTTGGGGGGTACTTTGTGCTGGTCTCGACAGGCCTGGCACTGGTGTTTCTGCCCGGGGCCCGTTCGGCCGCGCTGGAGGGGTGGCGGCGCGGGTCTGACCGTTTGTCTCAATGGGTCCGCCAGGTGCAGCAGGCCGGCCAGCAGGGCATGACCCAGGCTGGCGGCGGCGGCCAACAGTTGCGGGTGGCCGTGGTGGCCTGGCTGGCGCGACATGTGTGGGTGGTGCTGGCGTCGCTGGTGGTGCTGGCGGTCCTGCCCCTGCTGGCCGTGGGGTGGCGCCACTGGTACCAGATCGAGACTTTCGATCACACCGATGTGCGCATTCAGGATGAGCGCATCGCGGCCTTGCTCGCCGGTGAGCGCCTGACGCCTCCGGCCCCCCTGCCGCCCGAAGTGTTCACCACCCGAGAGGTGGAGCTGGCGCGACCCATGGTGCGTTTTGCCAGCCGCGACTGGGCCTTGCTGGACGCGGAATTCGCCCAGCGCCTGCTCATGGTATTTCGCATCATGCGCGAGCAACACGGTTACGAGATGGTTCTGATCGAGGGCTACCGCAGCCCGCAGCGACAGGAGCAGCTGGCCGCCATGGGCGGGCATGTGACCAAGGCGGGGGCGTTCCGCAGTTACCACCAGTTTGGGCTGGCGGCCGACAGTGCCTTCATGCGCATGGGCAAAGTGGTGATTTCGGAGCGCGACCCCTGGGCCATGCGGGGCTACGAACTGTATGGCGAAGTGTCCGCCTCGCTGGGCCTGACCTGGGGTGGCGGCTGGAAAAATCTGAAGGACCTGGGGCACGTCGAGCTGCGGCGCCCTGGTGTGCTGCGGCGTGCGGCAGAAGAGGCGCCGCCAGCGGTTGGTTACGCGTATTGATGGACAGCGTCGGTGCGCCCTGCGTGCAACGGCGGCAGAGGTATCGGGAATCAAGGGAGTCAGAACATGGGAAAACCATTCATCCTCATCGGTGACAAGACCAGCCACGGCGGCGTGGTCGTCCAAGGCTCGCCGGTGAGCACCGTCGATGGCAAGCCGATCGCCCGCGTGGGCGACAAGGTGACCTGCCCCAAGCGCGGGCACGGCGGCACGACGGTGATTGCCTCGGGCGATCCGACGTGCATCATCGATGGGCAGCCCGCGGCGCGGCATGGCGACAAGACCGCCTGCGGTGCCACGCTCCTGTCCTCACAGGCCAACGCGGTCGACTGACCGCTCCGTCGGGCGGACGCGCAGCGCCGCCCCCGTTTTGACATGACCGCCCGGCCGCGCGCCGGCGCGTCGGGACAGGAAGTCTTTTCAATTGAGCACGTTTTTCCGGGCCCTGGCCTTTCTGGTGGCGGTGTGCTGCCTGACCTGGGTGGGCGTTTTGTGGTGGTGGCAACGCACTGGGCACAGCGCCGAGGTGTCGGACCTCGTGCTGTACCTGGGGGTGCTGCCGCTGGCCGTGGCGCTGGCCTTGCTGGGCTTGCGCTGGGCCTGGCAGCGCGCAGCCGCCGGGGGAGCGGCTGCCCGTGTGGCCGCCTCGGGTGGCGCGACGCCAGCCGCCGCTGGCGGTGCCGATGCGGCCAAGAGCGCCGAGGCGCAGGCGCGCCACGCCGTGGTGCAACTGGTGCTGGCCCAGGCGCACAGCGTGGCGGGCGACCAGGCAGGTGATGTGCTGGAAGCCGCTGCGGCCGGCAAACCCTTGCCCCGCCCCGACGACGACCTGACCAACGACGACGGACTGCCGGTGCTGTGTGCCCGCATGGCCGATCAGCTGCTGGACGTGGAAACGGTGCGCGCCGAACTGGACGATCTGCTGCCGGCCGTGCGGCAGCAGGCGACCGACGGTGCGGCACACGAGCCGGGCGAGCAGGTGCTGCGCGCGCTGGCCGCGCTCAAGCCCCTGCTGGTGGCGCAGCGGGACTGGTTGCTGGCCTTGCACCAGACGCAGCGCAACGCGCTGGAGGATGGCGGGGCAGCGATCGACCGCCTGCCCCCCGCGCAGCGGCCGCCACTGCCCGGTCTGCGGGTGCTGTTGGGCTGGCCTGTGCACTGGTCGGCGTTCGATCAGACGCTGGCGCGCGCCTGGGCCGAACGCTGCCTGCAGGACGAACAGGGGCGGCTGGCGGCTGGCTATGCGGTGGCCGTGACCAGCCTGGCCAGCAGCGGCGAAGAACTGTGGCTGCGGGCCGACCAGATGAGCCACGGCGCCGGCCGCAGCCCCTGGCTGCTGGTGGCGGCCTGCGACAGCGACCTGACGGCCGAGCGCGTGGATGCGCTGGCAGCTGCCCAGCGCCTGTACGACGCGACCACGCGTCCGGGTGGGTGTATCCCTGGCGAGGCGGCGGCGGCGTTGCTGCTGGCACCCAGCGACTGGGTGCCGCCGGCCGACCTGGAAGTGGCCACGGTGCGGCTGCACCGGCCTGCGCTGCTGCGACGCGACAAACCCATCGAGGCGCCGGGCCGGGTGGGACACCGCGAACTGGCGCAGGCGCTGGAGCAGGCGCTGGCGGCGGCCCAGGTCGCCGCGGCGGATCTGGGCATGCTGGTGTGCGACGCCGACCTGCATTCGCAACGCAGCACCGAGCTGTACGGCATGGCGGTGGACGCACTGCAACACCTGGACCCGGTCGAAGACATGCGCCTGCTGGGCAAGGTCACTGGCCACACCGGCGCAGCCAGTGCCTTGCTCGTGCTGGCGGCCGCCGCAGAGGCGGTCAGGGCGGTCAAGAAGCCCACGCTGGCGCTGGACTTGGCCGATTCGCACCTGCGCATGGCGCTGGTGCTGCAACCACCGCAAGCGAGCGATGACACAGCGGCCTGATCGGGCGGCCTGCGCCCACACACAAGACGATCCTTCGCCTGCGGCGCGGGGTCCTGGCATATTTGAAAGCAAGCAATGAATCGTTTCTGGTCCATCGTGTTTGACATGCGCACCCTGAGCGTGATCGGGATCGTGGCGCTGGTCGCCTTCCTGTTCCTGGGGGCCAGCGCCATGGAGGTCGGACTCATCTACGCCGGCATCGCGCTGGCGGTGATCCTGCTGGTCTGGGGGCTGGTCTGGGCCTTCAGGCGCTGGCGGGCCTGGCGCGCCAGCCAGGCGCTGGAAAAGGCCATCGACGACGACGTGGAAGATGCGCGCAAGTTCACCCCGGGCAAGAGCCAGGCGGAGTTCGATGCCATCCGATCGCGCATGGGTGAAGCGGTCAAGACCATCAAGACGTCCAAGCTGGGGCAGACCACCGGCCGCTCGGCGCTCTACGAACTGCCCTGGTACATGGTGATCGGCAACCCCGCGGCGGGCAAGAGCACGGCGGTGGTCAAGTCGGGTCTGAAGTTCCCGTTTGCCGACAACGCGGGCAACATCATCCAGGGCATCGGCGGCACCCGCAATTGCGACTGGTTCTTCACCACCGAGGGCATCCTGCTGGACACGGCAGGTCGCTATTCGGTGCACGAGGAAGACCGCAGCGAGTGGATGGCGTTCCTGTCGCTGCTCAAGAAGCACCGCAGCAAGGCGCCCATCAACGGCGTCATCATCGCGGTCAGTGTGGCCGAACTCTCGGGTTCGCGGCCGGATGCTGCCATCCAGCTGGCCAAGAACCTGCGCCAGCGCGTGCAGGAGCTGACCGAGACGCTGGAGATCTTTGCTCCGGTGTATGTGCTGTTCACCAAGGCCGACCTCATCCCGGGCTTTCAGGCCTTCTTTGACGGCTGCGACGAACGGGAGCGCGGCAAGGTGTGGGGCGCAACGCTGCCCTACGACCCGGAGCAGAAGGCCGATGTGGTGGAGCAGTTCGACCAGCACTTTGACGAGCTGCGCGAGGGTCTGACCGAGCAGATGCTGTCGACCATGTCGCTCAACCGTGGGCAAGGCATGGCGCCGGGCATCCTGTCCTTCCCGCTCGAATTCGCCACCATCAAACCGGCGCTGCGCTCGTTCCTGGCCACGCTGTTCGAAGAGAACCCCTACCAATTCCAGCCGGTGTTCCGCGGTTTCTACTTCACCAGCGCGGTGCAGGAAGGCGAGGCGTTCAGCCGCGTCAACCAGTCGATGACGGAGCAGTTCGAGCTGACGCCGCCCGGCCCGGGGGCGCAGGAAGTGGCGCACATCGGTGAGCCCTTCTTCCTCAAGGAGCTGTTTTCCAAGGTCATCTTTGCCGACAAGAACCTGGTGCGCCAGTACACCAGCAAGACCAAGCTGCGCCTGCGCGCGCTGACCTTCGGTTTGGCCGTGCTGACCCTGGCCGTGGCGCTGGCAGGCTGGGGCGCGGCCTATGTCGGCAACCGCCAGCTGGTGGAGGGGGCGACCGCCGATCTGGACAAGGCACTGAAGCTGCAGGCCGACCGGGTGGACCTGGCCTCGCGCCTGGAGGCCATGGACGTGCTGCAGGACCGCATCCGCCAGCTGGAGAAGTGGCGCGAGGACCGTCCCTGGTCGGTGAGCCTGGGCCTGTACCAGGGCGAAGCGATCGAGAAGAAGCTGCGCGAGGAGTACTTCCAGGGGGTCAAGCAGCTGATGCTGGACCCGGTGACGACCAACCTGGAGAAGTACCTGGCCGAGGTGAACCAGAACGCCAGCAAGTTACAGCCCATGACCAAGCCGCCGGAGTCGGCCGTGGTGTCGGTGACGGCCAGCGCAGGCGCCGGCCAGACCGCCACCGCCGCGCCCACGGGCGACGGTTTTGTGCAGGCCTCATCCACCAACGTGGAAGACGCCTACAACGCGCTCAAGACCTACCTGATGCTGGGGGACAAGCAGTACATGGAGTCTGGCCACCTGGCCGACCAGATCTCGCGCTTCTGGCGCAGCTGGCTGGAGCAGAACCGAGGCTCCATGCCCACCGATCGCCTGATCCAGAGCGCCGAGCAGATGATTTCGTTCTCGCTGGAGAACTTGCAGGCGCCCGATTTTCCGGTAGTCCAGAACAACTTCGGCCTGGTGGACCAGACGCGCGAGAACCTGCGCCGCGTGGTGCGTGGCATGCCGGCGCGCGAACGGGTGTACAGCGGCATCAAGGCCCGCGCGGCCACGCGCTTTCCGCCGGTGACGGTGGCACGCCTGGTCGGCGAACGCGATCTCAACTCTGTGCTGGGCAGCTACGCCATTCCCGGTACCTTCACCAGGGAAGCGTGGAACGAGTACATCGAAGAGGCGTTCAAGAAGGCGGCCAACGAGGAGTTGCAGAGCGTGGACTGGGTGCTCAAGACATCCTCGCGCGACGACCTGTCGCTCGAAGGCAGCCCTGACCAGATCCGCAAGACCCTGACCGAGATGTACAAGCAGGAATACGTGGCCGAATGGCAGCGCTTCCTGCAAGGCATCAACGTGGTGGAGTTCCAGAGTTTTGACGACGCCGTCAGGCACATGGACCAGCTCGGCGACGCCAACCGCTCCCCGGTCAAGCAGCTGATGGAGGCGCTCTACGACCAGACCTCGTGGGACAACCCGTCGATCCTGAACGAGCGGCTGGGCCGCACCCAGGCCGGCTTCATGGCCTGGTTCAAGCAGACCATCCTGCGCCAGGCGCCGTCGCGCGTGGACGTGAATGTCAACCTCACAGCGGGTCAGGCCGCGATACCCATGGGGCCGATCGGCAAGGAGTTCGCCGCGCTCCAACGGGTGATGATGTCCCGCGACAACAGCCCGACCCTCATGAAAGGCTACCTGGATGCGCTGGGCAAGGTGCGCTCCAAGTTCAATCAGATCAAGAACCAGGGCGACCCGGGGCCAGCCGTCAAGACGCTGATGGCCGACACCCTGAACGAAGGCAATTCGGAACTGGCCACAGTGCTCAAGTACGTGGACGAGCAGATGCTCGTGGGCATGTCGGACAAGGCGCGTGCCTCGCTGCGGCCGCTGCTGGTGCGCCCGCTGGTGCAGGCCTTTGGTGTCATGACGCGCCCGGTGGAGACCGAGCTCAATCGCATCTGGGTGGCGCAGGTGCACGAGCCGTTCGTGCGCAACCTGTCGAACAAGTACCCGTTCGACAAGACGTCCAAGATCGAGTCTGCGCCGTCCGAGATCGCCAAGATCTTCGGTGCCGGGGGGGCGATCGCCAAGTTCGCCAACGAAGGGCTGGGCGCCCTGGTGGTGCGCCGGGGCGACACCATCGTGGCGCGCACCTGGGCGGATGTGGGCATCCGCCTGGGCGACGACTTCGTGCGCGGCTTCCCTGTCTGGGTGGCGCCGCTGGAAGGGGCCTCGGGCGGCGCCCAGGCCGCGCAGGCCGGGGCCGCTGGCGGGGCCAGTGCGTCACAGACGGTCTTCCAGGTGCTGCCGGCCGGTGCCCCGGGCTTGCTGGAGTATTCGCTGGAGATCGACGGCCAGACGCTGCGTTACCGCAACATGGCCGCGGCCTGGACCAACTTCTTCTGGCCCAACCCCGCTGGATCGCCGGGTGCTCGGGTCAGTGCCACCACCAACGACGGCCGCACCATCGAGATCTTCAACGAGCCGGGCCGCTTCGGCTTGGAACGCCTGTTCGCGGCGGCCAAGAAGAGCAAAGCCGCCGAAGGCACCAACGAACTGACCTGGAGCAAGGATGGGTTCTCGGTCACGGTGCAGCTGCGCATCATTTCCCAGCCGGGCGCGACGGCACAGTCTTCGGGCGAGGGCCAGGCGCGCGGTTCCAGCGGCCTGCTGGGCCTGAGCCTGCCGGCCCAGATCGCCGGTGGCCCGGCCGTGCCCGCGGTGACCGCAACGGTCGCCGGTGGGTCCGGCCCGTCCGTTCCCGCGACCACCTCCACCACCGCAGCGGGGCAGTGACATGAGCCACACCTTGCCCATGCTGTTTTTCGGCAAGTTGCCCAGCCGGGGCGACTTTGTGCGCAGCGGCGCGCACCCGGCGCTGATCCAGTCGCTGGACCGGTGGCTGAGTTCGGGCATCGAGCTGATGGCCGAAGACGCGCACTGGAAAGCGATCTACGACCAGGCCGACGCGGCCCATTTCGCCATGGTCAGCCCGCACCGCCACACCGCGGTGGCTGGACACATCGTGCCCAGCGCCGACCTTTCGGGTCGCCGCTTCCCATTTCTAACGGCCTGCGCCATCGAGTCGGGCAACGGCAGCGACCTGCTGGCCCTGGGGCCGCTGATGCTGCAACCGGCCTGGGAGCAACTCTCCGCCGCCGCCCTGAAGGCCCGCCAGGCGGGCGAAGGCGATGTGCCCGCCGTGCTGGGCGATCTGGGGCAGGCGCAGGTGCCCAGCCCGTTGCCGGCGCAAGAGGCGCGCCAGCAGTACCAGCGCTTTCTGGAAACCACCACGTTGGCGGCCCTGGTGCAAGACCTCGGCGGCAGCGGCGCCCCTACGGACGTTCGGCAAATCCTGCTGGCGCTGGGGTTGCTGCTGCAGCCGGTGATGAACAGCGTGGGGCAGCCGATTGAAAAAGGCCTGTGCTTGCCGCTGCCGCGCGAGAACTTCGCCCGCTTTGCGGTCGCCACCTTCTGGATGGATGTGGTCTCGCGTTTTCTCGCCCGCAGCCCTTATGACCTCACGCTGTTCCTGCCGCGCGGGCTGAACCACCGGCCCAGCCTGATGATTGGTTTCTCGGCCGGTGCCGCGAACGTGCTGCAGGGCCTGTTCGATCCACGCGTGACCGACAGCGTGTTCATCTCGCTGAACGAGTCGCCCTGGGTCGAGCCGTACGTGGCCAACGACTACGCCCTCAAAAAACTCTCCAGCTACCTGCTGATGCCCCAGATGTCGCTGGCGCAGGTGCTGATTTCTTTTCAAGAAGCCTTTCTCGGGAGCTGAGCGCATGACGTCCATTCCAAACCGCCTGCTGCGCGCGGGCTGTGCCGCTGCTCTGGGTGTGGCCCTTTGGGGCATGGCCCACGCGCAGGTGCCGGCTGCGCCGTCGGTACCGGCGCCTGAAGCGTCCGCCCTTCCGGCCAACCGCGGGCCGGTGGTGGTGTCGGGCGTGGTGCCCGACGAAGCCACGCGCCAGGCCATCCTGGCCAAGGTGCGCGAGGTGTACGGGCGCGAACGAGTGGTGGATCAGCTGGGCGTGGCGGCCACCAGTGCACCGCCCAACTGGGCCGAGAACGTGAAGAAGCTGGTCACGGCCGATCTCAAGAGCGTGCAGCGTGGCCACCTCAAAATCAGCGGCAACGCGGTGGAACTGGTGGGCGAGGCCGACAGCACCGCCACGCGCGAAAAGATCGCCGCCCACCTGAGCGCCAGCCTCAACCCGACCTACACCGTCAACAACCGCCTTTCGGTGGGTGAGGCACCCCAGGCCCGCATCGACAGCGTGCTCGACGGCAAGATCGTGGAGTTCGAATCCGGCAGCGCTGTGCTGACCCCGGTGGGGCGCCAAGTGCTCGATGAACTGGTGCCGGTGCTCAAGGCGCTGGGGGGTAAAAAAGTACAGGTCATCGGCCACACCGACGCATCCGGCCTGCGCCAGTCCAACGTGTCGCTCAGCCGCGATCGTGCCGCGGCCGTGAAGACCTACCTGGCCGCCCATGGCTTGCAGCCGGCCAGCATCTTCACCGTGGGCATGGGGCCCGACCAGCCCCTGGTGAGCAACGACACACCCGAAGGACGCGCGAAGAACCGGCGCATCGAGTTCAAGGTGATGCCCTGAGCCAGACGGTGTGACGGGGCGGTGGCGGACGCCGCCCACGTTGCATCAGTTGTCGGACGGTGGCTCCACACCCAGCAGCTCTTCGATCTGTGCCAGCGAAGCCTGGTCCTTGAGCACGCTGCGCAGCCACTGGTGCAGCGGCACCTCGCCCCACTTGGCGGCCTTGTCGGCCAGGTAGGCCACCGGGCTGTGCGGTTCGGTGCGGCGGAAGAACTCCGCCACCTGACGCAGTTGCGCCAGCGCCTGGGCGCGGGTGGCGGGGGCGCCGCCTGAGAAGCTGGGCGCCTGGTTGACCGAGGCCTCCACAGGCTGCACCACGTCAGCGCTTTCTGTATCGGTGGTCTGCAACAGACCTCGTTCCTTCGCAAAACGCCTGAGCATGTGCTGCGTGTCTTGCAAGGCCGTGCGGGCGTTGCTGAAGTTCGGGCCTTCAAGCCCCAGCTGGGTATCCACCACGGCCTGCAACCGGGCCAGAGCATTCAGCGCCGCCTGGGCGCCTTCGAGGGAGCCCATCAGTGCATCGGCCGGCGTCTGCGCCAGCGCCTGCGCAATCTGTGCCTCATTCGGCTCCAGATCGGCGTCGGCATCCGAGGGCTTGCGCGAGCGCACCGCTTCGATGATGCGGCGACCGAACGCGGCGCCATCGGCCTTGCCCACGATCAGCGGCTGGGTGTGAGCCACCTCGACCACCTGCCCGAGCAGCCACGACAGGTTGCCGATGCGCTGCTCGAAGCGTTCGCCCGGTTCGTCAGCCGGCGCATCCTCGTCGGGCTGTGGATGCAGGACCTCCCAGAAGGTCTCGCTCAGACCGGCACAGACCTCCAGCCCTTCGGCCATGCCGGCAAAGCCACGAGTGTGCGAGAGTGCCTCGGTCATCCAGCCGGCCAGGCGCAGGTCCTTGGTCTGGGTGGACAACAGGTCAGCGCACAGTTTGGCGACGCCAGCCCAGTCGGCGGTCTTGATGTCACGCACCCACTCACCCTGGTCCAGCGTCGGATCGTCAAAGCGCCGCAGCTCGGCGATCTGGTCGAAGGCCGGGGAGAAGGAGAGGTCGGGGCCGGTGGGTGTATCGGCGCTGATGGGGACGAAAAAATGTGAAGCGTTCATATGAATATCGGTCACGGCTTTGAAATGTCCACCTCAAAGCCAATCGGCACACCCGTTTTTTTGTCCAAGTACCGTTCGCGTAAAAAGTGAACTTTGACCGATGCCTCGGGCTGCCAGTATGGGTTGCCCACCTGTTGGGCATGAACGCAAATCTGGTTTTGCTTCAGGCGGAACAGGCGGAACTCCAGGTTGTCTCCGGGGCCGTTCTTCAAAAGGCGCTCGTCCATTTCTACAGAAAACCTGGACTGAAAAGGTCCCGAATACACCATGGCGCCGACGCTATTGGAATACACGAACATCTGCGTTTCGGCCTCGGCCTGAGTGTCCAGATCAGGAATGTCTAGCTCGAAATGCACGACGCCGACGGTTTTGGCTTTGTCTGCCCTGTAAACCTGCTCCGTGCGAATGTCCTTCAGGATCTCTTGGATCTCAGCAGGGTTGCTGGCCGTGCAATGCATTGCTTTTTCGTTCATACCAACTGTCCCTTTGGTGTATTTCAAGCCATCACAGGCTGCCAGGCTCAAGGCGGCGGCAACGCATAAAAATCGTGCAGCAATGTGCTTGATCGGAGGGTGATGCATGGGTGTGATTGCTTGAATTGCGGCTTATTGAGTACCAGGCCGGAAGACACGCATATCGGATCCAAGGCCCGTAGGGCTGTCACCCGCCGTGGGTAGGGTGCGGCCCCCCTTCTTTCGCCACAGTGCAAAGTTGTCGGTCCCTTCTCCCAGCGGACCGCCAATGCCGGGGGTGGGGATGGTTCCGTAGACCACGCGCCCCCAACGGTTTGCCAATCCTGCGTGCGGCAAACCTTCGTGCTCGGGTGGAATAGGGATGACGGCAGCATCACCACCGGCCTCTCTTCCTTCCACCAAGGCCTTGACGATGTTGTCCGACTGGGACTTGTCTCGCAGCACATCACCGTAGAAGCTCCGTCGCAGAAAGGCGTGGACCTCTATGCCGAAGTGATCGGCCATTTTTTGTGCCAAGCTGGCTTCTGGCTTGGCGTCGGCCTCGGATTTGAAGCCCATTTGAGCGTCTTCAATGGAGACGCCGGTGCGACAAGCATAAGAGAACAGACGACCATGCACTGCAAACGCATTGGATGCAATGGAGGAGATCGAACCCGTTGCCAGCTTGACCGTTCTGTTGCCTTGATAGTTGAGGTCGATTGCACCCACCACACCATGGGAGGCAAAAAACACATCCAGCAACTTGTAGTCTTCGCGCTCGCGATTGAGCAGGCGGGTCAGGGCCCCAGAGCTACCGAGCTTTTGCACTTCCACTGACTTGCCAAGGGCTTTGGCTTCGCACTGGCTGGCCAACTGGTCAATGGCCAGCTTTTCCATGTGTGTGTAGCCTTCATCGACATAGGCGATGACCAACCGATCAGCTGAGCGCATTTTTGCGGTCATGCAATAGGCCGCTCCAATGAACATCATCTTGAGCCAGAAGAGGTCGTAGTACATCTCCGAACCGATGAACAGGATGTTCTCGGTTTTGGGAACCTTGACCTTGACTTCGACGCGGTTCCTGTCGCTGATGGGAGTCAGGCTTCCCGCTGCGGTTCTTTTTCTGGGCGTACTGGCCATGACTCTTAGACCTCCATGACTTCGATGGAGATGCTCTCTGGGTCGGCTCCCAGGACCAAGTGGGTCTGCCCTTTGTCGTCGGTCACGCCCGTCTCCCAGCTTCCGTCTGTACGTTTGATGCGGTACGGGTAATTCACCAATGGTTCGCCTGTTTTCTGGTTTTTCAGAACAAATGCTTGATCGAACAGCTTTACCCGCGAATCCGGTAGCGCCGGCCGCGGCGCCGCGCCACTCGCTCCTCCCGTCAAAGCCTTCATGCTGCCCTTGGCGTTCCAGGTCCCCGGCGTGGTGAAGGTGATGTTGCCGCCTTCGAGCGTGACGCCCGAATCCGCGCCGATGAGTTCGATCTTGCTTTGGGCGCTGACGGTGATCTCGCTGTTGACGCTGAGGATCTGGATGTCTTTGCTGGCCAGCAGTTGCAACGTGTCGGTGTGCGCGCGCAGGCTAACCGGGCCGTTGGCGGCCTTGATCTGCAGGCCACCGGCGTGGGTGTAAAGGCTGGTGGTTTGCCCGCTGACTTGCGAGGCGGTATGGGCGGCGCTGACCTGCACATCGCCCTGAGCCACGTGGCTCAGGTGTTCCCCGGCGAACTGGGCGATCGGGCCGTCGCTGGCCATGGCCAGGGTGCTGGGCGTGTCCAGCACCGCGACGGGTTGTGCGAACTGGTGCACCGGCGTGCTGCCGTCCCGGTTGCCGGCTGGGTCGAAGACCGCCGGTTGTCCATTGAGGCTGCCACCGAGCTTGCCCTGGGCTTGCGGGTCGATCTGCTCGGTCAGCTGCTGGACGCTGGCACCCGTGTCGTGGCTGTGCAGGGCCAGCGCGCCGCTGTGGGCTACCGCGTCTGAGAGGCGCTGACCCAGGTCGCGTGCGCCCTTGAGCTGGGCAACAGCTTCCTGCGCGTCCATCTGCGTGCTCTGGGCGCTGCCGTAGGTGCTGCTGCGGGCGCTGGTGGAGATCAGCAGGCCTTGCGCTGCCCGCAGCACGCCCCAGCCCTGGCCGGCGGCTTCGAAGCCCGAGCCGCGCCAGGCCCCGCGCTGGGCGCTGGCCGGGTTCTGGCCGATCAGGTGGCCCAGGCCCACTTCGGCAGCGGTGTAGCTGCAGGCCAGGCGCATGCGCAGCTGGCCAGTGGCGTCATCCATCACCCATTGGTTGAAACCCGACTGGTCCAGGCAGTGCGTGTGCCAGCCCGAGATCACACCGCTGTGGTTCACGCCCGAATCCACCCCGGCCGCAAAGGGCGGGGCATCTGCGCCGTTGTACAGGGCACCGACGACCACCGGGCGGTCGATGTCGCCCTCGATGAACTCGATGGCCACTTCCGAGCCGATGCGTGGCACCAGCGAAGCGCCCCAGTTGGCGCCGGCCCAGGGGGCGGCCACGCGCACCCAGGTGCCGGGGGCGTTGGCGGGGAAGTCGCCGCTGTTTTCCCCAGCAGCACCGGCGCTGGCGTCTTGCCAGGCGAAGCGCACCTTGACGCGGTGGTCGCGCTCGGTCTCCACCGGCTCGTCGGACAAACCCACCACGGTGGCGCTCTGCACGCCGAAAGCCGAGGGCTGCGGGATGTGGCGTGGCACCACCGCAGCGGCCGCTGGGGCGCAATGGAAGTGGTTCTTGTAGGTGCCGTGCTCGATATCGCTGTGGCCCAGCAGCGCGGCCAGATCGGCGCCCAGGTTGTTGGCGCAATGATGTTCGACCGCCAGCAGGGTGAAGGCGTTGTGGCTGGACTGCGTGGCCCGCTGGTGCGACGCGAGCAGGGCGCCGCTGTAGTTGAAGGCGCTGCTGTTGGCGCCATACAGCGGATGGTCCACCAGTTCGAACCGATGCCCGGCTTTGAAGTGCCGTGCGCTGCCCTGGCCTTCGAAGCGTTTGAAGTCCAGTTCCAGCGCGGCCAGTGCCAAGGAGGCGGCGCGCTGGGCGTGCTCGGGGTTCTCATAGCGGTACGCGCCGCTGCCGTCGTACACCTCCAGCGCCGGGATATCGCCCAGGGCCAAGGTGCTGCTGTCCTGCGCGGACACGCCGAAGAGGCGCTTGTGGTCCCAGGCGGCCAGCGTCACCGCGTTGGGCGCCAGATGGCGCTGCGCCATGAATGCGGTGATGCTGTCACGCTGGCCGCCCAGGCTGGCCGTGGCGTGCTGGCTGGTGAAGCGCACCGTGCCCAATGCTGGGCGCTGGACCAGCCGGTCTGTGATCACCATCACATGGCGGGCGTGGGCGGCGGCATCGGCGTCGCTGGCGGCCTGGCCGTCCAGGTGTTCGAAGTGGTACGACAGGCCTTCGGCGGCCAGCAGGCGTTGCACGAACGCAAGATCGGTCTCGCGGTATTGTGTGCACAGGCTGCGAACGCGCAGCGGCTCGGACACCTCAAAGCGCCAGTTCGCCTGTGGCTGGTGGTCGGCCAGCACCGCTTCGATGATTTGTTGCGCGGTCTGGTGGTGGAACACGCGGCTGTTGCGGCGCAGGGCCAGCGCCGACAGCCAGGGACGCATGGTCAGCGCATAACGCGCCAGGCCGCCATCGGCTCCCAGTTGCGCAGCCTCGAACACATAGCCGTGCCAGGGCATATAGGCGCCGTCGGACTGCAGCAGCTTGAGGGAGATCTGCTCGCCGAGCAGGGTCTTGAGCTCCAGATGCGCACTGGTGGACAGGCACTGCAATTGCAGCTCGAACGGCTGACTCACCGCTTCGCGAAACACCATGCGCTCGGGGATCAGCGACAGTGCAGGCAGGGCGGTGTGCAGCTGCATGAGCCGGTGGCGTTGGTCCAGCAGCCGGGCAAAGTCCAGCCTGCTGGTCAAGGCGGCCAGCGGGTTGTTTGCCAGTGACGATACGAGCGAAGGTGTGCCGGTGATGCTTTCTGCGTTCATCCCTGTAATCCCTGATGTTCTTGTGATCGGCCGGTGTTCGTTTTTATGTGTGGGCCTAAGGCAGTGTGATCGTCACGTTGGCCACCTGCGGGGGCAGGTTGATCACCTGGTGGTACCCCGCCAGATCCGACTGGGTCTGGCGCGCCAGCCCCCATTGCAAGCCGAGGTAGGCCAGCAGCCCGAGACAGGCGAACACCGATGCGATGACCCACAGCGGCACTTCGTTGCGCAGCGTGTGCATGATGCGGTCGGGCGGCGCCCAGTTCGGTGCGAAGCTGGCCCGCTTGCCTTTGATGTGGGCGATTTCGTCGCCCAGCCGGCCGGTGAGGTAGTTGAGTTTCTCCGAGCCCTCCAGCACGTACTGACCCTGGAAGCCCAGCAGCAGGCACATGTGGAACACCTCCAGCACCTGCACACGCGGCGGGCTGTCGGCGCGCAGTTTTTCCAGGTATTCAAAAAAACGCTCGCCGGCCAGTTGCTCGCCAAACAGCTCCAGCTGCAGCGGGCGGCGTTCCCAGTCGTCCCGCGCGGCCGATGGGGTCATGAGCATGGTCTCGTCGACCAACGCACAGAAAGCGAACTTGCTCAGGAACACGTCTTCGGCCGGGGCCTTGAGTGCCAAGGCCCCGCGCTCGAAGTCGATCAGCAGGTTGCGGATGTGCTCGCGGAAGCTCCCCGCCTGCGACGGCCGCTGACCGCTCTTGAGCATGAACACCACGTACAGGCCGTCGTACAGCAGGTCCAGCAGGGATTTGGCTTCACGCGCCGCGATCAGCGGCATGCGCGGGCCGCGCTTGTTGGCCGCCGGCAACGGGGTCTGCAGCAGCGAGGGGGCTTTCATGTCAACCATGGGTGGCAATCGGTCAGGAATTCGGTCGGGGTCAGTTGTTCAGCGCGAACAACTCCAGTTCCAGGTCGGGCATGCCCGCCGGCGCATACACGGTGACGTTCTGCGCCTTGAGCATGCGCTCGTACAGCGGGCTCTTGCTCTCCAGTTCGAAGTAGTAACAGCCCGGACGCACCGGTATGGCGGCCGGCACCTGCGGCAGGTGCGTCAGCCGGATGCCGCTCATGGCCGAGAGCACCAGCTTGTCCACGTCGTCCGGCGCGCCGGCCTTGAAGCGCATGGGCACAATCTCCACCATCTCTGCCGGCGGCATCGCCGCCTTCACGCCCAGCACCAGTGTGGTCTGCGCGGTGATCTTGTCGCTCTCCAGTACGCCGCTGTGGAACGACGGCTTGCCCTCGCGCAGCGCGATGGCGAAGTAGCGGGTGGAAATCACCGTTTCCAGCAACTCCTGGATGATGGTTTCCAGTCGCGCGAAGCTCGGGCCGGGCTGCTGGTGCTGGTAGCTGGGCAGGTCGGCCAGTGTGAACGACTTGGAAAATGTCATCAGCGCACCGGCCAGCTGCAGCAACTGCTGGAACAGACGCTCGGGGTGCAGTCCAGGGTGGTGGTGCAGGTGCGAAAGGGAGGCGAACGCGCTGCTGGCGGTGTGCAGCAACCAGAACGAGGCGATGTCGCCCGAGCGGAATTCGATCACGTGCCGGGACGGCTCGCGGTGGAAGCCGTAGAGTGCGTTGACCTTGGCCTGCAAGGTGTCCAGCAAGCGCCGCAGCAGGTGGCGCAAAGCGGGGTTCGCTTCGATGGTGGCGCTGGGCGCCATGAAGCGCGTGTCCAGCTCGAAACCGCCGGTGGCGTTGCGGCGGATACGGCACAAGGGCAGGCTCACCAAATGGTCGCGCGGCTCGGTATCGGCCTGCAGGCGCAACACCTTTTGCAGCACCGCCGTTTCGGCTTCGGCGGACTGCGTGAACAGGTCTGGCGACGGCTGGTTCTTCTGCACATAGCGCACCGACCCGTCGCCACCGGTGCCCGGTGCATTCAAGTTGCCGCCGGTGCTGCGCACAGGTGCCATGACGGCGTGGAAGGTGATGTCCGCCACACCGGATTCTGTGTGGTGCAGCGAGATCGGTGCGGGCAGCGGATCGTCCTGGGGCGCGTTGAACAGCTCACCGTCGGGCAGGATCAGTTGCAGGTGCTCGATGCGCAACACGCCGCTGGACAAGGCGTCTACATCAACGGTGACCTTGCGCAGACCCCAGGCATAGGGGTGCAGGCTGGACGCCGTTTCGGCCAGGCGCCACTCGTGGTACGCGTCCTGCTGCTGGAAATGCTGCGGGCGCAGAAACTGCCCCTCACCCCACAGGACCTTGGTGGAACGAAACATGAAACTCCCTGTATCTCTTCACTTCACTTGCGACCCCGAGCGCTGACAACGCTCTTGAGGGGCTGCACTTCACTTCAGCGGCAGACTGTACCGGCCAGACGCCGGGTTTCGGAGGCACTGCCCACCGTCTCGCCCTGCGACACGCTCAGAGCGCATTGGTGCGCGCCCAAGGTCACGCCTTCTTTGGCGCTGCCGGCCACGTCGAACACAAAGCGCCAGCGGTAGGCTTCGGGTGACTTGAACAGGGCCACCACGCCCAAGTAGCCTGCATCTTTGGGCAGCGTTTCTTCTACTTGGTACCGTTGGCCGGGCAGCAGCACCACTTCCCGGGACGAGACCACTTCATCGCCTTTGTAGGGCGCCTGCGCGAAAGCGTCATACGGTGCACGCATGAAGTCCTCGTAGGCCTTGAGCTTGTAGACCTTGACCACCAGAGACAGCGGGCGCTTGGCACCATCGCTGTTGAGCTGGTCGCTGGCATGGATGCGCAGCGGCATCTTGGTCGGCGCTGCGGGTTTGAGCAGTTCCGGGCTGATCGGCGCTGCTGCCGCGCTGTCGACCGTCTGCAGGCCCACCAGCCCGAGCGTTTTGTCGAGCAGTCCACCGCCTGCCGAGGTGGTGCCGCAGCCTGCCAGGAGACTGCCGATGACTGTGACCGCCGCGACCAAAGCGTGCCGCCTGGCCGTGAGGGTCATGAAAGTCTGTCCAGCAGATGGGTCGTGACGGGTTGTGCGCACAGGGGATGAATGCATCTTGGACGAAATGGTGACCGCCTCGCAACGCACCATGATGAGCGGCGGAGTGGGGTCAAATGCGTACGATATTATGCTGTCTGCTTCGATGGTGACAGTTAACTTTCGTGTCACAATTCGCGGCCATCGGGCTCCAAAAGCAAGCTTGTGTCACAAAGGCGTGCTGTCATGGAGCCGATGCGCGGTGCCTGTTCAAAAGGCCCGCTTTGGGTTTGGTTTCAGGGAGGACATACGTGTTGAATTCACGCATTTTTTCAGCGGACGCTGGCGTGCCTGCGCTCGCCAGCCGACCTTTGGTCTCCTGGGTTCGTTTGGGTCGATCGGCCGCAACGGCCCTGCTGACCGCCTCACTGTTGGGATTGGCCGCCTGTTCTTCAAGTCCCAAGCAAGCGGATGGCGAGGCCAAAGAACTGGCTACCACAATCGAGCCTCTTGCCGAGTACATGAGCCGTGCTCAAGCGGCTGAAGGGCTCGAGGGTGGACGCGAGCGCGCCCGCCTGATCTACCGTGACGCCGCCAAGGCCTATCCGACCGACAAACGCCCATGGTCGCGACTGGCGCAAAGTTATTTCGACGCCGCCGACTACGGCAACGCGGTCCTCGCGGCCCAGGAGGTGGTGCAGCGCGACCCGGCCGACAGCACGGCCCAGGGCTTGTTGGCTGTCAGCGGTTTGCGCATCTCCACCGCGGCCCTGTCGGCCCTGCGCGGCCAGAACGGCCTCAACACGTCGACCCGTTCGGAAGCAGAAGATATGGCGCGCAACCTGCGGGCCATCCTTGGCGAGACGGTGCTGGTGCCCAAGCCGGCCGAAGTTGCCACGCCACCGGCTCGTCCTGTCGTCCGACCTGCTGCTCCCCGCGCAACCGCGCCGGTGCGGCGCGCGCCGGCGGCGCCCAGTGCCCCGGCCGCGCCAGCCGGGTCCAGCAATCCGTTCGGCGCCCTGCAGTAAATCTCTCGTTTTTGCACCCATACGCCACGCTCACAGGAGAAACCCATGGCCAAAAAAGACAGCGTTCACAAGAAGCTTGACAAGGTCAGGCCCCCCCGCGTGCAACTGACCTACGACGTCGAGGTCGGTGATGCCATCGAGCAAAAGGAAATCCCCTTTGTGGTGGGCGTGCTGGGCGACTTCACCGGGCAGCGTGACGCCGACAAGCCGCTGGCTCGTCTGAAGGATCGAAAGTTTGTCAACGTGGACATGGACAACTTCGACGACGTCATGAAGGGCATGGCCCCCAAAGCCTCGTTCCGCGTCCAGAACAAGCTCAGCGAAGCCGGAGGCGAGTTCGCGGTCAACCTCAGCTTCGACAAGATGGAAGACTTCCGTCCGGAGTCGGTCGTGCAGCAGGTGGAGCCGCTGCGCAAGCTGCTGGAGGCGCGCACCAAGTTGTCCGATTTGCGCAACAAGCTCGCCGGCAACGACAAGCTCGAAGACATCCTGGGCGACGTGCTCAGCAACACCGAACAACTGGCCAAGCTTGGCCAGGAAGCAGCCAAGACCGAGGGAGAAGTCTGATGCAAGCCACCCAGAACCAAGGCACTGCCGTCGCCGAAGCGGTCGAGTCCAGTCTGCTGGACAACATCGTGGCGCAGAGCCGCGTGGCCCGTTCCGAGACCGAACACGCGCGCGCCAAGGACATCATCGCCGAGCTGGTGCGCGAGGTCATGGACGGCACCGTGGTGATGTCGGAAAACCTGGGCGCCACGCTGGACGCACGTGTGGCCGAACTGGATCGCCTGATCTCCGTTCAGCTTAGCGAGGTGATGCACAACGCCGAGTTCCAGAAGCTCGAGTCCACCTGGACCGGTCTGCAGTACCTGTGCAAGCAGACCTCGACCGGTGCCAACCTCAAGATCCAGCTCTTCAATGCCACCAAGAAGGAGCTGATCAAGGACTTCAAGACCGCGATCGACTTCGACCAGAGCGTGCTGTTCAAGAAGGTATACGAAGAAGAGTTCGGTACTTTCGGCGGCGCGCCCTTCGGTACCCTGCTGGGCGATTTCGACATTGGCCGTCAGCCTGAGGACATGTTCTTCCTCGAGCAGATGTCGCACGTGGCTGCGGCCGCGCACGCTCCCTTCATTTCGGCGGCATCGCCCGAAATGCTGGGCATCGAATCGTTCGATGATCTGGGCAAACCGCGCGATCTGTCCAAGGTGTTCGACACAGTGGACTACGCCAAATGGAAATCCTATCGCGAATCGGAAGACTCGCGTTATGTGGGTTTGACCCTGCCACGTTTCCTGGGCCGCCTGCCGTACAACCCCAAAGATGGCATCACCACCGAAGGTTTCAACTTTGTGGAAGAGGTGGACGGCGCTGACCACAGCAAGTACCTGTGGGTCAACACCGCCTTCGCCATGGGCGCGCGTCTGACGGCTGCATTCGAGAACCATGGCTGGTGTGCGGCCATCCGCGGTGTGGAGGGTGGTGGTCTGGTGGAAGACCTGCCGACCCACACCTTCAAGACCGATGAGGGTGAAGTGGCGCTCAAGTGCCCGACCGAGGTGGCCATCACCGATCGCCGTGAAAAGGAACTCAGCGACCTGGGTTTCATTCCGCTGGTGCATTGCAAGAACACCGACTACGCCGCCTTCTTTGGCGCGCAGTCCACACAGAAGGCCGCCAAGTACGACAGCGATGCCGCCAACGCGAACGCGGTGCTGTCGGCGCAGCTGCAGTACATGTTCGCGGTCTGCCGGATCGCGCATTACATGAAATCCATGATGCGCGACAAGGTGGGCAGCTTCACCACCACGCAGGAAGTGGAGCGTTACCTGCACAACTGGCTGATGCAATACGTGGTGGACGCAGACGACGCGTCGCAGGAAATGCGGGCCCAGCGCCCCCTGCGGCAAGCACAGGTGGAGGTGTCGGAGGTGCCCGGGCGCCCCGGCGTGTACCGTGCGGTGGCTTTTGTACGCCCGCACTTCCAGCTGGATGAGCTCTCGGTTTCGCTGCGCCTGGTCGCAGAAATGCCGGGCGGCAAGTCCTGATCCCGTTCGTTTTAATCAATCCTTCAGGAGAGGTATCCCATGAAAGACATCTACATCAAGTTCGGCAATCCGCTCAACGGCAAGAAGATCGAAGGCGAATCCCGTGACCAGGAGCACAAAAAGCCTTGGTTCGAAGTCAACAGCTGGCAGCACCTGATCCGCCAGCCGAAGTCGGCCACGGCCTCCACCGCGGGTGGTCACACCGCTGAGCGCTGCGAGCACGGCGAAATGATCTTCACCAAGGATCTGGACCTGATCAGCCCCCAGCTGTGGGAAGCCTGCTCTGCCGGCACCCTGTACGACGATGTCGAGATCCATTTCATGCGCGCCAACGGCACCAACGGCCGCGTGCAGTACCTGACCATCAAGCTGAAGAAGGCCATCATTTCTTCCGTGTCTCCGGTGGTGGAAGGTGAAGGCCTGCCGCTGGAAACCTTCAGCCTGAAGTACGCCGCCGTGCAGTGGGAGTACATCCAACAGACCATGGACGGCAAGACCGCCAAGGGCGCCCCAGCCATGTGGAGCCTGGCGACCAATAAGCCGGTTTTCGAAGCGCCGAACTGATCTCGCGCCCACGCGAGAAGTCGCAATGGACGGGGCGTTTGTCGCCCCGTCTTTTTTCTGTGCATGCCATGGCTACTGCGATGCGTTTCCGGCGCAGCGTTCTGGATCGGCTTCTGGCCGATCACCGGGACGGCGCCGAAGGTTTGACACTGACCTATTCCCTCGACCAACTGCGTGAGTCGGTCGCACGGGACGTGGAGGCTTTGCTCAATTCACGGTCTGCCATCGATTTCGACCGAATGGCCGACCTGCCGCACACCCGCAAGTCGGTCGTGTGTTTCGGTATCCGCGATTTCGTCGGACGTGTGCTCACCAATTCCGATGAGCAACGTCACATCGCTTCCAGCCTGTCGCATGCGATCGCTTCGTTCGAGCCGCGCCTCAGAGATGTGCGCATCGAGTTTTACCAGCGCCCTGGCAACATGAACTCGCTGGCCTTCACCATCCGGGCGATGCTGTTGGCCCATCCGTCGGCCGAGCCTGTGGCCTTTGACGCCGTGTTGCAGCCGGCGCTGTCGCGGTTCACCGTTGCCCCCACGCGTGCGGGCGCCTTGCTCTCGGTCGATTGACCGCCAGTCGAACCTCTCTCGGACGCCATGGACGAACTGCTGCCCCATTACGAACGCGAGCTGGCCTTCCTGCGCGGGCATTCGGGCGACTTTGCGCGCCGTTACCCCAAGATTGCCGGCCGCCTGCAGCTGACCGGGGATGTGGGCGAAGACCCGCACGTGGAACGCCTCATCGAGTCCTTCGCACTGCTCGCCTCACGCATCCACAAGCGGCTGGACGACGACTTTCCACTGTTCACCGAGTCGTTTCTGGAGGTGCTGTACCCGCACTACCTGAGACCGTTTCCGTCGTGTGCGATCGCGCATTTCAACGTGGCCGTTGCCGCAGGCCAGATGAGCAAGGCCACCGGGCTGCCGCGCGGCACGGTGCTCAAGAGCCGCCCGGTGCGCGGCGTGCCGTGCACCTTCCGCACCGCCTACGACGTGACGCTGGCACCGCTGGAGGTGTCGGCCGCGCGTTTCAGCAGTGCGGTCAGTGCTCCGTCGGGCACGCTGCTGCCCAAGGGCGGTACCTGCGTGATGTCGATTCAGCTGCAGCTCGCCGGCGCCCAGACGAGCTGGGCCACGCTGGGGCTGGACAAGGTGCGCGTGTACGTGGATGCCGAAGCCTCGCAGGTGAGCGCAGTGCGCGAAGCCTTGCAGGGCAAGGTGCTGGGCGTGTTGCTGCAAACCACCGAACACGGCCCCTGGCAGGCAGTGCCCGACGCACTGCCCGGTGTGGTGGGCTTTGCCGATGACGAGGCCTTGATCGAGGTGGACCCCCGTTCACAACCGGCTTACCGCCACCTCACCGAGTTCTTCGCTTTCCCGGACAAATACAACTTCGTGGACCTGGTGCTGCCGCCCGCGGTGCAAGCGGTGGCCGCGCGCAGTGTCACGCTGCACTATGTGATGGCGGGTATCCGCTCCGATTCGGACGAGGCCAGCATGCTGGAGACCTTGACTGAGAAGAACCTGCGACTGTTCTGCACCCCGGTGGTCAACCTGTTTGCACAGCGGGCCGATCCGATTCGCTGGACGCGCAAAGGCCAGTCCTCACCGGTGCTGCCCGACGCGCGCAAGGCCTTCGGCTACGAGGTCTATTCGGTCGAGAAGGTGTACCGCGTGCTGCAGACGCCGCAGGGCGAAAGCGTGGACGAGTTCTACCCGTTCTATTCGCTGCAGCACGACGAACTGCTGGCGGACGGTGAAGGCAAGCGCCGCTACTGGGTGCTGCACGTGGACGAGTCGGTGGCCGACCACAGCCCCGGCTACGAGGCGGAACTCTCTATCGTCGACGTGGACTTCGACCCGGCGTCCCCGCAGACCGACACGCTGTCCATCGAGGTCAAGGCGACCAACCGCAACCTGCCCAACCTGTTGGCGGTCGGCAATCCTGGGGGCGATCTGTTCATGGCCGGCGGCAGCCTGGCCAGCGAGATCCGTTTGCTGCGCAAACCTTCGCCGTCGATGCGATTCGAGCGTGGGCGCGGAGCGCTGTGGCGCCTGATCTCCCACCTCTCGCTCAACCACCTGTCGCTCAGCGCGGGCGGGCTGGACGCGATCAAGGAAATGCTGCGCCTGTACGACCTGCCACGCAGCCAGACCAACCGCGCCATGCTCGACGGGCTGGTGGCCATCGAGTACCGGCCCGCCACCGCTTACCTGCCGGGCCAGCCGTTCTCGACCTTTGTGCGCGGCACCGAGGTCCGCCTGACGGTGGAGGAATCGAGCTTTGTGGGCTCGGGTCTGCGCCTGTTTGCGCAGGTGATGGACCGTTTCCTCGGCCTGTACACCCACATCAACAGTTTCACCCAGCTCAAGCTGGTGTCCGCCCGGACCCAGGAAGAACTCATCACATGCGAGCGACGCACCGGCTGCCATCCGTTGCTGTGATCGATCAGCTCTTCGAGCAGCCGCACAGCTTCGAATTCTTCCAGGCAGTGCGCCTGCTGGAGGCCTGGTTCGTCCGTCACGAAGGCCTGACGCCCAACGAAGTGATGGCGCAGCGCCTGTCGTTCCGCAACTCGCTGAACATGTCCTTCCCGGCCAGCGAGATCGAGCAGTTCGAGACGCTCTGGCTGGACCAGCCCGATCTGCCCGACCGCCAGCGCACCACGCTGGAAATCATCGCCGCCGCCACGCAGGCCCTGCCGCGGCGGCTGGCGCCCGGGCAGGTGAACCGGCTGGAAATCACCCCCGCGTTCATGAGCCTGTTGGGCGCGGGCGGCACGCTGCCCATCTTCTACACCGAGCTGTTCGCCCGGCGCGAGCAACTGCAACGCGACAGCTCGGCCCGCGCCTTTCTCGACATTTTTCTGCACCGCTCGGTGGTGCTGTTCTACCAGGCCTGGCGCAAGCACCGCCTGGCTATCCGCTACGAATCGGACCGGCGCAACCAGTTCCTGCCGCAGGTGCTGTCGCTGGCGGGCATGGGGCAGAAGTCGCTGCGCAACCGCCTGGGTCCCGAGCAGGGGGGCGTGTCGGACGAAATGATCGCTTTCCTCGGCGGTCTGTTCCAGCAGCGGTCGGTCTCAGCCACCGCCTTGCAGCAGGTGCTGTCGCTGTACTTCCGTGTGCCGGTCAAAGTCACACAGTTCGTGGGCCGCTGGTTCAAGCTGCCGGCCGAGCACCAGACGCGACTGGGCCTGGGCAATGCGCAACTGGGCTCGACCGCCTTGTCGGGTGAACGCGTCTGGCAGCGCGACCTGCGCGTGGGTCTGACCATCGGCCCGCTGAGCCTGGAGCGCTACCGCCGCTTCCTGCCCGGTGGCAGCGCGGCGCTGGCGCTCAAGCAGCTGGTGACCCAGCTCACCGGCGTCAGCCTCGAATACGAAGTGCGCCTGCAACTCCAGGCCAGTGCGGTGCAACCGGTGCGCCTGGGTGGTGATCAGGGCCCGCGCCTGGGCTGGGAGACCTACCTGGTGTCAGGCCCGGTGACGCAGGACCGCTGCGACGCCGGCTACGACCTGCACGCCGCGCACTGAACCACTCATCACACAACGATTCTCTCTGTCACACCCACATGAGCAACAACCTCAAGACCCTGATCTCCAAGCTCAACGACAACTGCCGCCGCGCGGCCGAGCGTGCCGCCAGCATTTGCATGGCGAAGTCGCACTTCGAGGTGGACATCGAGCACCTGTTTCTGGCCCTGCTGGAACAGCCGCGGTCGGACTTCACCCTGCTGTGCCAGCGCTCGGACGTCTCGCCCACTGCGCTCGCGCGCGACCTGGAAAACGAGCTCACCCGCTTCAAGAACGGCAACACCCGCACGCCCGTCTTCAGCGCCCACCTGCCCACGTTGCTGGAACACGCCTGGCTGATCGCATCGCTGGACGCGCACAACAGCCGCATCCGCAGCAGCCACCTGCTGCTGGCCCTGCTGACCGAACCCGGGCTGAGCCAACTGGCGCTGCGTGGCAGCAAGCTGTTCACCAAGTTCCGGCTGGACGATCTCAAGCACAAGCTGGACGAAGCGACCAAGGGGTCTGAAGAAGCAACGCAGAGCCTGCGGTCGGCCGACGCACCCGTATCCCAGGAGGGCGGTGACGCCCCCGCCGCCGTCCCGGCCATGGCGGGCAAGACACCGGCACTGGACCAGTTCACCACCAACCTGACCCAGCGCGCGCGCGACGGCAAGCTGGACCCGGTGATCGGCCGCGACCCCGAGATCCGCCAGGCCATCGACATCCTGATGCGCCGCCGGCAGAACAACCCCATCCTCACCGGCGAGGCCGGCGTGGGCAAGACCGCGGTGGTGGAAGGGCTGGCGCTGCGCATTGCCGCGGGCGACGTGCCGCCGCCGCTGCAGGGGGTGGAGTTGCACACGCTTGACATGGGGCTGCTACAGGCCGGTGCCAGCGTCAAAGGCGAGTTCGAGAACCGGCTGAAGAACGTGATCGACGAGGTGAAGAAAAACCTGCACCCCATCATCCTGTTCATCGACGAAGCCCACACCATGATCGGTGCCGGCGGCCAGGCCGGGCAGAACGACGCCGCCAACCTGCTCAAGCCCGCGCTGGCGCGCGGCGAGCTGCGGACCGTGGCCGCCACCACCTGGGCCGAGTACAAGAAGTACTTCGAGAAGGATGCCGCCCTGGCCCGCCGCTTCCAGGTGGTCAAGGTTGAAGAACCGTCCGAGCCGATTGCCGCCGCCATGCTGCGCGGCATGGCCGCGCTGATGGAAAAGCACTTCAACGTGCGCGTGTTCGACGAGGCCATCACCGAGGCTGTGCGCCTCTCGGCCCGATACATCAGCGGCCGCCAGCTGCCCGACAAGGCCATCAGCGTGCTGGACACCGCCTGCGCCAAGGTGGCGCTGGGCCAGAGCGCGGTGCCTGCGGCCATGGAAGACAACACCAAGCTGCTGGAGCGCCTGGCGGTGGAGATCGGTGCGCTGGAGCGCGAAGCCGCCGCCGGCACCCCGCATCAGGACAAACTGGCCGAACTCAAGGCCCAGCGCGACGCCGTGCAGGCCGAGCTGGACACCCTGACCGAGCGCTATTCGAAAGAGAAGGCGCTGGTCACCGAGATCCAGCAACTGCGCGAAAAGCTCGAAGCCGAAAAGCAGTCGGGCCAGGCTGCGGCGGTCGCGGCAGAGGCGCCGGCCGCGGAAGAGGGCAAGAAGAAGCCGGCCGCCAAGAAGACGGCCAAGGCCGCCGCACCCGTGCTGTCACCCGCCCAGGCCGAGCTGCAGGCCAAGCTGGCCGAGCTCGCCGCACTGCAGGGCGAAACGCCCATGATCCCCATGCAGGTGGACGGCCATGTGGTGGCCGAGATCGTTGCGGCCTGGACCGGCATCCCGCTGGGCAAGATGGTCAAAGACGAAATTCAGAACGTGCTCAAGCTCAAGCCCATGCTGCAGGCGCGCGTGATCGGCCAAGACCACGCGCTCGACGCCGTGGCCCAGCGCGTGCGCACCGCGCGCGCCAACCTGGAAGACCCGAACAAGCCCAAGGGCGTGTTCCTGTTCGCCGGCCCCAGCGGCGTCGGCAAGACCGAAACCGCGCTGGCCCTGGCCGAGGCGCTGTACGGCGGCGAAAAGAAAATGGTCACCATCAACATGAGCGAGTACCAGGAGGCGCACAGCGTTTCCGGCCTCAAGGGTTCGCCCCCCGGTTATGTGGGCTACGGCGAAGGCGGTGTGCTGACCGAAGCCGTGCGCCGCAACCCCTACAGCGTGGTGCTGCTGGACGAAGTGGAGAAGGCCCACCCGGATGTGCTGGAGATGTTCTTCCAAGTGTTCGACAAGGGCATGATGGACGACGCCGAAGGCCGCGAGATCGACTTCCGCAACACCGTCATCATCCTCACCAGCAACGTCGGCTCGCGCGAAATCATGCAAGCCTGCATCAACAAGGCGACTGACGAGCTGCCCGCCGCCGACGCCCTGGCCGAGGCGCTGCGCCCGGTGCTGTTCAAGAGCTTCAAGCCCGCCTTCCTGGGCCGTATGAAGGTGGTGCCGTTCTACCCCATCAGCGACGACGTGCTCGAACTCATCATCCGCTTGAAGCTCGACCGCATCGCCGCCCGCGTGGCCACCAACCACAAGGCCGCTTTCGACTACGACGCCAAGCTGGTCGAAGCCGTGCTGGCCCGCTGCACCGAGGTGGACAGCGGCGCGCGCAACGTGGACCACATCCTCAGCGGCACGCTGCTGCCCGAGATCGCCGAGAACGTGCTGGCGCAGATGGCGCAAGGCAAAGCAATCGAGCGCATCAAGGTCAGCGCCGCCAAGAACGGCGACTTCAAATACGCCGTGGTCTGACCGGCCGACACTTTCGCAGTCCCATCACAGCCTTTATCCAAGGGAGCACCTCATGGAACTCAGTTCAACGCAACGCCAGGTGATCGAAGCCAACGCCCTGCGGACCAGCTGGCAGCAGCTCACGCCCTGGTTGTTGCGCCATCAGGGCACCGCCAATGGCACCCCGGCGCTGCTGGTGGACTGGCTGTTGCAGGCCCATGACCGGGAGCAGGTGCCGGTGCTGGAACTGCTGCGCCACATGGAAAGCCGGCTTTGGCGCGTGCAGGTGCCCGCTGCAGCCGCGGCCGCGGCTGCGCAGAAGGGCCTGTTGCCGCTGGAAGTGGTCTGCGGTGGCCTGCACTGGACACTGTGGCTGCAGCGCCCGCCGCTGATGCGCGTGATGGCGGTCAGCCGCTGAGCGGCTTTCCGCCCAGAAACCGAGGGAGCACAACAACATGAGTCTGTACCAAAGCATCCTGGCCTATCTGAGCGCTCTGCCCATGCAGAACGCTCGTCTGCTGCGCTTGCACACCCCGCTGGGCACCGACGCCCTGGTGGCCGAGCGGGTAGAGGTGGACGAAGCCATCGGTCCCTTGCCGGAAGGCAGCGACGCGCCTGCCGCCGCCACGCAGCTGGTGGTGCACGCGCTGGCGGGCGATGCGCACCTGGAACTCAAGAGCCTGATCGGCCAGCCGGTGCGGCTGGATCTGTTGACCGCCGACGGCAGCCTGCGCCCCTGGAGCGGGCATGTCACCACCTTCGCGCTGCTCGGCTCCGACGGTGGCTTGGCCCGGTACCGCCTGGTCATCCAGCCCTGGCTGGCCTTCTTGGCCCACAACCAGGACAGCTGGGTGTTCCAGGACCAGACGGTCATGGAGATCGTCGACCAGATCTTCAACGACCACGCCGGCCAGGGCACGCTCAAGCCGCAGTGGCGCTGGGAACTGTCCGACCCATCGGTCTACCCGCGGCGCAGCTTGAGCATCCAGTACAACGAGAGCGACCTGGCCTACGTGCACCGCCTGCTGCGCGAAGAAGGCCTGTTCTACTGGTGGGAACACACCGCCGACGGCAAAGAGGGCGGCCACACCCTGGTGATCGCCGACCACAACGGCGCCTTCCAGCCCAACGCGCAAAGCACCGTGCGCTTCACCCAGGCCGGCGCCGTGCTCAAGGAAGACAGCCTCACCCAAGTGCAGACCCACGCCCGTGTGCGCACCGCCAGCCTGGAGCTGGCCAGCGCCGACCATCGGTCTTTGAGTCTGCGCCCGCAGCAACAAAGCGGGCAGAACCTCCCGGCCAAACTGGCCCACCTGAGCGCAGCCGACGTGCCCGGCGCCTA
>CALRYD010000008.1:0-103600 GCA_943372305.1 Hydrogenophaga intermedia | reverse complement strand
TTCTTCAACAACTACCGTCCGCAGTTCTACTTCCGCACGACCGACGTGACCGGCTCCATCGAGCTGCCCGAAGGCAAGGAAATGGTCATGCCTGGCGACAACGTGTCGATCACCGTCAAGCTGATCGCCCCGATCGCCATGGAAGAAGGTCTGCGCTTCGCCATCCGTGAAGGCGGTCGTACCGTCGGCGCCGGCGTCGTTGCCAAGATCATCGCCTGATCGCCCTACGGAGAACTGCATGTCTACCAAGCAAAAAATCCGCATCCGCCTGAAGGCATTCGATTACAAGCTGATCGACACCTCGGCCGCTGAAATCGTGGAAACCGCCAAGCGCACCGGCGCCATCGTCAAGGGCCCCGTGCCCCTGCCGACCCGCATGAAGCGCTTTGACATCCTGCGTTCGCCGCACGTCAACAAGACCTCGCGCGATCAGCTGGAAATCCGCACCCACCAGCGTCTGATGGACATCGTGGACCCTACCGACAAAACGGTTGACGCCCTGATGAAGCTCGACCTGCCGGCCGGCGTGGACGTCGAGATCAAGCTGCAGTAAGTGCGCGCAGCGCAGGCCCTGTTTGCGCAGGGCTTGCACAAAAAATGCCCGCTGGTTATACTGGCGGGCTTTTCGGGCTTCGGCTTGAAATTTTTGTTGGCCGATCCTGTTTGCGCAGGAAAGGTCGCATTTCGGTCTGGCTTGCCTTCGGGTGGGTCAGCCTAAACATCAGCCCCGGCCAATTGAAGTCGGGAACGGAGAAAACAATGAGTCTTAGCAACTCCCTCGGGTTGTTGGGTCGCAAGGTGGGCATGATGCGTCTGTTCACCGATGACGGGGACGCAGTGCCCGTCACGGTGGTCGACGTGTCGAACAACCGTGTGACACAAGTCAAAACCCAAGCCAACGATGGCTACGATGCGCTGCAGGTCACTTTTGGCCAGCGCCGTGCCTCCCGCGTCACCAAGGCCGTCGCCGGCCACTTGGCCAAGGCCGGTGTCGAAGCGGGTGAAATCATCCAGGAATTCCGCGTTGCCGCCGACGTCGCTGCCCAGTACCAGCCGGGCGCCACCGTGGCCGCCAACGCCATTTTTGCCGCCGGCCAAAAGGTCGACGTGCAAGGCACTTCGATCGGTAAAGGCTTCGCCGGCACCATCAAGCGCCACAACTTCAGCTCGCAGCGCGCTTCGCACGGCAACAGCCGTTCGCACAACGTGCCGGGCTCGATCTCCATGGCCCAGGATCCGGGTCGCGTGTTCCCGGGCAAGAAGATGACCGGTCACATGGGCGATCAAACCAAGACCATCCAGAACCTGGACATCTTCCGCGTCGACGAAGCCCGTCAGCTGCTGATGATCCGTGGCGCTGTGCCCGGCTCGAACGGCGGTTTCCTGACCGTGCGTCCCGCCGTCAAAGCCAAAGGAGCTAACTGATGCAAGTTGAACTCCTGAACGACCAGGGCCAGGCCGCGTCCAACGTGGACGTGCCCGAGACCGTGTTTGGTCGTGACTACAACGAAGCCCTGATCCACCAGCTCGTGGTGGCTTACCAGGCCAATGCTCGTCAAGGTACGCGTGCGCAAAAAGACCGCCAGATGGTCAAGCACTCGACCAAGAAGCCGTTCAAGCAAAAAGGCACCGGCAACGCCCGTGCTGGTATGACGTCTTCCCCGCTGTGGCGCGGGGGCGGTCGTATCTTCCCGAACAGCCCGGACGAGAACTTCACCCAGAAGCTCAACAAGAAGATGTACCGCGCCGGTATGGCCTCCATCTTCTCGCAGCTGGCCCGTGAAGGCCGCCTGGCCGTGGTCGACTCCATCAAGGTGGATTCGCCCAAGACCAAGCAGCTGGCCGACAAGTTCAAGGCCATGAACCTGAGCCACGTGCTGGTCATCGCCGAGGAAGTCGACGAGAACCTGTACCTGGCCTCGCGCAACCTGCCGAACATCCTCGTGGTCGAGCCGCGTTACGCCGATCCGGTGTCGCTGGTGCACTTCAAGAAGGTGATCGTCACCAAGGGTGCCATCGCCCAGCTCAAGGAGATGTTCGCATGAGCGTCACGAAATACGACGAAGGCCGTCTGATGCAGGTGCTCGTGGCACCGATCGTGTCGGAAAAGGCCACCCAAGTCGCCGAGCAGACCAACGCCGTGGTGTTCAAGGTCCTGCGCGACGCTTCCAAGCCCGAAATCAAGGCCGCTGTTGAACTGATGTTCAAGGTCGAGGTGAAGGGTGTTTCCGTGCTCAACCAGAAGGGCAAGACCAAGCGCTTCGGCAAGACCGTCGGTCGCCGTGACCACGTGCGCAAGGCCTACGTGACCCTGATGCCGGGCCAAGAGCTGAACTTCGGCGGGGAGGCTGTTTAATCATGGCAGTGATCAAGATGAAACCGACTTCGCCAGGCCGTCGCGGCATGGTGAAAGTCACGCGTGAACAGCTCCACAAGGGCGATGGTTACGCACCGCTGCTCGAAGCGCAGCACCAGAAAGCTGGCCGCAACAACAACGGTCACATCACGGTTCGCCACAAGGGCGGTGGTGCCAAGCACCACTACCGCGTGGTCGACTTCCGTCGCAACAAGGACAACATCCCGGCCAAGGTCGAGCGTATCGAATACGACCCGAACCGCACCGCGCACATCGCGCTGCTGTGCTACGCCGATGGCGAGCGCCGCTACATCATCGCCCCCCGTGGCGTTGAAGTCGGTGCCACGCTGCTGTCCGGTTCGGAGTCGCCGATCCGCGTGGGCAACACCCTGCCGATCCGCAACATCCCCGTGGGTTCGACCATCCACTGCATCGAGCTGCAAGTCGGCAAGGGCGCGCAAATCGCCCGTTCCGCTGGCGCCTCGGCCGTGCTGCTGGCCCGCGAAGGCATCTACGCCCAGGTTCGCATGCGTTCGGGCGAAGTGCGCAAGGTCCACGTGGACTGCCGCGCCACCATTGGTGAAGTCTCCAACACCGAGCACAGCCTGCGTCAGCTGGGCAAGGCCGGTGTGAAGCGTCACATGGGCATCCGTCCGACCGTTCGCGGTACCGCGATGAACCCGATCGACCACCCGCACGGTGGTGGTGAAGGCAAGACCGGCGAAGGCCGCGCACCGGTGGATCCATGGGGCAACCTGACCAAGGGTTACCGCACCCGCAACAACCGCCGTACGCAGTCGATGATCGTCTCGCGCCGCAAGAAGTAAAGGGTTGACATCATGACTCGTTCCCTCAAAAAAGGCCCCTTCATTGACCATCACCTGATGGCCAAGGTGGAGAAGGCTGTGTCCACCAAGGACAAGAAGCCGGTCAAGACCTGGTCGCGCCGCTCGATGATCCTGCCCGAGTTCATCGGTCTGACGATCGCCGTTCACAACGGCAAGCAGCACGTGCCTGTGTACATCACCGACCAGATGGTCGGCCACAAGCTCGGCGAGTTCTCCCTGACCCGTACCTTCAAGGGTCATCCGGGCGACAAAAAAGCCAAGAAGTAAGGATCAACCATGACTACTGAAACCCGCTGTGTTGTTCGCGGCGTGCGCCTGTCGGTGGACAAGGGCCGTCTCGTGGCTGACCTGATTCGTGGCAAGAAGGTCGACCAGGCTCTGAACATCCTGGCCTTCACGCAGAAAAAGGCCGCCGGCATCGTCAAGAAGGCGCTGGACTCCGCCATCGCCAACGCTGAGCACAACGATGGAGCCGACATCGACGAACTGTTCGTCAAGTCGATCTACGTTGAGCAGGGCGCTACGCTCAAGCGTTTCACCGCCCGCGCCAAGGGCCGTGGCAACCGTATCAGCAAACCCACCTGTCACATCTACGTGACGGTTGGCAACTGAAGAGGCAAGAGGACTTATGGGACAAAAAATCAACCCCACCGGCTTCCGCCTCGCCGTTGCACGCAACTGGGCCAGCCGCTGGTACGCCTCTAACCGTGACTTCGCCGGCATGCTGGCCGAAGACATCAAGGTGCGCGAGTACCTGAAGGAAAAGCTCAAGAACGCCGCCGTTTCGCGCGTCGTGATCGAGCGTCCGGCCAAGAACGCCCGTATCACCATCTACTCGGCACGTCCGGGCGTGGTGATTGGCAAGAAGGGTGAGGACATCGAGAAGCTGAAGAAGGAACTGGCCGCCAAACTGGGCGTGCCGGTGGCCGTCAACATCGAAGAAGTGCGCAAGCCCGAAATCGATGCCAAGCTGATCGCCGACTCGATCACCCAGCAGCTGGAAAAGCGCATCATGTTCCGCCGCGCCATGAAGCGCGCGATGCAGAACGCGATGCGTCTGGGCGCCCAGGGCATCAAGATCATGTCCGCCGGCCGTCTGAACGGCATCGAAATCGCCCGTACCGAGTGGTACCGCGAAGGCCGTGTGCCCCTGCACACCCTGCGCGCCGACATCGACTACGGCACCTCGGAAGCCAAGACCACCTACGGCGTCATCGGCGTCAAGGTCTGGGTCTACAAGGGTGACACCCTGGGTCGCAACGATCTGCCTGCCGTGGAAACCCCGCGTCCGGAAGAAGAGCGTCGCCCCCGCGGTCCTCGTCGTGAGCGTCCCGCTGGCCCCGCCGCCCGTGCTGCCGTGCGCCGCCCGGGTGCCGCTGGTGCGCCGGTTGACGGCAGCGACAAGCCCGCTGAGGCCACCGACAAACCCGCCGTTAAGCGCGTTCGCAAAGACGCACCCGCAGGGGCACCTGCGGACGGCAAAGGAGAATAAATATGCTGCAACCTGCTCGCCGCAAGTACCGTAAAGAGCAAAAAGGCCGCAACACGGGCGTCGCCACCAGTGGCGCCACCGTGGCCTTTGGCGATTTCGGTCTGAAGTCCACCGATCGCGGCCGTCTGACGGCACGCCAGATCGAAGCCGCACGCCGTGCGATTTCCCGTCACGTCAAGCGTGGCGGCCGTATCTGGATCCGCGTGTTCCCGGACAAGCCGATCTCCAACAAGCCCGCCGAAGTCCGTATGGGCAACGGCAAGGGTTCCGTGGAGTACTACGTGGCCGAAATCCAGCCCGGCAAGGTGCTGTATGAAATCGTTGGCGTGCCCGAGCAACTCGCTCGTGAAGCCTTCGCCCTGGCTGCCGCCAAACTCCCCCTGCGCACCACGTTCGTGGCGCGCATGCTGGGTCAGTGATTCAGGAGAACATAGATGAAAGCTGCTGAACTGCGCCAGAAGGATGTGGCCGGCCTCGAAGCCGAAGTGAAAGCACTGCAAAAGGCCCATTTCGGTCTGCGCATGCAAAAAGCCACGCAACAACTCAACAACACCGCCACGCTGGGCGACACCCGCCGTTCCATCGCTCGCGCCAAGACCATCTTGGCCGAGAAGCAACGCGCCGCCAAGTAAGGAGTGACCATGACGGAAGCCAAAACATCCCTCAAGCGCACCCTGATCGGCAAAGTCGTCAGCGACAAGCGCGCCAAGACCGTGACCGTGCTCGTCGAGCGCCGCGTCAAGCACGAGCTCTACGACAAGATCGTGGCCAAGTCCAGCAAGTACCACGCCCATGACGAAAAGGGCGAGTACAAGATGGGCGACGTGATCGAGATCACCGAGAGCCGTCCGCTGTCGAAGACAAAGAACTGGGTTGCCACCCGCCTGGTCCAAAAGGCCGCACTGGTGTAAGCCTGTTTCTGCTGTCTTCAGCGGACCCGAAAAAAGCGACCGACAATCCGGTCGCTTTTTTCTTTTCCGGGCCCGGTGTCTGCCGGAGCACAAACCCCTGGCCGAAAGGCCACAACACACGAGGAGCGCAACATGATCAAGGTGGGTGACCAGATTCCGGCCAGTACGCTGATGGAATACGTCGAAGTCGAAGGCAACGGCTGCAGCGTCGGCCCCAACCCGGTGGACACGCACAAGGCCAGCGCGGGCAAAACGATTGCGGTGTTTGCACTGCCGGGCGCGTTCACGCCCACCTGCTCGGCCAAGCACGTGCCGGGTTTCGTGGAACACCACGCAGCCTTCAAGGCCGCTGGTGTGGACGAGATCTGGTGCCTGAGCGTCAACGACGCCTTCGTCATGGGCGCGTGGGCGCGTGACCAGAAGACCGGCGACAAGGTGCGCATGCTGGGTGACGGCGATGCCACGTTTGCCAAGGCCACCGGACTGACGCTGGACCTGACCGGCAAGGGTCTGGGACTGCGCAGCAACCGCTATTCGATGCTCGTCAAGGACGGCGTGGTGAAGACCCTCAACATCGAAGGTCCGGGCAAGTTCGAAGTCAGCGATGCAGCCACCTTGCTGGCGCAGGCACAGACGCTCTGATCGACGGCACGACCTGCAAAAGGCCTGGCTCCTAATGGAGCCAGGCCTTTTGTCATGTGAGCAATTTCAGAGCCGCGAACCGCTGGCGAGGTCGGCCATGAGATAGTGGGCGCCCGGAAGGGGGTTGTGGTAGTAAGGCGCCACCTCCACGAAGCCGACCTCTTGGTACAACGCACGGGCGGCCTCCATGTCGCGCAGGGTGTCCAGCAGCATGGTGGTGTAGCCGGCGAGGCTGGCACGGGCCATCACCTGTTCCACCAGTTGGCGGCCCAGGCCGAAACCGCGGAACGCGGAGCGCACGAAGAGGCGCTTCATCTCGCAGGCATTGAGGTGGTCGCTGCTGGTCAAAGGCCGAAAGGCGCAGCACCCCGCCGGGGCGCCATCCACGGTGGCCAGCATCAGCACGCCGCCTGGCTCGACGTAGTCACCGGGCAGCGTGTCCAGCTCCTGCGCGAAACCCTGGAAGCACAGGTCAATGCCCAGGTAGGCCTGATAGTCGAGGAACAGGGCGCGGATGGCGGCCAAGTCCTCGGGGGAATCGGCCACACGCAGCTGGATGTCGGGGGCGGTCACGTCTTGGGTGGTTGATGGCGTCTGCCGGAAGCGGGACTATAAGGCAGTCGTCTTGTGAACCGCTCGCCAGGCTCGCCGTGCGTCAGTCGTAACTGGCCGCGGGCACCACCCCATCGCCCAACGACACGATGCCGTACACCGCTGCTGCGCACAGCAGCAACAGCATCAGGGCGAGCAGACGTGTGCGCGCGTTGTCCCGGGAGGCGGGCACGGGGGCCTGCACGGTTTTGTCACCCACGATCATGGGACCCACCAGGTTCTGCTTCTTGACCAGTCTGTAGAACGCGATGGCGCCCAGGTGCAGCGCGACCAACGCGATCAGGATGAGTTTGCCGACTTTCTTGTGGTAACTGGTCGCCTGGCCCACCCAGTCACCCGACACCAGGCCCGCTAGCGGTCCGGTGAAGGCGATTTCGTCGTCGGCAAACAAACCCGTGCCCACCTGCGCCAGCAGGACCAGCAGCAGCGCCAGCACCGACAGCATGCCCAGCGGGTTGTGGCCAACGCTGTGTTCGGGGCGGCCTTTACCGCGCAGGTAGGCGACGATGGCGGACGGTCCGTACAGAAAGCTGCCAAAGCGTGACCAGTGGCCACCCGCCAGGCCCCATGCGATGCGAAACAGCAGCAGCGTGAGCACCGCGTAGCCCAGACGTCCGTGCCAGACCATGGCATTGCCGCCGATGTTGCCGGTGATGATCAGGCCCACGACACAGAGCGCCAGACTCCAGTGGAACAGCCGGGTGGGCAGGTCCCAGACGCGGACGGTGTGCATGGCGGTTTCTCCTGTTCGTTGCAAGTGGGGCATTTCACCCATGGATACAAACCCTGAGCAGAAGGCCTGCCCGGAACCAATGCCGAAACCCTACACTCTTTGCGGTTGTAGCACGAAGGTGCTGCAACGGTTCACCCACCCCACGCTCAGGAGTTCACATGAAGACCATCATCGTCGCCGCCCTTGTCGGGGCCACCGCCATCCTGTCCACGCCGGCCATGGCGCAGTTCCAGAAACCTGAAGACGCGATCAAGTACCGCAAGGCCAGTTTCACGGTGATGGCGGCGCACTTCGGACGCATCGGCGCAATGGTCAACAACCGTGTGCCCTTCGATGCCAAGGTGGCGGCTGACAACGCTGCGATCGTGGAAACCATGAGCAAGCTGCCCTGGGCCGCCTTCGGTGCAGGAACCGACAAGGGTGACACCCGCGCCTTGCCGGCCATTTGGACCGAGCAGGCCAAATTCAAGGAAGGGTCGGACAAGATGCAGGCCGAGATCGCCAAGCTGTCCGCAGCGGCCAAGACCGGCAATCTGGACGCCATCAAGACGGCCTTTGGCGCCGCTGGCCAGACCTGCAAGGCCTGCCACGACGACTTCCGCAAGGAATGATCCCTCGGCCGGTCTGGCCCCAACAAAAAGGCGACCCCCGGGTCGCCTTTTTGTTGGGGGGGAACACCGCCCATCAGCCCTTGGCCAGCAACTTTTCGATCAGCTCATGCAGCGCGGCCTTGTCGGGTTCGCCGACGAAACGCTTGACGATGTTGCCCTGCTTGTCCACCAGGTAGGTGGTGGGGGTGAGCTTGACGTCGCCCCAGGCCTTGGCGATCTCGCCGGTGTTGTCCAGGGCCACTTTGAAGGGGAGCTGGCGGCTCTGGGCAAAGTTCAACACCCAGTTGGGTGGGTCGTAGCTCATGGCCACGGCAACGGTCTCGTAACCGCGCTCCTTGAACTTGTTGTGGGTCTCCACCAGCATGGGCATTTCCTTGACGCAGGACACGCAGGTCGTGGCCCAGAAGTTCACCAGCATGACCTTGCCCTTGAGTTCGGTCGTGGTGGTCTTGGCGCCGTCGATCAGCACAAAGGTGGATTCGGGCGCCGCGTCGCGGGTGCCGCAGCCGCCCAGCAACAGCGATGTGCCCAATGTGGCAACCATGGCCAGGGCGGCCAGGCCACGGCGGCGGCTGACGATGTGGGCGCGCAGGTGGTGTGTCATAGTTCGAAAATGCGAATCATGGGGCCTGGACGGAGCGGTGGGCAGCGGCGCTGCCTATCCGTCGCCGACGGGCTTTGGAGCGTTCCCAATCCAAGGAGTTCAACATGCAACGTCGTCAGTTTAACCAGAGCCTCGGCGCCAGCGTGGCCTTGCTGGTGCTCGCCGCCCGGCAGCAAGCCTGGGCGCTGTCCCTGTCCGACCTGACGGACAAAGACGCCAGCGCCGGTCTGAAAGCGGCCCTGGAAAAGGGAGCGCTGGCGGCCGTGGGCCTGCTGGGCAAGACCGATGGCTTCCTGGGCAACCCGGCGGTGCGCATCCCGCTGCCCGGCTACTTGGAAGACGCGGCCAGCCTGCTGCGCAAGTTGGGGCAGGGCAAGCGGGTGGACGAACTGGTGACCAGCATGAACCGCGCCGCCGAGGCGGCCGTGCCCATGGGCAAGGACCTGCTGGTGGGGGCGGTCAAGAACATGTCGGTGACCGACGCCAAGAAGATCCTGACCGGTGGCGACAACTCGGTGACGCAGTTCTTTGCTGACAAGACGCGCACGCCGCTGGGCGAAAAATTCCTGCCGGTGGTCACCAAGGCCACCGAAAAGGTGGGTCTGGCCGCGAAGTACAACAAGGTCGCCAGCAAGGCCGCCGGGCTGGGTCTGGTGAAGAAGGAAGACGCCAACATCCAGCAGTACGTCACCGGCAAGTCGCTGGACGGCCTCTACACCATCATCGGCCAGGAAGAGCGCAAGATCCGCCAGGATCCGGTGGGCGCCGGCAGCGACATCCTCAAGAAGGTGTTTGGCGCCCTCAAGTGATGTGCCAGTCGGCGTGAAAGCCGGCGCTCACTTGGCGAGCTTGCGGCGCGCTTCGGCCAGGCGCGCATCGAGGTATTCGCCGTAGAAGTCGGGCACGGCCACGCCCACCAGGCGCTCGGCCAGTTCCTGCCCTTCCGACCCCAGAAACAGCACCGTGGGCGCAAACCGCGCATTCCACAGCCGCGCCTGTTCGGCCGGGGTGGACATTTCACCTTTGAACCCCTGCAGGTTGCTGCTGCGGTCGCGCACGTCCAGTTGTACCGCCTGCACTTTGCCTTCTTTGCGCAGCGGCAGCAGGTAGTGGTTGCGCACCAGGTCGCAGTACGGGCAGCCGGCCAGGGTGGTCATCACCACCAAGGGTTCGCCCCGGGCCGCAGCGGCCTGGGCCGCACCGCGCAGCGAGGCCGGGCTCGGCAGGGCAGCGGGCGTCTTGGCGGGAATCACGCTGTCGGCGGCGGAAGACGTGCTCATGGAAACCTCGTCGGACGGGAATATCAGCCAGTGCTGATGAAAATCAGACGATACCGCGCCCGCGCAGTTCCGCCAAGCGCTGCTCGTCCGCACCCAGCCAGTCGCCCAGCACTTGCGCCGTGTGCTGGCCCAGCAGCGGCGGTGGCAATGCATTGCGCACCGGCGTGGCACTGAGCTTGAGCGGGCTGGCCACCAGTTGCACCGCGTCGGCCAGCGGGTGGGCGTGTTCGCCTTGCCAGGTCTGCACCATGCCGCGTTGCTGCACGTGCGGATCGGCGAACACCTCGGCCAGGTTGTTGATGGGCCCGCAGGGCACCTTGGCGGCTTCCAGTGCGCCCAGCCAGTCGGCCTTGCTGCGCGTCCTGAAGAGGGCTTCGAGCAGAGGGACCAGGACCGCGCGGTTACGCACCCGGTTCTGGTTGCGGGCGAAACGCTCGTCCTGCGCCAGTTCGGGTTGACCCGCGACCTCGCAGAACTTGGCGAACTGGCTGTCGTTGCCCACCGCCAGAATGACGTGCTGCGCCTGGCCCTGTGCGTCGGGTGCGACCTCGAACACCTGATAGGGCACGATGTTGATGTGCGCATTGCCGGCGCGGCCTGGAATCTTGCCTTCTTCGCGCCCGCGCACCAGGTAGTTGGCGCCCAGGTTGGCGAGCATGGCCACCTGGGTGTCGAGCAGCGCCATGTCGATGTGCTGGCCCTCGCCGGTGCGTTCGGCGTGCCGCAGCGCTGCCTGGATGGCGACCGTGGCGTACAGGCCGGTGAACAGGTCGGCCACCGCCACGCCCACCTTCTGCGGGCCGCCGCCAGGCAGGTCGTCGCGCTCGCCGGTCACGCTCATCAGCCCGCCCATGCCCTGGATCGCGTAGTCGTACCCTGCGCGGTCTTTGTAGGGGCCGGTCTGGCCGAAGCCGGTGATGGAGCAATAGACCAGCCTCGGGTTGAGCGCGTGCAGGCTTGGAAAGTCCAGACCGTAGCGCGCCATGTCGCCGACCTTGTAGTTCTCGACGAACACGTCGGCTTTCACCGCCAGCTCCCGGATCAATGCCTGGCCTTCGGGCGTGGCGATGTCGCAGGTGATGGATCGCTTGTTGCGGTTGGCGCCCAGGTAGTAGGCCGCCTCGGCGGTGTCGGTGCCGTCGCGCCCCTTCAGGAAGGGCGGGCCCCAGCCGCGGGTGTCGTCACCGCCGAGGTGGCCGTCGCTGCGGGGGCGCTCGACCTTGACCACGTCGGCGCCCAGATCGGCCAGGGTCTGGGTGCACCAGGGGCCCGCGAGCACGCGGGACAAATCGAGTATGCGGATACCATCCAGAGCGTTCATGCGGCCATTGTGCCGCTGCGTGCGGCGGACCACTGTCGCCGTGATGCCGGAGACATTCCCCTTGTTGCACACCACCCGCGCCGCGGCCCTGGCGGCCTTGCTGCTGAGCGTCAGCGCCTGCAGTCCCACCTTCAACTGGCGCGAGCTGCGCGTGGACGGCACGCCGCTGCTGGCCCTGATGCCCTGCAAGCCCGAGAGCGCCACCCGCCCGGTGCCGCTGGGCGGCGCCGCCGCGGGCCCGACCGCGTTGCACATGCACAGCTGCGAGGCCGGCGGCCTGCGCTTTGCCGTGGCCTGGGCCGACGTGGGCCAGGCCGCCCAGGTGGCGCCCGCGCTGGCCGCCTGGCGCAGCGCCAGTCTGCAGGCCATCCGGGTGGCGCCAGCGGCAGCGGGCGATTGGGCGGTCAAACTGCCCGGCGCCGACCCAGTGCAGGGCGTGGCCGCCCAGGGCACGGACGCGCAGGGTCAGCCGGTGCAGTCGCGGGCCCTCTACTTTGCCCGCGGCACACAGGTGTTCCAGGCCGCGGTGTACGGGCCGCGCCTGCCGGACGAGGCGCTGGACGCGTTCGTCGCCGGCCTCCAGCTGTCGCCGCCATGAGCACGGCCGCGTCGCCCGCCGCGTGGCTGGCCCCACGCGCCGCGGTGGGCGTGTTCCTGGCGTTCGCGCTGGCCTACTTTTTCTCGACACTGATCCGCGCCATCACGGCCACGCTCTCGCCGGTGCTCAGCCAGGAACTGGCGCTGAGCGCGAGCGACCTGGGTCTGCTGGCCGGTGGCTACTTCTTCGGCTTTGCGCTGACGCAGCTGCCCATGGGCCGCTGGCTGGACCGTTATGGCCCGCGCCGCGTGATCCTGTCCTTCATGGTCGTGGCGGTGCTCGGTTGCGCCGCGTTCGCCACCGCCACCAGCTTCAGCGGCCTGCTGGCCGCGCGCGTGCTCACCGGCATGGGTGTGAGCGCCTGCCTGATGGCGCCGCTGACCGGCTACCGCCGCTGGCTGCGGCCCGAACTGCAGTTGCGCGCCAATTCGTGGATGCTGATGACCGGTTCGCTGGGCATGGTGGCGGCCACCTTGCCGGTGCAATGGCTGTTGCCCGTGCTGGGCTGGCGCGGCCTGTTCTGGGGGCTGGCGGCGTGCATCGTGCTGGCCATGGGTGCGCTGGCCTGGCGGGTGCCGGGCTGGGCCGCACCCGCTGCGCCGGCCGGTGCCGCCCAGCCGGCGGTGGGCTATGCGCAGATCGCGCGCCACCCGTACTTCCGGCAGATGGTGGGCATCGGTTTCGTGTTCTACGCGGGGATGGTGGCCATCCAGACGCTGTGGGCCGGTCCGTGGATGGTGCAGGTGACCGGGGCCACGCCGGCCGAAGCGGCGCAGGGCCTGTTCGGCATCAACCTGTGCATGCTGCTCACGTTCTGGCTGTGGGGCGTGGCCAATCCGCACCTGGCGCGCCGGGGCTGGAGCGCCGAGCGCCTGATCGCCTGGGGCGTGCCGCTGGCGCTGGGGGTGCTGGCGCTCAACGTGACGCTGGGCGAGCGGGCCGGCTGGCCGCTGTGGGCCCTGTTCTGCGTGTGCAGCAGCGTCGGTTCGCTGGCGCAGCCCGCGGTGGGCATGGCCCTGCCGGCACAGGCCGCAGGGCGGGCGCTGTCGGCCTACAACCTCGTCATCTTTGCCGGTGTGTTCGCCATGCAGTGGGCCATCGGTCTGGCCAGTGACGCACTGGGCGGGCTGGGCTGGAGCGAGCCGCAGCGCCTGCGTGGCGCGCTGGCCCTGTTCGGACTGGCCGCGGCGCTGGCCTATGCCGGGTTCCTGCGCGCGCAACGCCGCCGGCACACCGGCGCAGCGGGCTAAACTGTGCCCATGAACGGCATCCTCATCGTTGCGCACGCCCCGCTGGCTTCGGCCCTGCGCGCCTGCGTGCTGCACGTGTTTCCCGACAGCGCAGACGCGGTGTCGGCCCTGGACGTTCAACCCAATGTGCCACCCGAGGAGTCGCTGGCCCAGGCGCGCGCCCTGGTGCGCCAGCTGGGCCTGCCCAACACCCTGGTCGTCACCGATGTGTTCGGCGCCACGCCCTGCAACGTGGCGCAGAAGCTGGTGGACGGTGTGCGTTCCAAGCTCATCACCGGCGTGAACCTGCCCATGCTGCTGCGCACCGTGTCGTACCGGCACGAGTCGCTGGACGCGCTGGTATCGCGGGCCATGATCGGCGCAACGCAGGGGGTGATCCAGGTGGCCGTGACCGCACCACAAAATCAGGCGAGAAGAATCACCCATGATCAAGACCACCGCGACCATCAGCAATAAGCTCGGGCTGCATGCCCGCGCCTCGGCCAAGCTCACCAAGCTGGCCGGCAGCCACGCCTGCGAGGTGTGGATGTCGCGCGGCGAGCGCCGCGTCAACGCCAAGAGCATCATGGGCGTGATGATGCTGGCCGCCGGCATCGGCAGCCAGGTCGAGATCGAGACCAACGGCTCCGACGAGCAGCAGGCGATGGACGCGATCGTCGCCTTGATCAACGACAAGTTCGGAGAAGGCGAGTAAGGATGGAGCCCCCACGCTCTACCGCTGCGCGGGTCGCTGCCCCCCGGGGGGGCTGGGCCAGCCTTGGGGCGGCCCGGCGGCTGGCCCTTGCGCAACGCCACTCCATCGCTGCGCAGGGGATGGCATGACCTTCACCGTTCATGGTCTGGCGGTTTCCCGTGGCATCGCCATCGGGCGGGCGGTCATCGTGGCCGCCAGCCGCATGGATGTGGCGCACTACTTTGTCAAAGCCGATCAGGTCGAGGCGGAGATCGAGCGCCTGCGCAGCGCGCGCAAGGTGGTGGTCGAAGAGATCGGCCGCGTGCAGCAGAGCCTGGCCGACCTCGGCCCCGCCGACGCCCACCCCGAACTGGCCGCGCTGCTGGATGTGCACCTCATGCTGCTGCAGGACGAGCAGCTCACGGGGGGCGTCAAGCACTGGATCACCGAACGCCACTACAACGCCGAATGGGCGCTGACCACCCAGCTGGAGGTGATCGGGCGCCAGTTCGACGAGATGGAAGACCCTTACCTGCGCGAACGCAAGGCCGACCTGGAACAGGTGGTCGAGCGCATGCTGCGGGTGATGCGCGGCGTGGCCTCGCCGGTGTCGGCGCCTCCGCCCGGGCGCAACGGCACGCTGTTCGACGCCACGGTGGACGTGCCGCTGGTGCTGGTCGCGCACGACCTGTCGCCGGCCGACATGCTGCAGTTCAAGCAGAGCGTGTTCGCCGGCTTCGTCACCGATGTCGGCGGCAAGACCAGCCACACCGCCATCGTCGCGCGCAGCATGGACATTCCGGCGGTGGTCGGCGCGCGCTCGGCCAGCCACCTCATCAACCAGGACGACTGGGTCATCATCGACGGCGATGCCGGCGTGGTGATCGTCGATCCTTCGCCCATCCTGCTGGCCGAATACGGTTTCAAGCAGCGCCAGGGCGAGGTGGAACGCGAGCGCCTCTCGCGCCTGAAGAACACGCCTGCGGTCACGCTGGACGGCCAGAAGATCGAACTGCTGGCCAACATCGAGCAACCCGAGGACGCGGTGGCCGCGCTCAAGGCCGGCGCCGTGGGCGTGGGCCTGTTCCGCACCGAATTTCTGTTCATGGGTCGCAACGGCAAGCTGCCCGACGAGGAAGAGCAGTTCCAGGCGTACAAACGCGCGGTGGAAGGCATGCAGGGCCTGCCGGTGACCATCCGCACGGTGGATGTGGGGGCCGACAAGCCGCTGGACCGCACACCGGTGCGCAGTGGCGAAGACCACCTCAACCCGGCGCTGGGCCTGCGCGCGATCCGCTGGAGCCTGGCCGACCCGGCCATGTTCCTGGCGCAGCTGCGCGCCATCCTGCGCGCATCGGCCTTCGGGCCCATCAACCTGCTCATCCCCATGCTGGCCCACGCCAGCGAGATCCGCCAGACCCTGGCCCTGGTCAACAAGGCGCGCGCCCAGCTGGATGCGCGGACGCAGCTGCACGGCGTCGTGCGCCTGGGCGCCATGATCGAGGTGCCCGCCGCGGCGCTGACCATCCCGCTGTTCCTGCGGCACTTCGATTTCCTCTCGATCGGCACCAACGACCTGATCCAGTACACCCTGGCCATCGACCGGGCGGACGAAGCCGTCTCGCACCTCTACGACCCGGTGCACCCGGCGGTGCTGCAGCTGCTGGCCAGCACCATCGCGCAGGCGCGGGCGCAGGGCAAGGGCGTGAGCGTGTGCGGCGAAATGGCCGGTGACGTGGGCATGACGCGCCTGCTGCTGGGGCTGGGGCTGCGCAGTTTTTCGATGCACCCCTCGCAGATCCTGGCCGTCAAGCAGCAGATCCTGCGCTGCGACACCACCAAGCTGGCGACCTGGGCGCAGACGGTGCTGGCCGCCGAAGACCCGGCGGCCCTGATGGCCGACTGACCCGCCAAGCCTCATGCTGCTGCGCATCCACCACGCCGCCATCATCTGTTCGGACTACGGGCGCTCCAAACGCTTCTACACCGAGCTGCTGGGCCTGCGCGTGCTGGCCGAGCATTTGCGTGCCGAGCGCCAGAGCTGGAAGCTGGACCTGGCGCTGCCCGACGGCTCGCAGATCGAACTGTTCTCCTTCCCGACACCGCCGCCACGGCCGTCCCGGCCCGAGGCCCAGGGCCTGCGTCACCTGGCGTTCGCTGTGCAGGACGTGGCGAAGTGCAAGCGCGATCTGGAAGCGCAGGGGGTGGTGGTCGAGGACATCCGGGTGGACGAGTACACCGGCCGGCGCTTCACATTCTTCGCCGACCCCGACGGCCTGCCGCTGGAGCTGTACGAAGACGGCTGAGCGGCTGGGGTGGATCTGCCCCCGCGGAGTCAGCGGCGGAGCGTGGGGGTCACGAACGCCGGGTTGCCATCACCGCCGCGCCGATGATCATCACCGCCGCCACGGCCACCGATGCGCTGGGCCGCTCCCCGCGCACCGCCAGCAGCGTGAGCGTGGACAGCAGCGGTGTGAGGAAACTCAGCACCCCGATCTGCCGTGCATCGCCACGCTTGAGCGCCGCGTCCCACAGAAAAAACGCGCCGCCCAGGGGCCCCAGGCCCAGCAGGGCGATCAGGGTCCAGTCCTGCGCAGTCAGAGCGACCGAGGGCTCCAGCAGCGCATGGCAGACCAGGGACAGCGCGCCCGAGACGAGCGCAAAGCTGCCGATGGCGGCGGTGGGGAAGGCCGCCACGCGCTTGGTCAACAGCGAATAGCTGGCCCAGATGAAGGCCGAACCGAGCGCTGGCAGGTAGCCCCAGGCCCAGACCGCTTCGCCACTGCCGCCACGCCCCAGGATGGCCAGCACCGCGCCGGCAAACCCGATCAGCGCGGCCAGCACGTGGCGCGAGGACAACGACACGCCCGGCAGGAACAGCGGCGCCATCACGACGATACCCAGCGGCCACAGGTAGTTGACCAGGTTGGCCTGCACCGGTGGCGCGTGGCGCAGCGCGATGAACAGCAGGAAGTGAAAGCCGAACAGCCCGTAGACACCCAGCGCCAGCGTGGGCGCGGGCACGCGCCACTGGCGCCAGTCAAAGCGCGAGAGCGGCAGGGCGATCAGGCTGCCGATCAGCAGGCACAGGCCCGTCAGCAGAAAGGGCGGCACATGCGCGAGGGCCACGCCCAGCGCCGCCAGTGATGCCCAGAGCGCGATGGCGCCCAGGGCGAGCAGGTTGGCGCTCATGCCGGCGCCCCCGAGCGGAAGACTTGACGCAGCGCAAGGCGTTCCGGGGTCATGAAATCTGATACTCCACGGGGTAGATTCACCAACAAGGACATGACATGAGTACGTTTGATCACAGCGGCCTGATCCAGGACATCAACGACAGCCTGGCCCCGTTTCGCAAGGCCCAGCCCGAGGCCATGGCCGGGTTTGGCGCGTTGGCCAAGGCGGCCATCACCGACGGGGTGCTGAGCGCCAAGCAAAAAGAGCTGATCGCCCTGGCCATCGGCGTGACGCAGCGCTGTTCGGGCTGCATCGGTTTTCACGTCAAGGCGCTGCACCGGCTGGACTGTACACGGGCCGAACTCGAGGAAATGCTCGCGGTCTGTGTCTACATGGGCGGCGGGCCGGCGCTGATGTACGCGGCCGAAGCCATGACGGCCTGGGAAAAAATGCAGCCGCCCGGCCGGTCTTGATCGCGGGCAGCGCCGCACAATCGCGGTGTTCGGACACGGCACGGGCAATGACTTGGCGCCGAACACCTCATAGGGGGATGTGATGGGCAAATTGCACCGCGGTTGGGTGGTTCTGGCTTCGTTGGTCGCCCTGGGGCCGCTCCAGGCGGCCGACATCTACCGATGGGTCGATGAGCAAGGCCGCACCCACCTGTCGGATGTCGTGCCCGAGCGCTACCGGGACTCGGCCACCCGAACAGATGCGCGCCGGTACGAACTGACGCCGGAGCAGCAACACGAAGCAAACGAGCGGGCAGCACAAGAGCGTTTGCGCAACGCGCCGGTGAGCCCCGCTGCGTCGGCGTCACCGGCAGCGCCCACCCCGACCGTGGTGACGCCTGCACCGCCAGTCAAGCGGCCCGTCGAGCGTGTCACCGCCACCACCAGCTGCACCAGCTGGTGGCGCCTGTACCGTGAAAGCCAGGAATGCTTCGGGCCGTTTCGCACCGTCGGCGGCGGCATCAAGCCCGAAGCCTTTGACCACTGCAACGAGATCCCGAGTCCCGAGACCCGGTGCGGGCCCTACCGGGACTGAGAGGCTGAGAGGAAATCGGTCATGCCCGCCTTGACACCCCAAAACACCGCCAGCGGCGTTGAAAATGCGCGCCGTGGCACGGGCTACGGCTGTGCTTTGCGCCTTGCCGTCGGCGCTTTGGGGCGCCCTTTCGGGTACGCCCAATTCCCTCTCAGCCTCTGAGCGCGGGTGATGCTCAGGCGGGAGTCGTCGGGTTCAGCACGCCGTGGGCCTGCTGGTCGGCGTGGTAACTGCTGCGCACCATAGCGCCCACGGCCGCGTGGGTGAAGCCCATCTTGTAGGCCTCGGCCTCGAACATCTTGAAGGTGTCGGGGTGCACGTAGCGGCGCACCGGCAGGTGGTGGCCACTGGGCGCGAGGTACTGGCCGATGGTCAGCATCTCGATGTTGTGCGCGCGCATGTCGCGCATCACGTCCAGGATCTCTTCGTCCGTCTCGCCCAGACCCACCATCAGGCCGCTCTTGGTCGGCACGTGCGGGAACAGGGCCTTGAATTTCTTGAGCAGGTTCAGGCTGAACTGGTAGTCCGACCCCGGGCGAGCTTCCTTGTACAGGCGGGGCACGGTCTCCATGTTGTGGTTCATGACATCGGGCGGCGCGGCCTTGAGGATCTCCAGCGCTCGGTCGTCGCGGCCGCGGAAGTCGGGCACCAGCACCTCGATCTGGGTGCCCGGTGAGAGCTCTCGTGTCTTGCGGATGCACTCGACGAAGTGACCGGCGCCACCGTCGCGCAAATCATCGCGGTCCACGCTGGTGATCACCACGTACTTGAGCTTGAGCTGGGCGATGGTCTTGGCCAGGTTCTCCGGCTCGTTCACGTCCAGCGGGTCCGGGCGGCCATGGCCGACATCGCAGAACGGGCAGCGGCGCGTGCACTTGTCGCCCATGATCATGAAGGTGGCCGTGCCCTTGCCGAAGCACTCACCAATGTTGGGGCAGCTGGCTTCTTCGCACACGGTCACCAGTTTGTTGGCGCGCAGCACGTCTTTGATTTCGTAGAAGCGGGTGGTCGGCGAGCCGGCCTTGACGCGGATCCACTCGGGCTTCTTGAGCACCTCGCCCGGCACGATCTTGATCGGGATGCGGGCGGTCTTGGCCTGGCTTTTCTGCTTGGCGGTGGCGTCGTAACCGGCGGCGGGCTGTGCTTCGCGGACCGTGTTGGTTTCAGCGGCCGAAGGCGTGTCGGTGCGGTTCATGGCGGGGGCGCGGGTCGCGCAGTGGTGTTCAGGGGCTGAGGGTGGCGCTGAGCTTCTGGCTCAGGACCTGGGCCGCTTCATCCCATGAAACGGCGACCCCGATTGTAGAAAGGTCCACCGTTTGCAGACCTGCGTAGCCACAGGGGTTGATGCGCCAGTAGGGCTGCAGGTCCATGGCCACGTTCAGGGCGACCCCGTGGTAGGTGCAATGCCGGCTGACCTTGATGCCCAGCGCGGCGATCTTGCCCAGGCCCGTGAAGTCGGGCTCAGGCGCCGGTGAACCGGCCACCCGCTGTTGCGGGCGCTGCGGCAGCGGGGCGTGGCCGAACGGGTCGTCCAGCCGCACGTAGATGCCGGGGGCGCCCGCCACACGGTGGCCGGTCACGCCCACATGGGCGAGGGTGCGGATCACCGCCTCTTCGATGCGGTAGACGTATTCCTTGACGAAGTAGCCGGCGCGCTGGAGGTCGATCAGCGGGTAGGCGACGACTTGGCCGGGGCCGTGGTACGTCACCTGACCGCCGCGGTTGGTCTTGACCACCGGGATGTCGCCCGGTGCCAGCAGGTGGTCGTCGCGCCCGGCGATGCCTTGCGTGAACACGGGCGGGTGCTCGCAGATCCACAACTCGTCGGGGGTGTCGCCCTGCCGCGCCGTGGTGAACGCGACCATGGTCTCGTAAGTGGGCGCATAGTCCACGCGCCCGAGCTGGCGGATCTGCATGGGCGTGGACTCAGAGGACGATTTTCACCATCGGGTGCGTGGTCAGCGTGCGGTACAGCTCGTCGAGCTGTTCGCGGCTGGTCACGTACACCGACAGCGTCACACCCATGTAATTGCCGGCCTTGCTTGGGCGCAGCTCGATGGTCGAGGCGTCGAAGCCGGGGTCGAACGACTTGGCCACGTGGGTCAGGGCCGTCACATAACCCTCCACGTTGGCGCCCATCACCTTGATGGGGAAGCGGCAGGGGTATTCGATGAGCGATTGCTCGGGCGGAATGTCGCGGGGCAGGTCCATGGCGGAATTATCGGGCGAGGCGCGCACGCACGCAGCGGCGGCGCCCGGTGGCTTGTGGAACGCGCGGGTTTCTACGTATAATCAATGGCTTTGCGAAACCGCACACATTTGTAACCAGCCAGTAATCTGCCATGCACAAAATGCCGGACAAAGTTCTACCGGCAGCACAGCAAGAGCAGGCTGATGACGGATGGGATGCAGATGGGGAGCAAGAGCTTGAATTCAAGCCGATGACGCGCGAAGAAGCGCAGCAGTGGCGGGCCAGCCAGCCGAGCGTGTCGGTCTGGTGGCTGGTGGGGGTGCAGATGCTGGTGGGGTTGACCGCTGGTGCGCTGGGCGGGCTGCTGACGCAGCGGGCTGCGGTGGCCTGGTCGGTCCTGTACGGTGCGGCAGCGGTGGCGCTGCCATCGGCCTTGATGGCCTATGGCATGACCTCCAGTGCGGTGTCCCGGTTGTTGGCGGGTGTGGCGCAAGCTGCGTTTGCCGGGTTTCTGCTGTGGGAAGGGGTCAAGATCCTGTTGGCGGTCGCGATGTTGTGGCTGGCGCCGGTGGTGGTCCCTGAACTCAGCTGGCTGGGCCTGTTGGCTGGCCTGGTGTTGACTCTCAAGGTGTACTGGTTCGGATTCTGGATCCGGACCAGGCGTTCAAAACAAAACGGTTGATTGGCGCGAACGAACATGTCTGCAGAAGGTATCGGTCCTACCCCTGGTGAGTACATCCGTCACCACTTGGTCCATCTGACCAACGTGAAGCAGAAGTCCATCGTGGATTTCTCCGTGATCAACATCGATTCCGTGGTGTTCAGCTCGCTGCTGGGTGCCCTGGTGTGCTTCGTGCTGTGGCTGGCCGCCCGCAAGGCGCACGCTGGCGTGCCGGGCCGGTTCCAGGCCGCGGTTGAAATGCTGGTCGAAATGGTCGACAGCCAGGCCAAGGGCGTGATCCACAACGCCGCCAGCCGCAAGGTGGTCGCGCCGATGGCCCTGACGGTGTTCGTCTGGATTTTCATGATGAACTTCATGGACATGCTGCCCGTGGACCTGCTGCCGTCCATCTGGCACGTGGCCGGACCGGCCATGGGTTTCCCCGACTACCTGCGTGTCGTGCCCACCGCCGATTTGTCGACCACGCTCGGTCTGTCGGTCTCGGTGCTGCTGATGTGCCTGTTCTACAACATCAAGATCAAGGGTCTGGGCGGCTGGACGCACGAGCTGGTGACGGCACCCTTTGGCACCTCCAAGAATCCTGTTTGGGCACTGCTGCTGGGCGTGACCAACTTCCTGATGCAAATGATCGAGTTCGTGGCGAAGACGGTTTCGCACGGCATGCGGTTGTTTGGCAACATGTTCGCGGGTGAACTGGTGTTCATGCTGATCGCGCTGCTGGGTGGTTTTGCCGCCTTCTCGCTGTCGGGTGGGCTCTTCTTCGTCGGACACGTGATCGCGGGCACGGTGTGGACCTTGTTCCACATTCTGGTCATCACCTTGCAGGCGTTCATTTTCATGATGCTGGCCCTGATTTATCTGGGTCAAGCGCATGACGCTCACTAAGTTGCGCGGTTTCACCTCGCTCTCTAGTTCCTTCGTTTCTTTCCTTTTCTAACTTTCTCATCCCTTTAAGGAGTCATCATGGAAAACGTTCTGGGTCTCGTCGCACTGGCTTGCGGTCTCATCGTCGGTCTGGGTGCCATCGGCGCCTCTATCGGTATCGCCCTGATGGGTGGCAAGTTCCTCGAGTCGTCGGCTCGCCAGCCTGAGCTGATGAACGACCTGCAGACCAAGATGTTCATTCTGGCCGGTCTGATCGACGCCGCCTTCCTGATCGGCGTGGCCATCGCCCTGCTGTTCGCCTTCGCCAACCCCTTCCAGCTGGCCGCTTAATGGGTTTTGCTGCCGCGTGCGGCGGCCGCCTGCGAACCGGTGATGGCCAGTTCGCGATCCAGACGGTCGCCGACGCCGCAGCAAGTGCGTCTCCACTCTTGTCAACACACAGAAAGGCGTTGCGATGAACATCAATGCAACCCTCTTTGCGCAGGCCGTCGTCTTTGCGATCCTGGTGTGGTTCACGATGAAATTCGTGTGGCCCCCCATCGCCAAGGCGCTCGATGAGCGTGCGTTGAAGATTTCCGAAGGTCTGGCCGCTTCCGAGAAGGCCAAGTCCGAGCTGGCCGTGGCCAACAAGCGCGTGGAAGCCGAACTGAGCCAGTCGCGCAACGAAGCCGCGACCCGTCTGGCCGATGCCGAGCGCCGCGCCCAGACCGTGATCGAAGAGGCCAAGAGCCGTGCCACGGAAGAGGCCGCCAAGATTGTGGCGGCTGCGCGCCAGGAAGCCGATCAGCAGGTCGTCAAGGCCCGTGAAGCGCTGCGCGAAGAAGTGGCCGCTCTGGCCGTCAAGGGTGCCGAGCAGATCCTCAAGCGCGAAGTCAACGCCGGCGTTCACGCCGAGTTGCTGGGTCGCCTGAAGACCGAACTCTGATCCCGTCGCTGTTCACGTCCCGTTTGAACCCCGGCTCCCAAAGGTAGACCATGGCCGAAATTGCCACCATTGCCCGCCCCTACGCCGATGCGCTGTTCCAGGCAGCCGGCGCCGATGCGGCTGGCGTCGCCGTCTGGCTCGATGAGCTGGCGGCTGTCGCTGCCAACGAGCAGCTGCGCCAGTTTGCCGACGCACCCAAGTCGTCGTCTGCCCAGGTGTTCGACGTCATCTCCGGTGTGCTCAAAAACGCACTGCCGGCGATGGGTCAAAACTTCCTGCGCACGGTGATCGACAACGGCCGCATCGCTGCGCTGCCCGAAATCGCTGCCCAGTTCCGCGTGCTCAAGAATGCCCAGCAGGGCACGTTCGATGCCGTGGTCTTCAGCGCATTCGACATGGACGCCGCCGCCCTGGCCGACCTCTCCGGTGTGCTGGAGAAGCGGTTTGGCCGCAAGCTGAACCTGCAGGTCCAACTGCAGCCCGATCTGATCGGCGGCGTGCGCGTGGTGGTGGGTGACGAGGTGCTCGACACTTCGATCAAAGCCCGCCTGGAACAAATGAAAGTGGCGCTGACGGCTTGATTGCCCGACAGTCCATCGCAGTGCGCCCTCATCCCATTTAATGAAAGAAGGAAAGAGTCATGCAACTCAATCCCGCCGAAATTTCTGAATTGATCAAGTCCCGTATCCAGGGTCTGGGCGCGTCCAGCGATGTGCGCAACCAGGGCACCGTGGTCTCGGTGACCGACGGTATCGTCCGCGTGCACGGCCTGTCGGACGTGATGCAGGGCGAAATGCTGGAATTCCCGGCCAACAAGGACGGCGTGCCTTCCTTCGGCCTGGCCCTGAACCTCGAGCGCGACTCTGTTGGCGCTGTGATTCTGGGTGAGTACGAGCACATCTCCGAAGGCGACACCGTCAAGTGCACGGGCCGCATTCTGGAAGTGCCGGTGGGTCCCGAGCTGGTGGGCCGCGTGGTCAACGCGCTGGGTCAGCCGATCGACGGCAAGGGCCCGATCAACGCCAAGATGACGGACGTGATCGAGAAGGTCGCCCCTGGCGTGATCGCCCGTAAATCGGTGGACCAACCGGTGCAGACCGGTCTGAAGTCGATCGACTCGATGGTGCCCGTCGGCCGTGGCCAGCGCGAGCTGATCATCGGCGACCGCCAGACCGGCAAGACCGCCGTGGCGATCGACGCGATCATCAACCAGAAGGGTCAGAACATGACCTGCGTGTACGTCGCCATTGGCCAGAAGGCGTCGTCCATCAAGAACGTGGTGCGCGCCCTGGAGCAGGCCGGTGCCATGGACTACACCATCGTGGTCGCTGCCTCGGCTTCCGAATCGGCTGCCATGCAGTACCTGTCGGCCTACTCTGGCTGCACCATGGGCGAGTACTTCCGCGACCGCGGCCAGGACGCCCTGATCGTGTACGACGACCTGTCCAAGCAGGCCGTGGCTTACCGCCAGGTCTCGCTGCTGCTGCGCCGCCCGCCAGGCCGCGAAGCCTACCCCGGCGACGTGTTCTACCTGCACAGCCGTCTGCTCGAGCGCGCCGCCCGCGTGAACGCCGACTACGTCGAAGCCTTCACCAAGGGTGAAGTCAAGGGCAAGACCGGTTCGCTGACCGCACTGCCCATCATCGAAACGCAGGCTGGTGACGTGTCCGCGTTCGTGCCGACCAACGTGATCTCCATCACCGACGGTCAGATCTTCCTGGAAACCAGCCTGTTCAACGCCGGTATCCGCCCCGCCATCAACGCCGGTATCTCTGTGTCCCGCGTCGGTGGTGCCGCTCAGACCGACCTGATCAAGAAGCAGTCCGGCGGTATCCGTACCGACCTGGCCCAGTACCGTGAACTGGCCGCCTTCGCGCAGTTCGCCTCCGATCTGGACGAAGCCACCCGCAAGCAGCTGGACCGTGGTGCCCGCGTGACCGAACTGCTCAAGCAGGCCCAGTACGCACCGCTGTCCATCAGCCTGATGGCCTCCACGCTGTTCGCTGTGAACAAGGGTTACCTGGACGACATCGAAGTCAAAAAGGTGCTGGCGTTCGAAAGCGGCCTGCACGCCTTCCTGAAGGACAAGCACGCCGCCCTGCTGCAGAAGATGGAAGCTGGCAAGGCGCTGGACAAGGACAAGGAAGCCGAAGCCCAGCTCGCCGCCGCGATCGCTGACTTCAAGAAGACCGGCACGTACTGATCCGTCCATTGACGAGCTAAGGAGCAGCAATGGCAGCAGGCAAGGAAATACGCGGCAAGATCAAATCGGTGGAGAACACCAAGAAGATCACCAAAGCCATGGAAATGGTGGCCGCCTCCAAGATGCGCAAGGCGCAGGACCGCATGCGTGCGGCCCGGCCTTACGCCGAAAAGGTGCGCCAGATCACCGGCAACCTGAGCAAGGCGAACCCGGAGTACACGCACGCCTTCATGCAGACCAACGACGCCAAGACCGCCGGTTTTGTCGTCGTCACGACCGACAAGGGTCTGTGCGGTGGCATGAACACCAACGTGCTGCGTGCGCTGACCAACCAGCTCAAGGACCTGCAGGCCAACGGCCAGGGTGCTGAGGCGGTGGCCATTGGCAACAAGGGCCTGGGTTTCCTCAACCGCATCGGCGCCAAGGTGGTGTCCAGCGCCACCGGCCTGGGCGACACCCCGCACCTGGATAAGCTGATCGGGCCCGTCAAGGTGCTGCTGGATGCGTACACCGCAGGTCGCATCAACTCGGTGAACGTCTGCTACACCCGCTTCATCAACACGATGAAGCAGGAAGCCGTGATCGAGCAACTGCTGCCGCTGTCGGCCGCCGACCTGCAAGAAGGCAGCAAGGGCCGTGACTGGGATTACGTCTACGAACCCGACGCCGCGGCCGTCATCGACGAACTGCTGCTGCGCTATGTGGAAGCCCAGGTCTACCAGGCCGTGGCCGAGAACATGGCGTCCGAACAGTCGGCCCGCATGGTGGCCATGAAGGCCGCCACCGACAACGCCGGCAGCGTCATCAGCGAACTCAAGCTGGTCTACAACAAGACCCGCCAGGCCGCGATCACCAAAGAGCTGTCGGAAATCGTGGCCGGCGCCGCCGCCGTTTGACGCTCATCCGAATCCAGAGAATTTAAAAGGTATCCATCATGTCTCAAGTACAAGGCAAGATTGTTCAGTGCATCGGCGCCGTCGTGGACGTGGAATTTCCGCGTGACCAGATGCCGCGCGTCTACGACGCCCTGAAAATGGAAGGCTCCGCCCTGACGCTGGAAGTCCAGCAACAGCTGGGCGACGGCGTGGTGCGCACGATTGCGCTGGGCTCCTCCGACGGCCTGCGCCGCGGCATGCTGGTGACCAACACCCACGCCAACATCACCGTGCCGGTGGGCAAGGCCACCCTGGGCCGCATCATGGACGTGCTGGGCACGCCCATCGACGAGCGCGGCCCGGTGGACCAGAGCCTGACCGCCCCCATCCACCGCAAGGCCCCGGCCTACGACGAACTGTCGCCTTCGCAAGAGCTGCTGGAAACCGGCATCAAGGTGATCGACTTGGTTTGCCCGTTCGCCAAGGGCGGCAAGGTGGGTCTGTTCGGTGGCGCCGGTGTGGGCAAGACCGTGAACATGATGGAACTCATCAACAACATCGCCAAGGCTCACAGCGGTCTGTCGGTGTTCGCTGGTGTGGGCGAGCGCACTCGTGAAGGCAACGACTTCTATCACGAGATGGCCGATTCCGGCGTCGTGAACCTGGAGAACCTGCCCGAGTCGAAAGTGGCCATGGTCTACGGCCAGATGAACGAGCCGCCGGGCAACCGTTTGCGCGTGGCCCTGACAGGCCTGACCATCGCCGAGTCGTTCCGCGACGAAGGCCGTGACGTGCTGTTCTTCGTGGACAACATCTACCGCTACACCCTGGCCGGTACCGAAGTGTCCGCTCTGCTGGGTCGTATGCCTTCCGCCGTGGGCTACCAGCCGACGCTGGCCGAAGAAATGGGCCGTCTGCAAGAGCGGATCACGTCGACCAAGGTCGGCTCGATCACCTCGATCCAGGCCGTGTACGTGCCTGCCGACGACTTGACCGACCCGTCGCCCGCCACCACCTTCGCCCACCTGGACTCCACCGTGGTGCTGTCGCGTGACATCGCCGCGCTGGGTATCTACCCCGCCGTGGACCCGCTGGACTCCACCAGCCGCCAGCTGGACCCGCTGGTCGTGGGCCAGGACCACTACGAGACTGCCCGCGCCGTGCAAGGCACGCTGCAGCGCTACAAGGAACTGCGCGACATCATCGCCATTCTGGGTATGGACGAACTGGCGCCGGAAGACAAGCTGGCCGTGGCCCGCGCCCGCAAGATCCAGCGTTTCCTGTCGCAGCCGTTCCACGTGGCCGAAGTGTTCACCGGCTCGCCCGGCAAGTACGTGCCGCTGTCGGAAACCATCCGCGGCTTCAAGATGATCACCGCCGGTGAGTGCGATCACCTGCCCGAGCAGGCCTTCTACATGGTCGGCACCATCGACGAAGCCTTCGAAAAGGCCAAGAAGGTCGCCTAAGCGTACGGGCGGGACCGCACCGCCGGTCCCCCATCGCTGAAACCACTTTCACCTTTTCCCTGGAGACACTATGAGCACCATCCACGTCGATGTGGTCAGCGCCGAAGAGTCCATCTTCTCCGGCGAGGCCAAGTTCGTGGCCCTGCCGGGCGAAGCGGGTGAGCTGGGCATCCTGCCCGGTCACATTCCGCTGATCACCCGCATCAAGCCCGGTGCCGTGCGCATCGAAAAAGCCGACGGCGGCGAAGAGTTCGTGTTCGTGGCCGGTGGCATTCTGGAAGTGCAGCCCCACTGCGTGACCGTGCTGTCGGACACCGCCATCCGCGGTCACGACCTGGACGAAGCCAAGGCCAACGATGCCCGCAAGGTCGCCGAAGAGGCTGTCAAGAACGCCAAGAGCGACATCGACCTGGCCAAGGCCACGTCGGAGCTGGCGGTGATGGCGGCCCAGATCGCAGCCCTGCGCAAGTTCCGTCAGAAAAAGTAAGACGCCTCGTGCGTTTTGCCCGCCCAGACCGGCCCCGAGCCGGTCTTTTTTTGTCCCCACGCTGGCGCTGCGCGCGTGCTGCTGGGATGATGCTTGCAGGAGTATTTCGGCATGGCGGACCCGCACGCTTCATCAATGTTTGAGAACCCGGACCTGGCGCCGGAAGAGGTGGCCGCCCGCATGCTGGTCACACCGACTGCGCTGGACGACCTGACGGTGGCCGATGCCATGAAGGTGGTCGGTTACATGCGGCCCAAGGTGATCCCGGCGGGCACGGTCTTCATCGAAGAGGGTGAGATCCGCAAAACGGACTACATGATGCTCGTGCTGGAAGGGGATATCGCGGTCGAGAACGAACTGCCCGGCCTCAACGAGAGCATGGTCGTCAACGTGATCGGGCCGGGGCATCTGATCGGCGAAATGGGCCTGCTCGATGGCTCGCCCCGCTCGGCCACCTGCACGGCCACCACCGACGTCGTGGTCGCCGTGCTCACCCGCACCGCGCTGATGCGCCTGCTCAAGGACGAACCCCGCGTCGGCGCGCGCCTGTTGTTGGCCATCTCCACCCGCATGGCGCAGCGTCTGCGCGACACCACACGCAAACTGCGCACCTTTGCGCAGATGAACAAGGCCATGCACGAGGAGCTGCAGGTGGTGATGAACAACCGCACCGGGATGGGCGACAAGCGCGGCAAATGAGCTGTGCCTGCTGCGCGACCGGTGCGCGCAGGTTCAGGCCCGCACCACGGCGTCTGGCAATTCGTCCGGGTTGAACGTGTCGGCGCCAGCCGGGAAGTGATCCACCAAAAGGGCCGACACCTCCTCCAGTGCCTGGGTGAGGCCGTCTTCAAAGGCCCCCTCGCGCAGCCGTTGACCCAGCCGGTCCACCACCGCCTGCCATTGCGCATCGTCCACCACGCGGGTCAGACCCCGGTCGGCCACGATCTCGATCGCCTGCTCGGCCAGCAGCAGGTAGATCAGCACGCCGTTGTTCTGTTCGGTGTCCCAGATGCGCAAGCGTGCAAACCAGTCGAGCGCGCGCTGGCGTCCCAACTGGCGGGCAGCTCCATCGTCCTGAGAACGCCACAGCGGCCACCAAGGCAATGCCGCTTCGACGCAGATGCGCACTTCGCCACTGTGGCGCCGTTCGCTGGCGGCCACGCGCTGCGCGAGGCGTTCGGCCATGGTGTCGGGCACCGCGCGCCGGGTGTCGGCGAGATCGAGCCACAGGTGCCGCCACAGACGCTGGATGCGGTTCATGTGCATCACCAGCCTCCCGAGGCGCCGCCGCCCCCAAAGTTGCCCCCGCCACCCGAGCGAAAGCCGCCGCCACCGCCACCGAAACCCCCGCCGCCGAAGCCGCCATGCTCGGGGCCGTCCCAGCCCCGGCCGCGGCCGGACCGCACCGGCGCCGCGGGCAGGTGCTGCATGAACAGCGCGACCAGCAGGGCCAGCAGCCCCGCTCCGAGGGCGATCCAGGCCACCGACGTGATCATCCAGGCAATGCCCCCGGCCGCTCCCCCAGTGAGCAGCACGCCGAGCTTGTTGCCGAAGATGCCCCGCAGCACGCCCGACAGGATGGGCACGGCGAACGCGCCAAAGATCAGCAGGTCCATCGGCTCAAAGTCGTTCGATGAGTCCGTCTGCTGCGCCGGTGCAGGCAGTGCCTCGCCCGCGATCAGTGCCAGGACCTGTTCCACGCCGGCGCGGACGCCGCCCGCGTAGTCGCCCTGCCGAAAGGCCGGTGCCACGGCCTGGTCGAGGATGCGCCGGGCCATCAGGTCCGGGATGGCGCCTTCCAGCGACTTCGCCGGCGCGATGCGCATGCGCCGGTCGTCCTTGGCGACGACGAACAGCAGGCCATCGCCCACCTCTTTGCGGCCGATCTTCCAGGCATCGCCCAGGCGCTGCGTGTAGTCGGCAATGTCTTCTGGTGCCGTGGTGGGCACGATCAGCACCACCACCTGCGCACCGCGCTCTTTCTCGAAGGTGGCCAGCCGCTCTTCGATGGCCGCCAGTGCGGCCGCGTCCAGCGTTCCGGTCTGGTCCATGACCCGCGCGCGCAGCTCGGGCAGGGGCAACACCCCCTGGCCCCAGGCCAGCAGAGGGGCGAGCGCCAGGGCCAGCCACAGCAGCAGGGTGCGCACCGGGCGTGCGCCGGCCAGGGCGGTCATTTCTTTTCGAAGTCCACCGCGGGCGGGGCCGAGATGGCGGCCTCGTTCTGCACCGTGAAGTTGGCCTTGGGCGCATAGCTGAACACCATGGCCGTCAGGTTGGTCGGGAAGCTGCGCGTAAGCACGTTGTACGACTGCACGCTCTGGATGTAGCGGTTGCGCGCGACGGTGATGCGGTTTTCGGTGCCTTCGAGCTGCACGCGCAGATCGGAAAAGCCCTGGTTCGCCTTGAGGTTGGGGTACTGCTCGACCACCACCATCAGGCGGCTGAGCGCGCTGCCCACCTCGCCCTGCGCGGCCTGGAATTTCTGCATCGCCGCGGGGTCGTTGACCATCTCGGGCGTCATCTGGATTGAGGTGGCCTTGGCCCGGGCTTCGATCACTTTGGTCAGAGTTTCCTGTTCAAAGTTGGCTTCGCCCTTGACCGTGGCGACGATGTTGGGGATCAGGTCGGCGCGGCGCTGGTACTGGTTGAGCACCTCGGACCAGGCCGACTTGCTCTCTTCATCCAGGCGCTGGAAGTCGTTGTAACCGCAGCCGGTGGTCAGCAAGGCGGTGGACAGCAAGGCGGCGGCCAGCAGGGCACGGTTCTTCATGGGTTCCTCCGGGGGCAAAGACCTATCATAGTGCGAGGCCTGTTCGGCAAGAACACGCCCTGCGTGCGGTGAGTGCCGCCGGTGGTGCCCATCCCGCGAGACAATGGGCGCCGAACAACGCCACTTCCACCCCGTCATGCGCAAACCCAGACTTCCCCCGGGCTCACCCGACGACACCGAACACGCGTTCTACGAAGCGCTGCAGCACGCCGACCTGGATCGCCTGATGGCTTGCTGGGCCGACGAGGACGACATCGTCTGCGTGCACCCCGGCGGCCCGCGTCTGGTGGGGCACACCGCCGTGCGCGCGGCGTTTGAAACCCTGTTCGCCAACGGCAGCGTCAAGGCCGTGCCCGAAAAGGTGCGCCGGCTCGACGCCGGCAGCTGCAGCGTGCACAGCGTGGTCGAGCGCATCGAGGTCATGGGGCATGACGGCCCCGGCAGCGCCTGGGTGGTGGCCACCAACGTGTACGCCAAGACGGCGCACGGCTGGCGCATGGTGGCGCACCACGCCAGCCCGGGGTCGGCCAGCGAGCCGGTCGATGCGCTGACCGCACCTCCGCTGCTGCATTGAGCGCCCACGACCGGACCGAGGACATGGCCAGCGCCTGGGACTACCGCGCGCCCTGGTGGCTGCCCGGCGGCAATGTGCAGACCCTGTGGGCCGCGCTGGCGGCGCGGCGCCATTTTGGTCCTGCGCCCGCCTGGCAACGCCGCCGCTGGACCACGCCCGACGGTGACTTCATCGACCTGGACTTCGCGCAGCACGCCAGCGCACCCGGCGCGCCGTTGCTGGTGCTGTTCCACGGGCTCGAAGGCTCGTCGGCCAGCGCCTATGCGCAGGCCTTTGCCGACTTTGCCGCCAGTCAAGGCCTGGCCATGGTGGTGCCACATTTCCGCGGCTGCTCGGGTGAGCTGAACCTCGCGCCGCGCGCCTACCACTCGGGCGACTTTCACGAGATCGACTGGGTGCTGCGCCGCCTGGCGTCCGAACACCCCCAGCGCCCGCTGCTGGCGGCCGGCGTCTCGCTGGGCGGCAACGCGCTGCTGCGCTGGGCCGGCGAGATGGGCACGCAGGCGGCCACCGTGGTGCGGGCCGTGGCCGCGGTGTGTTCGCCGCTGGACCTGGCCGCCGGCGGCCACGCCATCGGGCGCGGCTTCAACCGGCTGGTCTACACGCGCATGTTCCTGCGCAGCATGGTGCCCAAGGCCCTGCAGAAACTGCAGCAGCACCCCGGTCTGTTCGATCGCGAGGCCCTGCTGGCCGCTCGCGACCTCTACGCCTTCGACAACATCTTCACCGCACCGCTGCACGGCTTTGCCAGCACCGAGGACTACTGGTCCCGCGCCTCTGCCAAGCCGGTGCTGGCCGACATCCGCGTGCCGGCGCTGGCGCTGAACGCGCGCAACGACCCCTTTGTGCCCGCGGCCTCGCTGCCGGTGGCGGGTGCGGTCGGTGGCCATGTCATCCTCTGGCAACCGGCCCACGGTGGGCACGTGGGCTTTCCGGCACCCCTGGGCGCGCTGGGGCTGCCGGGCCACGTGCGCGCCATGCCCGAGGCGGTGGGCACCTGGCTGCTCCAGCAACTCTGAACGGAGACCTCCATGGACGACATCGTCAAGGCTGCCCTGGCCAAATGGCCCAACGTCCCGCACTGCCACGGCTGGCTGGGGCTGGACGCGCGCGGCCAGTGGTACATGCGCGACGACCGCTGCCAGCGCAGCGGGCCGTTTGCGCTGGAGCCGGGCGAGCACGCCACCGCCAGCAAGGGCTCGCTGCTGCGGCACGACAAGCTGATCGAGTTCATCCACCGCAACTGCGCGGCCGACGACGCCGGGCAGTGGTTCTTCCAGAACGGGCCGCAGCGCGTGTACCTGGAGCTCGAAGCCACGCCCTTCGTGTGGCGGTTGCAGCCCGATGGCCGGGTGCTGGCCCACACCGGGCAGGACGCGGGCGCCGTGCAACGCTGCCTGCTCGACGAGCAAGGGCACCTGTACCTGGTGACCGCGCTGGGGCTGGGCCTGGTGCACAGCAACGACATGGGGCCGGCCGCGGACGCCGTGGAGCGTGGCGACTGGGCGCCCGAGGCGGTGGTGGCCGCCGAACTGCCTGCGGCCTGGGGCTTTGTGCGCAGCCCGCAGCGCAACGCCGGGCAGCGGCCCTGGGTCGGGGCCACGCCGGACTGATCCGCGGGCAGAAAAAAAGCCGGTCACGAGGACCGGCTTTTTTGTGGAGGCTGAGCGCGCTTACTTGACGGTCGCGATCATGTGCTCGACGGCGGCCTTGATTTCGGCGTCCGACGCGGCGGAACCACCCTTGGGCGGCATGGCGCCCTTGCCCTTGATGACCGATGCGGTCAGGCCGTCGACACCAGCGCCCAGGCGCGGGCCCCAGGCGGCCTTGTCGCCGAGCTTGGGGGCACCGGCGACACCGGCGGAGTGGCAGGCCATACAGGCCTTTTTGTAGAGGCCTTCGCCATCGACGGCGGCCGGGGCAGCGGCGGCGGCAGGTGCTGCAGCGGGTGCGGCGGCCACCACGGCCGCGGGGGCAGCAGCGACAACGGCCGGGGCGGCTGCGGCACCGGCTGGAGCGGCGGGCTCGGCCAGCTTGCCACCAGCGGCGTTGGCCATGTAGACCACGGCGCGGCCGATCTCGTAGTCGCTGAAGTTGCCGCCACCCTGGGCGTTCATGTTGTTCTTGCCCTTGAGCGAGGAATTGAGCAGGGCGTCGTAGCCCAGGCCCAGACGGGGGCCCCAGGCGGCGGCGTCGCCGAACTTGGGTGCGCCCACGGCGCCGGTGGCGTGGCAGGCCGCGCACTGGGCCTTGTAGACGTCTTCACCGGTGGCCACGGCGCGCGGGCCTGCGGTGGTCTGGAGTTCGACCGTGCCCACGCGGGCGATGCGCTTGGCGGTGGCGATCTCTGCGCTCACTTCGTCGGCTTGCGACAGCACGCCCGAGGTGGGCTTGTTGCCCGAGGTGACGAAGTACACCAGGCCGATGATGATGAACACCGGGGCCACGAAGGAGAAGAACGACGTCCAGAGCAGTTGGGCGGGCGTCTTGATCGGGCCGGTGTGGGAGTCGTGCGCGTGGTCGCTCATGGTGTCCTCTGAGGGTGGCGAATCGGTGCCAATGGGGTTCCGGGGGGCGTTGGGTCGTGGCCTGCCACGGGCAGGCAACCCGCGATTATAGGCAAGGGCCTCTGGCAGACGGCTTTCAGTGGGCGATGTTCACCGAGCAGGCGACGCTGCGCTTGCAGTCGGTGGCCGTGGAGGTCATGGCAGTTGCAGCCAGCGCTGCTGGTACGGCTGTAGCACCAGGCCTTGGCGCAGGTCACAACCGCTGCCACCGACCAGGTCCACCGCCTGTGCGGGCAGGGCGGCCAGCACGGCGGCATCCACCACCTGCGGGTGTTCGCTGAAGTTCGACAGCACCAGCACCGCGCCATGGCCCAGGCCGCGCTGGAAGCCCAGCACCGCCGGATTCTGTGTCCAGAACGGCGCGAGGGCGCCGCCCGACAGGGCCGGCAGGTGGCGGCGCAGCGCGACGAGGTGCGTGAGCCCGCCGAACATGAGGCCGGCGGGCGTGCTCGGGTCGTGGCGCTGGGCGTAGCGCGCGTCGTCGCGCGGCGGGCGGTGCAGCCAGCGGCTGTCCACCGCCTTGTGCGCGTCCTGCTGCCAGCCGTGGTCGTTCAGGGTGGCAACCTCGTCGCCCAGGTAGATCAGCGGGATGCCGCCGCTGGCCAGGACCACGCCGTACAGCAGCAGCAGGCGCGCGATGCCGTGCACGTCGCCCTGTTCCACACCGCAGAGCGACGCGGCGGTGCCGCTGATGCGGCAGTCGCCGGTGGCCGGGTTGTCCTGGAACGGTTCGCCGCGCGCGAAGCCGCCGGGAAAGCGGTTGACGAAGAACTTGTTGAGGAACTGGCGGTGGGCAAAGCCGTCGATGCCGAAGTGGATGGCGTCTTCGTCGGCAAAGGTCCAGCCTATGTCGTCGTGGCTGCGCACGTAGTTGACCCAGGCGGTGTCGGCGGGCAGCGCGTGGCGGTGCTCCAGCGCGTGCTGCAGCAGGTTCACCTCGCGCGTGGCCAGCGAGTTCCACAGCAGCGCCATCTGCAGCGGGTTGTACGAGACCTGGCACTCCTCGGTGGAGATGTAGCCGGCTACGTCGTCCGGGTGCACGATGGCCTCGCTCTTGAAGAGCAGCGAGGGCGCGGCGATACGGCACAGCGCGTTATACGCGCGCAGCAGGTGGTGCGCCTCGGGCAGGTTTTCACACGGCGTTCCCTTGCGCTTCCACACAAAGGCGACCGCGTCCATGCGCAGGAAGTCCACGCCCAGGTTGGCGATGAAGAGCATCTCGCGCGCCATCGCGGTGAACACGGCTGGGTTGCTGTAGTTCAGGTCCCACTGGTAGGTGTGGAAGGTGGTCCAGATCCAGCGGCCGTCGGGCAACTGCGTGAACGCGCCGGGGTGCTCGTCGGGGAAGATCTCGCGCACCGTCTGTTCATAGACATCGGGCTCGGTGCGGTCCGGGAAGATCCAGAAATAGCCGCTGTGTTCGGCGTCGCCAGCCGCGGCCTTCTGCGCCCAGGCGTGTTCGTCGGAGGTGTGGTTGAACACGAAGTCCAGCACCGGCGAGATGCCGGCGTGGCGCAGCGCGGTGAACAGCTGGCGCAGCTGGTCCATGCTGCCCAGCGCCGGGTCGGTCTCGCGGTAGCTGCTGACCGCGTAGCCGCCGTCGTTGTGCGGCTGCGGGCACCGGTAGGGCGGCATCAGGTGCAGGTAGCTCAGGCCCAGTTCGTTCTTGAGGTACGGGATCTGCTCCTGCACGCCTTGGAAGCCGCCAGCCCAGAGGTCGGCATAACAGACGCCGCCCAGCATCTGGTTCGACGCGAACCAGTCGGGCTGCTGCTCGCGTTGTGCGTCCAGCGCCTGCAGGTCGGCCGGGCGTTCGCTCCAGCCTTCATAGGCCACGCGCAGCAGGTCTTCCACCACCTGCTCGAAGTCCGTGCGCTCGCCGTACAGGTGCGCCAGTTCCCGCACCAGCCTGGGACCGTGCACCGACAGCCGTTTCGCAAAAGGGGCCCAGTGGGGCTGGGCGCGCAGGGACTGGGCGAGGCGGTGTTCGATGCGGTCGAGCATGGGGGTGGGCTAAAGGATCAGGTCATGACACTGGGCGCGTCCATGCCCGTGTGGTGGCGGATGTGGGCCACCGCTTCGGCCAATGCGATCAGCGGTGCCAGGGCTTCTTGTGGGGGGACGTCCTGCCGGCGGGCATCGGGTTCGTGGCGTTCGAGGTAGACGCGCAGCGTGGCGCCTTCGGTGCCGGTGCCCGAGAGTCGGAACACGACCCGCGACGAATCTTTCAGCACCACGCGCACGCCCTGTTTCTGGCTGACCGAGCCGTCGACCGGGTCGGTGTAGGCGAAGTCGTCGGCCCAGGCGATTTGTTGGCCCGCGACCGTGGTGCCGCCCAGCGCTGGCAGCTGCGCGCGCAGTTCGCTCATCAGCGTGTTGGCGCGTTCGGTGGCGATGCCGTCGTAGTCGTGGCGCGAGTAGACGCAGCGGCCGTGTCCGGCCCACACGCCGCGCACCAGGTCTTCCACCGACTGGCCGGTGACGGCCACCAGGTTGAGCCAGAACAGCACGGCCCACAGGCCGTCTTTTTCGCGCACATGGTCGGAGCCGGTGCCGTAGCTTTCTTCGCCGCACAGGGTGATCTTGCCGGCGTCCAGCAGGTTGCCGAAGAACTTCCAGCCCGTCGGCGTTTCGTAGCAGGCGATGCCCAGCGACTTCGCCACGCGGTCGACGGCGGTGGAGGTGGGCATGGAGCGCGCCACACCGGCCAGGCCTTTGGCGTAGCCCGGTACCTTGGTGGCGTGTGCCGCGAGCACCGCCAGGCTGTCGGACGGCGAGACGATGAAGCGCCGGCCCAGGATCATGTTGCGGTCGGCGTCGCCGTCGGACGCGGCGCCCATGTCGGGTGCGTCGGGCCCCATCAGGTGGGCGATCAGGTCGTCTGCGTAGACCGGGTTGGGGTCCGGGTGCAGGCCTCCAAAGTCTTCCTTGGGTTCGGCGTGCACCACGGTGCCGGCCGGCGCGCCCAGCTCGCCTTCGATGATGGCCTTGGCGTAGGGCCCACCCACGGCCCACATGGCGTCGTAGCGCAGGCGGAAGCCGCTGGCGAACAGGCGGCGGATGGCATCGAAGTCGAACAGGCCGCGCAGCACGGCGGCGTAATCGGCCACCGGGTCGATCACCTCGATGGCCATGCCGTCCATCGCGTGCGTGCCCAGGGTGTCGAGCGGGATGTCGGCGGCGTCGCTCAGGCGGTACTGGCCGAGCACCTGCGTGCGTTCGTAGATGGCCTGGGTCAGCTTCTCGGGCGCCGGGCCGCCGTTGGCCGCGTTGTACTTGATGCCGAAGTCGCCGTCCGGTCCGCCCGGGTTGTGGCTGGCCGAGAGGATGATGCCGCCGCTGGCGCCGCGCCGGCGGATCACCGCGCTGGTGGCCGGCGTGGACAGGATGCCGCCCTGACCGACCAGCACCTGGGCGTAACCGCGCGCGGCCGCCATCTTCAGGATGGTCTGCACCGCCGCGCGGTTGTGGAAGCGCCCGTCACCACCGAGCACCAGGGTCTGGCCAGCGGCCGGCGCGTCGCCGTGCAGCACGTCGAACAGGGCCTGGACGAAGTTCTCCAGGTAGTGCGGCTGCTGGAACACGGTGACCTTCTTGCGCAGGCCGGACGTGCCCGGCAGCTGGCCGGCGAAGGGGGTGGTGGTGACGGTCTGGATGCTCATGGGGACTCCTGTGACGAAGCGTGGGCAGGGGCTGGAGTTCTCCGGCCACAGGCGCCAGTGTCGCCCAAGCGGGGCGCTGCCCCGGCCGGTCAGGCGCGCTGCAGGAACAGGCCCCCGTACGGTTCGCACTGCACGCCGTCGCCGGCGATGCGGCCGCCGGCCAGGCCACTGCCGTCCAGCACCGTGGCACTGCGCCAGGCTTCGGGCAGGGACAGCCGCGCGGGCTGGTCGCTGAAGTTGAAGACGCACAGCAGCGTCTGCTGTTCATGCTCGCGGGTGAAGGCCAGCAGCTGCGGGTCGGAGGCCAGCAGGGCCAGGCGGCCATCGCGCAGGGCGATCTGGTCGCGCCGCCAGTGCAGCAGGCGGGTGAAGAACGCCAGCATCGAGTCCGGCACATCGGCCTGGCGGTCCACCGCCAGCGCGCGGTGCGGCTCGGCCACGGGCAGCCAGGGCTGGTCACCCGCCGTGAAGCCGGCGTGCGCCGCGTCGGCCTGCCAGGGCATGGGCGTGCGGCAGCCGTCGCGGCCCTTGAATTCGGGCCACATGGTGATGCCGTACGGGTCCTGCAGGTCTTCGAAGCGCAGTTCCGCTTCGGGCAGGCCCAGTTCTTCGCCCTGGTAGAGGCAGACCGTGCCGCGCAGGCTGGCCTGGAAGGCGGCGGCCAGGCGCAGCAGGCGCGGGTCGGCGGTCGGGCCACCCCAGCGCGTGGCCGAGCGCACCACGTCGTGGTTGGACAGCGCCCAGCAGGGCCAGCCATCGCCGACGATATCGTTGAAGCGGGTCAGGAAGCCATGCAGAAAGGGCGCGTCGTGCGCTTCGCCCAGCAGGTCGAAGCAGTAGGCCATGTGCAGCTTGTCGCCACCGGCCGTGTACTCGGCGACGCGGGCCAGTCCGTCGTCGTCGCCGATCTCGCCGACCATGGTGGTGTCGGGGTACTGGTCGAGCAGCGCGCGCAGGCGCTGCAGGAAGGGCAGGTTCTCCGGCCGGCTCTTGTCGTAGACGTGGCGCTGCCACCCGTAGGGGTTGAAGGGGTTGACCGCCGGGTCCGGGTTGTTGCGGTCGGGCGCGCCGCGGCCCGGGTTGTCGCGCAGCTGCGCGTCGTGGAAGAAGAAGTTGACCGTGTCCAGGCGGTAGCCGTCCACGCCCAGGTCAAGCCAGAACTTCACCGTGGCCAGCAGCGCGTCTTGCACGGCGGGGCTGTGGAAGTTCAGGTCGGGCTGGCTGGTCAGGAAGTTGTGCAGGTAGTACTGGCAGCGGCGCGTGTCCCATTGCCAGGCGCTGCCGCCGAAGATGGACAGCCAGTTGTTGGGCGGGTTGCCGTCGTCCTTGGCGTCGGCCCAGACGTACCAGTCGGCCTTGGGGTTGTCGTGGCTGCCGCGGCTTTCGACGAACCAGGGGTGCTGGTCGCTGGTGTGCGAGAGCACCTGGTCGATCATGACTTTGAGACCCAGCGCGTGCGCCCGCGCGACCAGGGCGCGGAAGTCGTCCAGCGTGCCGAACATCGGGTCGACGTCACAGTAGTCGCTGACGTCGTAGCCGAAGTCCTTCATCGGGCTCTTGAAGAAGGGCGAGATCCAGATGCCGTCGGCGCCCAGCGCCGCGATGTGGTCCAGCCGCTGCGTGATGCCCGGCAGGTCGCCGATGCCGTCGCCGTTGGAGTCCTGGAAGCTGCGCGGGTAGATCTGGTAGATCACGCCGCCGCGCCACCAGCCGTTGTTGGGTGCCTTGCTGCTCATGCTTGCGGGGAAGAAATCAGTTGCTGGAGCCAGCGGGCGCTGGCCTTGGGGGTGCGTTGTTGTGTGGCGTAGTCGACGTGCACGACGCCAAAGCGCTGGGTGTAGCCCTGGGCCCACTCGAAGTTGTCGAGCAGGCTCCAGACGTAGTAGCCGCGGATGTCGATGCCGCTGGCCACCATCTGCGCCAGCTGGGCTAGGTGCGATTGCAGGTAGCCCAGGCGCATCCGGTCGTCGCAGGCATCACCCACCACCGGCGTGTTGTCGGCGGCGCCGTTTTCGGTGATCCAGACCGGTGGCAGCGGCCATTGCGCGAGCAGGTTGCGGGTCACGCGCTCCAGGCCCTGCGGGTAGATCTCCCAGCCGATGTCGGTGATGTCCGGGCGCTGCGGGTCGGGTGGCACGAAGCGGTAGCCGCGCCGCTGCTCGTCAGCGCTGACCGGGGCCTGCGCGATGGAGCGGGTGTAGTAGTTCAGGCCGATGAAGTCCAGCGGCTGGGCGCAGATGGCCAGGTCGCCGGTTCGGCGCTGTTCGGCCAGCGGACCGATCTGTTCGAGCATCTCGGACGGCCACTCGCGGTTGAACAGCGGGTTGAGGAAGACGTCGTTGCGTTCGAGCTCGGCCAGGCGGGCGGCGGCCACGTCCTGCGGGGCGTCGCTGGCGGCGTCGCACAGCTCCGGGTTGAGCACGATGCCCAACTGCGTGCCGCTGCGTTCGGCGCGCCAGGCCTGCAGGCCCAGGCCGTGCGCCAGCATCAGGTGGTGCGCGGCCAGCAGCGACGAGGGGCGGTCCTGCACACCGGGCGCGAACACGCCGATGTCGTGGCCCAGGAAGGCGCTGCACCAGGGTTCGTTGAGCGTGGCCACGCGCGGCAGCCGGTCGCCCAGCTCGCGCGCCACCAGCGCGGCGTAGTCGGCGAAGCGGTGCGCGGTCTCGCGCCCCAGCCAGCCGCGGTGCGCACGCTGCAGGTGCGAGGGCAGGTCCCAGTGGAACAGGGTGGCGTTGGGCGTGAGGCCGCGGCGCTCCAGCTCGTCGAGCAGGCGGCGGTAGAAGTCCAGGCCTTCGGGGTTGGCGCTGCCGTCCTCGCGAACCACCCGCGTCCAGGCGATGGAGAAGCGGTAGTGGCGGAACCCGAGGTCGACCATCAGCGCCACGTCTTCGCGGAAGCGGTGGAAGTGGTCGCAGGCGACCAGGCCGTCGCTGGCGTCCTTGATGCGGCCGGGCTGGGCGCAGAAATCGTCCCAGATGCTGGGCAGCTTGCCGCCTTCGGTGGCGCCGCCTTCGATCTGGAAGGCCGCGGTGGCGCAGCCCCATTCGAACGCCGCAGGAAAACGCAGACTTTCAGTCATGAGAAAAACAGACAAAGAGGTCGGAGACAGGGGCTTGTTCCAGCACACGCCGTGGAACCGGCTTCGCCGGGCCACAGGCGTGGTCCCCCTGGGGGGAAGCCGCGCAGCGGCGCAGGGGGGATTTCACTTGACCGAGCCCGAGAGCAGGCCGCGCACAAAGAAGCGCTGCAGCGAGAAGAACACGGCCACCGGCACCGCGATCGAGACGAAGGCACTGGCGGTCAGGATTTCCCAGCTCTCGCCGCGCGAGCCCAGCAGGTCGTTCAGCTTGATGGTCAGCACCACCTGGTCGGGCGACTTGCCCAGGAACACCAGCGCGACCAGGAAGTCGTTCCAGACCCAGAGGAACTGGAAGATCGCAAAACTGGCCAGCGCCGGCACCGACAGCGGCAGCACGATGGAGGTGAAGATCTGGAAGTGGGTCGCGCCGTCCATGCGCGCGCTCTCGATGATGTCGCGCGGCAGCGAGGCGATGTAGTTGCGCAGCAGGTAGATCGCCAGTGGCAAGCCGAAGGCCGAGTGTGCCAGCCACACGCCCAGGAAGGACTTGGACGGCATGCCCAGCGCTTCGCCCAGGTCGTTGTACAGGCGCAGCAGCGGGATCAGCGACATCTGCAGCGGCACCACCAGCAGGCCCACCACCACCACGAACAGCCAGCGCCGGCCGGGGAACTCCATCCAGCTGAAGGCATAGGCCGCGAAGGCCGCGATCAGGATCGGGATGAAGGTGGCGGGAATCGTGACCTTGAACGTGTTGAGGAAGGCGTTGCCCACGCCCTCGGAGTCCACCACCTTCTGGTAGTTGCTGGCGGTGAAGCTCGGCGGTGTCTCGGCGACGTAGAAGATGCGCACGCCGCGGTCGCTCTCGTAGGCCTGGGTGAGCGCCAGCCGGTACTGGCCATCGGCCGCCACCGTGAGCGTGCCGTCGGACTGGCCGTCTTCCTCGTCGAAGACCTGTGCGTCTTCCAGCGCGATGGTCTGCCCCACCGGGTGTTCACCCGGGGTGGACGACTTCATCGAAAAGCGCTGCAGGCGGGTCGCGTTGCCTTCGGGGAACAGGCGGCCGGCGATCACGAACTGGTCGCCTTCTTTCACCACGCTCTGCGCGCCGGCCGTGCGGCGCATGTCGGGGCGGGTCTGGGTCGACAACGATGTCCACCAGCCGGAGGAGACGATCTGCTCGCGGTCGCGGAAGCTGGAGACCAGCAGGCCGAAGGTGGGCAGCACCCAGGCCAGCACGATGACCAGCAGCAGCGCATGGGCGGCCAGCGAGGTGGGGGAGATCTTGAATTTCATCGCTGGGCCTCCTCGGCGCGGAAGCGGCGGATGTTGAAGGCCATCACCGGGATCACGGCGAGCATCAGCACCATCGCCAGGGTGGAGCTGCGGCCGTAGTCGCCGCCGCCGCGGAACATCCAGTCGTACATCAGGTTGGCCAGCACGCTGGTGTCCCACTGGCCGCCGGTCATGGCCATGACGATGTCGAACACCTTGAGCACGGTGATGGTGATGGTGGTCCAGACCACCAGGATGGTGGACATCACCTGCGGGATCATGATTTCAAAAAAGATCTGCAGTTCGGTGGCGCCGTCGATGCGCGCGGCCTCGATGGTGTCGGTGGGCACGCCGCGCAGCGCGGCCGAGAGGATCACCATCGCAAAGCCGGTCTGGATCCAGATCAGGATCGCCATCAGGAAAAAGTTGTTCCAGAACGGCACCGTCACCCAGGCCTGGGCTTCCATGCCCATGCCCTGCACGATGGCGTTGAGGATGCCGATCTGCTCGTTGTCGGGGCCACGGAAGTCGTAGACGAACTTCCAGATCACGCTGGCGCCGACGAAGCTGATCGCCATCGGCATGAACACCAGGGTCTTGGCCGCGTTGCCCCACCAGACGCGGTCGGCCAGCACGGCGACCACCAGGCCCAGCGCGGTGGCCGCGGCCGGCACCACCAGCAGCCACAGGAAGTTGTTGCGGATGGTGACGAGGAAGTTCTCGTCGGTGAACACCCAGGCGTAGTTGGACAGGCCGACGAAGCCTTCGCCGGTGGCGTCCATGAAGCTCAGGCGCAGGGTTTCAAAGAAGGGGTAGACCAGGTACACGCCCAGCAGCAGCAGGGCCGGCGCGATGAACAGCCAGGGCCGCACGCCCTCGCGCAGCCGTTCGCGCCGCTGGCGCGGCATCGACGGCCGCGTCAGCACGTTGTCGAGCAGCCAGTTGCTGCCCGCGAAATACAGCAGGCAGACACCGACACTGACCACCACGGCCAGAAGGGTCTGGAAGATTGAATCGGTCATGGTGGTCAGTCCAAGCGAAAAAAACAGGGCGGCCAACCTGGCGCCGGAGCGCCATGCACCCAGTCCAGGATGCCGCGGAACCGGCTCCGCCGGGCCGCTGGCATCGCCCCCTGGGGGGTGACGCCAAAGGCGGCGCGGGGGGAGCCGGTTTACTTCAACGCATCCCAGCTCTTCTGGATGTCGTCTGCGACCGCTTGAGCAGACTTGCCACCCGAGTAGTCAACCATGCCCTTCCAGAAGCTGCCGGCACCGACGGCGCCGGGCATCAGGTCGGAACCATCGAAGCGGAAGGTGGTCGCGCCCAGCAGGATCTCGCCCTGCTTGCGCTGGCCCTTGGTCTTGTACTTGGCCAGGTCCACACCCTTGTGCGGGGTCAGGAAGCCGCCTTCGGCCATCCAGATCTCGTGGGCCTGCGGGTGCTGCAGGTATTCCATGAAGGCGCGGGCGCCCTTGCTGTCCTTGGTGATCGTCATGATCGTGCCGCCGCCCAGCACCGGGTTGCCCAGGTTCTTGGCCTTGTAGGACGGGAAGTAGAAGAAGTCGGCGTCATCGGCCTTGCCTTCGGGGAAGAAGGCCGGGATGAACGAGGCCTGGCGGTGCATGTAGCACTTGGGCGGCGAGCCGAACAGACCCTTGGGGCTGTCCTTGAAGCTCACCGTGGCCACGGCCTTGGCGCCACCGTCCACGTACGCGTCGTTGCGGGCGAACCAGCCGTAGGCGTCGATGGCTTCGACGACACGCTTGTCGTTGAACTTCATCTTGTTGCTGGTCCAGTCGTCGTAGACCTGCGGGCTCTGGGTGCGCAGCATCATGTCCTCGACCCAGTCGGTTGCGGGCCAGCCGGTGGCGGCGTCCGAACCCAGGCCGATACACCAGGGCTTGCCACCGTCGGCGGCGATCTTCTTGGTCAGGTCCTGAAGCTCTTCCATGGTCTTGGGCACTTTGTAGCCCTTCTCCTTGAAGTTCTCGGGGATGTACCAGACCAGGCTCTTGACGTTGACGTTGTAGAACAGGCCGTAGAAGTTGTTCTTGCCGTCCTTGCCCTTGTAGGTGCCCAGGTCGGCCCACGAGCTGCCGGCGGCGAAGTTGGACTTGACCCAGTCGCGCGACTTGTCGCCCAGCGGCGTCAGTCCGCCGATGGCGGCCATGTTGGCGGCCAGACCCGGCTGCGGGAACACAGAGATGTTGGACGGCGAGCCGGCCTTGATGTCGATCACGATCTGCTGCTCGGAGCTCTGTGAGCACGAGTGCTTCACGGTCGCGCCGGTGGCCTTCTCGAAATTGGCGATCACCTTCTTGAAGAAGCCTTCTTCGGCGCCGGTCCAGGGGCAGGTGATGGTGACGGTCTCGCCCTTGAGGTTGGGACCCTTGTAGTCGGCGGCCTGGGCGGTGGCGCCCAGGGTGCCCAGTGCCAGTGCGGCGGCGCCGGCGATGGTGGTGGTTTTGAACATCGTGCTTGTCTCCTCGTTGGTGCTTCGCGGCCCATCCGCAAAGCGGGGTGAAAAAGGGAATCTCAGATCCGCAGGCCGGCGGCGTCGAATCGGTACAGGTGCTCGGGCCGGTAACCCAGGCGCAGCGATTGGCCGGGCTGCACGGTCACCGTGCCTTCGACCCGGGCGGTCAGTTCGCCCAGCGCGCCGGCGTCGATGTACGCAAAGGTTTCGTTGCCCAGCAGCTCGGCGTGGCGCAGCACGCCCTCGATGGGGCCTTCAGCCTCCAGCCGCAGGTGTTCGGGCCGAATGCCCACGCAGTGCGCGCCCTGCGCCTGCGCGTGCGCGCCTTCGATGAAGTTCATCTGCGGTGAGCCGATGAAGCCCGCCACGAAGCGCGTGGCGGGGCGGTGGTAGAGCTCCAGCGGCGCGCCGACCTGTTCGATGCGACCCTTGTTGAGCACCACGATCTTGTCCGCAAGCGTCATGGCCTCGACCTGGTCGTGCGTCACGTAGATCATGGTCGCGCCCAGGCGGCGGTGCAGCGTGGCCAGCTCGACGCGCATCTTGGTGCGCAGGGCGGCGTCCAGGTTGGACAGTGGCTCGTCGAACAGAAACACCTTGGGGTTGCGCACGATGGCGCGGCCGATGGCCACGCGCTGGCGCTGACCGCCCGACAAGGCCTTGGGCAGGCGCTGCAGGTAGTCGCCCAGCTGCAGGATGCCGGCGGCTTCGTTCACGCGGCGCTGGATCTCGTCCTTGGGCACCTTGGCGATCTTCAGGCCGAAGGCCATGTTGTCGTAGACCGTCTTGTGCGGGTAGAGCGCGTAGCTCTGGAACACCATGGCCACGCCGCGTTCGCTGGGCGGCAGTTCGTTGACCACCTGCTCGCCGATCGACAACTCGCCGCTGGAGATGTCTTCCAGGCCCGCGATCATGCGCAGCAGCGTGGTCTTGCCGCAGCCCGAAGGGCCGACGAAGACCGCGAACTCACCCGGTTCGATGTCCAGATCCACGCCGTGGATCACGTCCACGCGGCCGTAGCTTTTCTTGATGTCTCGCAAACGCAAACCGGACTGCGCCATGGGGAAGCCTTTCGTGTCTGCCGCCCAGAAAACGGCGGCATTGCACGGCCCTTACAGCAGGCCGTCACAAAATTACAGCACCGATGCAATCGATTGCATGATGGGGTTTGCCCTATGTCCCGAGAACAAAATGGTTACGAAAACGGGTGCGCGGCTGCGGAGCGGCGCAGCGTGGGGGCTCGAGCGATCCGGCGCTGGGCCGCCCCAAACCGGATCAGCCCCCTCGGGGGGCAGCGACCCGCGTCAGCGGCGGAGCGTGGGGGCACTTGCCCTTTCAGAGGCTGCTTTCGCGGCGGATCAGCTCGGCCGGCAGCACGACGGACCGGCGCGGGTGGCCGGCGATGGCCTCGAACAGCAGGTTGACCAGGGCCCGCCCGGCCTCGGTGGTGGGCTGGCGGATGGTGGTCAGGGTCGGGTGCACGTGCTCGGCCAGGGCGATGTCGTCGTATCCCACCATTCGCACCTGAGAAGGTACGGAGATGCCCCGCTCGTTGAGCGATCCCATCAGCGAGATGGCGGTCACGTCGCTGGAGGCGAAGATGGCGTCAAAGCTCAGCTGCTGGTCCAGCCAGTTGTCGATCACCTGCCGGATGCGGGTGTCGCCGAACAGGAAGGACTGGAGCAGTCGCGGGTCCTGCGGGATGTTCGCCTCCTGCAAGGCACGCGCGTAGCCCTGGTAGCGCAGACCGGCTTCCGGGTGCGAAATGTCCCCGAAAAACGCGATGCGGCGGCAGCCCTGCTCGATCAGGTGGCGCGTGGCCAGGTAGCCGCCCATGGCGTTGTCGCCGCCCACCACCGGGTACATCGCATCCGGCAAGTTGGCGCCCCAGACCACCATGGGGAAGCCATTGCGCGAGAGCTCGTTGAGGTAGTCGTGCAGCGTCAGCTGCCCGATCACGATCAGTCCCGCCACCTGGCCACTGCCCACCAGGTTGGACAGCGTGTCCTTGCGGTTGTCCTTCAGGCGCGTGAGCAGCAGGCTCATGCCGCGCTCGTCCAGCGTGTCGGCCACCGAGCCGAGGATGCTCAGCAGAAACGGGTCCGAAATCATCTGCAGGCTGTCGCCGAGGATGACGACGCCCACGGTTTGCACATCGCGCTTGCGCAGGTTGGCTGCGCCCACATTGATCCGGTAGCCCAGCGAGTTGGCCAGCTCGGTGATGCGGATGCGCGTGGCCTCTGGGATCAGCGGGCTGCCGCTGAGCGCACGCGACACGGTGGAGGCCGACACCCCCGCCATGCGCGCGATGTCGGTCATCTGCATGCGGCGTTTGCCGGGGCCGGCGGGTTGTTCGGTCGACACGGCGGGGGCCACGGCGGCGGGGGGCGCGGAAGCCTTCTTCGGACGGGAGGTGGTGGCCATACAGGGATTATTCCATTGCCTTCAAGGCCAGGCCGTGGCTGGGTTGCTCCGGCCCCAGGCGAAAAAAAGCCCGACGCTGTGAAGCGCCGGGCCAACTCTGATCGCCTTGAAAAAAACGGGTACGCGCGTGACGCGCACCCGGTGCAGACCGGTAAGGCGGCCCGGTCAGAACGCGTAGTTGATGCGCACGCGGAAAGCGGTGTCGTTGGACTTGCCGGTTTCCTTGTAGAAGCCCAGTGCGGGGGTGATGGACGCGCCCTTGATGCCCAGCAGCGAGAAGCTGTACGCGGCGTACAGGGAGGTCGATTTGACGTTGGTGGCCTTGTTCTTGCCCTGGATGAAGCCCACGCCGGCATCGCCGAAGGTGGCATTCAGGCCGAAGGCGTTCTTGTCCTGCTTGCTGTTGCTGGCGAAGTTGGCGTTGATGGTCGTGCTGCTGTTCATAGCGTAACCGGCGGTCAGGCCCAGGCCGGTCGACGATGCACCACCGCCGTCGGCCTTGATGGCTTCGACACCAGCGCGCAGGGTCAGGGCGCCAGCGTTGAACTGGACCACAGGGCGCAGGCCGTAGCTCTTGCCTTCAGCTTGCTTCTCGGTCACCAGGCCGAGTTCGAAACGGACCGCCGACGAGGCGTTCACGCCCAGGGCCGCGTGCAGGCGACCGTCCTTCATGCGGCCACGCAGCGTGTTGGCGTTGTAGCCCACGTTGCCGATGTTGGCGGCCACGTCCTTGCCCAGGGGGAACAGATCCATCGCTTCAAAGCGACCGACCTTGACGTCCATGCTGCTGCTGCCGGCCTGAACCCAGGCGTCATCGATGCTCACGCCGTCGCCGGTCAGGCCCACCAGCATGGTGCCGCGTGCCTTGACGAAGTAGTCGCCGTTCTTGGCTTCGCCAGCGGCGTTGATTTCGACGCGACCACCGTTGGTGATGGAGTCTTGGGTGGCGGTTTCCTTGCGGAAGTCGGTGTTGGTTTCGAGGTTGGCGTCGAAGCCGACAGCGGCTTGGGCAGTGGCGGCGGCGCACAGGGCGGCCACGGCGGCCAGTTTGAAGACGTGTTGCATGAGGAATCTCCGAAGGTGAAATGTTGTGAAGTGGGGCCTTTTTCGTCGACTGGTGCGCAGAAAGCGGGAACCATGTCTCGAAAAAGCCATCGAATTGCAACATCAGCGCAAACGATTGCATTCGGTAGAAACCCTGAAATGGCGCGCCGTAACCAGTACGTAACGCTCAAAATCAAGCCCAAAACAACGCCATGGAAAGCACCAATGGTGCAAAGGATTGCATTGGGTTTATTTGCCCGCGCGCGCGAATCACCGGGCGAACACGCGTGTGCCGAGAGGGCGCTGCGCGGGTGAATGGGAGAAGGGCAGCGGTGTGCGAGAATCCGAGCTGTTTTCGCCGTGCGGCTGTAGCTCAGTGGATAGAGTATTGGCCTCCGAAGCCAAGGGTCGTGGGTTCGATCCCCGCCAGCCGCACCACCATTTCAAAGCCGTTGATCCCAACGGCTTTGCTGTTTCCAGGTGGGCTTTTCGGGTCGCGTCAGGCCCTGGCTTGCTCCCCGGGACGGCGCTGCACCACACCGGCGGGCCTTCATGAGTCAGTTCAGCTTCGATTTCGACCCGCCCAAGGCCCCTGCGGTCGAGGCCACCCCCTCAAAGGCTGAGCGGGCCGAGCTGAGTCCCGCGCAGATGGCCGAGCGGCTGGCGCAACACCCCGACTACCGCGTCCTGCGCCGCCTTGTGCCGGTGCTGGACCACGGCCCGGCGCCGGCCAGCCACACCGCCGGCGTGCAGCGTGTGCTGGTGCTCGACACCGAAACCACCGGCCTGTCCCATGCCAGCGACAAGATCATCGAACTGGCGATGCTGCTGGTGCAGGTCGACGTGGCCACTGGCCAGCCCTTTGGCCCGGTGGAGACCTTCGAAGGTTTTGAAGACCCCGGCATGCCCATCCCCGAGGTGGCCAAACAGGTCACCGGCATCAGCGACGACATGGTGCGCGGCCAGCGGCTGGACGATGCGCAGGTGCAGGTCCTGATCGACCGCGCCGACCTGGTGGTGGCGCACAACGCCGGTTTCGACCGGCCCTTTGTCGAGGCGCGTTTTCCCGGCTTTGCCCACAAGGCCTGGGCCTGCTCGTTCGCCGACATCGACTGGAAGGCTATGGGCGCCGAATCGGCCAAGCTCAGTGCGCTGGCGCAAGACCAGGGCTGGTTCTACGACGCGCACCGCGCCCTGGTGGACTGCCAGGCCCTGCTGCAGGTGCTGGGCCAGCGGGTGGGTGACGACGGCCTCAATGGCCTGCAGCGCCTGATGGCCGCTGCCGAGCGCCCCAGCTTCAAGCTGCGCGCCACTGGCTCGCCGTTCGACAGCAAGGACAAGCTCAAGGCCCGCGGCTACCGCTGGGACGGCGAGGGCAAGGTCTGGTACTGCAACCTGGGCAGCGAAGCGGCGCTGGCCGACGAACTGGCCTGGCTCAGGGCCGAGGTTTATGGCCCGCGCCGTGCGCAGGTCGAGGTGGAGGCGCTGGATGCGCTCACCCGCTACGCGCTGCGTCCCGGCCAGCAGGAGCGCCGCGACCTGGGCTGAGGTCCGGTGTCCGTCCGGGCCGTTCAGGCCGCCGGCAGCGGCCCGAAGCGGAAGCTGGAGACGGTGAGGGCCCCGAAAAATTCGTCCTCGTGGTACACGCAGGTGGCCGCTTCTTCGTGGGCCGCACCCACCGCCACCATCAGCGGGATCAGGTGGTCTTCACGGGCGTGGGCGGTGCGGGCCGCCGGGGCCTGTTCCCACTGCAGCAGGCGCGCGTCGCGTTGCTCAGGGCTGGAGCCCACCAGGGTCTGCTGCAGCCAGGCATCGAACGCGCGCGAGGGTTCGCGGCCGGCCGGGCCGAACAGGCGCAGGTTGTGGTAGCTCAGACCGCTGCCGATGACCAGCACGCCTTCGTCGCGCAACGGCGCCAGCAGGCGGCCGGCGGCGATGTGGATTGCCGGGTCGAAGTCGGCACGGATGGACAGTTGCACGACCGGGATCTGCGCTTCGGGGTACGCCGCCTGCAGCGCCGAGAAGGTGCCGTGGTCAAAGCCTCGCCCGTCGTCGAGCCGGGCTGACATGCCGCCGCCTTGCAGCAGGGCCTGTGCGCGTTGCGCCAGTTCGGGCGAGCCCGGCGCGCGGTAGTGGATCTGATACGTGTGCTCGGGGAAGCCGTAATAGTCGTAGATCATGCCCGGCCGGGGCGACGACGACAGTTCGAAGCCGCCCGGCGTTTCCCAGTGGGCGGTGACCATGAGGATGGCGCGGACCTGGCCGGCGGTTTCACGGGCCATGGCCTGCAGCGAGGCTTCGAGCCGGTCGTAACGGCCGCCGGTCATGTCGCGCATCCAGGGCCAGGGGCCGCCGCCGTGCGAGACGAAATAGGTGGGGAGACGTGGCATGGTGGGCTTTCTGCAGGGCCGGATCAACCCGCAGTGTAGGCCGGGGCGCCGTCCCCCGCAGCGCCCGCCGCGGTTCAGAGCAGCTCTTTGGGGTTGAGGATCATCAGCACGCTGCCGTCGCCCATGAGGGCGGTGCCGGCGAAGCCGGTGATGCCGGCCAGCACCCCCTCCAGCGGCTTGAGGATGATGTCGCTCGTGCCCTCGAAGTTGTCCACCAGCAGGCCCACGTTTTCCATGCCGTGGCGGATCACCAGCACCGCGTGCTCGCCCGCTTCGTTGAGCAGGGGCTCTTCGTCCACCGACAGCAGTTCGTTGAGGGCGCGCAGCGGCACGATGCGCCCGCGCAGCACCACTGTCATGGCGCGTTTGAAATGGTGGATCTCGTCCGCCGGCACGCGCACCGTCTCGACGATCAGGTCCATCGGGATGCCGAAGCGCCGGCCCGCAGCCTCGATCATCATCACGTTGGTCACCGCCATCGACAGCGGCAGCGCCAGGCGGATGGTGGTGCCCTGGCCGCGCACGCTGCCCAGTTCCACCGTGCCATTGATGCGCTCGACCGCCGAGCGCACCACGTCCATGCCGACGCCGCGGCCGGACAGGTCCGAGATCTGTTCGGCGGTGCTGAAGCCGGGCAGGAAGATCAGCTGTACCGCTTCCTGTTCGCTGAGCTGGTCGGCGCGTTCGGCCGGGATCAGGCCGCGCTCCACCGCCTTGGCGCGCACCCGGTCGGTGTCCACCCCGGCGCCGTCGTCGGAAATGTCCAGCAGCACGCGGTCGCCTTCCTGCCGCGCCGCCACCCGCAGGGTGCCGCGCGCCGGCTTGCCGGCGGCCAGCCGCACGTCGGGCAGCTCCAGCCCGTGGTCCAGGCTGTTGCGCAGGATGTGGATCAGCGGGTCGGCCAGGCTCTCGATCACGTTCTTGTCGGCCTCGGTGTCCTCGCCCTCGATCACCAGCTGCACCTCCTTGCCCAGCTTCTTGCTGAGGTCGCGCACCAGGCGGCCAAAGCGCTGGAACACGGTGCCCACCGGCAGCATGCGCACCTGCATGATGGCGTGCTGCATGTCTTCGGCGATGCGGTTGATGACCGAGTACTGCGCCTTGATCTCGCGCGCCAGCTCGCGCTGGCCAAAGTGGTCCTCGGCGCGCTGCGCCAGGTAGGGCAGCGCGTTCTTGGCGACCACCATCTCGCCGATCAGGTCCATCAGGCGGTCGATCTTGTCCTGCCCGACCTTGAGCACGCGCGCACCGGGGTGGTTGGCGTCGTCGGCGGCCGGCTGGCCCGAGCCCATGCGGCGCTCGGGGGCAGCGACCAGAGCCGAGCCCGCCGTGGCGTCGGGGGTGTCGGTGCCACCGGCGCCTGCCACCGGCAAGGCCTTGGCGGCCCAGCTGGCCAGGGCCATGGCGCCTTCGGGCAGCTGGGAGAGTTCCAGCGCCGCGGCGCGGGCCGCGTCGTCGCCCCAGCAGTCCAGCAGGTGGGCCATGGCGCGGCGCACCGCGCTCACGCTGGTGGCCGCCACGGCCGGGCGCGCCAGCAGGCCCAGCTGCTCGCGCCACATCTGCGCGACGCGCAGCTGCAGCAGCGTCTGTGCGCGCTGGTCTTCCGCCGGTGCGGCCTCTGGCGCTGCCGTGGCCTCCACGGCGTGGGAGGTTATCTGTTCGGGCACGCAGCGGAAGTGGTCTTCCACATAGGCCAGCGGTGCGTCCGACACCAGCCAGCACACCAGGTTGCACTGGTAGCAGTCGAACTGGTCGGCCGCCGGCCAGGGCTCGCGGGGCGTGACCCGCAGCGCGACCAGCCCAGGGGTGTGGGTGGCCAGCAGCCAGGGGTCTTCGCCCTTGAAGAAGCATTCCGCCTCGGGGGTGTAGCACAGCACCACGCGGCCCGGTTGCAGCCAGTCGGCGGGCACGTCGTCCAGCCAGTCCGGGCGCGGCACCGCCGCGGGGGCCGCGTGCGGTGCGCTCAAGAGCGGAGCGGCGGCGGGCGCCACCGGTGTCGGCGCCGTGGCGCCGCCGGCCCCCGGCAGCAGGCTGCGCAGGGACTGCGCCAGCGCCTGCGAGCGGTCGCCGGTGCCCTGCGGCAGCTGGCCGGTCTGGGCGATCGCGTCCACCAGTTCGCTGGCGTAGTCCATCGCGTCCAGCAGCGCGTCGGCGATCGCGCTGCCGTAGCGCAGCCGGTCGTGGCGCACCTGGTCGAGCAGGTCCTCGCCGGCGTGCACGACGCGTTCGAGGTCCTTGAAATCGAACAGGCCGCAGTTGCCTTTGAGCGTGTGCACCAGGCGGAACAGATCGTTGAGCAGCTCGGGATCGCCCGGCGCGCGTTCGACGTCCAGCAGCCGGGTGCCGATCTTCTCCAGGCACTCGCGCGCCTCGGAGACGAACTGGTCGAGGAGTTCGGTGGTGTTCATGCGGCCCCTCCCAGGGCAATGAAGGTCTGCACGGCCTGGCGCGCCGCGCCCGCGTCGCCCAGCAGCAGGGCGGCGGTCAGCACCAGTTCGCTCGGTTTGGCCGGTTTGACCAGGTAGCAGTTGGCCCCCGCGTCCTGCGCGGCGCTGCTGTCGTGTGCCTGGGCCTCGGTGCTGACCATGAGCACCGGAGCTTCGCCGCCGGGCACCAGGCGCCGCAGTTCGCGCACGAAGGTGTAGCCGTCCATCTTGGGCATGTTGATGTCGACCACGAACAGGTCGAAGGGCTCGCTGCGCGGGCGTTCGAGCACCTTCTCCAGCGCCTCCACGCCGTTGATGGCCTCGTCCACCCGCCAGCCGGCGTCGCCCAGCATCTTGCGGTGGTACATGCGCACAGTGGCGGCGTCGTCGATGACCAGGATGCTGTGGCTCATGGCTGCGCTCCGTCGAGGGGTTTCTGGTAGACCATGGCGTCCGGGAATTTGCGCACCTGGAACAGCGAGCTGATGCGGCTCATGGATTCGGAGTGGCCCAGACAGATGAAGCCGCCCGGGTTCATCGCGTCGTACATGGCCTCGGCGGCCACACGGCGCGAGAGGTCGTCGAAATAGATCAGCAGGTTGCGGCAGAACACCAGGTCGATGTTGCGCATCTTGCGGGTGTGGCTGGCGTCGGTCAGGTTCACGTGCGAGAACTCCACCGCCGAGACCAGGTCGCGCGAGATGCGGAATTCGCTGCCCGAGAGCTTTTCAAAGTACTTGTCCAGGTAGGCCTTGGGCAGCTGACCGACCGAGCGCGCCGAGTAAACGCCGCGCTGCGCCGACTCCAGCACCTGGGTGTCGATGTCCGATGACAGGATCTCCACCTCGTAGTCGTCGATGCCGGCCCAGCGCTCGAGCAGGTAGATCGCGATCGAGTACGGCTCCTCGCCGGTCGACGACGGCACCGACCAGATGCGGATGCGGCTGCCCTTGCGTTTGTGGCGCGTGATCTCGGTCAGCATGCTGTTGACCATGCAGTCGAACTGGTAGGACTCGCGGAAAAAATAGGTCTCGTTGACCGTCATCGCGTTGGTCAGGTGCTGCAGTTCCTCGCCCCTGGTGTCAAAGCGCAGGGCGATGAAGTAGCTGCGGAAGTCGTCCGCGCCGGTGGCCTCGACGCGGTCGATCAGCCGCTTGTCGACGAAGTAGCGTTTGGAGTCGTCGAAGTGGATGCCCGTCTTGCGGTAGAAGAAGTCGCGGAACTTCTCGAAGTCCGCGTCGGTGATGGTCGGCGCCTGGCGCAACGTAGCGGCTTTCATCACGGCGCCTCGATGCGTTGCGTGGCCATGTCGGCGGCGAAGGCGATGAAGGGTTCTGCAGCGAAGCGCTGCTTGACCTGTTGCAGGGCTTCGCAGGCGCCCTGCGAGCCGACCTCGGCCAGCACCTCGATGGCAGCGGCTACCACGTTGACCTGCTCGTCGCGGTCGATCACATCGATCAGCCAGGTCGGCACTTTCGGGTGCTGCAGCTCACCCAGCAGGTTCACCGTGAAGATGCGCACGTCCGGGTCCCGGTCCTGCAGCAGTGCCGTCACCCGGGGCGCTACCTGGGACGGCATGCCCGCCAGCGCCTCGATGGCACCGTTGCGCAGCATGGCGTCGTCGCTGCGCAGCAGGGGCATCAGCACGGCCACAGCCGCGTCGCTGGCCAGAGACTTGAGGGTGGTGAAGATCGCCTCGCGCACATTGGCCACCGGCTCCTGCAGCAGGCGTTCGCCCAGGCTGGCGATCGCGTCCGGGTATTGCGCCAGGTCCCGTGCGGCCCAGCGGCGCTGTTCCACGTCGCCTTCGCGCAGCTGGGCGATCAGGCCATCGCGGTTGCGCGGGTACTCGCGGTCCACCACCTCGCGCAACGCTTCCGGGCCGGTGTGTGTCTTTCTCAGTCCCATGGGTTCACCTGGTTGGTTGTCGGGGTTTCAGCACACCCACTGGCACAGCTGCGCGGCCACCGCCCCGCAGGGCAGCACCGTGCTCGCGCCCTGGCGTTCGATCAGCTCCAGCGGCATGCCGAACACCACCGCCGTCTCCTCGGCTTCGGCGATGGTGCGACCGCCGCGCGCCTTGAGCTGGCTCATGGCCTGGGCACCGTCGTTGCCCATGCCGGTGAGCAGCACGCCCACGATGCGCTCGGGCGGCAGGTGGCGCATGGCGCTGTCGGTCAGCACATCGGCCGAGGGGTGCCAGGGGTGACCCGGTGTTTCCGCACGCGGCTGCACCACCAGGCGGCCCAGGCGTTCGGAGACCACCATGTCGGTACCGCCGCGGCCGACGTAGATGTGACCCGCCTCCAGCGGCATCGTGTCCCGGCACTCGCGCACCGTCAGCGCGCACAGCCGGTCCATGCGGGCGGCGAAGGCCTCGGTGAAGTTGGGGGGCATGTGCTGCGCGATCACCACCGGCCAGGGGAAGTCCGCCGGCAGGGCCGGCAGCACGTTTTCGAGCGTGCGCGGGCCGCCGGTGGACACGCCGATCACCACCAGGCCCGCGGGCCGGCGCACCGCATCGGGCGCGCTGGCGCGCAGCGGGGCCGCGGCCGTGCGGGCCGGCGGTGCCGAGGTCTCGCGTCGCAGTGCAGGGGCCGGGGCGCCGTGGGACCGGCGCACCGGCTCGGCTGTTGGGCGGTGGGCGCCCGGCCGTTCGGTGCGCAGCCGCGAGCAGGCGGCGGCGCGCACCTTGTACACCAGCTGCCCGGCGATCTCGTCCAGGCTCAGCGAAATCGTGCCGCCCGGTTTGGCGATGAAGTCCACCGCCCCCAGGGCCAGCGCCTCGAAGGTGGCCTGCGCGCCTTTGGCCGTCAGCGACGACACCATCAGCACCGGCGTGGGCCGGGCCTGCATCATCAGCGACAGCGCGGTCAGGCCGTCCATCTCGGGCATGTTGATGTCCAGCGTCACCACGTCGGGCTGGGTGTCCACCAGCTGGCGCACCCCTTCCAGCCCGTTGCGGGCCATCACCACTTCGCAGCCCGCCTCGGTCAGCACCGAGGCGAGCAGGCGCCGCATCAGCGCCGAATCGTCCACCACCAGCACGCGGGTCATGTCGCCTCCGTCCCGGGGCTCACGCGGCTTTGGCCAGCGGCAGGGGTTCATCGTCCTGCCGGGCGGGCGGTGCCATGCCCTCCAGCGAGCGCAGCTCGCGTGCGCCCAGCAGGTGCGCGGGGTCGATCAGCATCACCAGCCGGCGGTCGCCATCGAGCTTGGCCACCTGCGTGATCAGCCGGCCCTGTTCGTCGCTCAGGTCGGGGGCGGCGTCGATCTGGTGGCGCCCGATGCGCAGCACCTCGGCCACCGAGTCGACGATGAAGCCGGTGCGCTGGCCGCCCAGGGTGTAGACCATGATGCGCTGGCGGTCGTTGCGGGCGATGCTCTCCATGCCCAGGCGGCTGCGCTGGTCGATCACCGGCAGCACCGTGCCGCGCAGGTTGATCACGCCCTCGACGAAGCGGGGCGTGCGCGGCACGCGCGTGAGCACCTCGGGCACGCGCACGATCTCCTGCACGCTCATGATGGGCACGCCGAACTCTTCGGCGCCGAGCCGGAAGATCACCACCTGGGCGTCGTCGTCGCCGTCCTGCGCGCCGCGCTGGGCCTGGTTCGGGTTCATGGGGTTCTTCTCCTGTGCGGCGGCGCCGCCCTGGGCCAGGGCCAGGCCGGCCGCGTCGGCCAGGGCCTGCATGCCCAGCAATTTGTCGGTGGCGATGATCGAGACCAGCCGCTTGCCGTCTTCCAGGCGGCAGATCGACTCGAACTCGTCGAGCTGGTGGCTGCTGGCCAGTGCCTCGGGCACCGGCTCGGCCTGGTGGCGCGGCACGCTGAGCACTTCCTTGACGGTGTCGGTGACCAGGCCCACCTGGCCACCGCCTGGCAGGCCCACCACCACGATGCGCTGGTGCTCGTCGGCCGGCGCGTCCAGCATGCCGAACAGGCTGCGCAGCGACACCAGCGGCAGCAGGCGCTGGCGCAGCGACATCAGCCCCAGCACATGGTGGGCCGCGTTGGGCACGCGGGTGAAGCGCTCGGGCACTTGCACGATCTCCTGCACCGCGGCGATGTCGATCGCGTACTCCTGCCCGTGGACGGTGAAGCTGACCAGGCGCAGGTCTTCGGCTGCGGCAACGGTTTCGGTGCGCGAGGCCTGCAGCGCCGGACCGCTGTCGGCCCGCGCGGTGCGCACGCTGCGCTGGAACTGGTCCGCGATCAGGTGCTGGAAGTCCAGCACCAGGATCAGCTGGCGCTGCCCGTCGGGGCCGGCGCGGTTGATGACACCGGTCAGGTACTCGGCCTGCACCATGCTCTGGATGGCGGTGGCCGGCTCGATCTCGCCCGGCTCCACGCTCACCACGCTGGCCACACGGTCGACCACAAAACCCAGCGGCTGGCCGAGGTTGATCACCAGGGCTCGCGTCGCGTCGTCGTGCGGACGCTGTTCGGCGTTGAACAGCCGGCGCAGGCTGACGATGGGCAGCACGCGGCCGCGCAGGTTGGCCAGGCCGTCCAGGGCGGGCGGCGTCAGCGGCATGCGCGCCACCTCGGGCACGCGGATGATTTCCTGCACCGGGGCCATCGGCACCGCGAACATCTCGCCCGCGACGCCGAAGGTGACGAACTGGTGTTCGGCCACGGTCTGCGCCTCGGGTGCGGCGGTCTCCAGGTCGTCCTCGACGTCCTGGTCGGGGTGGGTCATGCCCATGGCCGACCTCCTTTCTCAAGTGCTGTGCGTCGGGGGACTCAGTTGCTCTGCAGCTCGTCGGCCAGCGAGGCGATTTCCTCGATGGCAGCGCTCAGCTCCTCGGCCCCTTGCGCCTGCTGCTTGGCGGCGGCGGCGGCCTGCTCGGACGCCTTCTCGGCCTGCTGGGCCGCGGCCGAAATCTGGTCCACGCCGATCTTGAGCTGGGCCAGTGCGGAGACGATCTCCTGCGCCGCGCCGACGGACTCGACGTTGCCCTTCTCGATCGACCCGATGTCGGTCTCCATCGCCACCAGGTTGAGCGTGATCGACTTGGCCTTCTCCACCTCGACCAGGCCCGAGCCCATGATCTCGGACAGGTCGCGTCCCACGGTGGCGATCTGGTCCTGGATGCCCTTGACCAGGTCCTTGATGCGGTCGGCGTTCTCGGCCGAGTCGTGGGCCAGGTTGCGGATGTCGGTGGCCACCACCACGAAGCCCTTGCCGTATTCACCGGCGCGGGCCGCCTCGATGCTGCCGTTGACCGCCAGCATGTTGGTCTGGATGCTGACCTGGGTGATGGCGTCCACGATCTTGTCGATGCGCCGGCTCACCAGCTCCAGCTCCTTGATCTGCTGGCTGCTGGTGCGGGTGGAGTCCACGCCCTCGGAAATGCTGGCGATCAGGCTGTCGATGCGGCCCTTGTTCTCGGCCAGCAGGCCCTTGATCGCCGCGGCCCGGTCGCGGCCGTTGCTGGCGCGCTGTTCCGACAGCTGGGCGCTCTTCTCGATCTGCGTGATCGCAGCGGCCGACTCGGTGGCCGCGGCCGCCTGGGTCTGCGAGCCTTTGCGGATCTGCTCCAGCGCGATCATGATCTGGCTGGCCGAGCGGTTGATCTCGTTGACCGCGCCCGAGAGCTCCTCGGCGGCCGAGGCCACTTCTTCGGCGCTCTTGGAGATGTCCGAGCTGTTCTTGAGTTCGTCGGCCACTTCCGACAGGCCCTGCGCCGTCTTCTCGCACTCGGCCAGCGCGGAGCTTTGCTCTTCCACCGTCTTGGCCGCTTCCTCGGCGGCCGACGATTGCTCCTGCGCGGCGGCGGCGATCTGCTCGCTGCCCTTCATGGCCTGCTGCGAGGCCACGCTGGCCTGCTGCGCGGCGGCCGCGATGTCGGTGGCGCCGTTGGCGATGCCGGCCGCGTCCGCGCGGATCTGGTCGAGCTGGTCCAGGATCACCGCGCTCTTGTCGACCTCGGCCTGGATGCTCTCGGCCGCCTCGTTGATGCCGGTGGCGATCACCTTGACCTCGCCCTGGATCTGGGCCACCAGGTCCTGGATCTGCTTGGCGCTTTTTTCGCTGGTCTCGGCCAGCGTGCGCACCTCGTCGGCCACCACCGCAAAGCCCTTGCCGTGCTGGCCGGCGCGGGCCGCTTCGATGGCGGCGTTGAGCGCCAGCAGGTTGGTCTGGTCCGCGATGCGGGCCACCGCCTTGACGATGTCACCGATGTTGGCCGCCTGGCGTTCCAGTTCGGCCACCATCTTCACGCTCTCGGCCTGGCGCGTGGCGGCCATGCCCACGTTGCCCACGGTGGCGCGCACCTCGCTGTCGATGCGGGCCACCAGCTGCTGGCTCGCCTCGGCCTTGGCTTGGGCCACGGTGGCCGCGTTGAGCTGGCGCGCAATGGCGCCCACCACCTGGTTGATGGCCGCGGCCGATTCCTGGGCCGCGCCGGAGGCTTCTTCCGCTCCGCTGGCGATCTGGTCCGACGCGCGCTTGAGCTCCTCGGCCGCCGAGGCCGCCTCGTTGATGCCGGCCGACAGCTGGTTGGACGCCGTGGCCACCCGCTCAGCAGCCTGCTGCTGCTTGGCCACGGTGCGGGCGCGGCGTCGGTTGGCGTCGGCGTCGCGCGCCATGTTGCGGGTCAGGCCCGGCAGGTGGGCGCCATTGAGTGCGGCGGCGGGTTCGCGGTTTTTCATCACCAGGGACATGGAAGGCTCCTCAGGGGCAGGGACAGTGGGGTCGGGGTGGGTTCGGGTCAGGTCGGATCCGGCTCGGCGTCGGCCAGCACCTGGGCCAGCCAGCGCTGCGGTGGCGGGGCCACCAACCGCGGGTGCAGGGCCAGCAGCACCTGCAGGGCGGCGCTGTGCAGGTGGGTGCACTTGCCCAGGTGCACAGCAGGGCGGGGCTGGGCGCGCAGCCAGTTCGACAGGCCCTCGGCCTCTTCGACCGTGACCACGTCTTCCAGTGCGGCGTGCTTCTTGAGGTATCGGATGGTCATTTCCTGTCTCCTTCTGGACGCAAGCTCCGGCCGGGGTGGCCGGTCAGAACAGTTCGATGCGGGGCCCGTTTTGCGTCGCCAGCACCAGCTCGGTCGGCGGTGCGTCCTGTGGCGCCGGGTCGGATTCGATGGCCTGGTGCGCCGCACTGCGCTGGCCGGACCCTTCGAGGTGGGCCACGCGCTGGGCGTGCATGACGTAGTTGTCGGTCCAGCGCTCCAGCAGTTCGCGCAGCAGCACCGGTGGTGGTGGCGCCTGGCCATCGATCAGCTGGTAGATCTGCGCAAAGTGGTCCGAGAGGCTGTCCATCGCCGAGCCGATCTGCTCCAGCAGCTGGCGGTTGATGTCCTGGAACTGCATGTCGCCCAGCGTGTTGATGATGTCGTCGGTCACCTCGACCATGCCCTCGTCCATGTGGGTGGACAGCTGGCCCAGGTAGGGCACGACCTCGGTGAGGGTGTCGCTCATGACGCGGATGTGGTCCGCGATCTCGCCGATCTGGTGCGACGCGGTGGTCTGCGACTGGGCCTGCAGCACCTGGCGGTTTTCCTCGTCAATGCCCTCGGCGGCCAGCGCGATGCCTTCGCTGATTTGGCGGGCAGCCTCTTCGGTCTGCGTGGACAGGCGCCGCACCTCGGTCGCCACCACCTTGAAACCCGCGCCCTCGCGACCGGCCCGGGCCGCCTCGATCGAGGCGTTGATGGCCAGCAGGTTGGTCTGGCGCGAGATGTCGGTGATCAGGGCCGCCAGCGGCGTGAGCTGGCGCACCTGCTGCGCCACCGCCTGCACGCGTTCCTGGTAGGCCCGCTGGGTGGTTTCAAATTCCCGCTGGTGCTGGGCCAGCGCATCGATGGCCACGCTGTGCTGCCCGGCGCGGCTGACCGAGTCGGACGACATGGCCTGGCTGCGTTGCACCGCCTGCTGCACACGTTCGTGCAGGGCGCCGGTGCGCATGTGCACCCGCTGCATGCGCTGCATCATGGCCATCACCGCGCCTTCCGATGTGACGATGGTCGCCTCCACCTGCTTGCGCAGCACCCCGAAGGCTTGGTGCAGGGTGTGGATGTCCTGCGCCACGACGTCCGAGTCGCGGGCGTTGCGGGTCAGCTTGATGCGGTCGCCGCGGCGCCGGAAGGCCCAGCCCAGACCAAAGCCGGCCAGCAGCGCCAGCAGGGTCTGCAGCGACACGGTGTCGGGCCACTGCAGGTAGGCCATCCAGGCGCCCAGCAGGGGCAGCAGCAGGACGAACTGGCGCCCTTCCAGGCGCACGACAGGCATCGAGAGCTTCATGGTGCACCCGCTTGAAAGAGTCTCAGGCGCCCGGCAGGACTTGCTTGACGACCTTGACCAGGTCCGCACCGCCCACCGGCTTGACCAGCCAGCCGGTGGCACCGATCTGCTTGGCCTTGTCGCGCATGGCCTGCTGGCTTTCGGTGGTCAGCGCCAGGATGGGCGTGAAGCGCAGCAGCTTGCGCGCCTCCTGGATCAGCCCGATCCCGTCCAGCCGGGGCATGTTGATGTCGGTGATGATCAGGTCCGGCTTCAGGCCAGCCTTGAGCTTGTTCAGCGCTGCTTCACCGTCACCCGCCGTCTCAACCTTGAAACCGCTGATCTCCAGGGTGCCCTTGAGGCTCATCAGCATGGTGGCTGAATCGTCGACCAGGAAGATGCTTTTCATTTTCTTGAGCCCGTTTGTCCGTTGATCACTACCGTTTGGTAGGTCTATCGGTGCTCAAGCCCAGAACTGGAACGCTTTTCACCGCCAGTTCTGCGGATCCGTCCCGCCCGCGGCGGCGCCTGCGGGCTGGCGGTAATACAAAAGCGAAAAGAACGCCCGCTAGCGGGCTGGCGAACTGAATTCCAAAGCCGTCAATTCGTCAATGACGACCGTTCGTCGGCTGGATCACCAGCGCCGCGGCTGCCAGGTCTTCCAGCGCATAGCCGACCGACTTGAACACCGTGCGCTCGGTGGCGCTCTTGCGGCCCGTGGCCACGCCCTTGCACAGCGTGGTCAGGGTGCCGCGCACTTCATCGGCGCTGAACACGCCGTGCTGCATCGGCACCAGCAGATCGCCGCTTTTCTGCAGGGCCTCGTCGGTGTCCACAAACACGCGCGCGTGCTGGAAGCAGGCGTCATCGGCCTCGCGCATCGCGGGCGTGAAGCTGCCGATCAGGTCCAGGTGCGTGCCCGGGGGCAACCAATCGCCGCGCACCACCGGTTCGGTGGCGAGGGTGGCGCAGCTGACGATGTCGGCCGCGGCGCAGGCGCCCGGCAGGTCGGTCGTGGCGCGGGCCGAGAAGCCTTCGGCCTGCCACTGTGCGGCCAGCGCCTGTGCCTGGTCCTCCCGCCGGGCCCAGACCGTCACGTGTTCGATCGGGCGCACCGCTCGCCAGGCCGCCGGCAGCTGCTGCGCCACCCGGCCTGCGCCCACCACCAGCAGGTGGGCCGCATCGGCCCGTGCCAGGTGCCGGCCCGCCAGTGCCGAGGCCGCCACCGTGCGCCGCGTGGTGATCACGTCGCCGTCCATCTGGGCCAGCGGTGCGCCGGTGCGCGCGTCGAACAGCAGGTAGGTGGCGTGCAGCCCGGGCAGGCCGCGCACGGCGTTGCCCGGCGCGATGTTGACGATCTTCACGCCGTAGTACCGGCCCGGTATCCAGGCCGGCATGATCAGGCTGGTCACGCGCCGGCCAGCCGCGTCGAGCCCCGCCTCGCCCAGCGGGTTCACGATCTCGTGCACGTGCCGTGCGGGCACCTCGCAGCCGGCGGCGAACCGCTGGTCCAGCGCGGCGATCAGGGCGGGGTAGGGCAGGGCGGCTTCTGTGGCCGCGGCGTCAAAAACTTGCATGGTGCGGCCGATGGTAGCCGCAGGTTCGCCTCAGGCGCGCCCAGTGCTGCAGCCCGGTGCGGCCGCTGCGGCGCTGGCGGCCAGTTCGGCCCGCGCCTGCCGGCGCACCGCCAGCCCGCCCTGCAGTGCCAGTGCCGCCATCAACGCGGCCACCGCCAGGTCGGGCCAGGCCGTGCCGGTGCCGGCCACGCCCAGGGCCGCCCCCATCACGGCCAGGTTGCCAATCGCGTCGTTGCGCGAGCACAGCCACACGCTGCGCATGTTCGCGTCGCCTTCCCGGTACGCGTACAGCAGTGCCGCCACACCCACGTTCACCGCCAGCGCCAGCGCACCAATGGCCCCCATGGTCAGTGGCTCGGGCACGGCGCCGAACCACACCGACCAGACCGCGCGGCCCAGCACGAAAGCGCCAAAACCCATCATGGTCCAGGCCTTCACCCAGGCCGCACGTGCCCGCCAGGCCAGCGCTGCGCCCAGCACCGCCAGCGACACGCCGTAGTTCAGCGCGTCGCCTGCAAAGTCGATCGCGTCCGCCATCAGCGACAGCGAATCCGCCCGCTGGCTGCCCGCCAGCTCCACCACGAACATGGTCGCGTTCAACACCAGCGCCAGCCACAGGATGCGGCGGTAGCGCGGCGACTGCGCGGCAGCGGGCGGGGCTTCGTGTTCACAGGTGCATGCCATGGTCTTCTCCTTCAATGGATGTATTGAAAACCCTGGAGCCACTACAGTGTCAACTGCTTTTTCGCCGGAAGTCCGCCATGCAGATCAAAGCCCTGTCCGCCGCCACCGGCGTGGACGCTGAAACCATCCGCTACTACGAGCGCGAAGGCCTGCTGCCCGCGCCCGCGCGCCAGGCCAATGGCTACCGCACCTACGGTCAGCCCCAGCTCGAACGGCTGGCCTTTATCCGCCACTGCCGCGCGCTCGACATGCCGCTGGCGGACGTGCGCCAGCTGCTCGCCGCGCTGGACGCGCCCGGGCCCGAGTGCGGCGACGTCAACGCCCTGATCGACCAGCACCTGGCCCGCGTGCGCGCCCGCCTGGTCAGCCTGCGCGCGCTCGAAAAACAGCTGCGCAGCCTGCGCACCGCCTGCAGCGGCCAGCCCGGCGAGCAAGGCTGCGGCATCCTGCACGAACTGGTGGCCGCCGCGCGTGGCGAGGCCTGCGCCTGCCACGGCGGGTGAGGCCCGCCCTCCGCCAGGACCGCGCTCAACGCGGCTGAAACGCGATGATCTCCATGCTCGTCAGCCCTGTCCCTTGTCCTCCGGCCGCGGTGCCCCTGGGCTCACCGGGCGCCAGGCGTTACCGTCCGGCCACGCGGCGCCGCCGCTCGCGCCGGATCAGCACCGCCCAGCCCCAGTACACCAGCCAGTAGGCGGCGGTGCCCAGCACCGCGCCGGCCATCGGGAAGCCCACCAGCAGCGCCGGCCCCCAGGACACGATCTGCTCCCACAGCGCCGAAGGCCAGGTGGTGGGCGACATCAGTTCCCACTGCACCGGCACGACCGCGGCCGCCGTGGGCGCCGCCTGCGGCACCACGAACGAGCCCAGGAACGCCGACAGCGCCCAGATGGGCGCCATGGTGAACGGGTTGGTCAGCCAGGTGGCGGCCGCCGCCGCGGCCACATTGGCCTTGAGCGCCACCGCCGCCAGCATGGCCAGCGGCATCTGCAGCGGCAAGGGGAACACCCCGATACCAATGCCCAGCGCCACCCCCAGCGCCACGCCACGCCGGTGCATCACCCACAGCATGGGGTGCGCGTGCAGGTAGTGGCTCAGCCAGCCAAACCCCTTGGTCTCCTGCAGCGTGTGGGCGGTGGGCAACCAGCGGCGAAGGCGTCTCTTGAATTCGGCCATGGAGCAATCGGTAGGGCGTGGAAAGGGAGGGAACGGTGCGATTCTGGCCTATCCGGCGCGCAGCGGTCGCGCGGGCAGCCCGGCGGCGTGCTCAGGCGCTGTCGAACCGCCCGCGGTTTCCAGCCATCCGGGCATGCAGAGCCATGATCGCCACGGAACCCCAACACCGTCGTGGGCGCCAGCGCCGCCGAATGCTCCACAGAGCACTGCGAAGCCCGTCCCCCTCATCCCAATCGAGACACTTGACGAAGGTCTCTTGGAGCTCTAAATTCAGCTCCAATTTTGGAGCTGAATATGGATGCCGTCCTGTCCGATCTGTCGGTGAGCATGTCCGAGTTCAAGAAGAACCCGGCGGCTGTTCTGCGCGAGGCGGGCAACCGCCCCGTGGCGGTGCTCAACCACAACCGTCCCGCCTTCTACATGGTCGAACCGCAACTGTTCGAATCCATGCTGGAGCAGCTCGCCGACCAGGACATCTACCGCAAAGCGGCGGCACGGCTGGCCGACAAGTCACGCGCCATCAAGGTCGATCTTGACCAGCTCTGACCCGCCGCCTCCGCACCGCTACGAACTGCGCTTCATGCCCGAAGCGCTGGCCGAATGGCATCAGCTGGACGGCTCGGTGCGGACCCACCTCAAGAAGCTGCTCGCCAAGCGGCTCGACAACCCCCACGTGCCTGGCGGGCAACTGCACGGCCCCCTCGCGGGTTGCTACAAGATCAAGCTGCTCAAGCAGGGCGTTCGCCTGGTGTACGCCGTCGTAGACGGCGAGCTTGTGGTGCTGGTGCTGGCGGTCAACAAACGTGAGGACGGTGTGGTCTACGGCGCGGCCAGGGCGCGTCGTCCCCGTTCCGGCCTCTGAGGCGCCCGCTGATCGCTGGCTTGCCGAGGCGCTCGCTCACCGAGGCAGCGCAACACCCCATGCCGCAAAGCGGTTCACCACGTCACGCACGCATCCTCTGACCACGTCCTCTGGACACGCGGGCGAACTGGACACACTCACCCGGATGCACCTGCCTGCGTAGCGCGCCACCACCTTCGGGTGTTTGCGCGCGGGCTCCAGTTGTACTTCCATGCCTTGGCACAGGTTGCGCACCGCTTGCAAAGCCAGTCGGTGGTGTTTCTGCAATCCCATCGTTAATCTCCCTTCAAACCATCGAAAAAGCTGCCCCCCATGACGGTGGCCATGCGGGGCAGCGACACTGCTGCGGCTTACTTGCGCGGCGGGTTGTTGCCGCGGCCTTTGCCAGACGGTCCACCGGTCTTGCTGGGTCCGTTTTCGAGTTGGAACAACATGTTTTCTCCATGGCCCGGGGAACGTAGGGACGAGCGACGCCGGCCCCGGGACCAATCCCGGCGCTGCTCGTTGAAAAAGGGGGCGGGTTTAAGCCGCCGTGAGCCAGCGCGGCCGCTGCGGGCCGATGGCGACCTGCTCCTGGCAGGCCTTCAGGTCTTTCTGCAGGCGCTCAGCCAGTTCCTGCACGTCTTTCAGGCGCCACGGTGCGCGGCGCAGTTCACCCGATTCGGTTTCTTCCACGAGCCGGATGCCATAAGTTCGGCCGCTGTCGTCCAGCCCGTACCGGGACGTCTCGTGAATGGGAAGGAAGTTCTTCGTACGGACTCGGATGCCTGAACCCCATGCTTCGATTTCCCACCAGTGCACAGGGGTCGGCGACAACAAGGGCAGCAGCACGTCGTCCCACAGGGCCCATGCCAGCCGGTTCGTCACAAAGGCATGTTCAGTGCCCTGTTGGCGGCGGTCGATACGTATTTCAGCCTCGTGTTCAGGTTCTTCATCAAGGCACCCTTTGTGCACTGCAATGCTTTGCCACCAGTCCTTGTCCTCAGCCGTCGCCCAGTTCTCGGGCTTGATCCGCTCACGCACTTGGAACCGAAGGCGCCCGAAGTCAAAGGGCCATTGCTCTTCGGCCTTGAACCCCTTGACGACATTGGCGTGCTGAAAGGCCCACTCCACCAGTGCGGAATCGCTCCATTCGTCGCCAAGCAGCATCGAGCGATCCCACTCGCTGGGGTTCACCCATTGCAACCCCGTGGAGCTGGGGGCGCATCGCACAAAGCTGAACTCCTGGCGAAAGGGCCAGCTGGGCAGGCTCAAGGTCACGCGGAACCACGGAGCCTCCTCACTCAGTTCCACGCATGCATCGCTCTCGTTTCGTTTGCTGAGCCATTCCGTGCCGTGCTTTTCGATGCGGCGCAGCACATCCGAAACGCCCAGCAGGATTTCGGTTTCCCGCGTTGCGGTTTCACGCTGCACGAGGGTGTTCGTGTTCAGCAGCCAGTGGCCATGCAGGCTGTTCGGGCGCAGCAGTTCATCCACCGTCCAGCCGGTGAGCTCGGCCAGCGTTGCCAGCTCATCACGGCGCTGCTCAAGTTGCGCGGTTTCCAGCAGGAAGGCGATGCGGCGCGCCAGTTCTTCGATGCAGACATCGTCTTCATCGGGCTGGTCACCTTGGTGGTACCGCTGCAGCTCTGATGTCAGCGCCTTGTTGCTGCCCAATCGGAACTGTTCTCTTAAGCGTTTTTCGATCTCTTGGACACGGTCAGGCGGCGCCTCAACTGCGCCGCCACACAGAAAAGCCAGCGTCTTTTCCGGGTCTTGACCCAGCTTCTGGGCCAATACCTCAGCAATCTTCCTCGCGGCCTGCTTGCTGGTTTTGCCCGTGCGCTCGACGCGCTGATAGCTGTTCGCCGCCGTGCGCGGGTCTGACACCTTCGCGTCCAGCGTTTCCACACCGAACACCGGCCAGGCCAGTGCTTTTTGTGAAAGGCCGGCCTGCACGCGCAAGGCCTTCAACCGGTCGGGCCGGATGCTGAAACTGGGTCTGCCTGTCTTGGTCATGGGATTGGAGCCGTTTTGTTTGAACTGGGCTTGATCTTCCGGTTTTGACTTTGAGTTGTCTCCCATCCAAAAGACAGCATAAATTCAAAAAACACTCGCTACACACAGAAAACTGGCGAAGCCCCCGCCAGCGCGCGCTCCCTGGCCCGGCGACCGTCGACCCTATGATTCCCCGCATGAACCAACCCCCAGGGACCCTCACCACCCCCGCCGCCAGCGCTGTCACCGCTGCCGCCGACACTGCCCACACCACCGCCGCCGCCCACGCCTTCATCGCCAAATGGCGGGGCGTCACCGCTTCCGAACTCGCCACCGCGCAGAGCTTCGTGATCGACCTGTGCGACCTGCTGGGCCTGCCGCGTCCGCACGCCACTGCCGAGCAGGACTACATGTTCGAGCGGCCCATCACCTTCCAGCACGGCGACGGCTCCACCAGCCCCGGCCGGGTCGACTGCTACCGCCGCGGCCACTTCGTCTGGGAGAGCAAGAAGCTCAAGGCCGGCATCGCCGCGCAGGCCACCGGCAGCGCCACCAACAAAGCCTTTGACGACGCCCTGCTCAAAGCCCGCCAGCAGGCCGAGGACTACGCCCGCGCCCTGCCCGCGGCCGAGGGGCGCCCGCCCTTTGTGGTGGTGGTCGACGTGGGCCACGTCATCGAGCTGTACGCCGAATTCACCCGCAGCGGCGCCACCTACACCCCCTTCCCCGACCCGCGCAGCCACCGCATCCGGCTCGACCAGCTGGCCGACCCCGCCATCCGCGCGCGCCTGGCCGCGCTGTGGACCGACCCGCTCTCCCTCGACCCCTCGCGCGTCAGCGCCAAGGTCACCCGCGCCGTGGCGGCCGAGCTGGCCGAGCTGGCCAAAAGCCTCGAAGCCGCGGGCCACGCCCCGCAGGCCGTGGCCGCCTTCCTCACGCGCTGTCTGTTCAGCATGTTTGCCGAAGACGTGGGCCTGCTGCCCAAGGCCGGGGCAGAAGAGCAAGGCAGCTTCGTGCACCTGCTGCGCCAGTACCGCGAACAGCCCGCCACCCTGGTGCAGATGCTCAAGGTGTTCTGGAAGTCGATGGACGAAGGCGGCTTCAACGCCGCCATTGCGCAAGACGTGCTGCGCTTCAACGGCAAACTGTTCAAAGGCGCGGCAGCCGACGGCTACGTGCTGCCCCTGACCACCGCGCAGATCGACGGCCTGCTGCGCGCCGCCAAGGCCAACTGGCAGGAAGTGGAGCCCGCCATCTTCGGCACCCTGCTCGAACGCGCGCTGGACCCCAGCGAGCGCCACGCCCTGGGCGCCCACTACACGCCGCGCGCCTATGTGGAACGGCTGGTGCTGCCCACCGTGGTGGAGCCGTTGCGCGCCGACTGGGCCCACGCCCAGGCCGCCGCCGTGCTGCTGGCGCGCGAGGCTGCCGAGCTGGACGGCCCCAAAGACGCCAAGAAGCGCGAAGCCAAGCTGGAAGAAGCCCGCGCCGAGGTGCGGCGTTTTCACCACCAGCTGTGCACCACCCGCGTGTTGGACCCGGCTTGCGGCAGCGGCAACTTCCTCTACGTCACGCTGGAGCACCTCAAGCGCCTGGAAGGCGAGGTGCTCGACCAGCTCGAACAGCTGGGCGAGCGGCAAGACAAGCTGGGCCTGGAGGGCGAAACCGTCACCCTGCAGCAGCTGCGCGGCATCGAGCTGAACGGCCGCGCCGCCGCCCTGGCCGAGCTGGTGCTGTGGATCGGCTGGCTGCAATGGCATGTGCGCACCCGCGGCCTGGGCAGCGTGGCCGAGCCCGTGGTGCACGACTACCGCAACATCGAACACCGCGACGCCGTGCTCGCCTACGACACCGCCGAACCCGCGCTGGACGCCGACGGCAAGACCATCACCCGCTGGGACGGCGTGACGTTCAAGCCACACCCCGTGACCGGCGAAGACGTGCCCGACGAGGCCGCGCAGGTGCCGCAGTGGAAGTACGTCAACCCGCGCCCGGCCGACTGGCCCGCGACGGATTTCATCGTGGGGAATCCGCCGTTCATTGGTGCCAGTGCCATGCGTTCCGCGCTGGGCGATGGGTATGCCGAGGCGCTGCGCAGCACCTGGAAAGACGTGCCCGAGAGCGCCGACTTCGTCATGTACTGGTGGCACAAGGCAGCGCTCACGGTGCGCGCGGGTGGGGCTCGGCGGTTCGGCTTCATCACCACCAACAGCTTGCGGCAGACCTTCAACCGGCGTGTCGTTCAGTTCGCTCTCGACGGCGAGGTTCCTTCAGCCGGAGCAGGCCATGCCGGGGGCCTCATGCTGCCAAACGCGCAGAAATCGGCCCCCGGCACAACCCGCTCCGGCCTGCCTGCGCTGTCGCTGGCCTATGCCATCCCCGACCACCCCTGGGTGGACGGAGCGAACGGCGCGGCTGTGCGCATCGCCATGACTGTGGCCTCCCTTGAACCGCAGGAAGGGCGGCTGCTCACGGTGCAGAGCGAGCATGAGGGAATGGACGGCGAGGTGGTGGTGGCGCTGGCCGAGCGGCGCGGTTTGCTGCACGGCGACTTGCGCGTGGGCGCCAACGTGGCCGCTGCCAAGGCGTTGCAGGCCAACCTCGGCGTGTCGTCTCCCGGCGTCAAACTGCATGGTGCGGGCTTCATCGTCACACGCGAAGAAGCCGCCGCACTCGGCCTGGGCACGGTGCCGGGGCTGGAGCGGCACATCCGCGAATACCGCAACGGGCGCGACCTCAATGCGAAGTCACGCGACGTGCTGGTGATCGACCTCTTCGGCCTGACGGCTGACGAGGTTCGACGGCGCTTCCCTGCGGTGTTTCAGTGGGTGAGCGAACGGGTGAAGCCGGAGCGTGACCAGAACAACCGAGCGACCTACCGTGACAACTGGTGGACCTTTGGTGAGCCACGTAAAGACCTGCGTCCCGCACTGACCGGATTGCTTCGCTACATCGCCACCGTCGAAACCAGCCGCCACCGCACTCTCCAGTTTCTGAGCGAAAGCGTGCTCCCTGACAACAAGCTGATCGTTCTCGCCTTCGCCGACGCACTGATGCTCGGCGTTCTCAGTTCCCAAGTGCATGTGGACTGGTCGCTGGCAACGGGTAGCTGGCTCGGCGTAGGTAACGACCCGGTGTACGTCAAATCTCGCTGCTTCGAAACCTTCCCCTTCCCCCACGACGACACCGGCCTCACCCCCGCGCTGGCCGAGCGCATTCGCACCCTGGCCGAGCAGCTGGACGCGCACCGCAAGGCGCGGCAGGCGGCGCACGAGGCGGTGACGCTCACAGGCCTCTACAACGTGCTGGACAAGCTGCGCCGCGGCGAAGCCCTCTTACCCAAAGACAAGGCACTGCACGAGCAGGGCCTGGTGAGCGTGCTGCAAAGCCTGCACGACGAGCTGGACGCCGCCGTACTGGCGGCCTACGGCTGGAGCGACCTGGGCCCCGTGCCCTGGGCCGACGAAGCCGCCCGCGCCGCGTGGACCGAAACCCTGCTGGAGCGGCTGGTGGCACTGAACGCGAAACGCGCCGCCGAAGAAGCAGCGGGCACGGTGCGCTGGCTGCGCCCCGAGTTCCAGGACCCGGATCAGCGCGCGGCGGCCGCCGCCACCGCGCCGCCGCCCGGGCCGGTGGCCGAGCAGGCGGGCATTGACGGGGTGGAGAGCGAGGCCGAGGCCGAAGCCCGAACCGAAGCCGCCAGTGACGGCACCCCAGTCCCCGCCGCCGAACCCGCCGTGGGCGCCTCTATCTCCACCACCCAGCCCTGGCCCGGCAGCCTGCCCGAGCAGGTGCGCGCCGTGGCGCAGCTGCTGGGCGCCAGTCCCGCGCCGCTGCCGCTGGCCGCCATCGAAGCCAGCTTCAAAGGCAAAGGCCCGTGGAAGAAAGGCCTGCCACGCATTCTCGACACCCTGGAAGCCCTGGGCCGCGCGCAGCGGGTGGTCGGGGGCGGCTGGCGAGGCTGAAGCGGATCAAAAGGTGGTCACGGTCTGTGACGGCCTCTTTTTCGTCATCAAGTCTGTCTCTTCAAACTTTACGGATCTCACATGCTGACCGGACATCGAGGCGCTGCCCTTCTGGAGTACTTCAGGAATCTGACCCCACAGATTTTGTTTCTCGCTTGCACGTTGTACGTCGCGGTGCAGTTGGAGCCTTGGACATTCAGTTTGGCGTGGGAGTCCGTCAAGCTGACGAGCATCTGCTTGGCCTGCTTAGGCTTGTTCTGCCTCTCGCTTTTGACCAATGTGATGCGGTTTCTGGATTCTTTTGTGAGTGGAAATGAGCAGCTGGACGACGCGATGGAGTTCCTTCGCGGGCAAGAGGGCGGACTCCTGCGGAAGATGCCGAGGGTGGCCGCCGCTGCGTGGCGCTTCAACAAAAGGGGCGTGTTTGAAGCGGTTCTGGTCGTCGCTGTTTCCTACGCTGGCATGGTGCCGGTGGCAACAATGGCCATGCACAGTGCGGTCAGTCTCCTGAGCGCAGGACGTTGAACTGGAAGAGGTGGTCGCAATCTGCTTGCCCGGTCGCAGAATTGATGGGCTTCTTACAGCTCGGCAGCAAACCCGTACCCTTCGATGGAGAGCGTCCCATACCCAAGACTGATGCCGAGGAGGCCCGCCTGCTGGCGGCGTTCGACAAGGGCGAGGTGAAGTCGGTGGCCACTAAAGCCGAACTGGCGAAGTTCAAGGCGGCGGCGCGCACCACGGTTTTGAAGGACCAAACGAGGAGTCCCCGTACGCTGCCGCTGCCCAAGCTGCCTTGAAGGGGAGCGGCAGCAAAGTGTCGCTGGATCACCTTTGAGCCGTGGCAGCCTGCGCGCCGTGTGGACGGTCATAGCCGGCAGTACCAGCGGCTAGACTGCTGCATCCGCACGCTCGACGCCCATGAAAAACCACCTGCCCACCCACCCGGCCACCGTGCTGGCGCTGGCGTTTCTGGCCACCATCTTGCTGGGCACAGCCCTGCTGATGCTGCCCTGGGCCAGCTCCAGCGGCGAGGGCGCGCCGTGGCTGACGGCGCTGTTCACGGCCACCTCGGCGGTGTGCGTGACCGGCCTGGCCGTGGTGGACACCGGCACCTACTGGAGCCCGCTGGGCCAGGGGCTGGTGATGGCACTGATCCAGGTGGGCGGCTTCGGCATGATGACCTCGGCCGCGCTCATGGGCCTGCTGATCGGCCGGCGCCTGAAGCTGCGAACCCGGCTGCTGCTGCAGTCGGAAACCCACGCGCTGTCCATGGGCGATGTGCGTTCGGTGGTGCGCATGGTGTTGGTGGTCACGGTGCTGGTCGAAGGCGTGGTAGCGCTCTGGCTGGCGGCGCGCTTTGCTGCGACGATGGGCCTGGGCTGGCGCGAGGCCCTGTGGCAGGGCGCGTTCCATGCCGTCTCGGCCTACAACAACGCGGGGTTTTCCACCTGGCCCGAGAACGTGATGCGCCACGTGACCGACGGCTGGGTGCTGACGCCCCTGATGCTGGCGATCGTGATCGGCGGGCTGGGTTTCCCGGTGCTCACCGAGCTGTGGGCCAACCGGCGCAAGCGGCACGCGCGCTGGTCGATCCACACCACGCTCACCGTCTGGGGCTCGGTGGCGCTGGTGGTGCTGGGCACGCTGGCGCTGTGGTTGGTGGAGCGTGACAACGCGAAAACCCTGGGCGCCCTGGGCCTGGCCGACCAGTGGTTGGCGGCGTTGTTCACCTCGGTCTCGGCGCGCACGGCGGGCTTCAACGCGGTGGACATCGCTGCGCTGGAGACCCAGTCGCTGGTGCTGCACTATGTGTTGATGTTCATCGGCGGCGGCAGCGCGGGCACTGCCGGCGGCGTGAAGGTGACCACCTTCTTCCTGTTGCTGCTGATCGTGTGGACCGAGATCCGGGGCCGGGCCGACGTGGAATTCCGCGGTCGGCGCATCGGCACCCCGGTGCAGCGCCAGGCGCTGTCGATCCTGGTGCTCAGCGGTCTGGCGGTGTCGCTCGGGCTGCTGGCCATCGTGCCCATGGCCAGCCACATTCCGCTGGAGAAGCTGGTGTTTGAAGTGGTCTCAGCGTTTGCCACGGTGGGCCTGTCCGCCGGCATCACGGCCGAGCTGCCGCCCGCTGCGCAAGGGGTGCTGATCGCGCTGATGTACGCCGGCCGCGTGGGGGTGGTCACGCTCGCGCTGGCGCTGGCGATCAACCAGGTACCGAGGGCGTACCGTTTTCCTGAGGAGAAACCGATTGTTGGCTAAACAGAATTCCGTGAAGGGCGACAGCGTGGTCGTCATCGGGCTGGGGCGCTTTGGCGCCAGCGTGGCGCGCTCGCTGGTGGCATCGGGCCACGAGGTGCTGGCCATGGATGCCAGCGAGGAGGTGGTGCAAGACCTGGCGGCTGAGCTGCCCCATGTGGTGCGCGCCGATTCGACCGATTTGCAGGCGCTGCAGCAGCTGTCGGTGACCGACTTCTCGCACGCGGTGGTGAGCATCGGCGCCAACCTGGAGGCGAGCGTGCTGACGGTGCTGAACCTGGCGCAGATGGGCATGAAGGACATCTGGGCCAAGGCCAACAGCCCGCAGCACGGCCGCATCGCCGAGCGAGTGGGCGCGCACCACGTCATCTACCCCGAGGCCGACATGGGCGAGCGGGTGGCGCACCTGGTGACGGGCAAGATGATGGACTTCATCGAGTTCGACGACGGTTTTGCGATCGCCAAAACCCGCGCGCCCATGGAAACGCACAACAAGACGCTGACGCAGTCGAACGTGCGCAGCAAGCACGGCATCACGGTGGTGGGCATCAAGCGCCGCCACCAGGACTTCATCTACGCCAAGGCCGACACCGAGGTCAAGCCGGGCGATCACCTGATCCTGGCCGGGCCGACGCCGCTGATCGAAAAGTTCGCCGCGTTGTACTGAGAGGTGCTGAAGTGGGCTGAAGCAGTCTGAAGCGGACTGAAGTAGATGAAAGCCAGCAACCCGTAGCGGCGGCTCAACAATCGGCCGGATGTGCCGAAATGCTGCCATGGCAGTTCACAGGCAACAGGCAACAGACCTGGCCTGTGTCGGAACGGAGCGAAAGAGCAGCATGGTCGTTGTGATGAATCCGTGGAACGTGGTGGGCGGTGGTCGCCCGGGCATGCGCCTGGGCCTGCAAGCTGCGCGGGTCGGCGTCTGCGTGGCGGGGGCCGGGCGGTGAAGACGAGCACGCGTTCGCGCTCGTTTGTGTCGCTGGTGGTGGCGTTCACCGTGGTGGCCACGGGGTTGCTGTGGTGGCAGACGCTGCGCTCCCAGGCACAGCTGCGCACCCAGGTGTTGCTCAAAGCCGAGCAGCGCAGCCTGCACGTGGCCGACGCCATGGCCGGTCAGGTGCAGGCGCAGCTGAATCTGATGGACCTGGTGGTGCGCAGCCTGCGCAAGCATTGGCTGCGCGAAGACGTCACACGCTTCGACCAGCTCGCCAAGGAGATCTTGTCCACCCTGCCACCAGGCCTGGTGTCGCACCTGTCGGTGGCCGACGCCAGCGGGCGACTGGTCTACAACAGCCTGGGGCTGGACGTCGGGGTGAACGTCGGCGACCGCGACCATTTTGTGGCGCTGCGCAACGGCCCCGACGCGTTGCGGGTGTCGGAATCGGTGCGTTCGCGCCTGACCGGACGCTGGGGTTTTCTGGTAGGGCGGCCGCTGCTGCGCGACCAGCGCTTTGACGGCGTGGTGTACCTGCTGGTGGAGACCGAGCAGATGGCCCGCCAGCTGAGCACGGTGCAACTGACCCGGGCCGATGTGGTGGCGCTCATCGATGGGCACGGGCACTTCCTGGCGCGCAGCCAGGACAACGCCGATTCGATGGGCCAGCAGGTGCCAGCCGATCGACCCTTCCTCACCGATCTGGCGGCCGAGCGTGGAACCTACCGGACCAACGACGCCATGGACGGTTCGCTGCGCACCTACGGCTGGCACCGCCTGGCGACGTCGGGGCTGGTGGTCGCGGTCGGGCTGGCCGACGCCTCTGCTCTGGCGCCGCTGGCACCGGCCTTGCAGAGCAACCTGCTGACGACGGGGCTGCTGTCGCTGCTGTTGCTGGGTTTTGGCGGGGTGATCGCGCGCTACAACTGGCGGTCGGTACGCCAGCAGTGGGCGCTGGCACGCAGCGAGGAGCGGCTCAAAGAAGCGCAGCAGCTGGCCCACGTGGGCAGCTGGGAGCTGGACCTGGAGAGTGGCGCGGTGGAGTGGTCGGATGAGGTGTACCGGATTTTCGAGGTCGATCGGAAGCGAACAGAGACGACGTTCAAGCGCTTTCTGGAGTGGGTGCACCCGGACGACCGGGCCATGGTGCAGCAGACCTTTGAGGCGTCGATCAAGGACCACCAGCCGTACAACGTGGTGCACCGCCTGCTGCTGCCCGGCGGGCGCGTCAAGTGGGTGCGCGAGCGCGGCGTGACCGAGTACCTGGGCGAGCGGCCGGTGCGCAGCCGGGGCACGGTGCAGGACGTGACCGAGGTGCGCCTGGCGCAGCTGGCGCTGCAGCAGCTCAACGAGCAGCTGGAATCGCGCGTGAGCGAGCGCACAGGCGAACTGGCGCAGGCCAACCGGGAGCTGGAGGCGTTCACCTACAGCGTCTCGCACGATTTGCGCACGCCGCTGCGCAGCATCCACGGTTTTGCGGCGGTGCTGGAGGAAGAGGAAGCGCCGAACCTCTCGGACGCGGGGCGCAAGCACCTGCGCCGCATCCAGGACGGGTCGCGGCGCATGGGGCAGCTGATCACGGACCTGCTGTCGCTGGCGCACCTGAACCGCGCGCAGATGCAGCAGGTGCCGGTGAACCTGAGCGAGCTGGCCTGGCAGGTGGTGGCCGAGCTGCAGCGCAGCGAGCCCGAGCGCGCGGTGGACTGGGAAATCCAGGACCACCTGCAGGCCATGGCGGACCCGGGCCTGATGCGGGTGGTGTTGCACAACCTGCTGGGCAACGCGTGGAAGTACACCGGCCAGACGCCGCAGGCGCGCATCGCCTTCACGCTGGAGGCGCGCAAGGACGGCATGGCCACCTTCTGTGTGCGCGACAACGGTGCAGGCTTTGACATGGCCTACGCGGCGCAGCTGTTCCAGCCGTTCAAGCGGCTGCACGCGCACCACGAATTTGAAGGCTCGGGCGTGGGGCTGGCGACGGTGGCCCGCGTGATCCGCCGCCACGGCGGGCAAGTGCGCGGCGAGGGCGCGGTGGGCCAGGGCGCGGCGTTTCATTTCTCGTTGCCCGACGTGCCGGTGGCGTCGGACCTGACGACCTGGTAGCCACAGGAGCCAACGCCATGCGTGACCGGACCCGTTCATTGGTGGCGCTGGTGCTGTTGTTCACGGCGATGGCCATGAGCGTGTTGTGGTGGCAGAACACGCGTTCGCGCGCAGAACTGCAAGCGCAGGTGCTGCGGCAGGCCGGGCAACGCAGCCTGGACGTCGCGGACGCGATGGCCGGCCAGGTGCAGGGGGTGTTCAGCGCGGTGGACCTGGCGCTCAAGCAGCTGCGCAGCGAATGGGCGCGGGGTGATGCGGTGGCCTTCGCGCAGCGCGCGCGGGAGGCGCTTGACGCGCTGCCCGAGGGGTTTGTGTCGCACGTGGTGGTGGCCAACGCCGAAGGGCGGGTGGTGTACGACAGCCTGGGGCGGGGCATGGGGGTCAACATCGCCGACCGCGACTATTTCCGCGCGCACGTGGCAGGGGGCGACCGGCTGGCGATCGGGGTGCCGGTGCAGTCGCGGCTGGACGGGCGCTGGGTGTTTGCCATGAGCCGGCCGCTGCTGGACGGCCGACGCTTCGCCGGCACGGTGCACCTGACGCTGGGCACCGAGGCGATGGCGCGCAAGCTGGCGGGGCTGGAACTGTCGGATCAGGACGTGGTGGCGTTGATCCACCCGGGCGGCGCCTTGATGGCGCGCAGCCGGGACAACGCGGCGGCGATGGGGCAGCGGGTGCCGGGCGACCGCCCCTACATGGCCCAGCCGGACGCGCACAGCGGCGTGTACCGCGCGGCGGGCCAGGTGGACGGAGTGCCCCGTACCTTTGGCTGGCACCGTCTGCCACAGTCGGGCGCGCTGGTGGCCATCGGTCTGGCCGATGCGTCGGTGCTGGGACCGCTGGCGCCGGTGCTGCGGCGCAGCCAGTGGATGTCGACGGCGCTGGTGCTGCTGATCGGCTCGGGCGGCGTGCTGGTGGCGGTGTTGCTGTGGCGGGTCTCGCGCAGCCGGGCGGCGGCCCTGGCGAGCGAGGCGCGCCTGAAGGAGGCGCAGCGCATGGCGCGGGTGGGCAACTGGGAGCACGACCACACGACGGGCAGGTCCCGCTGGTCGGACGAGGTGTTCCGCATGTTCGGGCTGGACCCGGCGGTGCACCTGGCCTCGCACGCTGCCTTCTTGAACGCGGTGCACCCCGATGACCGCGACCGTGTGGCGGCGGCGTTCGACGCGGCGGTGCGCAACCACCAGCCTTACGACGTGGTGCACCGCCTGCGGTTGCCCGACGGCGCAGAGAAGTACGCGCACCAACTGGGCACGACCACCTACGGCGGCGAGCGGCCGCTGCGCACCCTGGGCACGGTGCAGGACATCACCGAAATGCGCACGGCGCAGCTGGCGCTGCAGCACCTCAACGAGGGGCTGGAGCAGCGGGTGCAGGTGCGCACGCGCGAGCTGGCCGAGCTCAATCAGGAACTGGAGACGTTTGCCTACAGCGTGGCGCACGACCTGCGCACGCCGCTGCGCACCATCCACGGGTTTGCGAGCCTGCTGGAGGAGGACGCGGTGGCACAGTCGGCGGCGGGGCGCGGGCATCTGCAGCGCATCCAGGAGGCGGCCAAGCGCATGGGCCAGCTCATCACCGACCTGCTGACCATGGCGCAACACAGCCGCGCGGCGATCCACCACGAGCGGGTGGACCTGAGCGCCCTGGCGCGCCGGGTGGCCGCCGAACTGGAACAGGGCCAGCCCGGCCTGCGTGTGCAGTGGGACATTGAAGACGGCCTGGTGGTGCAGGCCGACCCGACGCTGATGAGCGTGGTGATGCAGAACCTGCTGGGCAACGCCTGGAAGTACACCCGCCAGACGCCTCAGCCGCGCATTGCCTTCTTACGCACGGCGCATGCCGACGGCTTGCAGGAGTTCTGCGTGCGCGACAACGGTGCGGGCTTCGACATGGCTTTCGCGGCGCAGCTGTTCCAGCCCTTCAAGCGGCTGCACGCGCTGCACGAGTTCGAGGGTTCGGGCGTGGGGCTGGCATCGGTCGGCCGGGTGGTGCACCGCCACGGCGGACAGGTGCGCGGCGAAGGCGTGGTGGGCCAGGGCGCGGCGTTCTATTTTTCGCTGCCCGACGAGGCGGTGGTGATGGTTTTGGCGGCCGGTTGAGGGGTGAGTGGGTGCTGACCTGCTGCGCACTTGACGAATGTCAAGCTGTGGCCGTTAATGCCGATGTTCACTGAATGAACGCATCGCCCGTTGGGCCATCCCGCCGACCGGTTTCTGATGCGGCTTGCGAGCTTTGATGGCACTACACGAGCTGATCTACGTGAGCCTGGCCGACCACGCCATGACGCCGGACGAGTTGCGCGCCTTGCTCGCACAGGCCCGCGCGCACAACCGCGAACACGGCATCACCGGGCTGCTCGTCTACCGCGACCGAGAGTTCATGCAGCTCATCGAAGGCGAGCGGGACGAGGTGCTGGCGCTGTATGAGCGCATCGAAAACGATTCTCGGCACCGGCAGCTGTACCGGATGTGGGAAAGCCCGATCGCGACGCGCAGTTGCCAGGACTGGGCGATGGGCTACGCCGAACCGAACGATCAGACCTGGCACGCCCTGCCCGATGGCCGGCAGGTGCTTGACGACGGCCTGTTCGCGGCGGGGCAGTCGTCGGCCGGCAAGCGCCTGATGCTGCGCCTGCGCGACGAGTTCCTGAGCAGCGCCGGCGCCTGAACACCCCCCTGGGTACATGGGCCGGCCCAGCGAGGGCGCCGGCCTGCGGGGCCGTTGGGCGAACCCGCTCCACCATCTGGAAAAACTCGGTTACAAAGTGGCTTGGACGACCCGCTGCGAACGCCGCGGGCGAAGCACCCGCGAACCCACGCGGGGCCAAGAGAGGATGTGCACATGAACACGCGCTGGCGTTCCATGGCCGTGGTGGTGTTGTTGTTCACCGCCCTGGCCGTGGCCATGGTCTGGGGTCTGAGTCTTCGCTTGCAGGGGCAGCTGCGCGAGCAGATGCTGGAGCAGTCGGATGCGCGCGCGCTCCAGCTGGCCGACGCGATGGGCGGGCAGACGCAGGCCTTCTTCCGCCTGGTCGACGGCGCGTTGCTGGACCTGCGCGATCAGTGGCCCAGCGAGTCGGGGGCCTTTGCGCAGGCGGTGGACAAGGCGCTGGCTTCGCTGCCGCCGGGCCTGGTGTCGCACGTGACGGTGGTGGACGCCCAGGGCACGGTGGTGTTCAACAGCCTGGGGGTGCCGCCGGGCACGTCCATGGCCGACCGGCCGCACTTTCAGGCCTTGCGGGACGGGGGCGATCGGCTGGTGCTGGGCGAGCCGGTGCAGGCGCGCCTGAACGACCGTTGGCTGTTCATCGTGGGCCGGCCGATCTTGCGCGACGGGCGCTTTGAGGGGGCGGTGCATGTGCTGGTGTCCACCGAATTCCTGGCCGGCGTGCTGGCGCGGCTGAACCTGGCGCCCAAGGATGTGGTGGCGCTGGTGCACCCGCAAGGGCGGATCCTGGCGCGCAGCGTGGACAACGTGGCCGCGATGGCGCAGAAGGTGCCGGCCGCGCGACCGTTCATGGCCGACCGGCAGACCGCGCATGGCACCTTCAGGGAGACGGGGGCGGTCGATGGCGTGCCGCGCCTGTTCGGCTGGCACCGCATGATGCCCACGGGCGCGGTGGTGGTGGTGGGGTTGTCAGAAGAAAGCGTGCTGGCCCCGCTGGCGCAGACGCAGCAGCAGGCCACGTTGCTGACCGCGCTGTTGTCGCTGGCGCTGGCGGGCATCGGTTTCTGGATCGGCTGGCTGCAGTGGCGCCTGGAGCACGGGCAGGCGGAGATGCGCCAGAGCCGCCAGCAGCTGCAGGAGGCGCAGGAGATGGCGCACCTGGGGCACTGGACGTTTGACGTGCGCAAGCGGCAGCTGCACTGGTCGGACGAGGTGTACCGCATCTTTGGCCAGGACCCGGTGCGGTTCCAGCTGGATGTCCAGGCCTGCTGGGCGCAGGTGCACCCGGACGAGCGGGAGCGGCTGGAAAAGATCTACAAAGAGGCGCCGTCCGACTGCATCGATCTGGACGATGTGCTCCGCATCGTGCGGCCCGACGGCACCGAGCGGTTTGTACGGCTGATCTGCCAGAGCGCCCCGCACGGCCAAGGGCCGAGCTACCGCGGCACCCTGCAGGACGTGACCGAGCTGCGCCAGGCGCAGCTGGCGCTGGAGCGCGTGAACAACGGGCTGGAGCAACGGGTGAAGGTGCGCACCCGCGAGCTGCAGGGGCTCAACCGCGAGCTGGAGTCGTTCACCTACAGCGTCTCGCACGACCTGCGCACACCGCTGCGCAGCATTCACGGTTTTGCCACGCTGCTGCAGGAGAGCGAGGCCGAACGCCTGACCGGCGAGGGCAAGGACTTCCTGCGGCGCATCCAGGAGAGCTCGCGCCGCATGGGCGTGCTGATCACCGACCTGCTGTCGATGGCGCAGCACAGCCGAGCCGACATGCACCCCGAGTGGGTGGACCTGAGTGCGATGGCGCAGCAGGTGGTGGCCGAACTCGAGCGCGTCGAACCGCAGCGCTCGGTGCGCTGGGAGATCGAGCCGGGCCTGCGAGCGCAGGCCGATCCCTCGCTGATCCGTGTGGTGCTGCAGAACCTGCTGGGCAACGCCTGGAAGTACACCGGCCAGACAGCGGACGCCTGCGTGCGCCTGTACGGCACCGGCGTGAGTGAGGATGGGCAGATCGGCTTTTGCGTCAGCGACAACGGCGCGGGTTTCGACATGGCCTTTTTGGACCAGCTGTTCCAGCCCTTCAAACGTCTGCACGCGCACCACGAGTTCGAGGGCACGGGCATCGGCCTGGCGACGGTGGCGCGGGTGGTGCAGCGCCACGGCGGGCGGGTGCGCGGCGAGGGTGCGGTGGCCCAGGGCGCATCGTTTTGCTTCAGCCTGCCCCTGGAACCGTTGCGGCAGTTCGCCGACTCGACGCCGCCGCTGCGCTGAACCGCGTGGTCCGCGCGGCGGCCACAGGGCCTCGGGAAATCCCGCAATCGTCCGGGCGGGCCGCTTTCCCTCGCCCACAAACCGGCATGGGTTGCCAACAGGGTCACACGCCTGTGTTCGACAGATCGCGTTGAACTCGGCTACAAATCATCCTGCGCTGTCCGGACAGCCTGCCTGGCATTTCCCAAGGCGGGCGCGGACGCAGGAGACAGAGGGCGACATCGGGCATGAGCAGGCGCTGGCATTCCATGGCAGGGGTGGTGTTGCTGTTCACGGCGCTGGCCGTGGCCATGGTCTGGGGCCTGAGCCTGCGCCTGCAGGCGCAACTGCGCGAGCAGATGCTCGACCAGGCCGAGAACCGGGCCCAGCAGCTGGCGGACGCGCTGGCGGGGCAGACCCAGTCGGTTTCGCGTCTGATCGGCTACATCCTCGTCAGCCTGTCACGCCAGTGGGTGAACCACCCGCAGGGCTTCGAGCCGGCGGTGCGCGAAGCCCTGCTGGCGTTGCCGGCCGGTATCGCCACCGGGGTGACGGTGGTCGATGCCCAGGGCCGGCTGGTCCAGGCGGTGCCAGGGCCGCTGATGGTCGACCAGCCGGGCATCGAGGTGCCCTTCCTGCGCCGCCTGCGCGAAGACCCGACGCGCACGGTGGTGGCCGAGCCGGTCGTATCGCCACGCGACGGTCAGTGGGTGGTGGAGCTGGCGCACTCGGTCGTGCGCGACGGCCGGTTCGAAGGCGCCATCCTGATGCAGGTGTCCAGCGACTTCCTGGCCGCGTCGCTGGCCCAGCTGGCGCTGGCCAGCGGTGATGTGGTCGAGCTGGTGCACCCGCAAGGGCGGGTGATCGCGCGCAGCCAGGGCAACCGTGCCGCGGTGGGGCGGGCACTGCCGCCGGGGCTGCCCTTCATGAGCGATCCCGGCCAGGTCCAGGGCACCTACCTGCAGACCGACCCGATGGACGGGCAGCTGCGCATCCTTGGCTGGCGGCGCCTGAGCCTGAACGACGCCGTGCTGCTGGTGGGGCTGTCGGAGCGCAGCGTGCTGGCGCCGTTGGCGCATTCGCAACGCCAGGCGATGTGGCTGACGGTGGGGCTTTCGCTGGGGCTGATCGCCGTGGGGGTGTGGATCGGCTGGCTGTTGCGGCGCCTGGACCGTGGCCAGGCCCAGCTGGAAGAGGCCCAGCACCTGGCCCGCCTGGGCTATTGGCATTTCGATGCCCACGACGGTGCCATGGGCTGGTCCGACGAGGTGTACCCGATCTTTGGCGTGACGCTGAACACCTTCCGGCCGGGCTTCGACGCCTACTGGGCCCTGGTCGGTCCGCAGGACCGCAAGCGGCTGTACAAGCGCTTCCAGCAGCTCATGGCCGACGGTGCCGGACTGGACGATGTGCACCGCATCGTGCGGCCCGATGGGGAGGAGCGCTTCGTCCGCCTGATCTGTCGGGCCGACCAGGGCCGCAACGGTACCCGCTTTCATGGCACGGTGCAGGACGTGACCGAGCTGCGGCAGGCCCAACTCGCTTTGCAGAAGCTCAACAGCAGCCTGGAGCGGCGGGTGCGGGTGCGCACCGAGGAGCTGCAGGCGCTCAACCGCGAGCTTGAGGCTTTCACCTACAGCGTGTCGCACGACCTGCGCACCCCGCTGCGCAGCATCCACGGTTTTGTCAACCTACTGCAGGAGACCGAGCGCGACCGGCTCAGCGGCGACGGGCGCGACTTCCTGCAGCGTATCCAGGACAGCGCGCGCCGCATGGGCACGCTGATCCACGACCTGCTGGCCATGGCGCAGCACAGCCGGGCGGATATAACCCACCGGCAGGTCGACGTCAGCGCGCTGGCCCACACCGTGGTGCAGGACCTGGAGCGCTCGGACCCGCAGCGCCAGGTGCAGTGGCAGATCGAGCCAGGCCTGACTGTGCAGGCCGACCCCACCCTGATGCTGGTGGTGCTGCAGAACCTACTGGGCAACGCCTGGAAGTACAGCGGCCGGACCGAGCAGGCGCGCATCGTGCTGGCCGCAGCCGGTGTGGAAGACGGGCAGCAGGTGTTTTGCGTCAGCGACAACGGGGCCGGCTTCGACATGGCGTATGCGGACCAGCTGTTCGAGCCCTTCAAGCGCCTGCACACCTACCAGCAGTTCGAAGGCACCGGCATCGGTCTGGCCACCGTGGCGCGGGTGCTGCAGCGCCACGGCGGGCGCATCCGTGGCGAAGGTGCGCCTGGTGCCGGTGCTCGCTTCTGGTTCAGCCTCCCCGTCAAGCCGATGCGCTATTTCAGCGATTCGGCGCCGTCGGAGCACTGAGCGGGCGGTACCCGCCTCAGGGGGTGAGCGAGGGTGGCAGGTCCACCGTGGGGCGCTGGCCCACGTGGCGGCGGTGCTCGGCCAGCCAGTGGTCGGCCGCTTCGCGGCCGATGGCGTGCAGTTGCGAGAGAAAGGCCCAGTTTGTCTGCGTCTTGCTGGCCGCGCCCAGCCGGGCGAGCTGGTCACCGGCGTCCAGCTGGTGCAGGCGCAGGTCGTCCACGCGTTTGAACAGCGGGCGGCGGAAACAGCCGTCGGGCCGGCCGGCGTCTTCCAGCAGTTCCTTGATCAGGCCGATCGTGCGCAGCTCCTTGAGCAGGCTGGCGTTGAAGGTGACTTCGCCCGCGCGGTCCAGGATCTCGTCGGCCTGGGTCGGCACGGTCTCGCGCCGCGTCGGGTTGATCTGCACCAGCAGCAGGTCGTCGGCCGGGGTTTCGGCGATCAGGGGCAGCAGCGTGGGGTTGCCCGCGTAACCACCGTCCCAGTAGGCCTCGCCGTCGATCTCCACCGCCTGGAACAACAGCGGCAGGCAGGCCGAGGCCAGCACCATGTCGGCGGTCAGCTCGTTCTGCCGGAACACCCGCAGCTCGCCGGTGGCCACGTGGGTGGCAGCGATGAACAGCTGCGTGCGGGTGCAGGCGCGCACGCGCTCGAAGTCCACCGTCTGGTCCAGGATGTCGCGCAGCGGGTTGAGGTTCAGCGGGTTGAGCTGGTAGGGCGAGAACTGGCTGCCCACGAAGCGTACCGCCTGCTGCCAGGTGCTGGTGAACTGCTGCAGCAGCGGGTTGTCGGCGCCCACCCAGGGACCCAGCGGCCCGGTTTCCAGGTGGGTGAAGGGCGAGGTCTCGGCCACCTTTTCCCAGAAGCGGCGCAGACAGGCGCGTGCGCCTTCACGGCCGCCCTCCATCAGGCCCGCGGCCAGGGCCACCGCGTTCATGGCGCCGGCGCTGGTGCCGCTGATGCCCGAGATCTCCAGCGTCTCGTCTTCCAGCAGGCGGTCGAGCACGCCCCAGGTGAAGGCGCCGTGCGAGCCACCGCCCTGCAGGGCCAGGTCGATCAGCTGGTGGCGGGGTGCGGCCGGTCGGGTAGCGCGGCGGGGTGTGCTCCGTGCCGGTGTGGGGGCTGCAGCGGTCTTGCGGGTGGCCATGTATTCCTCGGGTCAGGCTGTGCTGCCATTGTGCAGTGCCGCAAGATTATGCGTACTTTGGTGTCAATTTCAAGACGTTGGTGTGGCCGATTTTTTACCCAAAAGCACCACCACCAGGGTGATGACCGTGAGCGGGACCACAAAACTCATCATGACCGACGAGTAGGTGCCCAGGGCGGCGTGCTGCTGGGCGGCCAGGATCAGATAAGCCACGTATGCCGCGTAATAGAGCAGGAACACGGCGCCTTCCCAGCGGGCGATTTCCCGGCCGGTCATGAACACCGGAATACAGGCCAGCGCCACCGCCAGCATGACCCAGATGTCGAAGTTCATCAGCGCTTCTGGCGCCACCAGGCCCATGCTGCCTGAAACCATGCCCGAGAGGCCCAGACAGCCAAGGATGTTGAAGGTGTTGCTGCCCACCACGTTGCCGACCGCGATGTCGCGCTCGCCCTTGATGGCGGCGGTGATGGAGGTGGCGACCTCGGGCATGGAGGTGCCGGCCGCCACGATGGTCAGGCCGATCACCAGGTCGCTGACCCCCATGGCTTTGGCGAACACCACCGCCGCATCGACCAGCCATTGGGAGCCGACCACCAGCATGGCCAGTCCACCGACGATCAGCAGCAGCTGCGCTGGCAGCTTGCTGTCCCAGCTGCCAGCGGCTGCGGGTTGCACCTCGGTCGCGTATTCGTCCTTGGCGGCCTGCGTTTCCTTGCGCGACTGAACCACCAGGAACACGGTGTAAGCGACGAGCAGTGCGAACAGCATGGCGCCATCGATGGCGCTGAGGTTGCCATCCAGCATGAATGCCAGCAACAGCAGCGATGCGCCCAGCATGATGGGCACTTCCTGGCGGATCAGCTGGATGTTGACCACCAGCCGGGTGATCAGGGCAGAAATGCCCAAGATGAACAGCACGTTGAAGATGTTGCTGCCCACCACGTTGCCGATCGCAATGTCGGTCTTGCCGTCGAGTGCAGCGCCCACCGAGACCGCCACCTCGGGCGCGCTGGTGCCGAAAGCGACGATGGTCAGGCCCACCACCAGGGGAGAAATGCCAAAAGAGAGCGCCAGCTTGGAGGCGCCGCGCACCAGCAACTCAGCGCCGGCGACCAGGGCCACAAGGCCCGCGATGAACATGCCCAGGGTCCACATAGGAACAATCTCCACTTGGAGGGGTTGCAGACCTCGCCATGGTGCCATGCCGCGGTCCGACCGCCACACCGGGGGCCTTCTCCGGGGCTCTGGGACAATCGCGCTTTGCCCGCGCCGCCCATGCCCACCCCCGACGACCCAACCCCGCCCGACTTCAGCGCCCCACCCAGCGGGCCGCTGGCGCGCGAGGCCCTGGCCCTGGGCGCGTTCGACCACGTGGTCGGGCGCATGTCGGGCTTTCGGGTGCGCGAAGGCCAGCGCGAGATGGCGGCCCACATCGCCGCCACCCTGAGCACGGTGGACTGGCCCCCCAAACCCGAGAAGGGCGAAATCGTGCCCGACCCGGCGCCGGGCGAGCGCGCCATCGCCGTGGTGCAGGCCGGCACGGGCGTGGGCAAGTCGGCGGCGTACGCATCCACCGTCATCCCGCTGGCGCTGGCGCAGAACCGGCGCGTCATCATTTCCACCGCCACCGTGGCGCTGCAGGAACAGCTGATCGCCAAGGATCTGCCGGCCTTGTCGGCCGTGCTGCCCCAGCCCTTTGCGTTTGCGCTGGCCAAGGGCAGGGGGCGTTATGTGTGCCGCCTCAAACTCGACCAGCTGGCCGGTGGCGACGCGGCCTCGGCCGACCTGTTCGGCGACGCCGAGCCCGACGACAGCAAGCCCAAGGGCGATGCGCTGGAGCGCGCCTGGGCCGAACAATCCAGGCTCTACACCCTGTGGGGCCAGATGCTGGACCAGGGCGACTGGGACGGCGACCGCGACCGCCTGGACGAACCGCCCGCCGCCGAGCAATGGAGCCCCGTGGCCGCCGAGCGCCACACCTGCACCGCGCGCCACTGCCCCAGCTACAACGGCTGCAGCTACTACCAGGCGCGCAACCGGCTGGCGCAGGCGCAGGTGATCGTGGTCAACCACGACCTGCTGCTTTCCACCCTGGGCCTGCACGCGCTGCCCGACCCGTCCGACTGCTACGTGGTGTTCGACGAAGCGCACCACCTGGGCGCGGTGGCGCAAGGCCAGTTCACCGAAAGCATGGACCTGATGCGCGGCGGCTGGCTGGACAAGCTGCCCCGCGCCGTGGCCGACGTGGCCGGTGCCATCGGGCACACGCCAGGGGCTGATGTGGCCACGCTGGCGCGTGAACTGAAGGCCGCGCAGGGCGAGCTGGCGCGCGTGGCCATGGCTCGACTGTCCGAATCGCCCGACTGGCTGGCCCTGACGGGCAAACAGGCCGGGCTGCGCCCGCGCAACGGGCGCGACGGCGGTGCCGGCTTTGAGTTCAACGTGCCCAACGCCACCGAGCGGTTTGAAAACGGCCTGCTGCCGCCCGACTGGACCGAGACCGTGGCCCAGATCGCGAGCCGCGCGGCCGCGCTGCTCAAGGAATTCGAGACCCTGGCCGCGCAGCTCAAAGTGCTGGCGCGCGACGAGCCCGGCGACGCCGCGCGCTGCGCCCAGCTCTACAGTCGCATCGGCACGTTTGCGCCGCGCGTGCAGCACATGGCCGCCACGGCCGACCTGTGGCTGCAGCAGCCCGCCGAGGGCCAGGCCCCGCTGGCCAAGTGGCTGGAGGCCGGCATCCAGAACGGGCTGGTCACGCTCAGCGCGCACGCCTGCCCGCTCAACCCCGGCAGCCTGCTGCGCGGGCAGCTCTGGCGCAAGGTGCGCGCGGCGGTGGCCACGTCGGCCTCGCTCGTCACCTGCGGCAGTTTCGATCACTTCCTGCACGAAAGCGGCCTGGCCTTTGACGACGACGTGCAGACCCGCGAGGTGCAAAGCCCGTTCGACCACGCGCAGCAGGGCCGCCTGGTGGTGGTGCAGACCCAGGCCGACCCGAAAGACGTGGAGGGTTACAGCCGCGAGATGCTGGACCTGCTGATGGACGACCTGCGGCAGGTGCGGCGCGGCGCGCTGGTGCTGTTCACCTCCAAGGCGCTGATGCGCCGCGCGCAGGACCTGCTCGAACGCGGTCTGCACAGCGACCTGCGCGAACAGGTGCAGGTGCAGGGCGAAGCCTCGCGCACCCAGCTGCTGCGCAAGCACGCCGACCGCGTGGCCGCGGGCGAAGTGTCCATCCTGTTCGGCCTGCAGTCGTTTGGCGAGGGGCTCGATTTGCCCGGTGAGCTGTGCGAATGGGTGTTCATCACCAAGCTGCCGTTCGCTTCGCCCAGCGACCCGGTGGGCCAGGCGCGGGCCGACTGGCTCAAGGCCCAGGGCCGCGACCCCTTCAGCGAACTGGTGGTGCCCGCCACGGGTGCCCGCCTGCTGCAGTGGACCGGCCGCGCCCTGCGCACCGAAACCGACGAAGCGGTGGTGGTCTGCTACGACGCTCGCCTGCTGCGCCAGTCGTATGGCCGTCGCATGCTCAAGGGCTTGCCGCCCTACCGGCTGCAGCGGCGCGACAGCGCCGGTATGCTGACCGACGTTGTCCGCTGAGGCCCGTTTCCATTCGTGCCGAGCCAGTCGAAATCCTCAACCCTGCTGTCCATCACCATGCTCTACGCCACCCTCAAGCTGTTGCACATCCTCGCCATCGTCGTCTGGGTCGGCGGCATGGTGTTCGCCCATTTCTTCCTGCGCCCGGCCGTGATGCAGCTGCCGCCCCCGCAGCGCGTGCCGCTGATGCACGGCGCCTTGCAGCGTTTCTTCTCGGCCGTGCTGGTGGCCATCGTTGTGGTGCTGGCCACCGGTCTGTGGATGATCGGCCGCGTGGCCAAGGAGACGGTGCAGGCCGGCCTGTCCTTCAACATGCCGCTGGACTGGACCATCATGGCCGCACTCGGCATCGTGATGATGGGCATCTTCGGCCACATCCGCTTTGCGCTGTTCAAGCGCCTGGGCAAGGCAGTGGCGGCCCAGGACTGGCCCGCCGGCGGCGCCGCTCTGGGCAGCATCCGCACCTGGGTCAGCGTGAATCTCGCCATCGGCGTGGTGATCATCGTCATCACGCTGCTGATGGCCTGAGTCCGCTCAGGTGCCGGCTGGCGCCCAGGGCTGCGGCACATCGCGCCCCCACATGCGCTGGCCGATCCAGCGCAGCGCCGGGCCGGTGGGCGGGCGGGCGCTGTGTTGCACCGCGGGCACCGAGCCCACGGCGTCCAGCGGCCCTAGTTCGAAACTGAACACGTAGTCGGGCTCCTGGCCCATGCGCAGGTCGGTGATGCGCAGCTTCCCGTCGGGCGTGGCGGCGGCCTTGACGAAGCCATGGGTGAAGGCGGTGAGCCTGGCGACCGGTTCGGCCTGGGCGTGTTGCGCGAGCAGGGCGGTGCCGCGGTCGTGCGCGGCCCAGCGCGGCGGGCGTGAGCCGTCGAACACCGACACATAGGCTTCGTGGAACACTGGTGAGGCTGGGTTGTCGGGCAGCGCGACCACGCGCCAGAGCAGGGTCTGCAGCGGTGCGGGCGTGACCAGCAGCCGGTCGGCCGCGATGCCCTGGGCGCGCAGGGACGCGCGCGCTACCTGGTCGATGTGGCCCTGTGCGAACGCGCTCCAGGCCAGGTAGGCGGTGGACAGCACCAGGCCCAGGGCGTTCCAGCGCAGGCCGCGCGCCGCATTCTTCAGGCGCAGCGCAGCGACCACGCCCACGACCAGCGGCAGGGTGTAGGCCGGGTCGATGATGAACATGCTGCCCACGCCGTAGGGGTGGTTCGTGAACGGCAGCAGCAGCTGGGTGCCGTAGACGGTCATGGCGTCCAGCAGCGGGTGGGTGATGAGCACCAGCCACAGCGCCAGGGTCCAGCGCCCGAACAGGTGGGCTTCGTGGTGGATGCGCGACACCGCCCAGGCCAGCAGCGGCGCGAACAGCGTGAGGTAGACCAGGGCGTGGCTCTCGGCGCGGTGCAGCACCATGTTGAGCAGGGCGTCGCCGTGGTCGATGACCACGTCCAGGTCGGGCAGGGTGCCGGCGACGGCGCCCCAGGTGGCGGCTTTCCAGACCGCGGTGCGGCGGCCCATGACGCCGATGGCCACCGCCGTGCCGAGGGCGATTTGCGAGAGGGAATCCATGCGCCGAGCTTAGCGCCCGGCCCAAGGTCCCGGCGCCGCCAGGGTCAAGCCTGAACCACCACCGGGTATTGCGCCTGCAGCCCATCCGGCCCGTTGACAAATGGCCGGGTCAACGCGGCCTGGTCCGCTTCGCCCAGCCGGCGCCACAGGAAGTCGCGCGCATTGCCCGGGTCGCCTTGCACGTAAAACTGGGTGGTCAGCAGCGTCTGTCCTTCGAGCTTGACCTTGACATGGATGTGCGGCGTGCGGCCGCTGTAGGGCGCGGGCTTGAGGGTGCGGAAGCGGTAGCGGCCGTCCTTGGCCAGGGTGACCTTGCCGAAGCCCTGGAAGGCCGGATCGGCACGGCCGCCGTCACCGGGGTGGTGGTAGTGGCCGTCCTGGTCGCACTGCCAGATCTCGACCACACCGCCGGCCAGCGGCGTGCCGCGTGTGTCGGTCACGCTGCCCGTGATCCACGCGGCCTGTCCTTTGGGGTAGGCGACCGCGCCGGTGCGCAAGAGATCGCCGTCGGTGTCGACCGGCAAGGCTACCGGGTAGTAGGGGCCTTCGGTCTGGCTGGGGGTGGGCCGCAGGGCTTGGCCTTGCGCCAGCGCGGGACTGAGCCAGGCGGGGGCCGCGGTGGCGGCCACCAGACCGGCGCCGCGCACCAGCAGGGCGCGGCGGGATGGCAAGGGTTTCACGGACATGTTGCGCTCCGGGGAGGGCCGCTCAGGCGGCGGGCGGTTGAAGGGCCAGTGACACCTGACGCAACTGGTGGTCGCCCGGGTCACCGGGGGGTGTCTGCTCTTCGAAACCGAGCGCGCGCGCAAGTTCCAGCATGCCGGCGTTTTCGCGCAGGACCGTGCCCACCATGCGCTGGGTGCCGCGCGCGCGCAGGTGGCCAATCATCTTGCGCATGAGCTTGCGGCCCAGGCCGCCGCCCTTGAGGTCGCTGCGCACGATGACGCCGAATTCCGCGTCGTGGTTGTCGGGGTCGATCACCACCCGCACGGTGCCCAGGGTTTCTTCGCCGCCGCCGTCCACCGCGCGGGTGGCGATGAAGGCCATCTCGCGTGCGTAGTCGATCTGGGTCAGCCGCGCCAGTTCGGTGTGTTCGATGCTGCGCCGGCTGTAGAACACCCGCAGGCGGATGTCTTCCGGGTCCAGGCGTTCGAGGAAGGCGCGGTGCTGCGGCTCGTCTTCGGGGCGGATGGGGCGCAGGGTGACGCTCTCGTGCACGCCGTGGTGGTGCCAGTCCCAGGTCTCGACCAGTTCCACCGGGTAGGGCCGGATGGCGAAGTTCGCCGCGCCCGCGGGCCGCGCGGCCGACACGCGCACCCGCGCGTCCAGCGCCACCGCGCCCTCGTCGTTGACCAGCAGGGGGTTGATGTCCAGTTCGGCGATCTCGGGCACCTCGGCCAGCAGTTGCGACACACACACCAGCACCTGGGCGACGCTGTCCACGTCGGCGGCCGGCCAGTCGCGGTAGCCCTGCAGCAGCTTGTGCACGCGGGTGCGGCCCATCTGCGCCAGCGCCAGCGGGGTGTTGAGCGGCGGCAAGGCCAGCGCGCGGTCGGCCATCACCTCCACCGCCGTGCCACCGGCGCCGAACAAGATGACGGGGCCAAAGAGCCGGTCCACACTGGCGCCGACGATGAGTTCGTGGGCGTGGCGCTTCTTGACCATGGGCTGGACGGTGAAGCCCTGGATGTCGGCGTCGGGCCGCAACTGGCGCACGCGCGCCAGCATGTCGGTGGCCACCTGGTGCAGCTCGGCGGCGCTGGCGATGGCCAGGCGCACGCCGCCCACATCGCTCTTGTGGCTGATCGCGTGCGACAGGATCTTGAGCACCACCGGGTAGCCCAGCGCGTCGCCGGCGGCCACGGCGGCGCCGGCGCTGGGCCCCACCACCTGCGTGGGCACCACCGGCAGGCCGGCGGCGGCCAGCAGTTGCTTGGCTTCGGGTTCGGTGAGCAGTTCCCTGCCTTCGCTCAGCACCGTTTCGACGGTGCGGCGGACCGTGACCAGGTCCATGGTGCGCTGTGCGTCTCGGGCCGGGGGCGTTTGCAGCAGCTCGGTCTGGTGCTGGCGGTAGGTGCGCAAAAAAGAGAAGGCGCGCACCGCGTCTTCGGGTGTGGGGTAGTCGGGCACACCCGTGCCGCGGAAGGTCTGGCGCGCCTGCGCCACCGCACGGTCGCCCAGCCAGCAGCCCAGCACGCGCCGCGGCTGGGCGGTGGCGGCAGGCAGCACGGCCTGCGCGATGTCGGCGCTGGGCACGATGGCGGTGGGCGCGTGGATGAAGAGCACCGCGCTGGCCGTGTCGTGCGCCAGTGCTTCCAGCGCAGCGACGTAGCGCTCGGTCGGCGCGTCGCCGATGATGTCCACCGGGTTGGCATGCGACCAGTTGGCCGGCAGCACGGCGTCCAGCCGCGCGCGCATGGCGTCGTCAAGTGGCGCGAGCGGCACACCCAGGGCAGCGGCTTCGTCGGCCGCCAGCACGCCGGCCCCGCCGCCGTTGGTCAGCACGATCAGCTGCTCCGACGGCCCGTCGCGGAAACGTGCCAGGGTTTCGGCCGCCAGGAACAGGTCGGGCAGGGTGAGCACGCGCAGCATGCCGGCACGGGCGATAGCCGCGTCGAACACCGCGTCCGACCCCGCGAGCGCGCCGGTGTGCGAGGCGGCCGCGGCCTGCCCCGCGGCCGAGCGCCCGGCCTTGACCACGATGACCGGCTTGTTGCGCGCGGCGGCGCGCGCGGCCGACATGAACTTGCGGGCCAGCTGGCCGCCGGGCCGCCCCAAGGCCGGCTGCGCCCCCTCGGGGGGCAGCGACCCGCGCAGCGGCGGAGCGTGGGGGGCGTCAGCCTCGTCGATGGATTCGATGTAGAGCAGGATGCCGCGCGTGTGCGGGTCGCTGCCCAGGTGGTCCAGCAGGTCGCCGAAGTCCACGTCGGCGTGTTCGCCCAGCGAAACGAAGTGCGAGAAGCCGATGCCGCGTGCGGCCGCCCAGTCCAGCATGGCGGTGACCAGCGCGCCCGACTGCGAGACGAAGGCCAGGTCCCCCGCCGACGCGCCTATGTGCGCGAAGCTGGCGTTCAGCCCCAGGCGCGGCACCAGCAGGCCGATGCAGTTGGGCCCGAGGATGCGCAGCGTGTGCACGCGGGCGGCGTCCAGCATGGCCTGCCGGGTGGCTTTGTCCAGCCCGGCGGTGACCACGATGGCCGCGCGCGTGCCGCGTTGGCCCAGCTCTGTGATGAGCTTCACCACGGTGTCCGCGGGCGTGCAGATGACGGCCAGGTCGGGCGCCTCGGGCAGCGCCTGCACGCTGGCGTAGGCCTTTTCGCCATCGAGCGTGCGGTGCTTGGGGTTGACCGGGTACAGCCGGCCGGTGAACTGCTCGCGCAGGTTGCGCCAGACCGTGGTGCCGACGCGGCCGGGGCGTTCGGAGGCGCCGAACACCGCCACCGAGGTGGGTGCGAAGAGCTTGTCGAGGTGGCGGATGCTCATGGGGGACCCTGTCTCAACGTGATGGGATACGCCTACCCGCGCAGCGGTGGAGCGTGGGGGTTCATGGCAGTCGACCCGGTGCCGGGCCGCCCCAAGCCGGGTCAGCCCCCTTGGGGGGCAGCGACCCGCGCAGCGGTGGAGCGTGGGGGTTCATTTTTTCCCGGAACTCATGAACGCAATCAGGGCCATGCGCATCGCTTCCTCGACCGACATGTCCACCGGCGTGGTCCAGCTGCGCGGCACGAACACGGTGTAGCCGCCGATCATGTAGCCCATGGGCAGGTAGACGGCGACCTGGTCCTCCAGCTCGCCCAGACCCTTGGGCAGGCCCTGCATGCTCTGGCGCGTGACCAGGCCCACGGTGCTCAACTCGTGCCCCGGCATCTTGAGCAGCACGACCTGCTGTGCGTCCTTTTCGTGCGGCGCGAAGTAGTCGGCAAAGTTCTTGAGCGAGGAGTAGATGCTCTTGACCACCGGCAGGTTGGTGAACGGCAGCTCCACATACGACAGCAGGCGTTTGGTGCCCGGCAGGGACACCAGCAGGCCGAGCGCGAGGATCAGCACCGCGCCGAGCGCGATGCCCAGGCCGGGCAGGTAGAAGTCGCCGGTGACGGGCCGCAGCATGGCCATGGCGGTGCGTTCGGTCCAGGTGACGAACAGCACCAGCACATAGACCGTGATGGCCAGCGGCAGGAAGGTGATCAGGCCACGGAAGAAATACTGCGACAGGCGCTTGATGAGCGGTTCGGGAGGGGACGGTGGGGTCATGGAATCAGCATAGCAGCCGCTGCCCCGCCCGTGTGTGACGGGCGCGCGTCAGGGCCGTGTGAGTTCCACCGTGGCCCTCATGCGGCCAGCGAACACCATGTCCAGGTGCAGGCCGGTGCTCTGGGCGTCCATCTGCACGCCCGGTTGTGCCGCGGGCTGGGTGCTGGCCACGGCCAGCAGGCCCTGGGGCCACTGGACATGCAGCCGGGCCTGCATGGGCAGGTAGCCGTCGAGGTAGCGGCGCATCAGCGGCCCGGCGTGCAGACGAAAGCGCTGGCCGCCTTCGACACGTTCCAGCGCACGCGAGCGCAGGTCGATGCAGACCTGGCCGCCGCGCTGCACGTCGGCCAGCTCCACCTGGTGGCCATCCACCCAGGCGCGGCCCACGCCCTCGGTGGACGCGATCCGGATGCTCTGCACCCGCTGCGGGTTGAACGCCACGACGATGCGGCGGTTGGGGTCCAGCGCGTGGTGGCAGGTCTGCAGGTCCACCAGGCCAGTCTCCAGGCTCTCGGGGCCGATCTGCACACGCGATTCGTACCAGTAGGCGCCGGGGTCGGGCCGCACCGCGAGAAAGCGCAGTTCGCCCTCGCGCGCCACATCGTCCAGTTCCAGCGCCACCGCAGCGGCGGGCAGCCCGGCGGTCAGGGCCAGCAGGATGGCCAGAGGGTTGAACACGCGGCGCAGTGGGGGCGTCATGGCGGTCTCCTGGGGAGCTTGAAAAACGGACAACAGGCCCAAGCTCTGTGGCAAGCTGTGCCATTGTGCTGCGCACGCCACCGGCGTGTCCTGCCCGCGGGCTTTGTCCGTCCACCGGCGTTTGACCGGAACTCTCAGGCCCGCCAGGGCTCTTTCATCCATGACCGGATTCACCGATTTCCTTGCCCGCGTGCTGCGCGGTGTGCTCAAACTCGTGCTGGTGCTCGCGGCAACCGTGTTCGTTGTCAGCTTCCTGCTGGCTGCGCTGCTGGTGGTGCTGATCGCCTCATTGATCGCGCTGGTGACCGGCCGCAAGCCCGCGCCGGTGGTGATGTTCAGCCGCATGCGCGAACAGTCGCAGCGTTACACCCAGGGCGTGTGGCCCGGCCGTGGCGGCCCTGCAGCCGGCGACGTGGTGGATGTGGAGGTCACCGAGGTGCGCGATCGCAGCAGTGCTTCGCCCACGGTTGAGCGCCTGCGCTGAGCCCGCGGTGCGCGGGCCTCAGTCTCCGCCACCGCGCCGCTGCAGGGCGGTCTGGTAGAGCGCGTTGCGCGGTGCGCCGGTGATCTCGGCGCACAGTTTCACAGCGGTTTTCACCGGTAACTCGGCCAGCAGCAGGTCCAGCGTGCGCAGCGTGGCGGCATCGATCGCGTCGTCTGCGGCGTCCGCACGGCTGGGGTGCACCAGCAGCACGAATTCCCCGCGCGTGCGGTGCGCGCCGGCCTGCAGCCAGGCGGGCAGTTCGGCTGCGGGCAGCTGCGCCACTTCCTCAAACTGTTTGGTCAGCTCGCGGCCCACGGTGACCGGGCGTTCGCCCAGCGCGGCCAGGTCGCGCGCCAGCGCCTCGATGCGGTGCGGCGCTTCCAGCAGCACGCAGGCGCGCGGGTCGGTGGCAATGGCCTGCACCTCGCGCTGGCGTTCGGTGGCTTTGGGCGAGAGGAAGCCGGTGAACACAAAACGCCCGTCGTGCCCGCCGGTGCCGGCCACGCTCAGCAGCGCGGTGATGCTGGAGGCGCCCGGCAACGGCATGGCGCGCAGGCCGGCGGCCACCACGGCGGCGCACAGGCGGGCGCCCGGGTCGCTCACGCCGGGCGTGCCCGCGTCGCTGACGTAGGCCACGCGCTGGCCTTCGCGCAGGCGTTGCACCACGGTCTGGGCCGCTTCGGCTTCGTTGTGTTCGTGCAGGGCCAGCAGCGGCTTGTGCAGGCCATAACCTTGCAGCAGACCGGCGGTGTGGCGGGTGTCCTCGCAGGCCACCGTGTCGACCAGGTTCAGCACCTGCAGCGCGCGCAACGAGATGTCGGCCAGGTTGCCAATGGGCGTGGCCACCATGTAGAGCGTGCCCTGCGGATAATGCTGCTGGCCCGCCAGCTCATGCGCGGCGGTCAACAGGGATGGAGTGCTGACAGACATGTGGAACTTCCGGAAACAGGCGCCGCAGGGGACGACCAAGCAGCGCGGCGACGCCGCCGAAGATGTGGCGCTGGACCACTTGCAGCGCTATGGCCTGCGGCTGGTGCAGCGCAATTTCAAGACCCCGGGTCGAGGGGGTGGCGAGGTCGACCTGATTATGCGGGAGCCCGACGGTACGCTGGTCTTCGTCGAGGTGCGTCAGCGCGCCAGCGCCAGCCGGGGCGGGGCCGGCGGCAGCATCACGCCGCAAAAGCAGCGGCGCATCGTGCTGGCGGCACGGCACTTTTTGCTGCGGCTCGGATCAGAGCCCCCATGCCGTTTCGACGTGGTGCTCATCGAGGGTGCACTGGACACCGCGCCAGCGCCCGCCGTGCAATGGTTGCGTGCTGCATTTGATGCAGCTGCCACGTCTTGATACACCCCTCGCCGCTATCATCGCCCCCATGCTCCTGCAACGCATCCAACAACAATTCATCGACAGCGCCGACCTCAAGTACCAGTGCGCGCAGAACCTCGCGCCCACCGTGGAAGCCGCCATCCAGGCGGTGCTGGCCAGCGTCACCGGTGGGGGCAAGGTGCTGGCCTGCGGCAACGGCGCCTCGGCCGCGGCGGCCCAGCATTTCGCGGCCAGCTTCATTGGTCGTTACGAGCGCGAGCGGCCCGAGCTGGCCGCCATGTCGCTGTCGGCCGACGCGGCCGTGCTCTCGGGCATCGCCAACGACTTCGACGCCCGCGCCGTCTACGCGCGCCAGGTGCGGGCCCTGGGCCACGCGGGCGATGTGCTGCTGGCCCTGTCCACCACCGGCAACTCGGCCAACATGGTGGCCGCGGTGGAGGCCGCGCACGAGCGCGACATGACCGTGGTGGCGCTGACCGGCGCACGCGGGGGCCGCCTGGCCCAGTTGCTGCGCGACACCGACGTGCAGGTGTGCGTGCCGCACGAAGTGCCGTCCCGGATTCTGGAAGTGCACCACCTGGTGCTGCACTGCATTTGCGACGGCGTGGACGCCCAGTTGCTGGGTTTGCCCGACGCCCCCCTCAACGAACAGGAGAACACCTGATGAAACGTTCCTTTGCCTGGACCCGTCTGGCGGTCCTGTCCCTGAGCGCCGCCACCGTGGTGGTGACGCTGTCGGCCTGTGCGCCGCTGATGATCGGCAGCGCTGTGGGCGGTGCCCTGGTGGCCACCGACCGGCGCACTTCGGGCGCGCAGCTGGAAGACCAGGGCATCGAACTGCGTGCGACCAACCGCCTGCGCGACCAGATGGGCGAGCGCGGCAATGTGAGCGTGACCAGCTACAACCGCCAGGTGCTGCTGACCGGCGAAGTGCCGACCGAAGCCGACAAGGCCGCGGTCGAGAAGACCGTGACCGGCGTGGACAACGTGCGCGGCATCGTCAACGAACTGGCGGTGCTGGGGGCGTCGTCGCTCACGCAGCGTTCGTCCGACGCGCTGATCACTGGCCGCGTCAAGGCCGCGATGGTGGACGCCCGGGACCTGTCGGCCAACGCCGTCAAGGTGGTCACGGCCCGTGGGACGGTGTACCTGATGGGCCGCGTCACGCAGCGCGAGGCCGACCGTGCCACCGAGCTCACACGCAACACCCAGGGCGTGCAACGCGTGGTGCGCGTGCTCGAAATCATCAGCGAAGAAGAACTGGCCCGCCTGCTGCCCCAGCCGACGCCCGCACCGGTGAAAGACGCGACGCCGTCCAAGTAACGGTTGCGCGCCGCGAGCGTCAAGGCGTTTCCGGCGCAAGTGCCTGGTCCAGCGCACACCGTGGAACCGGCTTCGCCGGGCCACTGGTGTGGTCCCCCTTCCAGGGGGAAGCCGCGCAGCGGCGCAGGGGGTTACTTCAGGCGTTTTATCAGGCTGGACGTGTCCAGCCGGTTCCCGCCCATGGCCTGCACATCGGCATAGAACTGGTCCACCAGGGCCGTGACCGGCAGGCGCGCGCCGTTGCGCTTGGCTTCGTCCAGCACCAGCCCCAGGTCTTTGCGCATCCAGTCCACGGCAAAGCCGAAGTCGAACTTGTCGGCGACCATGGTCTTGCCGCGGTTGTCCAGCTGCCAGCTCTGGGCCGCGCCCTTGCCGATCACGTCGAGCACCTGGTTCATGTCCAGCCCGGCTTTCTGACCAAAGGCAATGGCTTCCGACAGGCCCTGCACCAGCCCGGCGATGCAGATCTGGTTGACCATCTTGGTCAGCTGGCCAGCCCCGCTGTCGCCCATGAGCGTGAAGGCGCGCGAGAACGCCATACCAGCGGGCTGCACCGCATCAAAAGCGGCGGCATCACCGCCGCACATGACGGTGAGCAGGCCGTTCTGTGCGCCGGCCTGACCACCCGAAACCGGGGCATCGACAAACGCCAGGCCCTGCGCCTTTGCCGCCGCATACAGCTCGCGCGCCACGTCCGCCGAAGCGGTGGTGTGGTCCACGAACACCGCGCCCGGTGTCATGCCGGCAAATGCACCGTCGGCGCCCAGCGTGACCGACCTCAGGTCGTCGTCGTTGCCCACACAACAGAACACGATGTCGGCACCGGCAGCCGCCTCGCGCGGCGTGGCCTGGGCCGATCCGCCGAACTCGGCCACCCACGTGGCAGCCTTGGCCGGCGAACGGTTGTAAACCGTCACCGCATGCCCGGCCCTGGCCAGGTGCCCGGCCATGGGAAAGCCCATGACACCCAGGCCCAGAAAAGCGACCTTCTTCGGCGCCACAGATTCGTAGATTTTGGAGGCGATGCTGCTCATGTGAAGGTTTCCAGCGAGAGTGAGGGGAAGCCAGTCTAAACAGGCCAAAGAACCAGTGTGGTCGGCGAAGAATGTCTGGGCCAGAACGCGGCGGAACCGGCTTTGCCGGGCCGCACCGCGTTGCCCCCTTGAGGGGGTGACGCGCCCTCGGGCGCGGCGCGGGGGTGTTTCTCTACACGATCGTCAGGTGTTCGGTGCCCGCCGCCAGGTCCTGCGTCTTGACGCGCTGGCTGTTGAGCTTGATCTGCAGGCGCAGGTCGTTGAGCGAATCGGCGTTGCGCAGCGCATCCTCGAAAGTGATCAGGTTGGCCTCGAACGCGTTGAACAGCGCCTGGTCGAAGGTCTGCATGCCCATCTGGGTGCTTTTCTTCATGATCTCCTTGATCTCGGCCACTTCGCCCTTGAAGATCAGGTCGGAGATCAGCGGTGTGTTCAGCATGATCTCCACGGCCGCATGGCGGCCCTTGTTGTCCTGGCGCGGGATCAGGCGCTGAGAGACAAGCGCGCGCAGGTTCAGCGACAGGTCCATCAGCAGCTGCGGGCGGCGGTCTTCGGGGAAGAAGTTGATGATCCGGTCCAGCGCCTGGTTGGCGCTGTTGGCGTGCAGCGTGGCCAGGCACAGGTGACCGGTTTCCGAGAACTGGATGGCGTGCTCCATGGTCTCGCGGTCGCGGATCTCGCCCATCAGGATCACATCGGGCGCCTGGCGCAGCGTGTTCTTCAGCGCCGCTTCCCAGCTGTCGGTGTCCAGGCCCACTTCACGCTGGGTGACCACGCAGTTCTTGTGTGGGTGCACGAACTCGACCGGGTCTTCGATGGTGATGATGTGGCCGTAGGTGTTTTCATTGCGCCAGTCCACCATGGCGGCCAGCGAAGTGGACTTGCCCGAGCCGGTGGCCCCCACCAGGATGCACAGGCCGCGCTTGCTCAGCGACACGTCCTTGAGCACCTGGGGCAGGCCCAGGTGGTCGATGGTGGGCAGCGTGGCGGGGATGGTCCGCAGGACCATGCCGATCTTGCCCTGCTGCACGAAGGCGCTGACGCGGAAGCGCCCGATGGCCGGCGGCGAGATGGCGAAATTGCATTCTTTGGTGCGTTCGAACTCCGCCGCCTGCTTGTCGTTCATGATCGCGCGCGCCAGGGCCAGTGTGTGCGAGGCGTTCAGCGGCTGCGGCGAGACCTTGACCACCTTGCCGTCCACCTTGATCGCGGGCGGGAAATCGGCCGTGATGAACAGATCGCTGCCGCTGCGGCTGAGCATCAGCTTGAGCAGATCGTTGATGAATTTCGATGCCTGATCGCGTTCCATGAGGTGTTACCTTTTAGTGTCTCGACGGTTCACATCTGTTACTGCGGCAAGGCGCTGGGCCAGAACGCGGCGGAACCGGCTTTGCCGGGCCGCACGCGTTGCTCCCTGGGGGGGATGCGGCTACGCGCAGCGAGCAAGCAACGGGGGGGACTCCATCTACCCGGGGAAGTTTTCCGGAATTTTGGCCTTGCTGCGGGCCTCCGCCGGGCTGATCACGTTGCGGCGCACCAGGTCGGCCAGGTTCTGGTCCAGCGTCTGCATGCCCACGCTGTTGCCGGTCTGGATGGCCGAGTACATCTGCGCCACCTTGGCCTCGCGGATCAGGTTGCGGATGGCACTGGTGCCCAGCATGATTTCGTGCGCCGCCACGCGGCCTGTTCCGTCCTTCACCTTGCACAGCGTCTGCGAAATCACGGCCACCAGCGACTCGGACAGCATGGCCCGGACCATGTCCTTTTCTTCGGCCGGGAACACGTCGATGATGCGGTCGATGGTCTTGGCGGCGCTGGAGGTGTGCAGCGTGCCGAACACCAGGTGGCCGGTTTCGGCGGCGGTCATGGCCAGGCGGATGGTTTCCAGGTCGCGCATTTCACCAACCAGGATCGCGTCCGGGTCTTCGCGCAGCGCCGAGCGCAGCGCGTTGGAAAAGCTCAGCGTGTGCGGGCCCACCTCGCGCTGGTTGACCAGGCACTTCTTGGACTCATGCACGAATTCCACCGGGTCTTCCACCGTCAGGATGTGGCCGTATTCGGTTTCATTGAGGTGGTTGACCATGCCGGCCAGCGTGGTGGACTTGCCCGAGCCGGTCGGGCCGGTCACCAGCACCAGACCCCGCGGGCGCAGGGCCAGGTCACCAAAGATCTTGGGCGCGTTGAGCTGCTCCAGCGTGAGGATCTTGCTCGGAATCGTCCGGAACACCGCGCCTGCGCCGCGGTTGTGGTTGAAGGCGTTGACGCGAAAACGCGCCAGGCCTTCGATCTCGAACGAGAAGTCGCACTCCAGGAACTCCTCGTACTGCTTGCGCTGGCTGTCGTTCATGATGTCGTACACCATGCTGTGCACCATCTTGTGGTCCAGCGGCTCGACGTTGATCCGGCGCACGTCGCCATGCACCCGTATCATGGGTGGAAGCCCGGCGGAGAGGTGCAAATCGGACGCTTTGTTCTTGACGCTGAAGGCGAGCAGTTGCGTGATGTCCATCCGGGGATTCCGTGCTGTGTTGGTGTTAGCGACTGATTATGACGACGATTGAAACCAATCTCCAACAGGTGCGCAGCCGGATGGCGGCGGCCTGCAGCCAGGCGGGCCGGGATGTGAACGCCGTCACATTGCTGGCCGTCTCCAAGACCTTCGGGCCCGAGGCGGTGGTCGATGCGCTGGCCGCTGGGCAGACCGCGTTTGGCGAGAACTACGTCCAGGAAGGGGTCGAGAAGATCCTGGCGCTGCGCGCTTCGCATCCGCACGCGGCCATCACCTGGCATTGCATCGGTCCGGTGCAGAGCAACAAGACCCGCCTGGTGGCCGCGCACTTCGACTGGGTGCAGTCGGTGGACCGGCTCAAGATCGCGCAGCGGTTGTCCGAGCAGCGTCCGGTCGGGCTGACGCCGCTGCAGGTGTGCCTGCAGGTGAATGTGGACGCAGGGGTCAACAAGTCTGGTGTGGCGCCGGACGAGCTGCCGGCGCTCGCGGCGGCGGTGGCGGTGCTGCCGAACCTCCGGCTGCGCGGTCTGATGTGCATTCCCGAACCGGCTGAGGGCTTCGCCGCGCAGCGCGCCGTGTTCCTGCAAGCGCGGGCTTTGTTCGATGACCTGAATGGGCGTGGCCTCGGGCTCGATACCCTGTCCATGGGCATGAGCGACGACCTTGATGCGGCAGTGGCCGCCGGGTCCACCATGGTGCGGGTGGGCCGGGCCGTCTTCGGTCACCGGCCTCGCAAGGAACCCGTCACTGCTTCGGTGGCTGGATCGGCTTGACAGAGCCGCAAGCAGCGGCCAGCCACTTGCCCTGACCGTTCAGGGTCATGGACTCGGGCTTGCCCTGGCGCGTGGTGGCCATCACCATTTTCATCGTGTAGGCGGTGTCGCCGCTGAAGGTGTAGGTGCCTTCGCCGGTGGACGGCGGGTTCTGGCAGACAAAGCGCATCTTCAGCGTGTTGCCGCTGCGCGAGGTCACCGTGCTGGTGCACTGGCCTTCGCTCTGGCTGGGCAGTTCGCTGCGGGCGGCCATGTCCGGTGTGATGCAGACCTTCAGGGCCATGCCGCCGCCAGCGCCCGGTGCGGGCATGGTCACGCCTTGCTGGCCCAGCATGGCTTCCATCTGCTTGCGTTGCGCGGGGGACATGGAGGCCATCTGCTGCTGCATCTGGGCCATGGCCTGGTCCATCTGCGGGTTGCCGCCCATCTTGTGCTGCATCTCCCACAGGCCGGGCTTGATGCTCTGAGCACTCACGGCCGTGGCGCCGACGAGCAGGGCTGCGAACAGGGGGGCGGTTTTCAGCATGGCGGCACTCCGTTGGGTTCGGTCCATTGTCGCGCTGCGCGCCGGCGTGTCAAAGCGGCAGACGGCTGCTGTTTTTCACCTCTTCCATCACCGCATAGGTGCGCGTCTCGCGCACGCCGGGCAGCTGCCACAGCACGCTGCCGGCGAAGTCGCGGAAGGCGGCCATGTCGGCCATGCGGGTCTTGATGAGGTAGTCGAAGCCGCCGGCCACCATGTGGCACTCCAGGATCTCGTCGCGCACCTGCACCGCGGCCTTGAATTCGTTGAACACGTTGGGCGTGGTGCGGTCCAGCAGCACCTCCACGAAGACCAGCATGCCGCGCCCGAGCTTGAGCGGGTTCAGCCGCGCCTCGTAGCCCAGGATGTAGCCCTCGCGCTGCAGGCGCTGGGTGCGCGCCAGCACGGCCGTGGGCGAGAGGGCGACCGCCTCGGCGAGCTTCAGATTGGAGATGCGGCCGTCGGCCTGCAGCACGTTCAGGATGCGCAGGTCGATGCGGTCGAGTTCGTGGGTGGTTTCGTTCATGGGTAGTGAATTATCCGGTTGAATGGAAAAAAACAGTCAAAAATTCTTCAGCAGGTTCTGCAGACTTCGAGCATTCACTGTTTTGTCCCGTTCAGGAGACCCGCCATGCCACGTACCACCGACCGCCTGCCTTTCCCCTACCGGCCCGAGGCCGAAACCGTCGCCCAGCGCCTGGCCGCCCTGCAGGGCGCGCTGGACTGGGCCGCCGCCGCCCAGGTGGCCGCGCCCTGGGTGCGCGCGGTGCGCGAGAACCCGCCGCCCTTCTGGGCCATGGAGAGCCT
>CALRYD010000007.1:0-104278 GCA_943372305.1 Hydrogenophaga intermedia | reverse complement strand
GGGTTCACCGATGGATGCCTGTGGCGGCCGACGATTTCTGGTACCCCAGCATGAGGAGGCCGCCACAGGCATTCATAGGTGCGATCGCAGTGACTTCAACGAAAACGACATGAACAAGTGAGACAGACATGAGCAAATTCATGACCGCTGCCGAAGCAGCGAAGCTGATCAAAGACGGCGATACCGTGGGCCTGATGGGTGGCGGTGGCGGCCTGATGGAAGCCACGCACGTGTACGAAGCGGTGCAGGCGCGCTACCTCGCCACGCAACAACCGCGCGACCTCACGGTGATGCACGCGCTGGGCATTGGCGACAAGAAGACCAAGGGCATGAACTGCTTCGCGCACGAAGGCCTGGTCAAAAAGGTCATCGGCGGCCACTGGGTGTGGTCGCCCGCCATGCAGCAGCTGGCGCTGAGCAACAAGATCGAGGCCTACATCCTGCCCGGCGGTGTCTCCAGCCAGCTCATGCGCGAAATCGGCGCCGGACGCCCCGGCCTCATCAGCCACGTCGGCCTGGGCACGGTCTGCGACCCGCGCTTTGGCGGCGGGCGCATGAACTATGCGGCCAACGAAGACCTGGCCGAGGTCATCAGCATCGACGGCCGCGAATGGCTGCGCTACAAGCCCTTCCCCATCCACGTCGCCATCGTGCGCGCCAGCGCCGCCGACGAGGACGGCAACATCAGCTTCGAACACGAAGCCGCCAACCTCGACGCGCAGTCGCTCGCGCTGGCCGCGCGCAACAGCGGCGGCACGGTGATCGTGCAGGTGAAAGAACGCTTGCCCAAGGGCGCGCTCAAGGCGCGCGAGGTGCGCATCCCTTCGGCCTGGGTGGACGCCATCGTGGTCGATCCGAACCAGCAGACCAGCTACGCCATTCCGTTCGACCCCGCCTTCAGCGGCGAACTCACCGGCGAGGCCCGTGCGACCAGCGAGGCCGAGGACCACGCGCGCGAAGTGGTCGCATCACAGGAAGCCTTCAGCGAACGCCAGGCCGTGGCGCGCCGCGCACACGTGGAACTGTTCAACACCGGCAAGGCGCGCCCGGTCATCAACTACGGCGTGGGTGTGCCTGACGCGGTGGCCAAGCTGATCGCGGCGCGCAACGAACAGCACCGCGTCTACCAGACCATCGAACACGGCACCTACGGCGGCACACTGATGGACGGCGTGCTGTTCGGCTACGCGCGCAACGCCACCGCCATGCTCGACGCGGCGACGCAGTTCGACTTCTACGGTGGCGGCGGGCTGGACGTGGCCTGCCTGGGCTTCGGCGAATTCGACACCGAAGGCAGTGTCAACGTCTCGCGCCTGGGCGGTGTCACCGTCGGCCCCGGCGGCTTCATCGACATCGCGCAGAACGCAAAGAAGGTGGTGTTCTGCGGCACGCTGGCCGCCAAAGGCGTGCAGCTGCAGACCGGCGACGGCCGGATGCGCGTGCTGCAGCAGGGCGCCGTGAAGAAGCTGGTCAAGAAAGTGGACCAGATCACCTTCAGCGGGCCGCAGGGCCTGGTGCGCGGGCAGGAGGTGCTGTACCTCACGGAACGCGGCAGCTTTCGCCTCACGCCGCAAGGCATCGAGCTGTTCGAGATCGCGCCGGGCATCGACCTGCAGCGCGACATCCTGGACCAGATGGACTTTGCACCGCTGGTGGCGAAAGACCTGAAGGTGATGGACGCCGCGCACTTCACGGCAGCCTGAACACAGCCACCTGAAGCCCGACAGGCCTCAGCGTTGTGACTTCAACGCTTCGTAAGCCTCGCTCACGCGCTTGAACTCGCGCTCGGCGAGTTGCTGCACCAGCGGCGGCACATGGCCCAGGCGATCGGGGTGGTACTGCTGCAGCAGGGTGCGGCGGGCGCGCTCGACCGCGTCCCAGGCACTGCCCTCTTCCAGGCCCAGCACGGACCAGGGCGTGGTTTCTGCGGCAACATGTGCCTCTTCATCGTCGGCGTCGACCTCCGGCGCCGGCGCCTCGATGCGCTGCACCAGGCAGACCGAGGCTTGCCAGTGCACCGCGTACTCCGTCTGGCAGGTCGGGCAGCGCACCTCGCCCGGTGCATCCAGCAAAGGGATGCGCAGGCGCTTGTGGCAACACACGCAGCGCAGGATGGGCGGCTGGTGCGCGGCCGATGGCGGCGGCTCGGCGGGTGCCTCGGCCGCCGCGCCCAGCGCGGCCCGCAGCCGCTCGGTCTTCGACAGCGGCCGGCAGGCCAGTTCGGCCCGCACTGCCTCACACACCGCGGCGTTCCCGCCGTGCTCCAGGTGCAGCACGGCCAGCTCGTCCACGCTCAGGGACTGCAGCGGCCGCGAGCGGTTGGGCGGGGGCAGCAGCACCAGATCGGCCGGCTCGGTGTCCAGCAGCTGGCGCACGTGCCAGATGTCTTCGCCCATCAACGGCAGGCTCGCCAGCGCCTCGGCAGGATCGACCACGCCGGCCAGCACCTGGATGGTCAGGGCCGGCAGGTCCAGAAACGCGGCGCTGGCCTGCGCCAGGTCATCGTCCAGCGACTCGATGGGCCGGAACCCGATGCGCAGCTGGCTCAGGCCCCAGTAGCTCACGCCCATGGCGCTGGCCTGTTCGCTCAACGACAGGTCCCGCTCCGCCGCCGCCTGCATCAGGGCCGCGATCAGCAGGCCGCCGGGGCGCTTGAAGCCATCTGGGTCCAGCCGACCGCTCCAGGGCTCGGGCGTGCTCTCGACAGGCTCTTTTGAGAAGGCCGACGCAAACGCATGGGCGGTGGTGGGGGGCATGGCGTGAGGGCGTCCGGACAAGACAACGGGGCGAAGTCGACGGCGGATCGTACAGGGTAAACCCGTAAAAACAGCTTTCAATGCCGGGTTCGGGGCGCAAAGCGTATCGGCGGCCTACCCTGGTGGCGCACGCCACCCCTATACTGTAAAAATGAACGAACCAGTACATTCCCGGAGACAAGGGGTTCGCGCCAAGCCGCTGGTCGCGCGGGAAACCACACGCACCAACGACCCGGAACGCACGATGGCCAACATCATGGCCGTGGCGATGGCGGAGTTCGCCGAGAAGGGCCTGGCGGGGGCGCGCATCGACGAGATCGCCGACGCCACCCACACCAGCAAGCGGATGATCTATTACTACTTCGGCAGCAAGGAAGGCCTGTACCTGGCCGTGCTGGAGGAAGCGTACCGCCGCATGCGGGAGATCGAAGGCCAGCTCAACCTGGACGATCTGGAACCCGAAGCTGCGCTGCGCCGGCTGGTGGAGTTCACCTTCGACCACCACGCCAGCCACGAGGTGTATATCCGCCTCGTCGTCTCGGAAAACATGAACCGCGGCCAGTACCTGGCGCAGAGCAAAACGATCCAGCAGCTCAACGTGCCGGCCATCTCGTCGATCCACAAGCTGTACGAGCGCGGTGTGGCGAGCGGCGTGTTCCGACCGGGGCTGGACCCGATCGACATCCACGCTTCCATCTCGGCGCTGACGTTCTTCAACGTCTCCAACCGCCACACCTTCGGCCTGATCTTCAAGCGCGATTTCGCCGCCCCCGGCGTGGCCACGCTGCGGCGGGCCGCGGTCGTGGACATGATCGTGCGCTTCGTGAGGAAGTAACCCCCGCGCCGCCTGCGGTGCCACCCCCCAAGGAGCGATGCGAGTGGCCCGGCAAAGCCGGTTCCACCGCATCCTGGCTTGAAACTCCCCTCGCTGCAGAAAACACCGGGTCGACAGATAGCACCCCAATTAGGGTAATCCCCGATCTGCAAAAACTAACCAGTTCGTACATTAACGCATCCGAATCTGCAGGAGTCTGCCCGTGATCCAGAAATTCATCGACCATTACTGCCGGGCCCTATCCGTGCTGATGGCCCTCAGCCTGGTGCTGATGGTGGTCATGGTGTTCGGCAACGTCGTCATGCGCTACGGCTTCAACTCGGGCTTGACCCTCTCCGAAGAGCTCTCGCGCTGGCTGTTCGTGTGGATGACCTTCCTGGGTGGCGTGGTCGCCCTCAACGAGCGCGCCCACCTCGGCACCGACTCGCTGATCTCCCGCCTGCCCGTGGCCGGCCAGAAGCTGTGCCTGGGCATCAGCTACGCGGCCATGCTGTTCATCTGCTGGCTGATTTTTCGGGGCGCCCTGGAGCAGACCAAAATCAACTGGGACTCCACCAGCGCCGTGATGGAAACCTCCATGGGTTACTTCTACGCCAGCGGTGTGGTGTTCGCCGTGCTGGGTGCGCCCATCCTGCTGCTGAACTTCTGGCGCCTGCTCTCGGGCCAGATCGCCGACCGTGACCTGATCGGCATCCGCGAATCCGACGACATGCCCCACGGCGACCCACGCCCCTGAGCCGAGCCTCCCGGAGACACCCGATGACCATCCTGATTTTCCTGGGCTCCCTCATGGCCGCCATGGCCGTGGGCATTCCCATCTCCTTCTCGCTGCTGATCAGCGGCGCCGCGCTGATGTGGCACCTGGACATGTTCGACGCCCAGATCCTGGCGCAGAACCTGATCGAAGGCTCCAACAGCTTCCCGCTGCTGGCCGTGCCCTTCTTCATGCTGGCCGGTGAAATCATGAACGCGGGCGGGCTGTCCAAACGCATCGTGATGTTCGCCATGTCGCTGGTGGGCCATGTGCGCGGCGGCCTGGGATACGTGGCCATCATGGCCGCGGTGCTGATGGCCGCGCTTTCCGGCTCGGCCGTCGCCGACGCGGCAGCCCTGTCGGCCCTGTTGCTGCCCATGATGGTGCACGCGGGTCACGACAAAGCGCGCTCGGCCGGTCTGCTGGCTTCGGCTTCCATCATCGCGCCCATCATCCCGCCGTCCATCGGCTTCGTGATCTTCGGCGTGGCCGCCAACGTGTCGATTTCCAAGCTGTTCCTGGCCGGCATCGCCCCGGGCATCATGCTGGGCGTGGCGCTGTGCTTCACCTGGTGGTACGTGGCCCGCAAGGAAATGGTGACCCCGCCCAAGCGCAAGAACGCCGGCGAGGTGATGGAAGCTTTCAAGAGCGCGGGCTTCGCCCTGGGCCTGCCCATCATCGTGGTGGTCGGCCTGAAGTTCGGCGTGTTCACGCCCACCGAAGCCGCCGTGGTGGCCGCCGTCTACGCCCTGCTGATCTCGCTGTTTGTGTACCGCGAACTCAAGATCTCCCAGCTGTACGGCCTGTTCCTGGCCGCCGCCAAAACCACAGCGGTCATCATGTTCCTGGTGGCCGCGGCCATGGTCTCGGCCTGGCTGATCACCGTGGCCCAGCTGCCCGACCAGCTGGTGGAACTGCTGCAGCCGTTGCTGGACAGCCCCAAGTTGCTGATGTTCGCCATCATGCTGCTGGTGATCCTGGTGGGCACGGCCATGGACATGACGCCCACCATCCTCATCCTCACGCCGGTGCTGATGCCCATCGTCAAGGCCGCCGGCATCGACCCGGTGTACTTCGGCGTGCTGTTCATCATGAACAACGCCATCGGCCTGATCACGCCCCCCGTGGGCACAGTGCTCAACACCGTCGCCGGCGTGGGCAAAGTCAGCATGGACGACGTGATCAAGGGCGTGTGGCCTTTCATGATCGCCCAGTTCGGCCTGATGTTCCTGATGGTGCTGTTCCCCGAGCTCGTCATGGTCCCCGCGCGCTGGCTGATCGGCAACTGAGTTTTCCTGCGAACCCCGTGAGTTGGTACGCCACGGGGGGCGCTCTGAAGTTCCTGCGTACTGCTTCCCATCCTTTGGAGACAACATGAAACGTCTGATGCTCAAAACCCTGGTGGCCGCTGTGGCCGTGGCCGCCTTCAGCACCGCCCAGGCCCAGGACAAAACCATCAAGTTCGCCACCCAGAACCCCAAGGGTCACCCCATCGTGCTGGGCATGGAGAAGTTCGCCGAGATCGTCACGGCCAAGTCCGGCGGCAAGATCAAGGTCAACCTGTTCCCCGGCGGCACACTGGGCAGCGACCAGGCCAACGTCTCGGCCATCCAGGGCGGCACGCTGGAGATGGCGTCCATGAACTCGGGCATCTTCGCCTCGCAGGTCAAGGAATTCGCGATCTACGACTTCCCCTTCATGTTCAACAACACCGCCGAAGCCGACGCTGTGGTCGATGGCCCCTTCGGCAAGAAGTTGCACGCCAGGCTGGAAGAAAAAGGCCTGGTCGGTCTGGCCTACTTTGAACTGGGTTTCCGCAACATCACCAACAGCAAGCGCCCCATCACCAAGGTGGAAGATCTGGCGGGTCTGAAGCTGCGCGTGATCCCCAACCCGATCAACGTGGACTGGGTCAAGGCCGTCGGTGCCAACCCAACCCCGCTGCCCTTCCCCGAGGTGTATGCCGCGCTGGAGCAGAAGGCGATTGATGGCCAAGAGAACCCGCTGACCGTGATCAACGCCAACAAGTTCTTCGAAGTTCAGAAGCACGTGGTGCTGTCCAACCACCAGTACAACCCGCAGTCGGTGATCATCAGCAAGAAATTCTGGGACGGCCTGGACGCCGGTCAGAAGAAGATCATCAGCGACGCAGCCCAGGAAGCCGCCAAGTTCCAGCGCGCCCAGGCCCGTGCGCTGGTGGCCGGGGCCCTGGACAACATGAAGAAAAACGGCATGGCCGTGACCGAACTGCCCGCCACCGAAGTGAGCAAGCTGCGCGACCTGATGCGCCCCGTGACCGCCAAGTACGGCGTGACCGTGGGCCAGGACACGCTCAAGGAACTGCAAACCCAACTGGCCTCCATGCGCAAGTGATGTGACCCACCCCTGCCACGGCCCTGAAGGGCCGTGGCCCCCTCAAGGGGCGATGCGAGCGGCCCGGCGAAGCCGGTTCCGCCGCATCTGCTGGACCCAGTCATCTCGCTCCGACGTTCGTGTCTGCCGGTGTTGCACATCGCAGGCACCTTTTTTCACGCATAACCCTCCACCATGTCCAAGACCCGCATTGCCGTTGCCGGTGCTGGCCTGATCGGTCAGGCCCACATCCGCGTGCTGCAGGCCAGCGCCCGCTGTGCGCTGTCGGCCGTGGTGGACCCTTCTCCTGCGGCGGCCGCCGTGGCCGCGCAGGCCGGTGTGCCGCTGTTCGCCAGCATCGATGAACTGCTGGCAAAAGACCGGCCCGATGGCCTGATCCTGGCCACGCCCAACCCGCTGCACGTGCCCCAGGCGCTGCAGTGCATCGCGGCTGGCCTGCCCATCCTGCTGGAAAAACCAATCGCCACCACCGTCGCCGAAGGCCAGACGCTGGTGGACGCGGCCGGGCGCAGCGGGGTGCCGGTGCTGGTGGGCCACCACCGAGCGCACAGCCCCATCATGGCCAAGGCCCGGCAGGTGGTGCAGTCCGGCCAGCTCGGCCGGCTGGTCGCCATCATGGGCAGCGCCACGTTCTTCAAGCCCGATCACTATTTCGACGAAAGCCCCTGGCGGCGCGAGGCCGGTGGCGGCCCGATCCTGATCAACCTGATCCACGAGGTGCACAACCTGCGCATGCTGTGCGGCGAGATCGTGGCGGTGCAGGCCTTCGGGTCCAGCGCCATCCGCGGCTTCGCGGTGGAAGACACCGTGGCCATCAACCTGCGTTTTGCCAGCGGCGCGCTGGGCAGCTTCATGCTCAGCGACACCGCGGCCTGCCCGCGCAGCTGGGAACAGACCAGCCAGGAAAACCCAGCCTACACCCACTGCGACGACGAAGACTGCTACGTGCTCGCCGGCACGAACGGCAGCCTTTCGGTGCCCACCATGCGCCTGAAGACCTACCCGCGGGACGAAGACCGCTCGTGGTGGAAGCCGTTCGAAGCGGGCACCGTGGGCCTAGTGCGCGACGACCCGCTCAAACACCAGATGGATCACTTTGGCGCCGTGGTGCGCGGCGAAACCAGCCCGCTGGTGACCGCCCGCGACGGCCTGCAGAATCTGAAGGTCACCGAAGCCATTGCCCAGGCCGCCGCCAGCGGGCGCGTGGTCGAATTGAACTGAACCCGACCCCTTCCAGGAGCACCGCATGAAAAAGATCCTCATCCTCAACGGCCCCAACCTCAACCTGCTGGGCACCCGCGAACCCGCGCAGTACGGCTACACCACCCTGGCCGACGTTGAAGCCTTCTGCAAAGCCCACGGCGAAAAGATCGGCTACGAAGTCGAATGCCTGCAGAGCAACTGGGAAGGCGCGCTGATCGACCGCATCCACGAAGCGGGCCGCGAGTACAAGGCCGGCGAACTGCTGGGCGTGGTGATCAACCCTGGCGCCCTCACCCACACATCCATCGCCCTGCACGACGCCATCAAGGGCGTGGACCCGCTGCCCGTGATCGAGTGCCACATCTCCAACGTGCACGCGCGTGAAGAGTTTCGCCACCACTCGTGGGTGTCGCCTGCCGCGGCCGGCATCGTGGTCGGCTTCGGCGTCGACGGTTACCTCATCGCCATGGACGGACTGGTGCGCAAGTTCGTGAACTCGGCCGCCACGAAGAAGCCCTGAACCGGCCCGGGTGACACCGGCCATTGGTAGGGGGCGGGCTGCGGCCAGCGACCGGCTCCGGGCTTACCCCCAAAATGCGCGATAAACGAACGACATTGATCGGCAAACGCTCAGATCACACCCGCCAGACCACCCGCCCGCCGCCACCGAACCCTACAGTCACGCCCAACTGTTCACCCACCGCACCACGAGCCCTTTCATGATCAACGGCAACACCGAACTCATTGCCCACATCGGCTACCCGACGCATTCGTTCAAGTCGCCGATGATCTACAACCCCTACTTCGAACACGTGGGTGTGAACGCGATCGTGGTGCCCTTTGGCTGCAAGCCCGAGGCCTACCCGGCCTTCCTCAAGAGCGTGTTCAGCCTCACCAATATCCGCGGTGCGCTCATCACCATGCCGCACAAGGTGGTGACGGTGGGCCTGCTGGACGAAGTGACGCCCACCGTGAAAGTGGCCGGTGCCTGCAACGCCGTCAAGCGCCTGCCCGACGGCCGACTGGTGGGCGACCAGTTCGACGGTGCCGGCTTCGTGCGCGGCGTGCAGCGCAAGGGGTTGAACCTGGCCGGCGCGCGTGTGCTGGTGGTGGGCAGCGGCGGCGTGGGCTGTGCCATCGCGGCCTCGCTGGCGGGCGCGGGCATCGCGGCCATCAGCCTGTTCGACGTCCACACAGCCTCGGCCGAAAGCCTGGGCGAGCGCATCCGTGCCCACTACCCCGCCATCACGGTGCAGACCGGCAGCAACGACCCAGCCGGTTTCGACCTCGTGGTCAACGCCACGCCCATGGGCATGAACGAAGGCGACCCGCTGCCCATGGACGTCTCGCGCCTGGACGCACGCACCTTCGTCGGCGAGGTGGTGATGCGCACCGAAATGACCGCCTTCCTCAACGCCGCCAAGGCCAGAGGCTGCACCGTGCAAGTGGGCTCCGACATGCTGTTCGAAATGATTCCCGCGTATCTGGAATACTTCGGCTTCCCCACCGCCACGCCTGAAGTGCTGCGCTCGGTGGCCCGGCTCTGAGCCACTGATTGCCTCCCCGGGGCCCACAAGCGCCCTCCCCTCCGTTGTCTGCCTCGCTCTACCCCCACCCCGGCCGGGGCATCGCCCTGGCCATCGTCGCCACCGGCTGCTTTGCCCTGCTCGACACCACCTCCCAGTACGTGGGCGGCGTGGTGCCGGTGCTGATGGCGGTATGGCTGCGCTTCGTGGTGCAGACCGGCATGACACTCGCGCTGCTGCTGCCGCGACAGGGCCGATCGCTTTTCGTGACCCGTTCGCCGTGGTGGCAGCTGCTGCGCGGCGCGCTCATGGTCACCTCCGGCACCGTGGCCTACCTGGCGCTGCAGCACGTTCCGGTCGGCGAGTTCACCGCCATCCTCATGCTAGTGCCACTGGTCGTCACGCTGCTGGCCGCGCTGCTGCTGCGCGAACACGTCAGCACGTTCACCTGGGTGCTGGTCGCCGGCGGCCTGACCGGCGCGCTCATCGTGGTGCGCCCCAAGGGCAGTGACCTCAACCTCGGCATGTTCCTGCCCCTGCTGCTGGTGGTCATCAACGCCTGCTACCAGATCGTCACCAGCAAGATGGTCAAGACCGAAGACCCCGGTGCCATGCACTTCTACACCGGCCTCTGCGGCCTGGTCTTTGGCACCGTGCTGCTGCCCTGGAGCTGGGCGCCCATGCAGGAGCCCAGCCTGTGGCTGCTGGTGGGGCTGATCGGGGTGTTTGGCCGCTGGGCCACTACTTCATGATCCAGGGCTTTCAGAAGGCGCCCGCATCGCGCATCACGCCCTACATGTACGCCCAGATCGGTTTCGCCACCCTGGCCGGCTGGCTCGCGTTTGGCCACACACCCGATGTGTGGACCGTGCTGGGCATCGCGCTGATCGCGGTGTGCGGTGTGCTGGGCGTGCGGGCGCGCTGATTCAAGACAGCGGCGGGAACGACGGGATCGCGCCCCCGAGCACCTTGCCGACCAGGTCCTTGGTCAACGGCTTGGTCACATAACCCTGGATGATCTCCATGGAGCGCGCACGCTCCCAGTCCGCCGGAGAACCCGAAGAGGTGAGCATCACCAGCACCAGACTGGGTTTGCCGCCGATCAGCGGCGCCGCCTCTTCGGCCACCTCGAAGCCCGACATCAAGGGCATGTTGATGTCCAGGAAGATGCAGGTGGGCGTGTGCAGGTCGTCCTGGCGAAAAAACGCCAGGGCCTCCGCGCCGCTCATGAAGATCAGCACCTCGCCGGTGAACCCGGCCTTGCGGATCATGATCTCGTGAAAGACGTTGTCGGCTTCGTTGTCGTCGATCAGGACGATGCGCTCAAACTGGCTCATGTCGGTCTGGGTGGTGAAGGCTCGGGGGGCAGGTTGGGCAGCGCCACTTCAAAACAGCTGCCCTCTCTGGGATGGGACGAGACGCGGATGGTGCCACGGTGCAACTCGGCGACGCGGCGGCAGATCGACAACCCCAGACCGCTGCCGGCGAAATCGCGCTTGTTGTTCAGCCGGGTGAACAGCTCGAAGATCCGCTCGGTGTGTTCCGGTGCGATGCCGATGCCATTGTCCACCACCCTCACCCGCGTCAGACCGTCGGACGAGGCTTCGGCCTCGATGCGCACCACCGGCGCCCGCCCCTTGGGACAGAATTTGACGCCATTGGCCACCAGGTTCTGCAGCAGGATGCGCAGCAGGGTGGCGTCCCCCTGAACGGTCGGTAGCGACGCGACCTCGATCGTGGCCCCCGAGCCCTCGATGGTCGAGCGCAGATCGTCCTGCACGTTGCGCGCCAGCAGGTTGAGGTCCACCAGCGAGAAAGCCACGGCATGCCGGTCCAGCACCAGCAGTTCGACCAGATCGTCCAGCAGCACCTTGATGCGCTGGCTGCCGTCCAGCACGAAACCCAGGTAACGTTCTGCCACCGCCGATGCACCCAGGGCCGGCTCTTCCGCCAGCAGCCCGGCAAAGTTGTGGATGGTGTTGATGGGCTCGCGCAGGTCGTGCGAGACGATGTGGATGAAACGCTGCAGTTCCAGCGTCTTGTGCTCCAGCTGCTCCACCGTGGCCTGCAGCCGCAGCTCGCGCTGGCGCAGCGCCTGGATGTCGTGCGAGCGCACCACCACCCCGGTGACCGCGCCGTCGGCGCCTCGAACCGGCAGGTAGCTCACCTGCACGGTCCGCGACCCCTTGCCGGGAAAATCGATCTGGGCCTCGTACGCCACCTCGGTGCCCGACAGGGCCTGGTCGAAGTAAGACTTCACCAGCTGGGTGAACAGCGCATCCCCGATCAGCTCGGGTATGCGGCGACCGATGATCTGGTCCTCCGACTTGGCCCAGTAATCCAGGTAACACTGGTTAACGTAGCGGTACCGGTAGTCGGTGTCGACGAACGACAGCAGATCGAGCCCCGCAGCGGTCAGTGCGGTCTGGATCTCCGATTCGCGGGCGGCGGCCCGCTCGCGCTCGGCGGCCTGCTGCCGGTTTTGCGCCTCGTGCTCCATCAAGGTCATGACCAGCCGGGCCAGTGACTGCAGGGAAGCCCGCTGGGCGTCGCTGAGGGTGCGCGACTCGCGGTCGATGACACAGACGGTGCCCAGTGCCAGGCCATCACCCGTGACGATGGGCGCGCCCGCGTAAAAACGGATGCCTGGCTGGCCGGCCACCAGCGGGTTGTCGTGGAATCGCTGATCTTGCACCGCATCTTCGACCACCATCACCTGCTCGGGCGAATGGATGGCATGGGCACAGAAGGCCACCTCGCGCGAGGTCTCGCTGGCGTCCAGGCCGACCCGCGACTTGAACCACTGGCGGTCCTCGTCCACGAGCGAAATCAGCGCGATCGGCGTCTCACAGATCGCCGAGGCCAGCGCGGTGATGTGGTTGTAGGCGTCTGCGGGCAGCGTGTCCAGCACCCCCAGGCTGTGCAGCCGTTCCACACGGCGTGCTTCATCGGGGGTGGGTGGGGCTGCTTGCATCTGGGTGATTAAGTAAATGCCTTACTTTATCCCAGCGGTCCGTCTGGAAACGTCGAATAACCGCCACATTGCCGTTGCATATTGCCCTTCATCGCCAGGCCAGTTGCCACGCAGGCCGGGTCCAGGTCGAGCGATGGCAGCGCCGCAACCGCCCCAGCCAACCGGCAGATCAGCCGCCCAGCCCGGCAAAAATGTTCTGCACGTCGTCGTTGTCGTCGATGGCGGCGAGGAAGGCTTCGACCTCTTCCAGCGCCTCGGCGCTCAGACTGGCCGGGTCCACCGGGTTCTTGGGCTTGTAACCCAGTTTGGCCGAGAGCACGGTGAAGCCCTGGGCCGGCAGCGCGCGGCCAACCAGGTCCAGATCGGTCGGATCGGTGAGGAACACGCACACACCCTCTTCGTCCGCGGCCTCAAAGTCCTGCGCACCGGCTTCAATGGCGGCCAGTTCGGCGTCGGCGTCTTTGCTGGCGGCTTCGGCTTCGATGATGCCGACATGGTCAAAGTCCCAGGACACCGATCCGCTGGTGCCCAACTGGCCCTTGCGGAACAGCATGCGCATTTCAGACGCGGCGCGGTTCACGTTGTCGGTCAGGCATTCCACCATCACCGGCACGCGGTGCGGCGCAAAGCCTTCGTACATGACGTGCTCGTAGTGCACCGCCTCACCGGAGAGGCCAGCTCCTTTCTTGATGGCGCGCTCCAGCGTGTCCTTGGGCATGGACACTTTGCGGGCCTGCTCCACCACCAGGCGCAGGCGGGCGTTGGCGGCCGGGTCGGCGCCGTTGCGGGCCGCGATGATGATGTCCTTGACCAGCTTGCCAAACAGCTTGCCTTTGGCGTTGGCCGCGAGGTCTTTGTGTTTGGCTTTCCATTGCGCGCCCATGTGTGGCCCTTGTGTCGTGGGGTGATCGGAGTCTGAACCAGACCGCGAGTGTAGTGGGCGCAAAAAAACCCCCGGCGTGGTCACGCACGGGGGCGTCGGCGTGGCGGCCGTCGGTCAGCCCAGCGACTTCAGCCGCATCTGGTTGGGCAGCGGCACCGAGCGGCGCAGCACGTCGTCGGCCAGCCACAGCGCGGCGCGCTGGCCGCGTTCGGCCACCATGGGCAGCGGCATCTGCTGGTAGTCGTCGTTGAAGACTTCGAAGCTGTAGTCGCCCGCGTAGCCCAGGCGGTCGAGCTTAAGCACCAGCTCGGCCAGCTGCTCGCTGTGCACGCCCTCGCCCGGGAACACCCGGAAGGTGCGCGCGGTGGTCATGCGCTCTTCGAAGGTCTTGGTCTCCTGCCACATGAAGTCGGCCAGCTGCACCAGGAAGATCTTGCTCGGGTCGAGGTAGTCGATCTCGTCCAGCGGGGTCTTGGCCGCGAAGATGTGGAACGAGTCGATGCCCAGGCCGAGGTTGGGGCAGTCGGCACGACAGACCACGTCCCAGGCGGTGGTGAACTCGTTGATGGTGCGGCCCCAGGACAGGCCTTCGTACGCGATCTTGATGCCCAGCGGCAGCGCCAGCATGGCGAGCTTGCGCAGGTCGCGCGCGAGGTGGTCCAGGTCGCCGCTGGCGTGGGCGGACGTGGACGAACAGGCCAGCAGCACCTTGCAGCCGAGGGCGGCGCACATTTCCAGCATGGCTTTGGCGATGTCGACCTTGTACTGGTGCAGATGGCCCGAGAGGCCTTCGAAGTCGCGCAGCACCTGGAAGCCCGTGCCACGCAGGCCGCTGGCCTTGACGGCCGCGACCGCAGCGCCGATGCCACCCGGGTGGCCGTTGATGTCGTTGGCCTTGAGCATGACCTGGGTGAAGCCAGCGGCCTTCATGGCGGCGAGCTTGGCCTCCAGCGGGCCGGCCAGGGTGATGGTGTCCATGCCGAAACCGGCGATGGCTTCGCTGATGGCGGCGGGGCTGGGTCTCATGCTCAGGCCCCGCTGCGCTGGCTGTGCACAAGCTCGAACACGACCGAGCCCAGGTAGGTCTTGCTGATGGCGCCGCGCTGCTCGGTGTGGGCCGCTTCAGTCTCGACGAACTCCACGCCCAGCGCGCGCAGCGCCTTGACGGCGGCCAGCACGTCGGGCACGCCCAGGCCGATGCGCTGGAGCTTTTCCTGCGCGTCGTGCACGTTCAGCGGTGGCTCCACCAGTTGCAGCATGAAGCGCTTGGCCGGGTCCAGCGCCGGGGTGCGCAGCAAGGTGCCCTTGGGCATGATGCCAAAGCGCTGCTCGTCGGGGATCACCTCGGTGCCGAACAATTCGCCGTAGAAGGCGATCCAGTCGTTGGTGCGCTCGGGGCCGATGTACTGCACCACGCCAAAGAAGTGGATGCCGACGGTGGCGGGCGGTCGCTGGTCCACCGTGGGGATCGGCACGAAGTCCACGTCGTAGATCGAGAACTCCTTGTACCGGTCCACGAAATAGATGCGGCTGCCGCCGGCGCCGTGGATGGCGGGGATGTTGAGCTCCATCACCTCGGCGTGCGTGGGCACCGACCAGGCACCGCGCTCGAGCACGTAGTGGTAGGCGGCACGGGCGTCGCGCACGCGCAGGGCCATGGCCGAGATGGTGGGCACGTCGCTGCCGTGGCTGGCGCCCTGCGCATCGGACGGGTGCGCGTTGACGACGATGTTGAGCTCGCCCTGGCGGTACAGCAGCACCTCGCGCGAGCGGTGGCGCGCCACCGGGCGAAAGCCCATCATCTCCAGCACCTGGCCCAGGGCCTGCGGCTTGGTGGTGGCGTATTCGATGAACTCAATGCCGTCCAGCCCCAGGGGGTTGGCGGCGTCGCTGAACGAGGCTTGCAGGGGTTCGCGGTTGTCGCTGGTGTTGAGCAGCAGGTCACTCATGGTGCTTTGGTCTCCGTTGGAGGGCGGTGCCGCCGGCGCGGGCCTTCCCGAGCGCGGTCCCACCGCTGCACTGTAGGGCCTGCGGCCGGTCAACGACGGTAGGCGGGAATCTACTCCGAACGATAATCGCACACTCGCTGCCGATCAACGATCAGATTACGGGTTTTCACGCAAACCCACACCCCCATGACCGAAGCCGCCCTGCTGCCCACCCCGACCCTGGAAAAACGCGACTGGATCGCCGGCCTGGAAAAAGGCCTGGCGGTGATCGAAGCCTTTGACGACCAGCACCCGCGCCTGACCGCCAGCCAGGCCGGGACGCGCTGCGGCCTCACGCGCACCGCGGCCCGGCGCTACTTGTTGACGCTGGCCCACCTGGGCTATGTGGGCACCGACGGCAAGCTGTTCTGGCTGACGCCGCGCATCCTGCGCTTGGGCCACGCGTACCTCGAATCGGCCCGCCTGCCGCGCCTGGTGCAGCCGTTTCTGCAGCGCATCGCCGGCGGCACGCAGGAGGTGGCCTACCTGGGCGTGCTCGACGGCGCGGACACGGTGTACATCGCCCGCAGCGGCGCGCACCGGCACATGAACACCGGCTACATGCTGGGCTCGCGCGTGCAGGCCCAGGTGACGGCGGCGGGCATGGCCATCCTGGCCGGGCTGGGCGAGACGCTGGCCGACCAGTGGCTGCAGCAACACCGCCTGAGCACCTACACGCCCTACACCATCGCGAACCCCGACGAACTGCGCGCCGAGCTGGCGCAGGTGCGGCGCCAGGGCTGGGCGCTGTCGGAGCAGCAGATGGAACTCAACTACCGCGGCATCGCGGTGCCGCTGCTGGACCGCAACAACGCGGTGCACGGCGCCATCAGCATCACCATGCCGATCAACCAGGAGACCAGCGAAGACGCGGTCAAACGGCTGCTGCCGGTGCTGCAGGAAGCGGCGCGCGGGCTGCGACCGCTGATTTGAAAAGCACCCCCTGCGGCGCTGACGCGGCTTCCCCCTCTCTGGCGCGCCTGCGGCGCTGCGAGGGGGACGCACCCTGTGGCCGGGCCAAGCCCGTTCCACGGGTACCCTGGACTTCAGACACGTGCGCCGGTTGGCTTCACATCAGTGTCCAGCAAGGAAGCGGCTGACCAGCTCCAGCTGGTCGGGCACGTTGAGCGCCGGGGCGTGGCCGCAGCCGGCGATGGTGACCACCAGCGCGCGCGGTCCGCGGTCGCGCATGGCTTCAGCGGTGTCGGCCAGCAGCAGATCCGAATCGGCCCCACGCAGGCACAGCACCGGGATGTCGATGCGGTCGTATTCAGGCCAGCGGTCGTAATCGGCCGGGTGCGCGGTGAACTGCATCACCATGGCCGGGTCGTAGTGGGGCGTGACGCGGCCATCGGGCAGGCGGCGCACCGAGCTTTCGGTCAGCAGCGTCCACTGCGCGTCGCTGAGAAAGCCGTAGGGCTTGTAGATGGTGCGGAAATACCGCTCCAGCTCGCTCACCGTCGCAAAGCTCGCCGGGTTGCCCGCATAGCTGCGGATGCGCTCGATGGCCGCCATGGCCAGCTGTGGGCCGATGTCGTTGAGCACCAGGCGCTGGATGCGCCCGCGCAGCAGGCCGTCCGCCGCGACCATGCCGATGGCGCCGCCCATGGAGGTGCCGACCCAGTGGAACTGCTCCAGCCCCAGCTGGTCGGCCAGCGAGCGCGCGAGCCGCGCGTAGAAGGCCAGGCAGTACTCGGTTCTGGGTTCCGGACTCCATTGCGAGAGGCCGCGGCCGATGGTGTCGGGGCAAATCACGCGGTAACCGAGCACGCTCAGATGCGCGGCCAGGGCGTCCATGTCGCGGCCGGTGCGCGCCAGGCCGTGCCAGGCGATCACGGTGCCATGGTCGGTGGTGCCCGACGCCCTCGCCCAGTCCATGAAGTGGATCTCGCGGCCCTCGCAAGTCAGGTAGCGCGACTGGGGCACAACAGCGGGGGCGTTCATTTCAGGCCTTTCAGCCGTGCGAGCACGGCGCGTTCGCGCAGCTTGCCGACGATGCCGGTGGGGAAGTAGTACACCGACAAAACGAACAGCAGGCCCAGCCAGAGCAGCCAGCGGTCGGGCGTGAGCAGCGCGGGCAGCAGCGGGATGCCGGCGGTCGCCTCGCCGGCCAGGCGCAGCAGGTCCTGCAGGTAGCTCTGCGCCAGCACGAAGAGCACGCTCCCGATCAGTGCCCCGTACAGGGTGCCCATGCCGCCGATCACGACGATCAGCAGGATGTCCAGCATGATCTCGAACGACAGCGAGGTGTCCGGCCCGTTGTAGCGCAGCCAGATGGCCAGCAGGCAGCCGGCCAGGGTGGCGAACAGGGCCGAAAGCACGTTGGACAGCGTGCGGTAGACGACGGTGCGGTAGCCCAGTGCTTCGGCGCGGAAGTCGTTTTCGCGGATCGCCTGCAGCACGCGACCAAAGGGCGAATTCACGATGCGCAGGATGGTCAGGAAGATGCCGCAGACGCTGGCAAAGACCAGGTAGTAGGTGATGAGCTTGCCGTTGAGGCTGACCTCGCCCAGCGGCGTGACCACGGGTTCCTCGCTCAGCTCGAAGCCGAGCGACAGCAGTTCGGGCACGCTGAAAGAAAGGCCGTCTTCGCCGCCAGTGAAATCCGACAGCTGCGAGGCCAGCGTGAGAAAGGCCGAGGCCACGGCCAGCGTGATCATGGCGAAGAAGATCGCGCGCACCCGCAGCGAAAACAGGCCGATCAGCAGCGACAGCACCAGCGACACTGCCAGCGCGCACAACACCCCCAGCAGCAGCACGCCCCACGAGGCTTCTTCGACCGAACTCAGCGCGATCGCCACGCCGTAGGCGCCGATACCGAAGAACATGGTGTGCGCAAAGCTCACGATACCGGTGTAGCCCAACAGCAGGTCGAAGCTGGCCACCAGTGCGACGAAGATCAGGATCTTGGCCGCCACGTTGAGCGCCTTCACGCCCGGGAACAGGAAGGGTGCGAAGGCCAGACCGAGGAACAGGATGACCAGCAAGGCCGCCAGCCAGGGGCTGCGCGGCAGGTCTTTGGACAGGAGTCGTTGCAACATCATCGGCCTCTCATCGACTCGTCACGGGGTACACGCCCTGCGGGCGCCACAGCAGGATGGCCACCATCAGCGCGATGTTGGAGAACAGCGCCACCTTGGGCACCAGAAAGCCGGTGTAGTTGGCCATCAGGCCCACCAGCAAGGCGCCGATGAGTGCGCCCAGGGTGGAGCCCAGGCCGCCGATGATGATGACGATGAAGATCAGCACGTTGACCTGCGCACCCATCTGCGGCGTCACGCTCTGCTGGTACAGGCCCCACATCACGCCGCCCAGCCCGGCCAGCGCGCTGCCAGCCACGAACACGCCCACGAACAGGCGCTTGATGCGGTAGCCCAGCGACTCGACCATCTCGCGGTCCTGCACGCCGGCGCGGATCAGCAGGCCGACCTTGGTGCGGTTGAGCGTCCAGACCATGGCGGCGAACACCGCGCCGCCCACCAGCACCGCCACGATGCGGTACTTCTCCACCGAAGCATCGCCCAGCAACAGCGAACCGCGCAGCGCTTCGGGCAGCGGCAGCGCGATCTGACCCGGGCCCCAGATGACCTTGATCAGCTCCTCGCCGATGATCATGCCGCCCATGGTGATCAGGATCTGCTTGAGGTGCATGCCGTAGACCGGGCGGATGATGAAGCGCTCGAACACCAGGCCCAGCGCGCCGGCCACGGCCATGGCCACCAGCATGGCCGGCAGGATGGCCAGCAGGTTCAGCCACAGGCTGTCGGCGCTGGTGTAGTCGCCCATGCTGGCCAGCACCGTGCTCGCCACGAAGGCACCGAGCGCGATGAACACCCCGTGGCCGAAGTTCAGCACATCCATCAGGCCGAACACCAGCGTCAGGCCCGAGGCGATGATGAAGACGATCATGCCCATGGCCAGGCCCGCCACGGTCAGCGTAAGCCAGGTGGCGGGGCTGCCGATGGCCGGCAGCGCGGCCAGCGCGAGCACCGGCACCAGGGCCATGGGTTTCCAGTCCATGTCTTTCAATGAAGTCATTGGTGCGCTCCGAGGGAAAGGCCGAGCAGACGGGACTGCATCGACTCGTCGGCGGCCAGCTCGGCCATGCGGCCGCTGTGCACCACGCGCCCGTCGTCCATGACGGCCACGCTGTCGCCCAGCTGTCTGGCGAAGTTGAAGTTCTGCTCGACCAGCAGGATGGTGGTCTGCGCAGCCTTGAGTTCGCGGAAGGCCGTGATCATGTTCTGGATGATGGCGGGCGCCAGGCCCTTGCTGGGCTCGTCGATCAGCAGCAGCTGGCGCGGCTCGACGATGGCGCGGGAGACGGCCAGCATCTGCTTCTGCCCGCCGCTGAGCTTGCCGGCCGGGTGGGCCCAGAACTTCTTCATGGCCGGGAACAGGCCGAAGATCCATTCGAGCCGTGTGGTGTCGATGTCGTCCAGCGTGCGGGCGCCGCGCGCAGCCAGCAGCATGTTCTCGCGCACCGACAGGTCGGAAAAGATGCCCATGCTCTCGGGCACATAGGCCACGCCGCTGGTGGCAATCTCGGGCGTCTGGCGCGAGGTGATGTCCTGCCCCGCCAGCGTGACCTTGCCCTGACTGGCGTGCCACAGGCCCATGATGGTCCGCAGCGTGGTGGTCTTGCCGGCGCCGTTGCGGCCCAGCAGCATGGTCAGCTCACCCTTGGGCACCACCAGATCGACACCGTGGAGGATGTGATAGGCCCCGATGTGGGTGTGGACACCCTCAAGAACCAGAAGCCCCCCCGCGCCGCCTGCGGCGTCACCCCCCGAGGGGGGCGCCATCTGCGGCCCGGCAAAGCCGGTTCCGCGCTGGCCTTGATCGTTCATGCCAACTCCTCTTCGGTCGGGTTGATGCCGAGGTAGGCCTGCTGCACCACGGGCGAGGCGATCACGGTCGCGGGGTTGCCGTCGGCCACGAGTTCGCCGTTGTGCAGCACGATGATGCGGTCCGAGAGTTCGCGCACCACGTCCATCTTGTGCTCGACCAGCAGGATGGTCTTGGTCTTGTCGGCCTTGAGCTGGCGGATCAGGTTCAGGATCACCGGCACCTCGTCCACGCTCATGCCCGCGGTGGGTTCATCGAACATGAAGACCTGCGGTTCGAGCGCCATCAGGATGCCCACTTCGAGCTTGCGCTGGTCGCCGTGCGGCAGGCTGGCCGCGAGTTGGTCGCCCTTGTCGGCCAGCGCCACGGTTTCCAGCACCTCGTCGGCGCGCACGATCAGGTCGCGCCGGTCGCTCCAGATCTTCCAGAGGTTCAGCCCCGCGCCCGCCCGCGCCTGCACCGCCAGCCGGACGTTCTCGCGCACCGTGAGGTTGGGGAACAGGTTGGTCAGCTGGAAGGCCCGCCCCAGCCCGGCCTGCGCACGGGCCGGCGCGCCCTGCTGCGAGATGTCCACGCCGTTGAGCTTGACCCGTCCGGCCGAGGCCTTGATCTGCCCGGAGATCAGGTTGAAGTAGGTGGTCTTGCCGGCGCCGTTGGGGCCGACGATGGCGGTGAGCGTGCCCGGCGCGAACGCGCAGGACACAGCATTCACCGCCACGTGCCCGCCGAAGCGGACCGTGAGATCAGAGGTTTCGAGCATGGAGGCTCCGGTGGCGAGAGGTCTTGTCGCGGCTGCTGCCGCGACCTTCCAGAACACGGCGGAACCGGCTTGGCCGGGCCGCTCGTGTTGTCCCCCTTTCAGGGGGAAGCCGCGTCAGCGGCGCAGGGGGTCACCTTTTATTCCGGATCGGGATGTTGAGCTCGCTGGGCTTGATTTCCCGAACGAGTTCCGGCACCCCCCACGGGAAGGCCGGGTCCACCTTGATCCTGAAGTGGTACATGCTCTGCATGGCCTGGTGGTCTTCCTTGCGGAAGGTCATCGTGCCCTTGGGCGTCTCAAAACTCATGCCTTCCATGGTCTTGATGAGCGTGTCGGTCTTGGTGTCGCCGTTGGTCTTTTTGAGCGCAGTCACCACGGCCATGGCAGCGCTGAAACCACCGGCGGTGAAGAAGTCCGGCGGGGCCTTGAACTCCTTGTAGTGCTGGGCCACCAGTGCTTCGTTCACCGGGTTCTTGGGGATGCCGAAGTAGTAGTACAGCGCGCCTTCCATGCCGGGGAAGTTCTTGTACGCGACCATGGCCGGCAGGATGTTGCCGCCGGTGGCGAGCTTGATGCCGTAGCGCTTTTCCAGCTCCATCTCGGCGATCTTGGGGAACGGCGTGGGCGCGCCCGACCAGCCGACCGAGATGTACTTGGTGCCCGGCTGGTCCTTGAGCTTGTCGACGATGCGCAGCAAACCGGCGGTGAAGTCGGTCGTGCCCACGGGCAGGTATTCCTCGTGGACGATCTTGGACTTCTTGGTGAACTCCTTGGCGGCCTTCACGCCGTCGCGGCCAAAGGCGTTGTCGTTGGCCAGCATGGCGATGACGTTGCCCGGTTGGTCCAGCGCGGCGGCGTTGGCGGCGGCGTCCTGGCTGCTGTTGCGGCCGGTGCGGAAGATGTACTTGTTCCACTTGTCGCCGGTGATGGAGTCGGCCACGGCGGGCTCGACCAGCAGGATCTTCTGGTACTCCTGCGCCACCGGCAGCATGGCCAGCGCGACGGGCGAAGCGGTCGGGCCGATCGCCAGGTCCACCTTGTCGTCGGCGTAGGCGGTGGCCAGCAGGCTCTTGCCCACGTCGGGCTTGCCCTGGTCGTCCTTCTCGATCACGACGATCTTCTTGCCCCCCACCATCATGGTGCCGCCGGTGGCATAGGCCAGCCCCATCATCAGGCCGGTGTGCGTCTGCTTGGCGTACGCCTCCAGCGGACCGGTCTTGCTGTGGATGTGGGCGATGCGGATCTCGCCCTTGTTCGACTGGGCGAAACCGAGCGTGGCGGTGCAGGCAAGGGCCATCACCGCAACGCGGCGCGTGGTCTGGAACATGTCTTGTCTCCTGGTTGTGGTCAGGCCACCGGGGCGGCGCCTTCAACACCCGCTGTGCAGTTAGCGTGCCAGTCAAACAAGTCCTTTGAAATCAAAGGCTTGCATGCAATCAACCGATCAACCGTCTGAATTTCAGACGTTAGCAGGCGCGCAGATTTGTCTATTTTTCAGACAACTGTCTGATTTTCAGACATACCACCCAGCTTGTCGTAGAGGCTGGCCCGCGAGATGCCCAGCAGCCGGGCCGCCGCCGTTCGGTTGCCCCCGGTGCGCACCAGCGCGGCGGCGATGGCGCGGCGCTCCAGTTCGGCGATCTGCTCGGGCAAGGGACGTTCATCGATGGACACGGCCGGCACGTCACGGCTGAGCGCGGCGGGCAGCATGGCGGGTTCGATGCGGTCCAGTCCCGACTCACGCAGGACCTGCTCCACCTGCGGGGCGTGGATCTGCGGCGTGTCGCTGCGCAAGGCCAGCTGTTCGAGCACGTTGCGCAACTCGCGGATGTTGCCGCGCCAGGGCTGCGCGGCCAGCAGGGCCAGGGCGCCGGCGTCCAGCTCGTGCTGGGCACTTCCACCGCGCGCGGCGATGTCCTCGCACAGCGCTTCCACCAGCAGCGGCAGATCGTCGCGCCGTTCGCGCAGCGGCGGCACGCGGATCGGCAGCACGTTCAGCCGGTAGTACAGGTCTTCGCGGAACAGGCCCTCGCGCACCAGCTGCACCAGATCGCGCGAGGTGGCCGCGACCACCCGCACGTCGCAGCGGATCAGCTGGTTGGAGCCCAGGGGCTCGATCTCGCCGTCCTGCAGCGCCCGCAGCAGCTTGACCTGCACGGCCATCGGCATGTCGCCCAGTTCGTCCAGGAACAGCGTGCCGCCGTCGGCCAGCTTGAACTTGCCCTCGCGGCCCTTCTTGTCGGCCCCGGTGTAGGCACCGGGCGCGACGCCGAAAAACTCGGCCTCCAGCAGCGCCTCGGGCACCGCCGCCATGTTCACGCCCACAAACGAACGGCCCGCTCGCGGCGAGGCGGCGTGGATGGCGTGCGCCAGCAGTTCCTTGCCGGTGCCGGTTTCGCCCAGCAGCAGCACGGGGCTGGCCGACAGCGCGGCGCGGCGCGCCTGGCGCTTGACCTCCAGCGCGGCCGGGCTGGTGCCCACGAAGCTGGCGAAGGTGTACTTGGCGCGGCGCTGGCTGGCCAGCTCGCGGCGGGCCTCGTTCAGGTCCTGCTCCAGCCGCGCGAACTTGGCGATGAAGGGCTGCAGCGTGGTCTCGGGGTGGTCGAACAGCACGATGCCCAGCACCCCGATCACCGCCCCCGCGTCGTCGCGCAGCGGGATGCGGCTGACCACAAAGGTGCCGGCCTTGTTGGTCAGCAGGTCGATGAGGATCGGTTTCCCGGTCTTCAGCACCTGGTGCATCTGCGTGTTCTGCACCACGCTGGAAACGGGGTGACCGACAAAGTCTTCCTCTCGCTCGTAGCCCAACGCGGGCAGGAAGCGGCGGTACTGGTCGTTGATCCACACCACGCGGCCTTTGCGGTCCACCAGCAGCATGCCTTCGCTGGCGTTGGCGAACAGATCGAACATCGACCGGGCGGCCAGTTCGAGAATGCTCTGCGCGTCGCGGGGAAGTCGGGAGTCGGGGCTCATGCGCGGCATGATACGGCCCACCCCCGCAGCGCTGCGCGCTACCCCCTCAAGGGGGCGATGCAAGTGGCCCGGCAGAGCCGGTTCCACCGCATCCTGGGTTCAGACACTGCGCTCCGGCCCATTCAACAGGCCATCGATCACCAACCGCGCCCGCACCTGCGCGGCAGACTCGAAGCGAACGCACTGCCAGCCATGGGCCTGTGCAGCGTCCAGGTTGCGCTGCACGTCGTCGATGAACCAGACGTCCTGCCCCTGCAGTCCGAACCGCTCCACCGCCAGCGCGTAGATGGCGGCGTCGGGCTTGATCTGCTGCACATGGGCCGAGAAGATGCCGTCCTCGAACGCGCTGAAGAACAACTTCTCGCGCAGCAGGTGGTCGGCATACGGCGCCGGCATGTTGGAGAGGAAGCACAAGCGGTGGCCCTGCGCCCGCAGTTCGTGCAACAGCGCCTCGGTGCCTTCGAGCGTGGCCAGGTGCGGCGGGATGGCATCGATCACCGCCTGCACGTCGGCCACCGGCAGGCCGGTGCGCTGCGCAATGCGCCGGGCCAGCGCATCCGGCTCGATCTGCCCGAGATCGAACAGGGCCCAGTCGCTGCCCGGATCGAAGCCCTGGAACAGCTGGCGCGCCAGCGCCTGGGCGCGCCCGTGATCGGGGGCGTGGTGTGGCAGCAGTTGCTGCAGCAGGGTCAGCGGCTGCCAGTGCAACAGCACGCCGCCGAGGTCAAAGATGACGGTGTCGCGTGAGGTCATGCGGGGATTGTCACCGCCGCGCAGGATGAGCCCACCCACCTCCGGTGCGCAGTGCCTGCGTCCAGGGCACCCATGGAACGGGCTTTGCCCGGCCACCAGGTGCGTCCCCCTCGAAGCGCCGCAGGCGCGCTACGGAGGGGGCTGAGGACCGCGGCTCCCAAGCCTGCCTGCGCAGGCTTGGACGGGACGAAGAGACATCGCCTCTGGCGATGTCGCGGCCTGCAAGGCGAGCGTCAGCGGCGCAGGGGGTGTGTTATCTCAGCTCCTTCTGTGCCAGGCCAGCAAACGCGGGGTGACCAGCACCAGCAGCACGATGGCCAGCAGCGTGGCCGACATCGGACGCTGGAAGAACACCTCCACGCTGCCTTCGCCAATGGACATGGCGTTGCGGAACTGCGCTTCGGCCAGCGGGCCCAGGATCAGGCCCACGATGACGGGCGCCGTCGGGAAGTCGAAGCGGCGCATGACCACCCCCACCAGCGCCAGACCGAACATGACGAACAGGTCGAACGAGCTCTGGCGCATGCCGTACACACCCACGGTGGCGAAGATCAGGATGCCGGCGTACAGCGGTGCCTTGGGGATCTTCAGCAGCTTGACCCACAGGCCGACCATGGGCAGGTTCAGCACCAGCAGCATGACGTTGCCGATGTAGAGCGAGGCGATCAGCGCCCAGACCAGGGCCGACGAGGTCTGGAACAGCTGCGGGCCGGCGTTGATGCCGTAGTTTTGCAGCGCACTCAGCAGGATGGCGGCGGTCACCGAGGTGGGAATGCCCAGCGTCAGCAGGGGCACCAGGGTGGCCGTCACGGCCGCGTTGTTGGCGGCTTCGGGGCCGGCTACGCCCTCGATGGCGCCGGTGGTGCCGAACTCCTGCTTGTACTCGGGGTCGGCCAGCTTGCGCTCTGTGGCGTAGCTCAGGAAGGTCGGGATTTCGGAGCCGCCGGCGGGGATGGTGCCAAAGGGAAAACCGATGACCGTGCCGCGCAGCCAGGCCGGCCAGGAGCGCTTCCACTCGGCGCGCGTCATGTGCACCTTGTTCATCTTGTTCAGGCTGGCTTCGCTCTTGCCTTCGTACAGCGCGTTGTAGAGCGCCTCGGTCACGGCGAACAGGCCCACCGCCACCAGCACCACTTCCACGCCGTCCATGAATTCGATGATGCCGCCGGTGTACCGAACCTGGCCAGTGATCTGGTCCATGCCGACCAAGCCCAGGGCGAGGCCGAAAAACAGCGCGGTGAGGCCGCGCAGCGTGCTCTGCCCCAGCACCGCGCTCACGGTGGTGAAGGCCAGCAGCATCAGGCAGAAATACTCGGGCGGGCCGAGCTTGACGGCGAATTCGGCCAGGAAGGGCGCGAACAGTGTCACCAGCACGGTGGCGATGGTGCCCGCCACGAACGAGCCAATGGCCGCCGAGGCCAGCGCCGCACCGGCGCGCCCGCTCTTGGCCATCTTGAAGCCTTCCAAGGCGGTCACCATGGTGCCGGTTTCACCCGGGGTGTTGAGCAGGATGGAGGTGGTCGAGCCACCGTACATGGCGCCGTAGTAGATGCCCGCGAAGAAGATCATCGACGCGGTGGGTTCCACCTGGCCGGTGATGGGCAGCAGCATGGCCACCGTGACGGCCGGGCCCAGGCCGGGCAGCACGCCGATGGCGGTGCCCAGCGCGCAGCCGGCCAGTGCCCACAGCAGGTTGATGGGGGTGCCCGCGGTGGCAAAGCCGCCGAGCAGGTTGTTCCAGAGTTCAAGCATGGTGTGCTCCTGATCGTCCGCCGCCGGGCCGCCCCAAGGCGGACTGCGCCCCCTCGGGGGGCAGCGAATACACGCAGTGATGAGCGTGGGGGCTCATAGCCAACCGGTGCTGGTGAGGCCCGGCAAGTTGACAGCGAGGAATTTGGTGAACAGCCAGTAGGTGGGCGCCGAGATCAGCATGCCGATCACCACGTCTTTCACCGTCTGCATGGCGTGGCCCGCCGGCTTGCCTTCGCTGATGCGCAGGCCGCGCACGGCCAGCGTGAAGCACAGGGCGCAGCTGAGGATGAAGCCGATGGTGGTGATCAGCGCCGCGTTGCCCAGGATGCCGGCCGACACCCAGGCCATGGCATGCCAGTCGCCGCGCGCGGCGCCCGAAGGCTCTTCCATCTTGCGAAAGCCGCCGGTGCGCACCTCCCAGATGAGCAGCACACCGCACAGGGCCATGGCAGCCGACACCACCCAGGGCAGGAAGTCGGGGCCCACGCCCGCGTAACCCGCGTCGGACGGGATGTTGGCCGCGCCATAGGCCAGCGCAGCGGCCAGCAGCACGGCCCCCACGCCGATCGCCAGCTGACCTGGACGGTGGTCGGGACGCGGTGTGGACGCTTCAGTGGATTCGGTTGCCATGTGTGAACTCCTCGCGGGAACAAAAAGGCCGCGACGCGAACGCCGCGGCCGCTGTGTCAGAGCGTTGCCAGGAACGGACTCAGACCATGCCGGCGCGGACCATCGTGGCGCGCAGGGCCGAGAAGTCCTTGTCCACGAACTCGTCGAACGCCTTGCCGGTCAGCAGCGCGGGCGTCCAGTTGTTCTTGGTCAGCGCGGCCTGCCAGGCCTGGCTCTGTGTCGCCTTGATCACGCGCTGCGTCAGCGCATCGCGCTGGGCAGGGGTCAGGCCGGCGGCGCCGAACACGCCGCGCCAGTTGCCGATTTCCACGTTGATGCCCTGCTCCTTGAGCGTCGGGATCTTGTCCAGGCCCTTGACGCGCTGGCCAGAGGTGACGGCGATCGCCTTCATCTTGCCGCTCTCGATGTACTGCTGGAACTCGCTGTAGCCACTGCCACCAACGGTCACGTTACCGCCCAGGATGGCGGCGACCGCTTCACCGCCGCCACGGAACGGCACGTAGTTGATCTTGGCGGCGGGCACGCCGACCGACTGCGCGATCTGCGCCGCAGCGATGTGCTCGGTGGACCCGCGCGAACCGCCGCCCCACTTGACGCTGCCGGGGTCCTTCTTCAGGGCTTCGACCACGTCCTTCATGGTGTTGAAAGGCGAGTTGGCCGGCAGCACGAACACGTTGTATTCGGTGGTCAGGCGGGCAATGGGGGTGAGCTGGGTGATGGACACCGGCGGCTTGCCGGTGATGATGCCGCCGAGCATGACGGCGCCCATGACCATCAGCGCGTCCGGGTCGCCCTTGGTGGCGTTGAAGAACTGGGCCAGGCCGATGGCGCCGGCCGCACCGCCCTTGTTTTCAAAGGTCACTGTGTCGGCAGCCTTGGCATCGCGCAGGGCCTCGCCCAGGGCTCGGCCGGTGCCGTCCCAGCCACCGCCGGGGTTGGCGGGGATCATCATCTTGATGTTGTTGGCGGCCCAGGCCGCGTTCGGCAGGGCACCCGCGGCGGCCAGTGCGGCCAGGGATTTGAGGAAGGTGTCGCGACGCATGAACAGTCTCCGGTGGTTGTGGATCTACAGCCCCGATGTTCCTGTCGAACCCTGTCAATCGGCTGTCCAAAGTCTCAGGGGTTTCCCTAGGAAGCCCGACATCCACCCGGCATGCCGATAATGACCCCCGCATGAAACTGCTGCTGATCGAGGACAACCCCACCCTGCAGACCACGCTGGCGCGCACCTTCGAGCGCCGCGGCATGCAGGTGCTCACCTGCGGCGATGGCGAGCGCGCGCTGGCGCTGTGGCAGGCCAGCCTGCCCGATGCCGTGCTGCTGGACCTGAGCCTGCCAGGGCGCGACGGCCTGCAGGTGCTGGGCGATGCGCGCGCCGCCGGCCTGAGCACGCCGGTCATCATCCTCACCGCGCGCGGCACGGTGGGCGACCGCATCATCGGCCTGAACACCGGCGCCGACGATTACCTGCCCAAGCCCTTTGACCTCGACGAACTCGAAGCCCGGGTGCGCGCCCTGGTGCGCCGATCGGGCGGCGCCACAGAGGTCGCCAGTAGCGGCCGCAGCGCCGCCTGGTGCGGCATGCAGCTGGACAAGGACAACGGCGCCGTCTACTTCGACGGCGCCCCGCTGGAACTGGCACCGCGCGAACTGGCCCTGCTGCGCGCCGTGCTGGCCAAACCCGGCCAGGCCCTCGCCAAGGAACGCCTGACCGAACTGGTCTTCCCAGGCGAGAGCCAGGTCCAGCCCGAAGCCATCGAGGTGGTGGCCTACCGCCTGCGCAAGAAGATCGCCCACACCGGCGCCCAGCTGGTCACGCTGCGCGGCCTGGGTTACCTGCTCAAGGCAGCATGAAGATGCCCCCCGCAACGCTTCGCGCCAGGCCCTTCGGGGGGCCACACCAGCGGCCTGGTAAAGGCGGTGCCGCGGTGTTCCTGGACCGAAAGCCCCTCCTCCGAAGCGTTGCCTGATGAAACCGCTGTCGGTTGCACACAAACGGTCACCATCCCTGCGAAGCACGCTGCTGCTGGGCATCCTGCTGCCGGTGTTTGGCTTCGTGCTCGTCAACACCGTGGTGCTGTACCGCCAGGCCCTGGCCGCGGCTGACACCGCCTATGACCGCACCCTGCTGGCCTCGGCCAAATCGCTGAGCGAACAGCTCAGCCTCGAAGGCCACGGCGAGCAGGCGCGCGTGCGCTCGACCCTGCAGTACTCGGCGCTGGAAGCCTTCGAGGCCGACAACCGCACCCGCATCTTCTACCGGGTCAGCGGCTTCAGCGGCGAAATGGTCTCGGGCTTCGATGACCTGCCGCCACCCCGGAAACCGTTGCCCGAGCAGAACATCTACGCCGCGCTGGTGCACTTCTACGACGACGAGTACCGCGGCATGCCGGTGCGCATGGCGGTGCTGCTGCAGCCGGTGGCCAGCAGCACCTCACAGGGGATGAGCACCATCCAGGTGGCCGAAACGCTGCAACTGCGCCAGACCCTGGCGCGCCAGATCCTGGTGGACACACTGTGGCGCCAGGCCGCGCTGGTGCTGGTGATCGTCGGCGTGGTGGTGTTCGTGGTGCAGCGCGCCACCCGCCCGGTGCGCGACCTCAGCCATGCGCTGACCGCGCGCAGCGAAAACGACCTGTCTCCCCTGCCCGCCGACGACGCGCCGCGCGAACTGCAGCCGCTGGTGGTGGCCACCAACCAGCACATGCAGCGCCTGGCGCACCTGCTGGAACACCAGAAGCGCTTCGTGCGCGACACCTCGCACCAGTTGCGCACACCGCTGGCCGTGCTCAAGACGCAAGTGCAGTCGGCCCGGCGCGGCGACGTGCCACCAACCCAGGCGCTGGAAGAAATCGGCCACACCGTCGAACGCGCCACCGAACTGGCCAACCAGATGCTGGCGCTGGCCAAGGTCGAGCAGCTGCGGGAAGACCGCGACGCGCCGCGGATGGACTGGACCGACGTGGTGCGCAAAGTGGCGCTGGACCTGGCCCCGCTGATCGCCGACCGCTCGCTGGACTTTTCGCTCGAACTGCCCGACCACGCGGTCACGGTGCGTTCGCACGAATGGGCGCTGCGCGAACTCAGCCGCAACCTGCTGCACAACGCCATCGGGCACACGCCCGCCGGCCGCCGCCTGGCGGTGACCCTGGTGGCCGACGCGCAGACCGCGGCGCTGACCGTCAGCGACAGCGGGCCGGGCATCTCGGCCGCGCTGCGCGAACGCCTGTTCCAGCCCTTTGCCACCGAACCGCAACGCCGCAGCGGCGGCACCGGCCTGGGCCTGGCCATCTGCCACGGCATCACCCAGTCGCTGGGTGGCACGATCGAACTGGTCAACCGCGAAACCCACGGCCACGTACAGGGCCTGGACGCCACCGTGCGCCTGCCCCTGGCCGCCACCTGAACACCATGACGACACAGGCATCCGAAGGAAAGGTCCGGCTGGACAAATGGCTCTGGGCGGCGCGCTTCTACAAGACACGCAGCCTCAGCAGCGACGAGATCGACAAAGGCCGCGTGACGGTCAACGGGCAGGTGGCCAAGCCCTCGCGCGACGTCAAGCCGGGGGACGTGCTGGAACTGCGCAGCGGCCCCGTGGTGCGTACCGTGGTCGTGCGCGCGCTCAGCGGTGTGCGCGGCCCGGCCCCGGTGGCCGCCCTGCTCTACGACGAGACGGCCGAGTCGCTGACGCGCCGGCAGGACCAGGCCGAACAGCGCCGCCTGGCCCCCGAACCCGCGCTGGCCCTGCAACAGGGCCGGCCCACCAAACGCGACCGCCGCGACATGCAACAACTATCGGGGCGCGGCCAGTGGAACCAGCGCTGGAGCGCATCGGTGGACGACGAATAGCAGGCTCTCAGGCCTTGCGTGTGCCCAGCCACACCACCGTGGCCACCACCAGCAGGCCGCCGGCCACCTGCACCGGCGCGATCGCCTGCCCCAGCACCGCCCAGGCCAGCACCAGCGCGAAGATGGGCTCGATGTTCATGATGGCCGAATTGCCCACCACCCCCAGGCGCGGCAGCACCGTGAACATGATGGTGAAAGCCGTGCCGTACAGCGCCGTCAAGCCCAGCAGCCCCCACCAGCCCGGCGCGGCGGTGGGCAGGTGGAACCCGCCCTGGTAGGCCACCCCGACCAGCGCGAGCACGGCCACGATGCCCATGGTGCTGAAGGTGCGCAGGCGGCCGTCGAGATCGCCTGCCTCGTGCTGCGTCAGCACCAGCGCCAGCCCGAAGGTGGCGGCGGCCGTCATGGCAAAGGCCACGCCGGCGCCGATGCGGCTCCAGTGCCCCGCCGCACCCAGGCCGGACGCTGCGCCCAGCACGTCCAGCGCCAGGGCCAGGCCCAGCAGCATCACCGGCATGGCGCGCACCATGTTGCGGTGTGGCCGGTGCCCGTAGACCAGCCGGGCCCAGAGCGCGGTCCACAGCGGGTAGGTGTTGAACGCCAGCAGCGCCAGCGCCACCGGCAGGCGCGCCACGGCCGAGTACAGGCACAGGCTCTGCACACCGACCAGCAGGCCCATGGCCGGCAAGGCCTTGCGGTGGCGTGCGGTCAGCCGCACCGGCACGCGGTAGACGCGCAGCAGCAGCGCCACCACCAGCGCGGTGACGCCGCTGCGAAAAGCCACCGCGGTCGGCACATCGACCCCATGCTCGAACGCCAGCCGGGCCGCCACGTGGTTGGCGCCCATCATGAAAGCGATCAGCAGCAAGGTGGCGAAAGCGGTGCCGGTCAGGGCACGCGAAGTCGGAACGGACATGCGGCATTGTCCTGCGGGCGCGGCAGGCTTCGTCGAAGGCCCCGAAGGTTTGCCCACAGAGTGGTGGTGCAGACGTTCCCAGTCCACCAGCCAGGCCGGGATTGCTGCTCGCCAGCCGGCTCAGGCCCGCCCGGCCACCAAGACCTGGTCCCGCACCAGTCGGCCGTCCACGAGTTCGAGCACCCGGTCACAGCGCGCCGCCAGCCGGGGATCGTGGGTCACCACCAGGAACGAGGTGTGCAATTCCGCGTGCATGCGGCGCATGAGGGCGAACACCTCGTCCGACGACGCGGTGTCCAGGTTGCCCGTGGGTTCATCGGCCAGCACCAGGGGCGGCTCCAGCACCATGGCCCGTGCGATGGCCACGCGCTGCTGCATGCCGCCCGACAACTCGCCCGGGCGTTTGCCCATGGCCTGCCCCAGGCCGACGGCGTCCAGCATGGCCCGGGCCTTGTCCAGTTGCCTGGAGGTCACCCGGCCCTCGCGCATCAGGGCCAGCAAGGTCACGTTCTCCAGCGCGGTGAACGCCGGCAACAGGTGGTGGAACTGGAACACGAAGCCCAGCGTGGTGCGGCGGCGCAGCGTCAGGGCCTGGTCATCGACCCCCACCATTTCTTCACCTTCGATCCGGTAGCTGCCCGAGGTCATGCGTTCGAGCAGGCCCAGGATGTTCAGCAAGGTGCTCTTGCCCGACCCGGAGGGGCCGATGAGGGCCACCAGTTCACCGCGGGCGATGTTGAACGACACGCCGTGCAGCACCTCCGTCTCGTTGGGCAGGCCGACGTTGTAGCGCTTGCAGACCGCGTTGAGTTCCAGCAGCGCGGGCGAAGGCTTGGCCACGGGCGTTGAACTCATAACCGGATCGCCTGTGCGGGGTCCAGCCGCGAGGCGCGGCGCGCGGGTGCCACCGCCGCGAGCAAACCGCTGACGGTGGCCAGGCCGGCGATGCGCAACGCCAGAGCGGCTTCGAGCGTGATGTTGAACAGAGGCAAGCCATCTGAGCCCCGCACGAAATGGGTGAAGACCCAGATCAGGCCCACCGCCAGCAACACCCCCAGCGCCGATCCCAGGGCGCCCACGATGAGGCCTTGCAACAGGAACACGCGCAACACCTGCCCCCGGGTCGCGCCCATGGCACGCAGGATGCCGATTTCACGCTGCTTTTGCACCACCGACACCACCAGCACGCTGGCGATGCCCAGCACCACCACGATCATCACGACCCCGCGGATCACGGAGGTGCTCACCGATTGCGCGTTCAGGGCCGACACGAGCTGCGCATTCGCCTGCTGCCAGCTTTCGGCCTTGTAGGGCCAGCGGGCAGACAGCTCGTCCGCCAGGCCCTGGGCTGCCCAGATGTCCACCAGCGCGAGGTCCAGGCTGGTGGCACTGCCCGGCAGGCCCACCAGGCTCTGTGCGGTGCGCAAGGGCACGATCACGGTGCGCCGGTTGAGATCCCTCACACCGAGGTCCACCAGGGCGGTGATGCGCAGGGCGTCTTCGACGCCGTCCGTCACGATGCCGATCCGGTCGCCCACCTGCACGCCCAGGTCCTGCGCCAGTTCGCGCCCGATGATGCCCTCGCCCGGTCCCAGCCTCGCAGTCCCGGCCACGATCTTGGATCGCAGCTTGACGATGCGGTCGTAGCGCTCCAGCTCGACCCCCATCAGGGCGATCGCCTTGGAGGCCTCGCCGCGCACGGCCAGGCCGGCGGCCGACACCATGGGCGAGACTGCAGCGACCTGGGGCATGGCTTCCAGCTCGGGCAACAGGAGCTGCCAGTTGTCGATGGATCGCGGGCGCTGCGCGCGGGCTTGCGTCTGCTCCAGCAAGCTCACCCCGGTGCCCGGCAGCGTGGGCACCACCTGCACACGTTCGTCCAGCGCACTCACCGTGACGTGGGCTTGTGCGCCCAGCGTCTTTTCGATCGTGTTGCGCTGCAGGCCGGTGATCAGGGCCGAGACGTAGGCGACCACCGCCACCCCCGCGGCCACGCCCACGATGATGAGCAAGGTCTGCATCCGTCCCTCGCGCAGGAAGCGGATGGCCACAAGGCTTTCAAATCCGAGGATCATGGATGGTCCTCAGCGCCCCATGGCGTTGGTCATCGCGGCGCCCGCGTCTTCCCGGGCCGGTGCCTGCGCGGCAGCAACGGCTGAACTGGCCGTGGCGCGCACGCGCGAGCCGGGCCCGGGTGCCGCGCCGACCAGCACCGCCTCACCCTCTTTCAAGCCGTCGAGCACTTCGACCCATGCCAGGGTGCGCAGCCCCGGCCGCACCGGCCGGACCTCGACGCGCCCGTCGCGCGCCACCCACACGGCTGGCCCGGCGCCACCATCGTCCCGCAGCGCGATGACGGGCACCACCAGCGCGCGATCGCGGCGCGCGGTCTCGACCTCGACGGACACCGTCATGTCTTCGCGCAAGAAGCCGGGTGCCGGCGCTTGCAAGGAGAACTTGACCTCGATGGCGCCCCGCTGGGCATCGACCACCGGTGCGATCGACAGCACCTGTGCGCGGAAGGCTTGCGTCGGGTACGCATCGGCCAGCACGCTGGCCTGCTGCCCTGGTGCGAGCTGCTCCAGATACCGCTCGTCCACCTGCGCCACCAGTTGCAGCGGACCGGACAAGGCCAGTGTCAGCAGGGCTCGGCCGGGTTGCACGATCTGCCCGGGCTCCACCGCACGGGACAGCACCCGCCCCTTCGCAGGCGCGGTGATCGCGGCCTCCTTCAACCGCACCTGCGCCGACTGGCGAGCCGCGGACGCGACCGCCAGCTGCGCCTGGGCCTGCGCCACATCGGTGCCGGTGTCCGCATTGGCTTCGCGCTGGGCGCGCGCGGCATCCAGCTGGGCCTGCGCCACGCCCACGGCGCGGCGCACCTCGTCCAGGCGGGACTGGCTCAGAAAACCCTGGCCCACCAGGCCCTGCGTGCGCTGCAGATCGGCACGGGCGGCCAGCAGCACGGACTCCGCCTGCGTCACATTGGCCTGCACCGCCAACCGACCGGTGCTGCGCAGCCCGCTCAGCCGCGCCTGCGCCTGCCTCTCGCCGGCCTCGGCCTGCGCCAGGGCCGCACGCAACTCGTCACCCTCGAGCCGTACCAGGACATCACCCACCGCCACCGGCGCGCCCTCGCTCACCAGCACCTCGCGCACCCGGGCGGTCAGGGTGCTGCCCACCTCCACCCGCGACGACGTGGCCACGCGGGCGGAGAACTGCAGGGTGCGCACCAGCGGTGCCATGCTGGCGTTGATGGACGATGCCTGCGGCGGTCGCAGGCTCCACCATGCCACCAAGGCGAGTGCGAGCAGGGCCAACAGGACACCCGAGGACAACCAGAGGAAACGCCGCGTCATAACCTATTCTTTCCAAGCTGGAGGACGATGCGTTGACACACATCACAAAACACACCGCCCTGCACGGTCCATGCCCTGTGAAATAGACTGAACTGGAAAGACGCGCGGCCCCCCAAATGGCCGGTGGGGACCAGCGTGCCCTGTTCCGACAAAAGACCCGAGTGAAGCATCGAAGGACCTGCGCAGGCAATGCGCTGTTGACATGAAGACCAGCGTGATCATCGTGGGTGGGGGCTTGAGCGGTCTGTACGCTGCCCACCGCCTGACACAACTCGGCTTCAAATCCTGGGCACTGCTGGAAGCGCGCCACCAGACGGGTGGACGCATCGTATCGGTGCCGGCAGGGACTTCAAGCCCGACACACACCGACGCGCCGCCCGGCACAGACCGTTTCGACCTGGGCCCCTCCTGGTTCTGGCCGGGCTACCAGCGACAACTCGATCGGCTGGTGACTTCCCTGGGGCTGCAGACGTTCGAACAGCACGACAGCGGTGACCTGCTGGTTGAACGAACTACCCACCAGCCGGCGGTGCGCACCCGTGGCTATGCGAATGAGCCTCCGTCCATGCGGGTGATGGGCGGCATGGCGGCCTTGACCGACGCGCTGCGCAGCAGCCTGGACCCCACGCGCGTGCAGACCGGTCAGGTGGTGCGCCGCCTGCGCCGGGAAGGCGCACAAGTGGCCGTGGACAGCGAGGACGCAGAGGGCCGGACGACCACATGGCACGCCGACCATGTGCTGCTGGCGCTGCCGCCGCGCCTGGCCGCCGGTGCGATCCGCTATCAGCCCGAACTGCCACCGGCGCTGGCCCGCCAGTGGCAACAGACCCCGACCTGGATGGCACCCCACGCCAAGTACCTGGCCGTTTACGAGCGGCCGTTCTGGCGCGACCAGGGACTGTCCGGCGGGGCCCGCAGCGCGTTGGGCCCCTTGGGTGAGATCCACGATGCCTCGATGCCCGGCGGCCACGCGGCACTGTTCGGCTTCTTCGGCGTACCCGCCCACGTGCGACACGGCGTGGGCGATGCCGAGCTGCGAACGCTCTGCCGCGCGCAGTTCGCACGGCTGTTCGGGCCAGCAGCGGCACAGCCCGTGATGGATGTGATCCAGGACTGGTCACAGGAGGTCTTCACCGCAACCGATGCGGATGTGCGCGGCGTCGGGGAGCACCCGTCCGCGCCCGATGCGGTCACGGCTGAAGGCCCGTGGAGCGGGTGCCTCACGGGCATCGGCAGCGAATGGTCCCGCCTGTTTCCTGGCTATGTCGCGGGCGCGGTCGATGCGGCCGAGGCCAGCATGCTGGCCTGGCTTCAGCAGAGGCAGAGCCTCCCCGGCAGCCCTCCACCCTGACCGCCACCCACCGCGTCACGCTGTGCGCCCACTCGGGTGACAGAGGTGGGCAGAGCGCGCCACGATCCGGGTTGGACGTGTCAAGGGTCCCGGGCGTTTAATGGGTTGCCGTGCCTCCCGGTACGGCGGCAGGCACCTCCGCGCTTGCCCTGGCTTTTGGGGCAAACCACCATGACAACCGCCACGACCGCACCAGCCGATGCGATGCGCACCGAACGCGACACCATGGGCGACATCGACGTCCCGGCGCATCGGCTCTGGGGTGCGCAAACCCAGCGATCGCTGAAGTTCTTTGCCATCTCCACCGAGCGCATGCCGCCGGAGCTGCTGCGGGCACTCGCCATGGTGAAGCTGGCTGGCGCCCGCGTGAACCAGCGCCTCGGCCTGCTGCCTGCCGACAAGGCCACCGCGATTGAACGCGCCGCCCAGGAGGTGCTGGCCGGCGGGCACGACGCGGAGTTTCCGCTGTCCGTGTGGCAGACGGGCTCCGGCACGCAGAGCCACATGAACATGAACGAAGTGCTGGCCAACCGGGCTTCGGAACTACTGGGCGGAGAACGCGGCGTGCGCCGGCTGGTCCACCCCAACGATGACGTCAACCTGGGCCAGTCGTCCAACGACGTGATCCCCACCGCCATGCACGTGGCGGCTGCACGCGGCATCAACCACCACCTGTTGCCCGCACTGGCGGCGCTGCGCGCCACGCTGGCCGGCCAGAGCGAGGCGTTTGCGGACATCGTCAAGATCGGCCGCACCCACTTGCAGGACGCCACACCCCTGTCGCTGGGTGACGAGTTCTCGGGCTATGTGGCCCAGCTCGACCAGGCACAGGCACACCTGCAGAGCACGCTGTCGATGCTCTGCCCGCTGGCCATCGGCGGCACGGCGGTGGGCACGGGTCTGAACACGCACCCTGCGTTCGGGCGACTCGTGGCCGCCGAACTGGCACAGCTCGAAGCCTGGCCCTTTGTGAGCGCACCCAACAAGTTTGCCGCGCTGGCCGCGCACGACGGTCTGGTCGCGGTGCACGGCGCGCTCAAGACCCTGGCGGTGGCCTTGATGAAGATTGCCAACGACATCCGCTGGCTCGCCTCGGGGCCTCGCTCCGGACTGGGCGAGATCGGTCTTCCCGAGAACGAGCCCGGCAGTTCCATCATGCCGGGCAAGGTGAACCCCACACAGTGCGAGGCCCTGACCATGATTGGCTGCCAGATCATGGGCAACGACGTGGCCATCAGCGCGGGAGGCTCCGCCGGCAACTTCGAACTCAACGTGTACAAGCCGCTGATCGCGCACAACCTGTTGCAGAGCATCCGGCTGCTGGGCGACGGCATGGCGAGCTTCGATGCACATTGCGTGCGCGGCATCGAGTCGCGGCGCGAACGCATCGCCGAACTGCTGGACCGCTCCCTGATGCTGGTGACCGCCCTGGTCCCGCACATCGGCTACGACCGCGCCGCGGACATCGCCAAACGCGCCCACCACGAAGGCAGCACCCTGCGCGAGGCGGCGCTAGCGACCGGCCATGTCTCGGCGGCAGACTTCGACCGCTGGGTGGTCCCGGCCCAGATGGCCGGTGCCGGGCACGACAGGCCTTGACGGCGGCCCTGGGCGGTTCATCCTCCAGGAGCCAACCCGCCTAACGAACATCCCGGTGACGTGCGCGCCGCTGGCGAAGGCTTTCACGGAGAGGTCGGCTCCATGTGCCAGCGGTGCATCCGTAACGGTCGTGCACCAAACCCGCAGAAACACCGGCCCCAGAAAGACAAAAGGCTCCCACTTGCGTGGGAGCCTTGTCTGACTGGCGGAGTGAGAGGGATTCGAACCCTCGATGAGGCTCTACACCCCATACTCCCTTAGCAGGGGAGCACCTTCGGCCACTCGGTCATCACTCCAGAGCCTCGCATTATGCCTCAAGTCGCGACCGTTTCCGGCGCGAGAGACGTCGCCGCATCACTTGCCGATGGTGTCGGCGGTCTGGTCCAGATCGAACTCGCGGTGCAGCGCGCGCACGGCCAGTTCCATGTACTTCTCGTCGATCACGACCGAGGTCTTGATTTCGGAGGTAGAGATCATCTGGATGTTGATGCCTTCGTCGCTCAGGCACTTGAACATGCGGCTGGCCACACCCACGTGGCTGCGCATGCCGATACCGACAATGGAGACCTTGCAGATGCGGTTGTCGCCCACCACGTCGGCGGCACCCAGGGCCGGCAGCACCTGGCCCTTGAGCAGGTCCAGCGTCTTCTGGAAGTCGTTGCGGTGCACGGTGAAGGAGAAGTCGGTCTTGCCGTCCTTGCTGAGGTTCTGGATGATCACATCCACCTCGACGTTGGCGGCCGCGACGACACCCAGGATCTGGTAGGCGATGCCCGGCTTGTCGGGCACGCCCAGCACGGAAACCTTCGCTTCGTCACGGTTGAAGGCAATGCCGGAAACAACGGCTCGTTCCATATCTTCGTCTTCCTCAAAAGTGATCAGGGTGCCAGAGCTGGCTTCTTCGTTCAGGTCGATGTCCCAGGGCGTGAAGCTCGACAGCACGCGCAGCGGCACCTTGTACTTGCCGGCGAATTCCACCGAGCGGATCTGCAGCACCTTGGAGCCCATGCTGGCCATTTCCAGCATCTCTTCGAAGCTCACGCGCTCCAGGCGCTTGGCTTCGGGCACCACGCGCGGGTCCGTTGTGTAGACGCCGTCCACGTCGGTGTAGATCAGGCATTCGGCAGCCTTCATGGCGGCGGCCACGGCCACGGCCGAGGTGTCGCTGCCGCCACGGCCCAGCGTGGTGATGTTGCCGTTCGGGTCCACACCCTGGAAGCCGGTGACGATGACCACCTTGCCAGCGGCCAGGTCGGCGCGCACCCGGGCGTCGTCGATCGACTCGATGCGGGCCTTGGTGTAGGCGTCGTTGGTCTTGATGGGCACCTGCCAGCCGGCATAGCTGACGGCGTCGATGCCTTCGGCCTGCAGGGCGATCGCCAGGAGGGCCGACGATGCCTGTTCACCTGTGGAAGCCAGCATGTCCAGCTCGCGGCCGTAGGCCTGGCCCTGGGCGGCGGGCTGCAGTTCCTTGGCCAGTGCCAGCAGGCGGTTGGTTTCGCCGCTCATGGCGCTGGGCACCACCACCATCTGGTGGCCGGCCTTGTGCCACTTGGCCACGCGCCGGGCCACGTTGCGGATGCGCTCGGTGGACCCCATGGAGGTGCCGCCGTACTTGTGAACAATCAAAGCCATCGGGTTGGATTGGTTTGTGGATCGTTGGAAGGCGCACGCGGTGAAACCTGCGTGCGGGCCGGCCACCGGGGCCGGCAGGGCTGCCGGCTGCGACCGGCAAAGCCTTGGAATTATATCGGCGCGCCCTGCCCCGGCCGGCTGAAAGCCAGATACGCGCCATCGCGATGCAGCGTGCCGTCGGCGACCTTGAGCTGAATGCGGTGCCCCCGCGTGCGACAGGCGGCCAGCTGGTCGAGCACCTCGTCCAGCTGCGCCTCGCTGGGCGCCACGCCCCAGTGCAGACGCAGCCAGTGGCGCAAGGCGTTGGCCTGGCGTTCGCGGGCGAGCCCCTGCAACGCAGCGATGGCGGGCGGATCGCCGACCGCCGCCAGATCGATCTGCGCCAGCTCGTCCAGCAGCCGCTGGGCCTGTGCTGCGTGGCGGGCGCTGCGCGCAAGCATGGGCCGGTAACCCGGAAAGACCGACGCCCAGGCGGGCGAGAGCTGCGAGCGGATGCGGTTGCGCGTGAAGCGGGTGTCGGTGTTGCTCGGGTCGTCGACAAACGCCAGGCCGCTGCCCTGCACCCATTCACGCAAGGCGCTGGCCGGGACGTCCAGCAAGGGACGCCCGAAACCCACGCCGTGGCGCTCGAACAGCTCGGGCATCGCCGCCAGCCCCGGCAGCCCGGCGCCGCGGCTGAGCGCGAGCAGCACCGTTTCGGCCTGGTCGTCGGCGTGCTGGGCCAGCAGCACGGTGCTGGCGCCCGCCGCCTGGGCCAGATCGGCCAACGCCGCGTATCGGTGGGTGCGCGCAGCTTCTTCGGGGCTCTGCCCAGGCGCGGGATCGGCCCGGACGTGCGCCACCCGCAGGGGAATGCCGATGCCATCGCAAACCGACCGCGCCGTGGCTTCAAAGCCGTCGGCCGCGGCCTGCAGGCCGTGGTGCACGTGCAAGGCGGTCACACCGCCAGGCCAGCGATCGTGAGCGGCCAGCAGCAAGGCGGTTGAATCGGCGCCAGCGCTGTAGGCCACCGCCGCACGGAAGCCGTCCGGCAGGGACCAGCGCGCCAGCCATTGCGCCAGCGCCGGCCCGCAAGGATTGGGCACGGGCGGCGGGGTGTTCACCTCAGCGCTTTTCCGGCTTGCCGTCGGCCTTGGTGTCGGTGAAGCGGCCGTAGCTGTCCAGGCGCGCGTAGCGGCGGTCCAGCAGTTCCTTGACCTTGAGGTCGGCCACCTGGCGCCAGGCGTCGTTGAGCGCTCGCTTGAGGAAGGCCGCCATCTGGCCGTGGTCGCGGTGGGCGCCACCCACCGGCTCGTTGACGATCTTGTCCACCAGGCCCAGGGCCTTGAGGCGGTGCGCGGTGATGCCCAGCGCATCGGCCGCATCGCTGGCGCGTTCGCTGGTCTTCCAGAGAATGGAGGCACAGCCTTCGGGGCTGATCACCGAGTACACCGAATACTGCAGCATCAGCACCTGGTCGGCCACGCTGATGGCCAGCGCCCCGCCCGAACCGCCTTCACCGATGATGGTGGAGATGATGGGCACCTCCAGTTGCGCCATCTCGAAGATGTTGCGGCCGATGGCTTCGGACTGGCCGCGCTCTTCCGCGTCGATGCCGGGGTACGCGCCGGGCGTGTCGACAAAGGTGAACACCGGCAGCTTGAACTTCTCGGCCAGCTTCATCAGGCGCAGGGCCTTGCGGTAGCCCTCGGGCTTGGTCATGCCGAAGTTGCGCAGGCCGCGCTCCTTGGTGTCGCGGCCCTTCTGGTGGCCCAGCACCATGCAGGGCTGACCATTGAAACGGGCCAGACCACCGACGATGGACAGGTCGTCCGAGAAGTGGCGGTCGCCGTGCAGCTCCTGGAAGTGCGTGAATATGGCGTTCACGTAGTCCAGCGTGTAGGGCCGGTCCTGGTGGCGCGCGATCTTGGTGATCTGCCAGGGGGTGAGGTTGCTGTAGATGTCTTTGGTCAGCTGCAGGCTTTTGCCGGCCAGCTGTTCGATCTCTTCGGAGATGTCGACCGCCGATTCGGTCTGCACATAACGGAGTTCTTCGATCTTGCTTTCGAGTTCGGCAATGGGTTGCTCGAAGTCGAGGAAATTCTTTTTGGCCAAGGTGTGACTCCTTTGGTCTTGGTGTGAACGACGTCCGGAAACGCGAAAGCCCCGAGGGGCTCAGTAACTGACCGGCAGCGGGTCCAGCGAGCGCCAAATATACCAAGTGGCGACACTGCAGAACGGCGCCCATGAGGCCGCCACTTCGCGGATTTCGCTGCGGCTGACCGGCTCGCCCGAAAAGTAGGCCCGGCTGATGCCGTTCTGCAGACCGATATCGTCCAGCGGCAGCACGTTCGGACGCATGAGGTGGAAGATCAGGAACATCTCCGCCGTCCAGCGGCCAATGCCGCGGATGGCCACCAGCTCGGCGATGATGGCCTCGTCGTCCATCTCGGCCCAATTGCTCACGTGCACCTCGTCGTTGGCGAAGTGCAAGGCCAGATCGACCAGATACTCGACCTTGCGGGCCGACAGGCCGGCGGCCCGCATGTCGTCCACCTTGAGCTTGAGCACGTAGGCCGGCGTCATCTTGCGCGGCAGCTTCTCGAACTTCTCCCAGACCGATTGCGCAGCCTTGACCGAGATCTGCTGGCCCACAATGCTGCGTGCCAGCGTGACGAAGGCATCACCGCGCGACTGCAGGCTCACGCCCGGGTGCTGCGGGATGAGTTTCTTCATCACGCGGTCGCGCCTCATGAGATGTCGGCAGGCCTCCTGCCAATAGTCGGGAGCCTCGGCGCCCACGTCGGGCAACACGGACGTGACCATCAGGCACGCTCCCAGGTGGTGCCCGCCGGGCCGTCCTTGAGCACGATGCCCTGCGCGAGCAGCCCCTGGCGGATGCGGTCGGCCTCGGCAAAATTTTTCGCTGCCTTGGCGGATACACGGGCAGCGATCTGTTCGGCGATGGCGGCCTCGTCCAGCCCCTCACCCGCCCCACCGGCCTGCAGGTAAGTCTGGGGATCCTGCTGCAGCAGGCCCAGCACGCCGCCCAGGGCCTGCAGCAGCCCCGCCGCCGCAGCGTCCCGTGTGCGGTTGACTTCACCGGCCAGGTCGAACAGCACAGCCACCGCTTCCGGCGTGCCTAAGTCGTCGTCCATGGCGGCCTTGAAGCGGGACGCGAAAGGCGACGACCAGTCGATGGCGGACGGCACCTGCGCCTTCACCGCTGCCAGGGCGGTGTACAGGCGCTTGAGCGCGGCCCGCGCGTCGTCCAGGTGGGCATCGCTGTAGTTGAGCCCGCTGCGGTAGTGGGCGCGCAGCACAAAAAATCGCACGGTCTCGGCGTCGTACTTCTTCAGCACCTCGCGGATGGTGAAGAAGTTGCCCAGGCTCTTGGACATCTTCTCGTTGTCCACGCGCACAAAACCGTTGTGCATCCAGAAACGCGCCAGGGGTTTGCCGGTCGCGCCCTCGCTCTGCGCGATCTCGTTCTCGTGGTGTGGGAACTGCAGGTCGGCGCCGCCGCCGTGGATGTCGAAGCTCTCACCCAGCATCTCGCAGCTCATGGCCGAGCATTCGATGTGCCAACCCGGGCGGCCCTTGCCGTAGGCGCTGTCCCATTGGGCTTCGGCGGGTTCGTCGGCCTTGGCGGATTTCCACAGCACGAAGTCCAGCGGATCCAGCTTGCCATCGTCCACCGCCACACGCTCGCCGGCGCGCAAGTCGTCCAGCGACTTGCCTGAGAGCTTGCCGTAGCCCGGAAACTTGCGCACGGCGTAGTTCACGTCCCCGTTGGGGCTGCGGTAGGCCAGGCCTTTGCCTTCAAGCTGGCGCACGATGTCCAGCATCTGTGGCACGTAGTCGGTGGCACGCGGCTCGTGTGTGGGCCGCTCGATGCCCAGCGCGTCGGCGTCCTGGTGCAGGGCGTCGATCATGCGATCGGTCAACTGCTTGATGGTCTCGCCGTTCTTGACCGCGCGGGCGATAATCTTGTCCTCGATGTCGGTGACGTTGCGGACATAAGTCACGCGGTAGCCGCTGGCCTTGAGCCAGCGTTGCACCACGTCAAAAGCCAGCATGGAGCGTGCATGGCCCAGGTGGCACAGGTCGTAGACGGTCATGCCGCAGACGTACATGCGCACGTGGCCAGGCTCGATGGGCTCAAAAGGCTCCGGGCGGCGGGACAGGGTGTTGAAGATGCTCAGGGTCATGAAAAGCAACGTGTCCGGGCATCAAGCCGGCGGATGGTGGAATGCAGGGTGGGCGCTCGAGCGGATGGAGTCGGCACGGGGCGTTCAGCACGGCGCCGGATGCCTCGACAACGAGGGCGCCGCCAGGCCAGGCCAGGGGCACCAGGGCATCCATTGGACTTACACCCTCAGATACAATGCGGCAGTATAGCCAGCCCTGTGTTGTGCGCCTGCGCGCGACCGGGCATTCAGGTGTTCCGCTACCGCTCTGAGAGCGGGCGGCGCCCAGCCGCATTCGCCACCCGAGGTCCCATGCTCCAAACCGTGAAATCTACGTCCTTCCTGTCCGCTCCGCTGCGCCTGCTGGCGGTTTCGGTGGCGGTCTCGGCTGCGCTGTGTGCACCACTGGCCATGGCCCAGACCGAGGACTACGCCGAGGTCAACCGCCTGATGCGCGCCGGTCAGATGAGCGAGGCCCTGACCAAAGCCGACCAGTACCTGGCCGGCAAGCCACGCGATCCGCAGATGCGGTTTCTCAAAGGCGTGATCCAGACGGAAACGGGCAAGCCGACCGATGCCATTGCCACGTTCACGAAGCTGACCGAGGACTTCCCGGAGCTGCCCGAGCCCTACAACAACCTGGCGGTGCTCTACGCCGGCCAGAGCCAGTTCGACAAGGCCCGTGCCGCGCTCGAAATGGCCATCCGCACCAACCCCAGCTACGCCACGGCCCACGAGAACCTGGGGGATGTGTACGCCAAGCTGGCCAGCCAGGCCTACAGCAAAGCCCTGCAGCTGGACGCAGGCAACGCCGCCGTGGCTCCCAAGCTCAGCCTGATCCGCAACCTGTTCGCTGCCGACGCCAAGGGCGTGCGCCCGACCACCGTCGCCGCGGCCACGCCCCCTGCCCCCGCGCCAGCGGCCAGCACCAAGCCCGCCACCGCCACGGCTGCGCCCCCTGCCCCCGCCCCCACACAACCCGCCGCATCCGCCGCTGCGCAGGACGATGTGGAAGCCGCGGTGCAGGCCTGGGCCAAGGCCTGGGCCAGCAAGAACATGCAGGGTTATCTGGGCGCCTATGCCCCCAATTTCACGCCTCCGGGCGGCCAGTCGCGCAAAGACTGGGAAGCCGATCGCAAGGCGCGCATCGTGCCGCGCACCCGCATCGGCGTGGACATCAGCGACATCACGGTGACGGTCAACGGCGACCGTGCATCGGCCAAGTTCCGCCAGGCCTACAGCTCCGACAACCTGAACGTGACCAGCCGCAAGACGCTGGACCTCGTCAAGAGCGGCAACCGCTGGCTGATCCTGCGCGAATCCACGGGCTCCTGATGGCCGGATGGCGGACTTTTCAGCGGGGGCATGCCAGTCTCCCCGCCGCGTTCCCGAGCCCGGCCTCACGGACCTGGAAGCGCCCCGTTGCCGGGCTGGGGGCATTGGTCTCGGTCGCGCTGCTGGCCCTGTTGTTCAGTTCCTGCGTGGGCCGCGAGGAGTCCTCAGGCGTCGCGCTGGAACCGGTGAACCTGGGCTCGGTCGCTCAGGCATCCACTTCGGCGACCGCCACCGCCCCACCTTCTTTGCTGGACAGCGCCCTGGCCAAGGTGCAGGACGCCGCCCAGGGGCTGACGGCCTCCCGAGCACCAACCGGCCTGCAGACGCGCCCGCTGTCGGATGACGCGATCCAGGCGGTGCAGCCCAAACTGGGCCGCGCCGAAGCGCGCCTGATCGACATCTACCGCCTCATCAGCCAGGGCGAGCACCGCCAAGCCCTGGCGCAGGCCGACGCGCTGGTGCGCGACCACCCCAATTTCCAGCTCGCCCATCTGGTGCACGGCGATCTGCTCAGCCTGCAAGTGCGCCCGGTCGCCCAAATCGGGGACGTGCCCGACACCAAAGCCCGCGCAGCACTGGATCAGCTGAACGTGCTGCGCGAAGAGTCGCGCCGCCGCCTGCGCGCGCTCACCGAGCGTCCGCCCGAAGGCAGTGTGCCCACGCAGTTCCTCACCCTGTCCTCGCAAAGCCGCCATGCCATCGCGGTGGACGCCTCGCGTTCGCGCCTGTACCTGTTCGAGAACCAGACGCCCGCTGCCGGCAACGGCGAACTGGCTGGCGCGCCGAAGCTCAAGCTGATCGGCGATTACTACATCTCGGTCGGCCTGCAGGGCATCGAAAAGCAGCTCGAAGGCGACAAGCGCACGCCGCTGGGCGTGTACTACATCACCAGCAGCCTCAACCCCGACAGCCTGCCCGACCTCTACGGTGTGGGTGCGCTGCCCATCAACTACCCCAACCCGCTGGACGTGCAGCGCGGCAAGACCGGCAGCGGCATCTGGCTGCACGGCACACCGCGCGAACAGTTCGTGCGCGCACCGCAGGCGTCAGACGGTTGTGTGGTGCTGTCCAACCCCGACCTGGAACGCCTGCTGTCGACGGTGCAGATCCGCACCACCCCGGTGGTGATCGCCCCCGAGTTGCACTGGGTCCGCCCCGAGGTGCTGGACACCGAGCGTCGCCAGTTTGAAGCCACGCTCCAGGCCTGGCGCGACACCAAGGGACAGGGCGACCTGCAAAAGCTCAAGGGCTTCTACTCTGGCCGTTTCCAGAACCAGGGACGCAACCTGGCGCAGTGGTGGCCCAAGGTCGAGGCCGAAGTGCGCAGCACCAACAGCCAGCGAGGCCTGGAACTCAAGGACTTGTCGCTGCTGCAGTGGCGTGACAGCCAGGACACCATGGTCGTGACCTTTGGCGAGGTCGCCATGGGCCAGTCGCGCGGCACGACCAAGCGCCAGTACTGGGCCCGCGAGAACGACCAGTGGAAGATCTTTTTCGAAGGAACCCCGTGATCAAGTCCCCCCTGCGCCGCCGCACCGGCCTGCTGCTGGCCGCCGCCTTTGGCGCACTGAGCCTGGTTTCTGCCCCGGTGCTCGCCCAGAGCAACCCCAAGGTGCGCCTGAACACGTCCATGGGCGACATCGTGCTGGAGCTCTACCCCGAGAAGGCGCCCAAGACGGTCGAGAACTTCCTGCAGTACGTGCGCGACAAGCACTACGACGGCACCGTCTTTCACCGCGTGATCGGCAACTTCATGATCCAGGGCGGTGGCTTCGACGCCAAGTTCCAGGAAAAACCGACCCGCGCGCCGGTGCCCCACGAAGGTCATGCCGCCATCCAGAAGGGCGGCCCGCGCAACACCGTCGGCACGCTGGCCATGGCACGCACCCCAGACCCCCAGTCGGCCACGGCGCAGTTCTTCATCAACGTCAAGGACAACGCCTTCCTCGACCCCACGCCCATTCCGCCCGGTGACCCGGTGCCCCGCTTCGAATACGGTGGCCAGGTCTATGAAAATGTGCCCCGCGCCCGCTTGCTGGGTGCCGGGCAGCTGTTCGGCTACACCGTCTTCGGCAAAGTGATCGCCGGCATGGATGTGGTCAACAAGATCAAGGAAGTGCCCACCGGCGCCGGCGGCCCCTTCCCCACCGACGTGCCCAAGAACACCGTCACCATCCTCAAAGCCACCCTGGAGAAATAACACCATGGCCAATCCCCAAGTCGAACTGCACATCGCCGGCATGGGCGTCATCACGCTCGAACTCGACGCCGACAAAGCCCCGCTGTCCACCGCCAACTTCCTGGCCTACGTGAACAAGGGCCATTACGACAACACCGTGTTCCACCGCGTCATCCCCGGCTTCATGATCCAGGGCGGCGGCTTCGAACCCGGCATGAACCAGAAGCCGACCGACAAGCCGATCAACAACGAGGCCAACAACGGCCTGAAGAACGAGACCTACACCGTCGCCATGGCCCGCACCGGCGATCCGCACTCGGCCACGGCACAGTTCTTCATCAACGTCACCAACAACGGCTTCCTCAACCACACCGCGCCCAGCGCCCAGGGCTGGGGCTATGCCGTGTTCGGCAAGGTCACCGGCGGTACCGACATCGTCAAGAAGATCGAAGGCGTGGCCACCGGCCGCAAGGGCTTCCACGATGACGTGCCCAAGGCCGACGTGGTGATTGAAAAGGCCGTCGCGCTCTGATCGTCCAGCCGCTTCTGGCCATGACCGACCGCTTCGCCCAGTGGCGCGCACCCGCGCACTGGCAAGCGGTCGATTGCATTTCGGACCTGCATTTGCAGGCGGGTGATCCTGCCACCTTTGACGCCTGGCGCGCTTGGCTGTGCCGACCGGTCGGCGAGCGGGCCGACACGCTGGTCATCCTCGGCGACCTGTTCGAAGTATGGGTGGGCGACGATGCACTGCAAGGCAGCGGCCCCGACGCCGATTTCTGGCGTACCTGCGCCCAGGCCCTGCGGGAGCACGCGCAGCACACGCCCACCTACTTCATGGCGGGCAACCGGGATTTCCTGCTCGGCCCGGCAGGCCTGCACGCCTGCGGCATGCAAGCGCTGAACGACCCCACGGTGCTCGATTTCGCCGACCAGCGTTGGCTGTTCAGCCACGGTGACGCGCTTTGCCTGGCCGACACCGACTACCAGCGCTTTCGCATCCAGGTGCGCAGCCCCGAATGGCAACAAGCCTTCCTAGCCCAGCCGCTGGCCCAACGCGAAGCGACCGCCCGAGAACTGCGCCGCCAGAGCGAAGCCCGCAAGCAAGCCAGTGGCGGCGACCCCAGCCTGTGGGCCGATGTCGACACCCCGGCAGCCTGCCAGTGGCTTCGGGCCGCTGGTGCCTCGACTTTGATCCACGGCCACACCCACCGTCCCGCCGAACACGACCTGGGCGATGGCCTGCGCCGCGTGGTGCTCAGCGACTGGCACCTCGCTGCGCCCACGCCTCGCGCCGAAGTGTTGCGCATCTCCGCTCAGGGCCTGCAACGCCGGCCATTGAAGAGCGGCTGAGCGGCTCCATGTGCGGCTGATGGCTTTCTCCCTGCTCCGCCCGCTCCAGACCTGGCTGCCCCGCCGCTGGCGCAACGCCCCCCCCATCGAGCCAGGCCTGTGGCACGGCGTGGTCACCGCCCTGCCCTTCGTGGCCGCGCTGTCTGCTCGCGAACAGGACCGCCTGCGCACGCTGTGCGCCCACTTCTTGCAGGAAAAAGAATTCCACGGCGCCCACGGACTGCGCATCACCGACCGCATGGCATTGAACATCGCCGCCCAGGCCTGCCTGCCCCTGCTGCACATGCGGCGCGCCAGCGGACAGGCGACGGCAAGTGACGTCGAACGGCTGGACTGGTACGGCGACTTCGTGGGCATCGTCGTTCAGCCCGGGGCCGCCGTCGCGCAACGCGAGGTGACCGACGGCGTGGGGGTGGTGCACCGCTACCGCGAGGTGCTGGCTGGCGAGGCCATGGACCGTGGGCCGGTCATGCTCAGCTGGGACGAGGTCTCACGCGCAGCCGAGCTGGCGCCGCTGGGCAAGAACGTGGTGATCCACGAATTCGCGCACAAGCTCGACATGCACGGCATGGGTGGCGCCCAGCAACCCGACGGCGCGCCACCCTTGCCCCCCGGTTTTCTGGGCCTGGGGGCGGATGCGGCGCGGCAGCACTGGCGCGCCACCATGCAGGACGCCTACGCCGGCTTCAAAGAGGCGGTGGCCATGGCCGAACGCTTCGGTGGCGAACCGCCCTGGCTGGACGACTACGCGGCCACCCACCCGGCCGAATTCTTCGCCGTCACCTGCGAGGCCTATTTCGTGCAGCGAGAGCGCTTCGCGCAAGAACTGCCGACCCTGCTACCGCTGTACGACGGGTTCTTCAAGACCGCGGCCTGACCCGTCACCCCAACCCGCGCCAGTCATGGCGCGGGCGCCGCTTCACTTCTTGAGCAGAACCTTGAGCGTGGCTTGCAGGCGGCGCGCAGCGGCCGCATCAAACGGGCCAGACAGCACACGGGCAACGTCCTGCGCCCAGGTGTCGCTGGGCGGCGCCTCATGGCGACGCGTGAGCAACTGCAGCTGCAGCGCACGGCGCGCGTCCAGCTGTTCGGCCGGTGTCGGCACTTCGGACGCCATTTCCAGGCGCAGCAGCGGTTCGGCGGGCACCGCGGTGGCCGCACCGGCCAGGCTTTGCGACCAGGCACTGCGGGCGCCGGCGTTCACGCGCGATCCCAAGGCCTGCGCTGGCGGCAGCTGTGCTGCATCGCGCTGCTCCCACGCGGTCATGAGCTGCGTCAGCACTTCGCCGTGCGCCTGCGCGGCCAATTTGCGCAGCGCGGCTTCGGCATGTTCGACCGCGTTGCGCTGGGCACGGAAGGCGGCGTCGCCCAGGCGCGGGCCACGGGCTTCGCGCGGCTCGCGCTCGAAGCCCCGGCTGTCGCGACCATCGCGGTTGTCGCCACGGCCACCAAAACCACCGCGGTCCCCACGGCCGTCGCGGCCACCCGGGCCGCGGCGCTCGTCGCGCCCGGCCGGTTCGGCCTTCTTCATGCCAGGGCGGTCGTCGCCGCGCACCGCCACGATCTTCTTGGGTGGCGCCGCCGGTTTGGCCGGTGCGGCGGGGGCTTCGTCCGCTGTTGCGGGCTCTGCCGCCTCGGCGCCGGCTTCAGCGACCTTCTCGGCCGCTGGTTCGGCCGCCGGCGCCACCGGGGCGGCGGCAGCGGGCGCAGCAGCGGCTTCGGCCTGGCCGCGCAGCGCGGTCTCCAGTGCGGCCATGGCGGCACGGATCTGCGCCGCGTCGCCGCTGGCGGTGGCTTCGTCCAGCGCCTTGGACGCGTCCAGCACGCGCTGGTCGTGCGCGTTCAGCGCCTGGCTCACCTTTTCGCGCTCGGTGCTCTTGCGGGCAAAGGCTTCGTCGATGGGTTTGCGGAACGCATCCCACAGCTTCTGCTCCTGCTTGCGCTCCAGCGGCACGGCATGGGCTTCGGCTTGCCAGCGCTGCTGCAGGGCCTTGACGGCGTCGATGCGCAGCTGAGGCGCGGCGCCCAGCGCCACGGCTTCGTCGATCAGCGCCTGGCGGCGCGCCACGCTTTGCGCCTGCGCCGCTTCCACGCCGGCATGTGCGTCGTGCATGGCGGTCTTCCAGACCGGTTGCAGTTCGGCAAAGGCCTTTTCACTCAGGTGGCCGGCTTCGCGCCAGCGTTCCGAGAACGCATGCAGCTCGCGCAGCTGGGCCTTCCAGTCGGTGTTTCCGGCATGGGCCGCGGTCCAGGCTCTGACTTCTTCGATGATGGCCAGGCGCTGGGCCTTGTGGGCCTCGGCTTGCTGGCGCACCTGGGTGAGCCAGACCTCGACCGTCTTGTGGGCCTCGGTGCAGGCGGCGTCAAAGCGCTTCCACAGCGCGTGGTTGGACTGGCCGCCCTGGTCGGTGGTCTTCCACTGCTCGCGCAGGGTGCGCAGGGTTTCCTGCATCTTGCGGCCGCCGATGCGCTGGCCTTCGGGCGCCAGCAGCAGGGCTTCGGCTTTTTTGACCAGCTCTTCGCGCAGCTGGTCGGCGCGCCAGCGCTGCCAGTCTTCCAGCTCACCGGCCTGGGCCAGCACGGCATGGGCCTTTGCGTCCAGGTCGGGACCGATCAGCCGGCCCTGCGACTTGAGCAGGTTGCGCACGTCGGCCGCCGCCTTGGGCGTGGCCTTGCCATGGCCTTCGGCCAGTTCTTTTTCCAGCACCGCCAGCACGCGCTCCATCTCGGCTTGCGCCTTGGCGCGTCGCTCTTGCTGGGCCTGGGCATCGTTCGCGGCCTGCTCGGCCTTGGCGGCAGCGGGTTCGCCGCGGGCCACGCGCAGTTCGTCGGCCCACACGGGCACGGCGGGCAGCGGCTGGCTCGCATCGGCGTCGGCCGCCACGGCCTGGGCGAGCGCGGCTTCAAACGCTTCCCACACGATCTGCAGCTGGGTGCGCGAGGCCTCCAGCATGGGCGGGAACTTGGCCTCCACGCTGGGCCACTGGCTGTCGGCCGACAACGCCTGCGACTGCTGCTGCCACTGGGCCACGTCGGTCTTGAGCGCTTCGGCCTGCTGCTGCGCGTCGCGCCAGGACTTGGTGGACAGCACCTCGATGCGCTGGGCGATCAGCACCGCGGCCTCCCGCTCCACCTGCACCCGGTGTTGCAGGTCTTCGATCGCTTTCACGCGCTCGGCCAGCGCCTGCTTGAGGCCCGCCAGCGGCTCGCGCGAGAGCGGCGCGCCGGCGCGCGCAGCGTCGCGCTGCCAGGCCATGGCGTCGGCCAGGTTCAGGCGGCCCTGGCCGATCAGGGCCTCGGCCTTTTGCGCCCACTCGGCAGCGATGTGCTCTTGCGCCTTCTGGCGCTTCTGCTCGTCCAGCCTTTCCTTCAGCGGCTTGGCGGCGCCACGGTCGCGGTGCGACAACTCTTTGAACACCTCGTTCATCTGCTCCAGGCTCGGCTCGGAGGCCAGCCATTCGCGGATGCGTGCAGCGCGCTCGCCCGATGTCGGTGCCGAAAAGGCACCGCCGGTGACGGCGTCCAGGGGGTGCGGCGCAGCGGCGGCCGGCTTGGGTTGGGCGGGGGTGTTCACGGCAGCAGGGGCGTTGGTCGGGGACTTGCGCAGGGAAAACAGCGACATACAGGGCTCAGGATGCGAAAAAGGGCCCGCGCCCAGGTCCGGGCGCGGCAACCCCGTATTGTCGCCGCTGGCGAGCGGGCCGAAAGCCCCACGGCGTCAAATCAGCGCGAAGCCAGCTGCAGCTCGGCTTGCGGCACCCAGCGCTCGCCCGCCTGGGCCAGCTTGGGCGCCCCCAGAAACATGCGGTTTTCGGGCAATTCGCGGCTGGCCAGATAGTCCTTGACGGCCACGCCCCGCGCCACCGCCAGCTCCCGCACCGCGTCGGCCGTGACCGGGATGGCCGCCAGCAGCAGCGCTTCCATCTCAGGCAGCGGAAGGTCTTTCGCCATGCCGACCAGGTTGCGCGGCTTGCTGATGTCGGCGCGTTTGTAGACCTCTTTGAGCAAGGCCGGGTATTCGGCCGGCGTCACCACCACCGTGCCGGTGAGCGCACCACCGATGCGCGCCAGGGCGCGGCGCTTTTCGGCCAGCACCTGGGCGTCCAGCCGGGCGCGGCGCAGGCCATTGCGTTCGGCGTCGAGATCGGCGTGGCCGATCACCGTCAGTTGCAGGGCCGGCCGGTCGGCCAGCGCCTTGGCAATCTTGTCCAGCCGCTGGCAGCCTTCGTCGCTGAGCGCCGCGCTGCCGGGCGCAAACGCCACCTGGCTGAGTTCGTCCCCACCGCCCCCCAGGGCGCCGGCCAGCAACGAAAACGGCGACGTGATGGCCTTGCCGATCAGGTTGAAGATGAGCTTGAAGACGATGGGCGCCAACCGGAACTGCGGATCGTTGAGCGAGCCGCTGACGGGCAGGTTGATGTCGATCACCCCGTTGCGGTCGGCCAGCAGGGCCACGGCCAGCTTGACCGGCAGGTTGGGCGCCTCGCTGCCTTCGATGCGGTTGCCGAAAACCAGCTGGTTGAGCACGATCTGGTTGCTGGCGTTGAGCTGGCCGTCGGGTGCGACGCTGTATCGCACGTCCACACTGAGCTTGCCGCGGTCGATGCCATAGCCCGCGTACTTGGCGCTGTAAGGCGACAGCGGTGGCAGCTCCAGGTCGCGCACCTTGCCCTGAATGTCCAGCGCCAGGGGCTGGGCCAGCGGGTTGAGCTTGCCGACGATGTCCAGCGCGGCTGTGCCCTCGGCCCGCCCGCGCAGCGCCAGATCGGCCAGCTGCGGTGTGCCGCCACCGGGTGTGCTGGCGTTGCTGAAGGCACTCAGGCCGCCACTGAGTTCGCTCAGGTTGGCCGAGTAGTTGGGCTGTATGAATCGGTCGGAGAAGAACACCCGGCCGTTGACCAGGCTGATGGGACCGAAACGGATGTCGGGCACAGGCCCGGCAGGCGCCGCCGCTGGCGCTGCCGCCGTCACGGTACCGGACGGGCTGGTGCTCACCGTGCCGGTGGCGCTGCCCACGGGCACCGACACGTCACCACCATCCTTGAGCAGCCCCTGCAGGTTGATGCGTCCCTGCTCGCTGATGATGACCCGCGCGAAATAGTCGCTGAGCACCGTCTCGTTGACCGCCAGGCGCACCGGTTGGCCAGGCGCCAGCGCGAGTTGCAGGCCGCGCAGGTTCAGCGCCTTCCAGGCCAGCAACTCCTCGCTGGGCGCCAGGGTGTTGGCGCGGAAGTCCTCCAGCGCCACATCACCGGCGAGCGACAGTGCGAGTCCGTCGGCCGGCAGCCCCAGTTCAACCGCGCCACGGTAGCTGGTGTCGGCGCGCAGCAGATCGAGGTTGAGCCGTTCGCCGAAGTACGGCACCAGCGCGTGCACGGGCAGGTGTTCGGCCTGCAGCTGCCCCTTGGCCAGCAGCCCTTCGCGGCCCGGCGCGGGCGCCGGCAGGCGCAGCGAGCCCTTGTAGCTCAGCCGGCCGGCTTCATTCGGCCCCCCGCCCGCATCGGCGACCTTGGCCGCGAACGAGATCGGCATACCCACCTGCCGGGCCGCCATCGGCTGCAGGTTCTGCAACTGGAGCTGGATGCCCGTCACGTTCAGCTGCACCGGCTCGGCAGGCTGGGCGTCTTTGAACTGGACGGCGCCCTCGCCCAGCTGCAGGTTCCGCAGGGCAACGGTCCACGGCTTGTCGGACGCGGGGGCGACCTGGGCCGATGTTCCGACCGGCACGGGCTTGAGCCAGCGCTGCACCGACCACTGGCCCTGCGCATCGCGCTCCAGCTGCACCCGAGGCCGCTGGATCTGCAACTGCTCGATACCGACCGCGCGTTGCGCCAGATCCACCCGCACGCCCTGCACCACCAGAGCCTGCAAGGCGGCTGGCGGGCTGCGGGTCGGCCCCAAGACCAGGTCACCGAGGGCGAGCCTGGACGCTTCCAGAACCAGCCCCATCGGCTTGTCGGCCTGCGCAGCCTGCCAGTCCAGCGACAGCTCGGCCGCGACATGCCCGCCCAGCGGCACGGCCAGTGTCTGCGCCAGGTAGGGCGCAAAGTGGCTGAGTGGCAGTTGTCCCAGGTTCAGCTGGGCCTGCGCGCTGGCCTGCGTCGCACTGCCCTGCACGCTCAGGCTGCTGGTGCCCAGCCGCGTGCTCAATTCAAAAGGCACCGGTCGGCGCACTGGCCAGGTCAGGTCCCTGGCCGTGGCCTTCAAGTCTTCCAGGGCCAGCCGCGCCTGGGGCTGGACCGCTGCGTCGTCCCAGCGCAGGGTCGCGCCGCTGACGACCAATTCGTCCACGCTGACGCGCCAGGGTTCGGCCGGAGCCGCGGCGGCCGGTGCGGGTTCGGCGGCTTTGGGCTGGCCCGCCTTGAACCCCTCAGCCACGCGCTGCAGGTTCACGCGCCCCTGCGCGTCGCGCGACACCGCCAGTTGCGGGCCCTGCCACGCGATCTTGCCCAGCTGGATCTGCCGCGCCAGCGGCTCGGCCCGGCGGATGTTGACCGCCAGGCGTTCAAACGCCAGCCCGTCGACCGGCGCGGCACCGGGCAAAACCTGCTGCACCCGGATGCCCGACAAGGCCACGTCGCCAGACAGCACGACCTGGGGGGCCTCACGCTGTTCAAAAGCCACCTGCAGCGCCAGGTGCAGGAAACCGGACTGCGGCCGCAAGGGCCACTGCGCCGGCCAGTAAGCCAGATAGGGCGCCAGGTCCAGCGAAGGCACGCTGAATTGCAGGTCGGTTTCACGAGCGACCGCAAACGGCGTCGCTTCGCCAGACGAGTCAAAGGCACTGCCGTTGAGTTCAAAAGCCAGCTGCGGCCTTGTCTTAACGTCGCGGCGCGAATCGAGGTTGCTCAGGAAGGGCAGTCGCAACACCAGCTGGTCCAGCCGGTGGGTGACACCGACCGGTGCATCCTCGAACTCGATGGCGCCGCCCGTCAGCTCCAGATTGAACAGTGCGAATGTCGGCGGTTCACCCGGCGGCGACGGGTCGGGCTGGTTCTGGCGCTGCAGCACGTCGTCCACGTCGTAACGCCCTTGTCCCAAGTGGCGCAGACGCAGCCGTGGCTGCTCCAGGATCAGCGCATCCACCACAGGGGCCAGCCGCAGCAGCGATTGCAGCTCGGCATCCACATACAGGCGCGCCAGCGAAAACTGTTCGGCCGTTCCCGCGGCATCGGCCACCTTCAGGCCGGTGACCTCCAGTTCCAGCGACCAGGGCCGAAAGTCCACCCGATCGACCGTGACCGTCCTGCCCAGCGCCTGGCTGGCCTGTTTCTGCAGCTGCCACTTCAGCAGCGGGGGACCGCCCAGCCAGGCCAGTGCCCACAAGCCCAATACAGAGACCAGTGCGAAGGCCAGGCGACGGCGCCATTTGCCAGGGGCCGGTGCAACAGGCGGTGCGGGTGCAGAGCGGTCAGCGTCCATGGCGCAAGTGTCGCCGAAGCCCAAAGCCAGACCACGGCACAAACCGGCAGACGAAATGGCGGCACCCAGAAACAAGAAACCCCGACAGGCTGAACCTGTCGGGGTTGACGGCGGGCGTAATGCACTTGCCATCGGTTTTGGCGGAGGGAGTTGGATGTCTCTCCAGCCTGGAAGCAACAGATTGCTCCCGTTGGGAACCGGAGCACGGACGGACCGTTGAACCGGCTGATGCCTGCAGCGAAGCAGACAACTGAAGATTACGCCGCTTCACCCCGCTGTTCAAGCCGTGGTGCCAGGTAAAGCCATGGGGAATTTCAATCACAGCGGGTCGGGTCATTCGAAACCGATTCCGGTCGTGCTTTTCGACTTGAGTGGTCGCGCTCAGCCGACAAACGGTCGAATCACCGCAGCGCTCCCCAAACCCTTGCCCACGCTGGGTTCGCTGCTGCAGCGATGCCACTGCCACCGCCCGACGGCAACCCCTTTATTACCAATAGATCTCAAAAACAACTTCCAAAACATTGACTTGATATTTGACACCCCATACCATTCGCGCCGGTTCACCCCTCCCCCGGGTAAACCCCAGCGCTGCCGATTCCGGCTAATTCGACGCACTCCCAGCCCAACAGGCCTTGGCGTCGATGGCGTCCCCCCAATCCAACTGCCCTGGCCCACCGGCCGGTGCAGCCCTGAACGGAGAGACAACATGACAGCGAGATCCCCGAACCCCAGCGCCGCCCAGCGGCCCCCGGTCCTCCCCCTGAAAACCGCCCTCATCGACATCTACAAGGGCTTTCTGGACGTCAGCCACAACGGCTTGGCGCTGCTGGGCACCGCCATCGCAGTCGCCGCGATCACCCTCTTCGCCCGTGCCGACCTGCGCGCCGATGCCGAGCAGCAGTTGCTGGGCTGGTTGCTGCAGCGCCAGGATGTGGCCGTCGTGGAACAGACCGGCGCCGCTGACACCGTGGCGACCGAACGCGTGAGCGCCATCGACCCGGCCGACCTGCCCAAAGCCCAGGCCAACGTGGCCCAGTGGCTCAGTCGCAAGTACCGCGTGGCGCCAGAACCCCTGAGCGTGTTGGTGGCCGAAGCCTTCACCATCGGCCAGAAGCAGCGCCTGGACCCCACCTTGATCCTGGCGGTCATGGCCATCGAGTCGCGCTTCAACCCCTACGCCCAAAGCCCCGTGGGTGCACAGGGCCTGATGCAGGTGCTCACACGGGTACACACCGACAAGTATGAGAACTTCGGTGGCCACATGGCCGCGTTCGATCCGGTCTCCAACCTGCGGGTGGGTGTGAAAGTGCTGCAAGACGCCATCAAACAGGCAGGCTCGATAGAGGGTGGTCTGCGCCTGTACGTGGGCGCGGTCACCACCGACGGCGCCGACTACATCAACAAGGTGATGTCCGAGCACCTGCGCATCCAGAGCGTGGCATTGGGCAAACCCATGCCCACCAGCTTCCCGGTGTACACCGCGGCCCCCGCGGCCACGCTCGCCGAACCCAGCGCCGACCTGCCCACGCAAACCGGTCTGCTGGAACCGGAAGCAACCCAGCTGCCGGCCGCTTTGCCCGCCGCCACGCCGGCAACGGACAGCGCGCTGTCCAATTCCTGAGCTCGAGGTCGACTGCTCTCCCCGACGCGCACGCGGACAAATGGCCCTCGGCTAAACTACCGCAGTGCACAACTGGCGATAGGCGCCCAGCGGACCCTCCGCTGGCGGCGCTGACGTGGCCCTCCGACCCGCCGGTCGGGACAACCACTGGGAAGTGCACCGCCCGACCGCCGGGTGATCAGCCGTTCGCCTGGGCAGTCCCTGCCGCTCGTCCCGAGTGCGTGGGGTCCATATCTCCAGAGACTGCCAAACCATGTACGACCGCAACATCCTCATCGAGCAAACCGACCCCGAGCTGTTCAAGGCCATCCAGCTGGAAAACGCCCGCCAGGAACACCACATCGAGTTGATCGCCAGCGAGAACTACGCCAGTCCGGCCGTGATGGCCGCACAAGGCACGCAACTGACCAACAAGTACGCCGAGGGCTACCCCGGTAAGCGCTACTACGGTGGCTGCGAATACGTTGACGTCGCCGAACAGCTGGCCATCGACCGCGTCAAGCAACTGTTCGGCGCCGACGCCGCCAACGTGCAGCCGCACTGCGGCGCCTCAGCCAACGAGGCCGTGTTCCTCGCCTTCCTCAAGCCTGGCGACACCATCATGGGCATGAGCCTGGCCGAAGGCGGCCACCTGACCCACGGCATGCCCCTGAACATGTCGGGCAAGTGGTTCAACGTGGTCAGCTACGGCCTGGACAAGGACGAAGCCATCGACTACGACGCCATGGAAGCCAAGGCGCGCGAGACCAAGCCCAAACTCATCATCGCGGGCGCCTCCGCTTACAGCCTGCGCATCGATTTCGAGCGCTTCGCCAACATCGCCAAGCAAGTCGGCGCCATCTTCATGGTGGACATGGCCCACTACGCCGGCTTGATCGCCGCGGGCGTCTACCCCAACCCGGTGCCGTTCGCCGATGTGGTGACCTCCACCACCCACAAGAGCCTGCGCGGCCCCCGCGGCGGCATCATCCTGATGAAGGCCCAGCATGAGAAGGCCATCAACAGCGCGATCTTCCCCGGCCTTCAAGGCGGCCCGCTGATGCACGTCATCGCGGCCAAGGCCGTGGCCTTCAAGGAAGCGCTGACCCCCGAGTTCAAGACCTACCAGCAACAGGTGGTCAAGAACGCCCAGATCGTGGCCGAGACGCTGACCCAGCGCGGCCTTCGCATCGTGTCGGGCCGCACCGAGAGCCACGTGATGCTGGTCGACCTGCGTGCCAAGGGCATCACCGGCAAGGAAGCCGAGGCCGTGCTGGGCAGCGCTCACATGACCATCAACAAGAACGCGATCCCCAACGATCCGGAGAAGCCCATGGTCACAAGCGGCGTGCGCATCGGCACCCCCGCCATGACCACCCGCGGCTTCAAGGACGAAGAGGCCCGCCTGACCGCCAACCTGATCGCCGACGTGCTGGACAACCCGCGCGACCCGGCGAACATCGAAGCCGTGCGCGCCAAGGTCAACGCCCTGACCGCCCGCTTCCCGGTCTACAAGTGAACACAGGGTACGCGGCGCGATGAAGTGCCCTTTCTGCGGCCATCTGGAAACCCAGGTCGTCGAGACCCGGGTGTCGGAAGACGCAGACTTCATCCGCCGCCGCCGCCAATGCGGCCACTGTGAAAAGCGCTTCACCACCTACGAACGCCCGGAAGTCAGCTTCCCGGCGGTGGTGAAGAAGGATGGCCGGCGCGTCGACTATGTGCCGGCCAAACTGCGCGCATCGTTTGCCTTGGCCCTGCGCAAGCGCCCGGTCAGTACCGAACAGGTCGACGCTGCCATCGAGCGCATAGAAGAGAAATTGCTCAACCTCGGTGCGCGCGAGGTGCCCGCGACCCGCTTGGGTGAAATGGTCATGCGGGAGCTGAAGAAACTCGACAAAGTCGCCTACATCCGCTTTGCCAGCGTGTACCGAAGCTTTGAAGACATCGATGACTTCAGGGCGCTGGTGGACGAAGTTCGGCGCTGAATGCGTCACATCTGATTACAGTCGAAAGAATACTTTTTGCCGCCCGTCGGGCTATTCGCCATACCGATCGACTGGATTCGTTAGGGCCCACTGCAGCCCCTACAGTGCTGGCATGAAGTCAACCGTCCCTCGCCAGTTCAGCACGCAGCGCTTCCACGCAGGCTTCACGCTCGTAGAGGCAGTGGTCGTTGTTGCGTTGGTGGCTGTTTTGACCGGTTTGGCAGCGCCCAGCTTTACTGCTCAGTTTCAACGCTATCGCGTCGATTCGGTACGTGAAGAGCTGCTCGGCTCCATGAACCTCGCCAAGAGTGAGGCCGTACGGCGCGGACAAACCATCACCATTCAGAAGCTCGCGCCCGGCACAAGTTGCGCAACGGCTGGCGACTGGAGTTGCGGCTGGCAGGTGCAGGACGCTGGCGGAACCATCCTTCAGGAATTTGTCGCCCCACCCCAAACCGCTGTCCTCAAGAGCGGTGCACAGAATTCGTTCACATTCAACCGCTACGGGTTCGTTGATGGCGGGCACAACGTCCTGATCTACCCCGCCTCACTGTCGAGCACGGTTGCGAGCCCATCCCACACGCTGCTGTGCTTCGCGGTCGGCAGCCGAGTCCGAACCGTCAGAAACGCTGTTCCACCTTGTCCTTGAACCTGGCCGACCGCCACTTCAGTTTCATCAGTTAAGAAAACCCGACTTGCTACAGGCGCATACGATGACCAGCACCGCGCAACAAAGAGACCGCCAGCGAGGCGTCAGCCTTATCGAGGCCCTCGTGGCCTTGTTGGTGCTCGCTTTGGGCGTGATGGGCATGGCGGGGGTTCAAACACGGACGCTCGTCGAAAGCCGGACCACCAACGCCCGTTCTGCCGCCGTTCAGATGGCCGAAGATCTTTTGGATCGTATGCAGGCCAATGTCGAAGTCCGCCAGTCCAACCCTGCGATAAATCCGTATGTGGTGGGCTGGGGGACTCCCGCGACTACGACCAACTGCTTCAACACAGGCACAACCCCTCTGCAATGTAACGGCCAGCAACTGGCCGAATTTGATCTGCAGCAGTGGAAGGCGACGCTGAGTAGTCTGTTGCCCAACGGGGATGCAAGGGTGTTCCGCTCAACGACCGATCCGAGCCAATTCGGCGTCCTGATTGGATGGACCGAAACGCTAGCCAAGAACCAAGAAGGAGCCGGCCTTACCGAAACCGCTATCTTCACCGCCGCCGTTGCGGTTCGGGATGGGGCAGCAGCCATTGGTACGGGCGTGGCCGGCATCGCCTGCCCCGCCGGTCGAACCTGCCACCTGGTGTACATCCGGCCCTAAAGGACGCAGGAACATGACACCTCAACAACTCTCAGCTCGAACGTCCGGGCGCCACCGGCAGTCCGGCCTAAGCCTGATCGAACTCTTGATCGGCATCACCATCGGCTTGCTGGTGGTAGTCGCGGCGATCGGAAGTCTCGTCTATACCCGTGTGTCCTCAACCACGGTGGGCGACAGTTCAAGGCTTCAGCAGGATGCCGCCACAGCATTTCGAGTGATTGGCCACCAGGTCAGGCAGGCGGGTGCTCGGAGGATTCAAGCTGTCTCCGGCTCTACCAATGTTGAATTCAATCCTAGTTTCAACGGTCTTTCCACCGCTTCCTTCGTCGTGATACGAGGAACCAACGGCACCAATACCGACACGTTTACGGTCACCTTTGACATAGAACCCACTATCGCTGCATCCGATTGCCTTGGCATACCCGCAGCGAACACCGCAACCAGCGTGATCAGTGCGTTCTCTCTCGTCAACGGAGAACTGCGTTGTACCGGCCTGACCAACACGGGCCCCATCATCCAGGGCGCTGAGGATTTGGAGGTCTGGTATGGCGTGAGAACTGGTACTCGCTTGCAGTACCAGGCGGCGCCCGCAGCCAACGAATCCATCGAGACCTTGATGGTTTGCCTGCGTCTGGCCGGCGAACAGACCGGCAACCCAGGCGCCGCCGTGGCGGGTTGCAATGGCGAGAACATCGCCGCAGACGGCAGGATTCGACGCGTTTTCTTTCGCGTCTTCAATTTGCGAAACCAAGGCATATGAAGCTTCGTCAGACCGTGAACTCCAGACGACAGCGGGGTGTTTCACTCATTGTCGTCATGATCATGTTGCTGTTGGGAACCATCGTGGTGCTCAGCAGTACGCGCATCGGTTGGCTCAACGAAAAATTGGTGGGCAGCGAGAGTGACTACCAGCGTGCGTTCGCGGCGGCCGAGGCGCTCCTTCGCGACGCCGAACGGGACATCAAGGGGCTGCAGATCGACAACGTCACGCCATGCCAAGCGGCAGCAAATTTCGTCGGATGTCGCAACTTCACGGCCAATCGTCCGTTTTTCCCACAGGACGACGATGATCTCGACTTGCTTGCAGCACGTGTTGCGGGAGGAACCAACTCCTGCCTGCAGGGGATATGCCTTCCGGCGACCGTAACCACTTTGGGTACCGCCACCTGGGGAACAACCGCCGCGCTGGCCAGCATGACGGCAGGCACAGGCACCGCCACCATTGCGGCCACCTACGGGCAGTACACAGGTGCTTCGCCTGCCGCCGCGGGCAACCCGTTGCTGTCGGCGCCGGGCAACGCCTGGTATTGGGTAGAGGTGTTCCGTTACACGGACGCAGCCGGACTAATTACTGCGGCCGGCAATGTCCCCATTCCGGACAAGAAACACCCCTTCGTGTATCGCATCACCGCCTACGTGCAGGGCCTTAAGCCCGGCACACGGGTCTGGTTGCGCTCCGTATTCGTACCGTATCCGCAAAACCAAAACACCTGAATGTCTTCAGTGAGGTCCATATGCTGCACAAACCGCTTCTAACTCCATTCGTCGCACTGGCGCTTGGCGGCCTTGCCGGTCTGGCAGTTGCGGCTCCGCTGAGTCTGACGCAGGCACCTCCTGGCGCTGCACGGGAACCGGCGCCCAACATCATTGTCTCGGTGGACGATTCGGGCAGCATGGGCGCGGCTGGTATCGCCACATTGAGGGAGGCGCTGACCTCAACCTTCGGGATCGGCAGCGCTGTAATCGACGACCGGATCCGGCTCGGATGGCAGTCGATGAACCTGTGTCCTGGCATTCCCCATGCCGGTGCAAGCTGCAACAACCTCAACGGCGTGCGTCCGCTCTCAGGAGCGCACCGGACGACATTCGACACCTGGGCAAGAAATCTTGTGCAAGGTGGCGGGACACCGAGCCACCTGATGATGCAAAACGCCGGGGAATACCTCCGTCGAACCGACCTGGGCATCAACAGTCCGTGGGCGGCCAACCCGGGCGTAGCCGAAGCGCCGGTGCTTTCCTGCAGAAAGAATTACCACATCTTCATGACCGATGGCGGCTGGAACAGTGGTACGACCAACACCCTCCAGCATGTGGACACAGCCGCAACCAACAACGGAGCACGCATTTCTCAGGGTGGGGGCAACGCCGACGGAACGGCCAAGACCATGGGTGATGGCACTACCGCCTATTCAATCACGGCAGCACAGACACGACTGTACCGGGACAATTGGGGTGGAGACACGGTCACAGCACTCGGCGTTGCGACCAATCTCAGCACTTTGTCTGACTTGGCGTTCCATTACTGGTCAAGCGATCTGCAACCCACATTAGCGAACAACGTTCGCTCGACAATGAACGTCACCGCCACCGAGGTGTTCAGCGCCACCAACGGCAGTGGCGCCAGCCAGGCATTGGATCCGTTCTGGAACCCGCGCAACAATCCCGCCACCTGGCAGAACATGGTGAACTACACCATCGGCTTCAATACTGCGGCAACCTGGACGGGAAGCCCGACCTGGGGCGGATCGACGTTTGCCGGAGATCTTCCCAATCTGGTCACAGGCCAAGCCAACTGGCCGACTCCCTTCTGCGGTGCTGCAAATGCCGGAACCGGCAACATGCCATGTGATGGCGGGGTGGGCTACGGGGCCAACCCTCTTGATGGCCGCCGGGTAGAGCTTTGGCATGCGGCACTCAACAGCCGGGGACGCTTCGTTCCAGCGCCCAACGCGGCCGCTCTGGTCAATGCGTTCCAGACCATCCTTGGGGACATTCTGAACCAGACCGCCAGCCCTCTGGTGAGCATTGCCAGCAGTTCCACCCGGCTGCGCGCTGACGGGTTTGTCTACATAGCGGGTTTCAACTCCGAACGCTGGAGCGGTCAGCTCGGTGCATATCCCATCACCGCAGGCACCAACGTTGTGGCGCCTACCCCGACATGGACAGCCACCACCCAGATAGACGCCGGCGGATTCGGTGAAACCGACCGTCTGGTGCTCACGTCTGTGAACGGCACCAGCGGCACCCCTTTCACTTGGACCAACCTTTCTGCGGCTCAACAAGGCCTATTGCAAGGAGCAGACACAGCCACCGTGGGGCAGAACAGGGTCAACTTCTTGCGCGGTGATCGGAGCCTGGAGGGTGGCGCGATGCGCCAGCGTGACTCACGCCTGGGCGACATCGTCAACTCCAACATCTGGCAGCTTGCGCGCCCGCTGCGCATGCCGTTTGAGCACGCGGGGCACGCCAGCTTCCGCACATCGCTCAGCGCCCGACCTTCAGTGCTTTTTGTCGGAGCCAACGACGGCATGCTGCACGCCATCCGCGCCAGCGATGGTGAGGAACTCATGGCGTATGTCCCCATGGGGGTGTACAGCAAGCTACGCGACTACACGCTGCCGAGCTATTCGCACCAGTACTTTGTCGATGGTCACCCATTCACCGGTGATGCCGACGTGAGCGGGAGCGGCACCGGCAATGGCGCCACACCCGACTGGCGCACGGTGCTGGTTAGCGGCCTGGGAGCCGGTGCACGGGGTTACTTCCTGCTAGACGTTACGGTTCCGCCCGGAACGTCACCCACCGCGTCATTGACTTCAACCTACACCGCAACCGGCGTGATGCTGGACCGGTCGTTCCCTGCCAACAGCACTATTTCCTTCACAGGCTACGAAGACGTGGGACACATCATGTCGCTTCCTGTGGTGGACGCTATCACTGGCAACCGATCGGAGCAGATCGTCAAGCTGAACAATGGCCGCTGGGCAGTCCTGATGGGCAATGGTGTCAACAGTGTCAATGAACGCCCTGTCCTGCTCATCCAGTATCTGGACGGCTCAAAAGAACTATTACGGATCATCGCGAACTCGACCACGGGAGGGGGCAATGGACTCTCTGCGCCACGCGTGATCGATGTCAACGGCGATGGCAAGGTGGATATCGCCTATGCGGGTGACCAACTGGGCAACCTCTGGAAGTTTGACCTCTCCAGCAAGACCGCCAGCTCCTGGGGAGTGAGCAGCTGGAACACCAGTACCCCCTGCAACAATGACACCACTTGCTTGCCTTTGTATGTGGCTCAGGACAGCGGCAGCACAAGGCAACCCATCAGTGCGGCCCCTGTCTGGATGGCCCATCCAATCCGTGGCATCCAAGTCCTGTTTGGAACCGGACGCAACATCTCCACCACAGACAGCGCGAACACGGCGACCCATACCATCTATTCGATCTGGGACAAGAGCAGCTACACAGTCCCGGCCAGTGCAACGGCCACATCCGCCATCTCCGTAGCAGACACCGGTTACAACATCACCACTGGCCGCTCTGCCTTGGTGCAACAGTCCGTGAGCAGTACAGTGACCAGTACGCTTAGTGGATCTGCGGCAAACACCGACTTCTTCAACACTACAGCGAACAATGTGGCCTACAACTTGTCCAGTACCACGGCTCCAAGGGGGTGGTACTTTGATCTGCCCGACTCACGCGAAAGGGTGCTGAACAACCCTCAGATTTTCGAGGGACAAAAAGTCCTCATCGGCAGTACTGTCCCGAGACTAGGATCTTCAGGAGAGACCTGCGACTTTGGCACATTGAGCGAAGGGAACTACATCAACGTGTTCAACATGATCTCAGGCGCGCCGCCCCAGTCGCCCGTGTTCTCATCATCGGATTCGACAATGAATTTAACGAATGCAACGAGGACTCGATTTGGGAGCGGCGAATACGTCAGCATCAACAAAACGTCCGGATTGGACTTGATCACCTTCAAAAATGACGATCCCAGTTGCCCGGCTGGTCAACTCTGCACCGACAAGAAGACGTTGACCACCGGAAATGTGCCCGGAGCGCGGGCGGATTGGCGCGAAATTCGATGACACGTCCTTCATTCCTCTGCCGTCACAATCCATGAAGACCACACGATCCTTATCGCTCCAAAGCGGCTTCTCGCTGATCGAACTGATGATCGTGGTGGTGGTCATTGCTGTTTTGGCGTCTATTGCCTTGCCCAGCTACAACGAGTACGTGCAGCGCAGTCACCGTGCCAATGCGAGGGCTGCCCTGCTTCAAGCCAGCCAGTGGATGGAAAGAGCTGCCACTGCTCAAGGAAGGTATCCGCTGAATGCTGCTATTCCAGCTGGCATACTCACGGTCGAGGGCGGTCGCTACACCATCGCAACAGACTCCACCACCGGTGCGACTTTCACCTTCACAGCCACCCCAACTGCGGTACAGGAAAACGATCGGTGCGGCGGCTTCAACATCAACCAGTCCGGTACACGGCAGCAGTCCACAACAACGACAGTTATCACGCCCCTTTCTGCCGCAGAGTGCTGGAATCGGTGACATTGACTCCACTGCGGTGTATGGATTGAAAAAAACCGAGCTTTGGGAGATCGCGCATGCCAGCGCGCTGCTTGCACAACGCCTGAGCAACCCGAACCCACGCGTAGGCTGTGCCATCACAGCAGCCGGCGGAATAGTGATTTCCTCTGGCCACACCCAGCAATCCGGTGGACCGCACGCGGAGGTGATGGCCTTGCGCGATGCACAGGCGCATGGCGTCTCGGTGGTGGGAGCCACCGCTTACGTCACGCTGGAGCCCTGCTCGCACCATGGTCGCACGCCGCCGTGCTGTGATGCACTGATCGCCGCCGGCATTGCCAAAGTGGTGGTGGCGACCACCGACCCCAACCCGCTGGTGGCGGGACGGGGCATTGAGCGGCTGCGAGCAGCGGGTATCGAGGTGGAATTGTTGCCGCCCGACAGTGAGGCTGCCCGCGCATCCCGCGAACTGAACATCGGCTTTTTCAGCCGCATGATCCGCAAAACGCCCTGGGTACGGATGAAGATGGCCAGCTCGCTGGACGGTGTCACCGCGCTGCCCAATGGGGTCAGCCAATGGATCACCGGCGAAGCTGCGCGCACCGATGGCCATGCCTGGCGGGCCCGGGCTTGCGCGGTGCTCACCGGCATCGGGACCGTGCTGGAAGACGACCCCATGCTGGACGTACGGCTGGTCGAAACGCCCCGCCAACCGCATCTGGTGGTGGTGGACAGCCGGCTGGAAACGCCGCTGGACTCGCGTCTGTTCAACCCACCGGCCCAAGGCCTGAAGCGGCAGATCCTCATCTATACCGCCAGTCAGGACATTGAACGCACGGCTGCCTTGCAAGCCCGCGGCGCGACCGTGGTTCACATGCCGGGGCCAGCATTGGGCAACAGGGCCAAGGTCGATCTGTCCGCCATGTTGCTCGATCTGGGACGGCGGGAAGTGAACGAACTGCATGTCGAGGCTGGCCACAAGCTCAATGGGTCCTTCGTGCGGGAAGGGCTGGTGGACGAATGCCTTTTGTATCTGGCGCCCACACTGCTCGGCCAGGGCAGCGGCGTGGCCCACTTCGGACCGCTGGCCACCCTTAGCGAAGGGCTTGCGCTGGGTTTTCATGCGGTGGACCGTGTCGGCGACGACCTGCGCATCGTGGCCCGTGTGAATGGGCGCGACGCTTTCCTGCACGCCTGAGCGCCCATCCACCAGGTGGGATCCAAGTCCAACCTCCACACATTCTCCAAGGTTGAACGCCCGGTCACAGGCGGTGCGCCGCCCCCCCACAGCCGCGCCTTTTCACGCTCTCGTAAGCATGACGTTCGGCCTGCGCGGGGCCTTTTCCAGCCCGCCAAGCCCTCCCACCGGCCAGGCCCTTCAAACCCTGCGAAAATACTCGCATGTTCACCGGCATCATCACCGGCGTCGGGCGGATCGCCGCCCTGCACGCCCTCGGCAGTTCTTTGGACCATGGCAAGCGCCTGACGGTGGAGGCGCCTGCGGGCTTCCTCGACGACGTCGGCCTGGGCGACAGCATCGCCCTCAACGGCGCCTGCATGACGGTCACATCGCTGGACCTGCCCCAGCACCGCTTCACCATCGACATCTCGGTTGAATCCCTCTCCAAGACGACGGGGCTGGACCGGGTCGACCAGCGCATCAACCTCGAAAAAGCCCTGCGCGCGCACGACCGCCTGGGCGGCCACATCGTGTCAGGGCACGTCGACGGCATCGGCAGCGTCACGTGCTTCGAACGCGTGGGCGAGAGCTGGGAATTGCGCGTGATGGCACCACCCGCGCTGGGCAAATACCTGGCCTACAAAGGCTCAATCACCGTCAACGGCGTGAGCCTGACCGTCAACCGCGTGGCCGACAGTGCCGCCGGCTGTGAATTCAGCATCAACCTCATTCCCCACACGGTGGACAACACCTCGCTTGGCCAGCTCGTTGCGGGCAGCCAGGTCAACCTCGAAATCGACACCGTGGCCCGCTACGTCGAGCGCATGCTCAACGCCGACGCCCACAAGGAAACCGCATGAACGCCCCCCAACCCCTGGCCCCGGTGGCCATCTCCCCGGTCGAAGACATCGTGGCCGACATGCGCGCCGGCCGCATCGTGATCCTGGTCGATGAAGAAGACCGCGAAAACGAAGGCGACCTGGTGCTCGCAGCCGACCACGTCACGGCCGAAGCCATCAACTTCATGGCCCGCTTCGGTCGTGGCCTGATCTGCCTGACGCTTTCGCGCGAGCGTTGCGAACAGCTCAACCTGCCCCCCATGGTGGCGCGCAACGGCGACAAGAAAGGCACCGCGTTCACCGTGTCGATCGAAGCGGCCGAAGGCGTGACCACCGGCATCTCGGCCGCCGACCGCGCGCGCACGGTGCAGGCCGCCGTGGCGCCCAACGCCACCGCCGACGATCTGGTGCAACCCGGCCACATCTTCCCGCTGCAGGCGGTCGAAGGTGGCGTGCTCATGCGCGCCGGCCACACCGAAGCGGGTTGCGACCTGGCCGCCATGGCCGGCTGCAGCCCGTCATCGGTGATCTGCGAGATCATGAAAGACGACGGCACCATGGCCCGCCTGCCGGACCTGCAGCTGTTCGCGGCCGAACACGGCCTGAAGATCGGCACCATCGCCGACCTGATCGAATACCGCAGCCGCAACGAAAGCCTGGTTCGGAAGGTGGGCAGCCGCGCGCTGAACACCGCGTTCGGCAGCTTCACCGCCCATGCCTTCCGCGACGAGCCCAGCGGCGCCTTGCACCTGGCGCTGGTCAAGGGCCAATGGTCTGCCGAAGAGACCGTGGCCGTGCGCGTGCACGAACCGCTGTCGGTGCTGGACGCGCTGGAAGTCGGACGCTCCATGCACAGCTGGAGCCTCGAAGCGAGCCTGCGCCACATCAGCGACGCCGGCGCCGGGGTGGCCGTGCTGCTCAACTGCGGCGAGACGGCCGAACAGCTGCTGGCCCAGTTCGAAGGCACGGCCCGATCGGCCCAGGCCCCCGAGCGTGGCCGCATGGACCTGCGCACCTACGGCGTGGGCGCACAGATCCTGCGCGAATGCGGCGTGCACAAGATGCAGCTCATGGGCAACCCCCGCCGCATGCCCAGCATGACCGGCTACGGCCTGGAAATCACCGGCTACCTGGCCCGCAACGCCTGACCCCGTTTCACAGAAAGAACCCACCATGTTTGGCGCAGACAAAGGCAGCACCCAGCCGCTGGACGGCAAAAAGATGGCCATCGGCATCGTCCAGGCCCGCTTCAACGAAGGCATCACCAACGCCCTGTACGAGGCCTGCCACGCAGAACTGATCGCCCTGGGCGTGCAGGAAAAGAACATCAAGCGCGTGACCGTGCCCGGCGCGCTGGAAGTGCCGATAGCCCTGCAGGCGATGGCCGAGCAGGACGACTTCGACGCCCTCATCGCGTTGGGCTGCATCATCCGCGGCGAGACCTACCACTTCGAACTCGTCTCGAACGAGTCGGGCGCCGGCGTCACCCGCGTGTCGCTCGACACGCACACCCCCATTGCCAACGCCATCCTGACGACCGAAAACGTGTCGCAGGCCGTGGCGCGCCAGGAAGAAAAAGGCCGCGATGCGGCCCGTGTTGCCATCGAGATGGCCCACCTGCTGGCGAGCATCGGCTGAGCATGAGCACCGAACAGATCAAGCCCCGCAAGGCAGCCGACAAGTCGGCCCGCACCCGTGCGCGCGAATTCGCGCTGCAGGCGCTCTACCAGCACCTGGTCGGCCGCAACGACGCGACCGACATCGACGCGTTCACCCGCGATCTCAGCGGCTTCCACAAGGCCGACAGCGTGCACTACGACGCCCTGTTGCACGGCAGCATCGCCCAGGCCTCGGCCGCCGACACCCTGCTGACCCCGATGCTGGACCGCCCGCTGGCCGAGATTTCCCCCATCGAGCGCGGCGTGCTGTGGATCGGCGTCTACGAACTCCAGCACTGCCCCGACGTGCCCTGGCGCGTCGTCATCAACGAGTGCATCGAGCTGGCCAAGTCCTTTGGCGGCACCGACGGCCACAAATACGTCAACGGCGTGCTGCACGAGCTGGCCGAGAAACTGCGCCCGATGGAAGTGGCCCAGGCACCCGCCAAAGCCCCGGCCCGCAAGGCCAAGCCGGCGAGCGACGCGCCGGCTGCTGAGTAAACGCAGCGCCCCGGTCATGCGCATTTCCCAGCGCGCCCAGCGGGTCGAACCCTTCTACGTGATGGAGCTGGCCAAGGCGGCCAGCGACATGGCTGCGCGCGCCCGCCCGGGCGACCGTCCGATGATCAAGCTGAACATCGGCGAGCCAGATTTCACCGCGCCACCGCTGGTGCAGGCCGCGGCCGAACGCGCGATCCGCGACGGCCGCAGCCAGTACACCGACGCCACCGGCCTGCCCGCGCTGCGCGAGGCGATCAGCGGCTGGTACTCCAGCCGCTTCGGCCTGGCCATCGATCCGGCCCGCATCGTGGTCACCGCGGGCGCGTCCGCTGCGCTGCAGCTGGCCTGTCTGGCCCTGATCGACGCGGGCGACGAGGTGCTGATGCCCGACCCCAGCTACCCCTGCAACCGCCAGTTCGTGCAGGCGGCCGAGGGGCGCGCGGTGCTGATCCCGTCCGGCCCCGAAGACCGCTTCCAGCTCAGCGCCGACCGGGTGGCGCAGGCCTGGGGACCGGCCACGCGCGGTGTGCTGCTGGCCTCGCCGTCCAACCCCACCGGCACCAGCATTGCGCGCGACGAACTCGAACGCATCGCCCGCTTCGTGCGCGAGCGCGGCGGCATCACCCTGGTGGACGAAATCTACCTGGGCCTGAGCTACGAGGACGCCTTTGGCCACAGCGCGCTGGGGCTGCCCGACGGCTTGGGCGACGAAGTCATCAGCATCAACAGCTTCAGCAAGTACTTCAACATGACCGGCTGGCGCCTGGGCTGGCTGGTGCTGCCGCCCGCGCTGGTGCCGGTGGTGGAACGGCTGGCGCAAAACCTGTTCATCTGCGCCAGCACCATCGCCCAGCACGCCGCCCTGGCCTGCTTCGCGCCCGAGAGCCTGACCGAATACGAACGCCGGCGCGCCGAGTTCAAGGCCCGGCGCGATTTCTTCATTCCCGAGCTGCAGCGCCTGGGTCTGGACGTGCCGGTGATGCCCGACGGCGCCTTCTACGCCTGGGCCGACGTGCGCGGCCTGTGCGAGCGCTGGGGCATTCCCCTGCAGGGTGCCGACGGTGCGCCGGGCGGGAGCTGGACCCTCGCCTTCGAGCTGATGCAGCGCTGCCAGATCGCCGCCACCCCGGGGCGCGACTTCGGCCTGGCCGAGCCTCAGCACTGGCTGCGCTTTTCCACCGCCAACGCCATGCCCCAGCTGCGGGAGGCGGTGGCCCGGATCGAGGCCGCGCTGTGACAACACAGGCTATCGACACAGCGGCCCCGCCGCCGGGCCGCCCCAAGGCGGGGCAAACCCCCTTGGGGGGCAGCGACCCGCACAGCGGCGGAGCGTGGGGGTACAACACATTCCAGTGGCCGGTGCGCGTCTACTGGGAAGACACCGACGCCGGTGGCATCGTCTTCTACGCCAACTACCTCAAGTTCTTCGAACGCGCGCGCACCGAATGGCTGCGCCAGCTCGGCCTGGGGCAGCAGGCCCTGCGCCAGCAGACCGGTGGCATGTTCGTGGTCAGCGACTGCAGCCTGCGCTACCGCCAGAGCGCCCGGCTCGACGATTTACTGCTGGTCACAGCTGCACCGGTCGAGATCGGCAAGGCCTCGCTTACGATTGCGCAGAGAGCGCTCCTGAAACCGCAGCAGGCCGGTGAACGGCCGACGCTGCTGTGCGAAGGCAGCATCCGCATCGGCTGGGTCGATGCCGCCACACTGAGGCCGCAGCGCATCCCGGCCGCCGTGCTGCAGGTGCTGCAAGCCGGTGGCGCTGCCCCCGTCCCGACAACCTGAACCGAACCCGCCATGAACCAAGACCTGTCCATTGTCCAGTTGCTGCTCGATGCGAGCTGGGTGGTCCAGGCCGTGGTGGCCCTGCTGATCGGCGTGTCCATCGTCAGCTGGGCCGCCATCTTCCGCAAACTGTTTGCCCTGCGGCGTGTGCGCACCCGCAACGAGACGTTCGAGCGCGACTTCTGGTCGGGCAGCAACCTCAATGAGCTCTACAACGCCGCCGCGCAGCCCAACCGCGAAGGCGGCCCGATCGAACGCATCTTCGCCAGCGGCATGCGCGAGTACCACAAGCTGCGCGAGCGCCGCATCACCGACAGCGGCGCCCTGCTCGACGGCGCGCGCCGCGCCATGCGGGCGAGCCTGCAGCGCGAGATGGACGCGCTCGAAGCCAACCTCGCCTTCCTCGGCACGGTCGGCTCGGTGGCGCCCTATGTGGGTCTGTTCGGAACGGTGTGGGGCATCATGCACGCCTTCACCGGCCTGGCCTCGCTGGCGCAGGTGACCCTGGCCACCGTGGCCCCCGGTATCGCCGAGGCGCTGGTGGCCACCGCCATCGGCCTGTTCGCCGCCATCCCGGCGGTGGTCGCCTACAACCGCTTCGCGCACGACATCGACCGCGTGGCCAACCAGATGGAGACCTTCATGGAAGAGTTCTCCAACATCCTGCAGCGCAACGTGGCGGCCCAGGCCAATGCCGCGGCCGCTGCACCCACCGCCCGCTGAGCACCATGGCCAGGTTCGCCACCCGCGGCCGGGGTCGCCGCACTATCAACGAGATCAACATGGTCCCGTTCATCGACGTGATGCTGGTGCTGCTCATCATCTTCATGGTCACCGCCCCGCTGATCACGCCCAGCCAGATCAGCCTGCCCAGCGTCGGCCAGGCCGGCCGCCAGCCCGACCGTTTCGTGCAGGTGATCGTGGACAAGAGCGAACGCCTGCAGGTGCGCGAAGGCGCCGGCGCCGCCGAAGGCCCGGACGTGCCGCTGGCCCAGTTGGCCGTGCGCGTGCAGCAGCTGCAAGGCGGCGACCTGCAGGTGCCAGTGGTCATCAGCGCCGACAAGGGCGTGAAGTACGAAACCGTGGTGTCGGTCATGGACCGGCTGCAGCGCGCCGGCGTCGCCCGCGTGGGCCTGTCGGTGCAGACCACACGCTGAACGCCCACCCCGCCCGACGGCCATGACCAGCAGCTTCGCCCTGTCGCGCCACGCCGCCCAGGAGCACCTGCGCCTGGCGCCCCCGCGCCAGGACCACTGGCTGGTGCCGGTCGGCCTGGCGCTGCTGGCGCACGGCCTGCTGGTGGCGGCGCTGACCTGGGGCGTGGGATGGAAACAGGATGTGCCGACGCCCGTGTTCGAAGCCGAGCTCTGGTCGCGCCTGCCGGTACAGGCCGCCCCGCGGGCCGAAGTGCCACCGCCCGCACCGCCTGCTCCAGCGCCCGAGGTGAAGCCCGAGCCACGGCCGGCACCGCCACCGCCACCCGGCCCTACCGAGGCGCAGATCGCCACCCAGCGGGCGCAGCAGAAGAAAGAACAGGAACAGCGCGCGCAGGAAGAAGCGCGCCAGAAGGCCTTGGCCGACAAAGCCGCCGCGGACAAGGCCGCCGCCGACAAAAAGCGTCAGCAGGAGCAGAAGCTGGCCGCTGAAAAGCGGCTGGCGGAACAGAAGGCCGCAGAAGAGAAACAGGCGCAGGAAGCCGAGGCCCAGCGCAAGCGCAACATCGAACGCATGCTGGGCCAGGCCGGGGCCAGCGGCGCACCGCAGGCCACCGGCACGGCACAACAGGCGGCCGGTCCATCCGCGGGCTACGGAGCGCGCGTGGCCGCGCGCATCAAGCCCAACGTGGTGTTCACCGAAACCGTCAGTGGCAACCCGCGCGCCGAAGTGGAGGTGCGCACCCTGCCCGACGGCACCATCGTGGGCCGGCGCATCGTCAAGAGCAGCGGCAACGCCGACTGGGATGAAGCCGTGCTCAAGGCCATCGACCGCACGGCCACCCTGCCCCGCGACATCGACGGCCGCGTGCCGCCCGCCCTCATCATCGGTCTGCGGCCACAGGACTGATGCGGCGGCAAAACAAACCCGCGCAGCGTGGGGGCTACATCAATACCGGGTCGACCCGGTCGCCAGCACGTCCTGCATCGCACGGCCCAGGTCGTTCATGTCCACCGGCTTGTGCATCACGGCGTTGAACAGGGTCTGCAGGTCGCCCGCGCCGACCTCGTTGACGTGACCGCTGATCAGGATGATGGGCGTGGACGACTCCGCCTCGCGAATGCGCCGCGCCAGTCCGACCCCGTCCAGCCGCGGCATGGACTGGTCGGTCAGCACCAGGTCGAAGTGATGGCCGGTCTGTGCGAACTGCGCCCAGCCTTCTTCGCCGTCCCGCGCCCGCGTCACCTGCCAGCCCTGACGCTCCAGCAGCGCACTCCAGGCATGGCGCACCAGCTGGTCGTCGTCCACAAACAGCACGTGCCGGCCCTGCCCTGGCCCGCCATCGGGTGCGGTGATGGGTTCCACCTTCGCATCGCGCTGACTGGCCGGCAGGTAGATGTGGAAGCAGGCGCCGGCACCCGGGCGGTTGCTCACCCCGATGCCACCGTAGTGGCGCAGCACGATGCCTTGCGCCACCGACAGCCCGAGCCCGGTGCCGCGGCCCTTGCCCTTGGTGGTGAAGAAGGGGTCGAACACGCGACCCAGGTTCTCGGCCGGAACACCCGGCCCGTGGTCGCACACCTCCAGCACCAGGTAGCGGCCCTGGGGCAGCTCCTGCGCGCCCGGCGGCGGTGTCTGGCCGGCGGGCAGCGGCAGCTCCAGCGCGGTCAGCGCCACATCGATGCGGCCTTTGCCCTGCATGGCATCGGATGCGTTGATCAGGAGGTTCACCAGCACCTGTTGCAGCTGCGTCGGGTCGGCATCGACTTCGTCTTCGTCCACCTGGTAGTCCACGACCAGCTCGCAGCGCTTGGTCAGGCCCGAGGCCACCAGTTGACGGGTTTCCTCGATCAGGCTGGTCCAGTGCAGGCGCCGCAGCTTGGGGGGCGTTTGCCGGCCAAAGGCCAGCAGCTGGCGCATCAGGCCATCGGCATAACGCGTGGCTTTCAGGGCCTGCTGCAGTGCGTCGCTGCTGGGGTGGTCGCGGTCCAGGTCTTCGTCGGCCAGGCGCACCCAGCCGGTGATGGCCGCCAGCGAATTGTTGAAGTCGTGTGCGATGCCGCCGGTCAGCCGGCCTAGGGCCTCGGTCTTCTGGCTCTGCATCAGCTGCACCTGCAGCGCCTCCTGCTGCGCGTGCGCCTCGCGCTGCGCCTGCGCGTCCTCGCGCACGCGCACCAGCAGACCGTTGATGCCCTCGGCCAGCTGGCTCAGTTCGTCATGCCCCTCCACCCGCACCGCCGCCGCCTCGCCCGGGCCATGCTGGGTGATGCGGGCCAGGTCGGTGTGCAAGCCCTGCAGGCGGCGCAGCAGCAGGCGATCGAGCAGCAGCACCAGCAAGCTGGCGGCCAGCAGGCCCGCCAGCGCCGCCAGCCCCATGCCGGTCCAGGCCAGGGCCTTGCCCTGCTGGTGCAGGCGCCGGTCCAGCGTCAGCACCAGCTCGGCCACCGGCTGGCCCTGGTGATCCTTGAGCACGGCGTGCAGATCTTCGCGCTCATCGTCCAGCACGGTGCGATGAAGGTGCTCGGATTCGGCAGCGTGCAGGTCGAACGACAGGCGCGTGGGCGTCATCAGCACCTCGGCAAAACGGCTGAGTTCCGATTCATCGAACCGGCGCACCATGGCGATCGCGCCTTTCGGCCCCTGCGCCGCATGGTCGGGGTGGTGCACGGCAGCGACCACCACCATTTCCAGTTGGCCATCGAACACCCGCAGGGTCTGCATCACGGTCTTGGGGTCGGCCGAGGCCAGCACCGGCGTGACCAGCGGCCGCAGCGACCGCTGCCGTTCTTCGGACACCGTACGCAGGCGGTTGTCCTCGTCGAGGCGCGCCACGCTGGACAACACGCTGCCGCGGGCATCGAACACCACCACCTCAGAGACGCGCAGGTAGCCCATGTTGTCGGCATCGAAGTTGTCTTCGATGAACGAAGGCTTGCGTCCCTGCACGTAGGCCACGGCGTCGGCCCAGAAGGCGTAGTCACGCGTGGTGGCCGCCAAGGCCAGGACTTGCTGGTTGAGCACGCGGCGGGCACGTTCGCCTTCGCGCTCGGCGCGCTCGGCTTCGATCTTCTCGAACGAGGCGTCAATGATGTGGCGGGCCGCCAGCATGGCCCCGCCAGCACACAGCCCGACGACGATGAGCACCAGCGCCCAGGCTTTGTGTTGCAATTTCATGGTTGTCATCCCCTTCGGCACGCCGACAACTTACTTGAGGGAAAACCCGCAACCGGTGCGACTTCGTTCACGGCGCAGCGGTCTTACCCATGCTTGCGCCCGAACGCTCAGTCGAACACGATCTCGGCTTTGCGCTCGTGCGCCTGGGCCGTCCAGCTGGCCAGGGCCGCGTCGGTGGGGAAGAACAGGGCCCGGTCGTCCAGCTGCAGTTCGCAGCGGGCACCGTCGCGCTGCACCGCCAGCCGCACCGGCAGGCCGCGCACCAGTTCGCCCTGGTCGGTCAGCTCGCGCTTGGGGGGGAACTCGCGCACCAGCGTGGCCACGGCCGGCGCGGTGCCATTGACCGCCACCCTCAAGTACTTGCCGAAGCGGCAACGCGCCGCGGCCAGGTCCCAGATCTGCTGGATCTTCAACCGCAGACCGCCCGAGAAGCGGTCGGGCTGCACCGTGGCCTGCACGATCACCAGCTCGTCGTCCTTGAGCAGGTTCCGGTAGAGATTGATCAGGTTCTCGTCGGCGCTGACTTCGAGCACGCCGCTCTTGTCGTCGATCTTGAAAAAGGCGAGCTTGCCGCGCTGCCCGTTGATCACGCGGAAGTCCGAGACGATGCCCGCCAGGATCACCGGGTCGCGGCTTTCCTTCACGTCGCTCAGCGCGGTGCGCGCGAAGCGCCGCACCTCGGCGCCCACTTCGTCGAACAGGTGGCCCGAGAAATAGAAACCGATCGCCGTCTTCTCGTAGGTCAGGCGCTCCTTCACGCCCCAGGGCGTGGTGGCCACATAGGCCGGCTCCTGCGTGCTCGATCCGTGGTCGTCGCCGCCGAGCATGTCGAACAGGCCGCCCTGGTTGGCGTTGGCCTGCGAAGTGGCCGCGTATTCGAACGCCACGTCCACCGAGGCCAGCAGCTCGGCGCGGTTGAGGTGGATGGCGTCGAAGGCGCCGGCCTTGATCAGCGCTTCCACCGTGCGCTTGTTGATGCGCTGGCGGTCCACCCGCAGGCAGAAATTGAACAGGCTGGTGAAAGGTCCCTTTTCGTCGCCATTCGGCCCCTCGCCGCGGCCTTCGCGCGCAGCGATGATGGCTTCGATCGCCAGCTGGCCCGTGCCCTTGACGGCCCCCAGACCGTAGCGGATGAGCTTGTCGGTCACCGGCTCGAAACGGTAGCCGCCGCGGTTCACATCGGGCGGCTCGAAGGCCATGCCCATCTTCAGCGCGTCTTCCCACAACACCTTGAGCTTGTCGGTGTTGTCCATTTCCACGGTCATGTTGCCGCAGAAGAATTCGGCCGTGTAGTGGACCTTGAGCCAGGCCGTGTGGTACGCCAGCAGCGAGTACGCGGCCGCGTGCGACTTGTTGAAGCCGTAGCCCGCGAACTTCTCCATCAGGTCGAACACCTCGTCGGCCTTGGCCTCGTCGATGCCCTTCTCCGCCGCGCCCTTGCGGAAGATGGCGCGGTGCTCGGCCATCTCCTCGGCCTTCTTCTTGCCCATGGCCCGGCGCAGCATGTCGGCGCCGCCCAGGCTGTAGCCGCCCAGCACCTGGGCGGTCTGCATCACCTGCTCCTGATAGACCATGATCCCGTAGGTCTCGGACAGCACCGGCTCGACCAGCGGGTGCGGGTACTCCACCACCTCGCGGCCGTGCTTGCGCGCCACGAAGCTGGGGATCAGGTCCATCGGGCCCGGGCGGTACAGCGCGTTCAGGGCGATCAGGTCTTCCAGGCGGCTGGGTTTGGCGTCGCGCAGCATGCCCTGCATGCCGCGGCTTTCAAACTGGAACACGGCCTCGGTCTGGCCCTTGGAGAACAGCGCATACACCGCCTTGTCGTCCAGCGGGATGTCCTCGAAGCGGAAGTTCTCCTGCCCCTTGTGGCGCTTCATGATGAATTCGCGCGCGATCTCCAGGATGGTCAGCGTCGCCAGGCCCAGGAAGTCGAACTTCACCAGGCCGATGGCTTCGACGTCGTCCTTGTCGTACTGGCTCACCGCCGATTCGCTGCCCGGTTGCATGTACAGCGGGCAGAAGTCGGTGAGCTTGCCCGGCGCGATCAGCACGCCACCGGCGTGCATGCCGATGTTGCGGGTCATGCCCTCGAGCTTCTGCGCCAGCTCGATCAGGGTCTTGACGTCTTCTTCCTTCTCGATGCGCTCCGCCAGGATGGGCTCCATCTCGATGGCGTAGTTGTTCTTGTCGCCCTCTTTCTTCGGGTCGGGCGGGTACTGCAGCGTCACGCTCATGCCCGGCTTGTTGGGGATGAGCTTGGAGATGCCGTCACAGAAACCGTAGGACAGGTCCAGCACGCGGCCCACGTCGCGGATGGCCGCGCGCGCGGCCATGGTGCCGAAAGTGGCGATCTGGCTCACCGCATCCTTGCCGTAGCGGTCCTTCACGTAGTCGATCACGCGGTCGCGGTTGGACTGGCAGAAGTCGATGTCGAAGTCGGGCATCGACACCCGCTCTGGGTTCAGGAAACGCTCGAACAGCAGGTTGTAGTGCAGCGGATCCAGGTCGGTGATCAGCAGCGCATAGGCCACCAGCGAACCGGCGCCAGAGCCCCGGCCCGGCCCCACCGGGCAGCCGTTTTCCTTGGCCCACTTGATGAAGTCCGACACGATCAGGAAGTAGCCCGGGAACCCCATCTTCAGGATGGTGTTGAGCTCGAACTCCAGCCGCTCCACATAACGTGGACGCTGTTCGTTGCGCTTGGCTTCGTCGGGGAACAGGTGCTTCAGACGCCCCTCCAGCCCCTCGTAGGACACGTGGCGGAAGTACTCGTCCACCGACATGATGCGACCGTCCACCGGCGGGATCGGGAAGTTGGGCAGCTGCGGCTTGCCCAGCACCAGGGTCAGGTTGCAGCGCTTGGCGATTTCCAGCGTGTTGGCCACGGCGGACGGGATGTCGGCGAACAGCGCCTGCATCTCGGCCGCGCTCTTGAAGAACTGCTCGCGCGTGAAGCGGCGCACGCGCCGGTTGTTGCCCAGGATTTCGCCGTCGGAAATGCAGACCCGCGCCTCGTGCGACTCGTAGTCATCGGCGGTGAGGAACTGCACCGGGTGCGTGGCCACCACCGGCAGGTGCAGGCGCGCGGCCAGCTGCACCGCAGCCACCACGTGGCGCTCATCGTCCACACGGCCGGCGCGCTGCAGCTCCAGGTAGAAACGGTGCGGGAACACGCCCGCCATCTGTAAGGCCACGTCGGTCGCACGTTGCGTGTCGCCCTGCAGCAGGGCCTGGCCGACCGGGCCGGCCTGCGCGCCGGACAGCAGCAGCAAGCCGGCGTTGATTTCCTGCAGCCATTCCCAGCGCACCAGGGCCTGGTCGCGCTGCACGTTGCGCGTCCAGGCACGGGCCAGCAGTTCGCTCAGGTTCAGGTAGCCCTGCTTGTCCTGCACCAGCAGGATGACCTTGGGCGGCGCCGGCTGCGGGCCACCGGGCATGGCGCCCGGGGTTTCGTCCGAAAAGCCCTGCAGCATCACCTCGGCACCGATGACGGGCTTGACGCCCGCACCGCGCGCGGCCTTGTAGAACTTGACGCCGCCAAACAGGTTGTTCAGGTCGGAAATGCCCAGGGCGGGCTGGCCATCGGCGGCGGCGGCGGCCACCACGTCGTCGATGCGGTTGGTGCCGTCAACGACGGAGAACTCGGTGTGCAGGCGCAGGTGTACAAACATGCACCGATTTTAGGGAGTGAGCGACCCGCCCCCAGGATCGACCAGCGCGCTATCGATCTTCCTTGAGGATGTGCAAAACCTCGGACCGGAACTCGCGGCTGTACAGGATGGCCACCACGATCAACGTGGCCAGCACCATGGCCATGGGGGAGACGAACCAGGCCAGCAGGGCGAACGAAAAATAGTAGGCGCGCAAGCCATCGTTGAATGTTTCGGCCGCGGCTCCGACCATGGCGGCGGCGCGATCGGCGAACTGGCGGCGGTCGTGCTTGCCGCTGTCAAAGTCTTCTGGCGGCGGCATGGAGCCGATGACCAGCGCCACAAAGGTGTACTGCCGCATGCACCACGAGAAACGGAAGAACGCGTAGACAAAGATCGCCACCAGCACCATGACCTTGAACTCGAACACGATCAGCGTGGTGGCCTGCGCGAACGGGATGCCGCTCATCAGCTCGGTGACCTTGTCGGTGGTGCCCAGCAGGGCGAACAGACCACCGATGACCAGGATGGACGTGGAAGAGAAGAAGGCCGGCGTGTTGGACAGGGTCTGTGTGATCAGGCCGTCGAGCATGCGCGGGTCGCGCGCCGTGGCCTGCGCCATCCAGTAGCTGCGGTAGCGGTTGGTGGTGCTCAACAGAGACGACTGGCGCTGGCCCCAGACGCGCGCGAACCAGGCGTAGCCGACCCACAAAGCAAAAAAGCAGACCAGCGCCAGCCAGTCTGCCCAGGGAAGGATGCTGAAGATCTTCATAGGGGGATGGTAGCCCCCACGCTCCGCCGCTGCGCGGGTCGCTGCCCCCCACGGGGGCTGGGCCTGCCTTGGGGCGGCCCGGCGGCTGGCCCGTCGAGCCCACGCTGCGCCGCGGCGCGGATCGTTGACTCCGGGGAAGCCGGTGCTTCAGCCCTTGAACTTGCCCGCCACAGCGGCGACGCGTTCGCCGAACTTGCGGGCGGTGTCCACATCGCCTTGCGGGATCTTGTCGGCACCGGCGTCCGACGGGGCCTGCACCAGCAGACCCACCGAGCCGCCGAGGTTGTTGACGTCGTTGCGGGTCGCGGCCTGGGTGTTGGCCGGCATCATGCCCAGGCTGATCCACAGACCACCGTGCTGCGATGCCAGGGTGTTCAGGTAGGCCAGGGTCTGACCCTTGTCACCGTTCAGGCTGGCACTGACCGAGAAGCCGGCGAAGAACTTGTCCTGCCAGGCGCGGGTGAACCAGGCCTTGGACGACGCATCGGCGAATTTCTTGAACTGCCAGCTTGGGCCACCCATGTAGGTGGGCGTGCCGAAGATGATCGCGTCGGCGGCGCCCAGCGCAGCCCAGTCGGCTTCGGCCAGGTTGCCTTCGGCGTCGATGGGCAGCAGGTCAGCGTCTGCGCCAGCGGCCACTTCTTGCGCGATGCGCTGGGTGTGACCGTAACCCGAGTGATAAACCACAACCACTTTTGCCATGTGATGGACTCCAGAAAATGCGCCGCAGCGCGGGGTTGAGAAAAACGAACGGAAAAAAACGTGCGGTTCAGGCCGCCAGATCGAATATCAGCACCTCGGCGTCTTCGCCCTGCGCCAGGCGGATCTGCGACTCGCCGTCCAGCAGGACTGCGTCGCCGCCCTGCAGGCGCTCGCCATTGACGTTCAGCGCGCCGCGCACCAGGTGTACATAGGCCTTGCGCGCCGGATCGGTGGCCAGTTCAGCGGCCTCGGCGCCATCGAACAGCCCGACGTAAAGGGCCGCGTCGGCGTGGAGACTGACCGAACCCTGCGCACCGTCGGGCGAGGCCACCAGGCGCAGCTGCCCACGCTTGTCGGCTGCCGCAAAGCTTTTCTGCTCGTAGCCGGGGGCCACGCCGCGCTGGCTCGGCTCGATCCAGATCTGCAGGAAGTGCGTGGTCTCGCCTTGTGCGTGGTTGAACTCGCTGTGCATCACGCCGGTGCCGGCGCTCATGCGCTGCACATCCCCGGGCGGGATGCCTTTGACGTTGCCCATGCTGTCTTTGTGCGCCAGGTTGCCCTGCAGCACGTAGCTGATGATTTCCATGTCGCGGTGACCGTGCGTGCCGAAACCGGTGCCCGGCGCGATGCGGTCCTCGTTGATCACCCGCAGGTTGCCCCAGCCCATCCAGGCCGGATCGAAATACCCTGCGAACGAAAACGAGTGGTGGCTCTTGAGCCAGCCGTGGTCGGCAAAACCACGTTCCTGGGAGCGTCGAATTTGCATCATGGTGGAGTCTCCGTGGGCGCCGGCAAATGTGCTGGCATGGGGTGAATTGTGGGGAAGGGACACCGCCGCCGGGTGGCAGCGGTTTGATGGCATTATTCAAACCAATTGAACGTTAGACCGCACTGAGACCAAAAGAGGAACCCATGGCCCACCCGTCGCAACGCGCTGCGCTCTCCCCCGAAAACCTGGGCCTGCTCGAGGCCGTGGCGCGGCTGGGCAGCATGGCCGCCGCTGCGCGGGAACTGGGCATGGTGCCCAGCGCCCTGACCTACCGGGTGCGCCAGATCGAGGACGCGCTGGACGTGCTGCTGTTCGATCGCAGCGCGCGCCGTGCCCAGCTCACGCCCGCCGGGGCCGAACTGCTGCGCGCCGGCCAGTACCTGCTGGACGAGCTGGACGCAGTGGCCCAGCGCGTCAAGCGCGTGGCCACCGGCTGGGAGCCGCAGCTGACCATCGCGGCCGACGCCATCATCGCGCGCTCGACCCTGTTCGAGCTGTGCGAGGCCTTCTACGCCGAAGGCGCGCCCACCCGGCTGAAGCTGCGCGCCGAGACCCTCTCGGGCACCCAGGAGACCCTCTACACCGGGCTGGCCGACCTGGCGCTGGGCATCGCCAGCGACGCCACCCACCCGGCCGAAATCCAATCGGCCCCGCTGGGCTCGGTCGAGTTCGTGTTCGCCGTGGCACCACACCATCCGCTGGCGGCGGTGGAACACAAGCTGACCGAAGACGACCGGCGCCAGCACCGCGTGGTGGCGGTGGCCGACAGCACCCTGCGTGGGACCGGCATGACGCACAACATTGCGCCAGGACAGGACGTGCTCACCGTGCCCACCATGCAGCACAAGCTCGAAGCCCAGCTGCGCGGGCTGGGCGCCGGCTTCTTGCCCCTGCCGCTGGCCCAGCCTTTCATCACCGCGGGCCGGCTGGTGGTCAAGGACGTGCAGCGCCCCGACCGCAACATCCGCCTGCACTACGCGTGGCGCCAGCCGCGCAGCAGCCGCGACACCGGGCGCGCCCTGCGCTGGTGGCTGGATCGGCTGCAACACCCCAGCACGCGCGACGCCCTGCTCAACAACCACCACCAGACCTGACGCATCGGGGGTGAGCAGCACCCCGGGCACTGCTACAGTCAATGCACATCCACTCCACACGGACAGCGACATGACCACCAAGAAGAAGCCCAAAGCTGCCACCCGTACCGCTGCGGCACCTGCGCCGCAAGCACCGATGCACGTCGCCGTGATAGGCGCCGGCATGGCCGGTGTGGCCGCCGCCCGCACACTGCTGCAGGCCGGTCACCGCGTCACGCTGATCGAAAAGAGCCGCGGATTCGGTGGCCGCATGTCCACCCGCCGCACTGAGTTCGGAGGGTTCGATCACGGCGCGCAGTACTTCACCGTGCGCGACAGCCGCTTCGCCCGCGCCCTGCTCACCGCCCAGGCGGTGGTGCGCCCCTGGAGCGTGAGCACTGTGCGCGTGCTCGACGAGTTCGGCCACGTGCTGGCCAGCGCGCCGCCGCCGACCGAACCCCACTTCGTCGCCACGCCGGGCATGAGCGCCCTGGTGCACCACTGGGCCCAGCCGATCGCCCACCCGGAACAGTTCGGTGACCTCCCGGCCCGTGCACTGACCGCGCTGCGCGTGACCCACATCGAACGAGACGCGCTGCACCCCGAACAGTGGCAACTGCGTGCGCAAGACGCCGAAGGCGGCCAGCAGGTGCTGGGCGGCTTCGACCGCGTGGTGCTCGCCATCCCGCACCAGCAGGCCTACGACCTGCTGCTCGCCTCGGGCCTGAACCCGGCCTGGCGCCAGAAGCTCGCCAGCGTGAACGTCGCTCCCTGCTGGACGCTCATGGTCGCCTACCCCAACGCCATGCAGCCCGGCCTGGGCACGCTGGGGCCGCAGTGGAACGCCGCGCGCAGCACGCACCACCGTATCAGCTGGCTGGCGCGCGAGAACAGCAAGCCGGGCCGTGAACGCATCGAACGCTGGACCATCCAGGCCAGCCCGGCCTGGTCGGCCAAGCACCTGGAAGACGACGACGAGCGCGTCAAGGCCAAGCTGCTCAAGGGCTTTGCCGAGATCACTGGCATCCGCGCCACCCCTAGCCATGCCGTGGTGCACCGATGGCGCTTTGCCCAGACGCAGGAACCGCTGGGCGCGTCGCACCTGTACGACGCGAAACAAGGCCTGGGTCTGTGCGGCGACTGGTGCCTGGGCCACCGGGTGGAAGATGCCTTCGTGTCGGGTCTGGAACTGGCACTCGCGATGCTGTGAAATCGGTCGGCGAAGCGCGTTTCGCCGCCGGGCCGCCCCAAGGCGAAACAGCCCCCATGGGGGGCAGCGACCCGCGCCAGCGGCGGAGCGTGGGGGTTCTGTACCGTGGGCGTTTCGCGCCTTCGCCCACCGGCCCGCTGCACGCGGGCTCGCTGGTGGCAGCACTGGCCAGCTGGCTGGACGCGCGGGCACACGGCGGCGCTTGGCTGGTGCGCATCGAAGATGTGGACACGCCGCGGTGCGTGCCCGGCGCCGACCGCCTCATCCGCGACCAGCTGGCCGCCTGCGGCCTGCACAGCGATGAGCCGGTGGTCTGGCAGTCGCAGCGCAGCGCGCTCTACCAGCAGGCGCTGGACCGGCTGATCGCCACGGGCCAGGCCTATCCCTGCGCCTGCTCGCGCAAGGACATCGAGACCACGCTCACGGCGCAAGGCTTGGTGCGCGAACGCCACCACGCCGCCGTCTACCCCGGCACCTGCCGCCCCGAACACGGCGGCTTGCAAGGCCGTGCAGCGCGGGCCTGGCGCTTCCTCGTGGCCCCGCACAGCACCGTGGACTGGACAGACCAGCAGCTCGGCCCCCAGACCCAGGACGTGGGCACCGAGATCGGCGACTTCGTGCTGAAACGCGCCGACGGCCTGTGGGCCTACCAGCTGGCGGTGGTCGTCGACGATGCAGACCAGGGCATCACCCACGTGGTGCGCGGCGCCGACCTGACCGACAACACCCCAAGGCAGATCCTGCTGCAACGGGCCCTGGGCCTGCCCACCCCGGCGTACCGGCACACACCGCTGGTGCTGGGGGCCAACGGCGAGAAGCTGAGCAAGCAGAACGGCGCCCTGGCACTGGACCTGTCAGACCCGGTGGCGGCCCTGAACCATGCCGCGGCCGTCCTGGGTCTGCCCCCGGCCAGCGGCCCGATCCACCGATGCCTTGACTCATGGGTCTGGGGGTGGCGAGCACCCCTGCGCGCTGTCGTCTGAAAAACACAGTTTCATTGCCACTCGGCACCCACACCGCGCCGGCCATCCTCTTTTTGGGGTACTTTTTTGTACACGACGCACACCCAAAGGAAAGCATCCGAAACGATCTACTAACATTTGGTTTCTATTCAACCTACAGGGACATACATGCTCTCAAACAAACTGCTTCTCACGATCTTGTGCTCTTGCGTTCTGGCCGCCTGTGGTGGCGGTGACGACACCTCATCCGGCACCCCGGTGGTCACCGCAGATGTGGCCGACAAATACGTGGGCACCTGGGCAATGTGTGTGCCTTCCGGATCGTCGTCCTACAAGATCACCCTGACGGGCAGCAAGCTCACAGCAATCTCGATCAGTTACACCTACAGCGAGACGATTCACGGCAACGGCACCTGTTCCGGTGCAGGCACTCCCGACTATTCAGAGGCGGGCAGTATCCTTTACCAAGGAACCAAAACCATCGGCTCTGACGTGGTGGACAAGGGTGAAGGCACCGTTTCCTTCGAAAACGGCGTCCCGATCACACCCCGCGTCGAAAAAGACATCAGCTTGGTGTCCGGCACCACCCTTTTCTTTGGTGATGAAGACGCTGGCTTGGACCCCGACGGCTACCCCAACGCACTGTTCAAGACGCTTGGATTCAGAAAGCAATGATCTGAAGAGTCGGGCGACCGGCTTCATCACACACATTGCAGAGGGCCGCCATGTGCGGCCCTTTTCTTTGCCTCCTACAATTCTCGCCCCGCTCTGAACGATCTGAACATGACCGACCCCCGCCACGCCGAACCGCGCGAACTGCCCGCCGAAGGCACCCATCTGCGCCAGATCAAGAGCTATGTGCTGCGCGCCGGCCGCATGGGCCCGGGGCAGGAACGCGCCTACGCCGAATTCGGCCCGCGCTTCCTGCTGAACTACGACGCCAGCCAGCCCCTGGACACCACGGCCGCCTTCGGCCGCAGTGCGCCGCTGATCCTCGAGATCGGCTTCGGCATGGGTGGCGCCACCGCCCACATCGCCCAGGTGCGCCCGGGCGACAACTTCCTGTGCTGCGAGGTGCACGAGCCCGGCGTGGGCGCCCTGCTCAAGCTGTGCGGCGAACAGGGCATTCAGAACATCCGCATCTTCCGCCACGACGCGGTCGAGGTGCTGGATCACCTGCTGCCCGAGCAGACGCTGGACGGTGTGCACATCTTTTTCCCCGACCCCTGGCACAAGAGCCGCCACCACAAGCGCCGCCTGATCCAGACGCCCTTTGTGAACCGCCTCGCGCGCCACCTCAAACCCGGCGGCTACCTGCACCTGGCGACCGACTGGGAACCGTACGCCCAGCAGATGCTGGAGGTGCTGAGCGCCGAACCGCTGCTGGCCAACACGGAGCCAGCCGTTGGCGACGGTTATGCGCCCAAGCCCGACTACCGGCCGCTGACCAAATTCGAGAACCGCGGCCTCAAGCTCGGCCACGGGGTGTGGGACCTGGTGTTCCGCCGGGTCTGAACCGCGCTCAGTCGGCGGCGGAGGCTTCGTCGCCTCCCAGCACCACATCGGCCGTCTTGCCGATGACCTTGCCGCCAATGCGCGCCGTGCCGACCGCAGCGTCCACCACCAGGCCGGCGGTGCCCACCACGGCCGAAGCGGCCACATCGGCCACCGCCAGCACGGTGCAACCGCCCAGAGCAGGCAACAGCGCAGACACAAGCAACAAAGTGCCGACCCGGCGAGCGGGCGACAACGAAACGGCGGGGCGGGCGGCAGTGTGCATGGTTGCGGGTGGACAAAGAGAAAGGGCTGGGGACCGAGAATACGCGCAGTGCATGCACGCGCTGTAAACATTCATTTCCACCCGGACACATGTCACGCCCGCCGCGCAACCCTTTGATCCCGATGCGACACGGTGTGAGCGCCAGTTGTGTGGCGCTCCCCAAGCCGCCGGCGGGCACGGCGCCCTGGGCCAGCATGCTGGACTTCCTGGCCCAACGCCTGCCCAAGGTGGATCGCACGGTGTGGGCCAACCGGCTGGCGCGCGGCGAAGTGCTGGACGAGATGGGCCAGCCTGTGGCGGTCGATGCGCCCTACTGCGGCGGTACCCGCCTGTACTACTGGCGCGCACTGGACGCCGAACCCGTGGTGCCGTTCGAAGAACAGGTGCTCTACCAGGACGCGCACCTGCTGGTGGTCGACAAACCGCACTTCCTGCCCGTCACCCCGGGCGGGCGTTATGTGCAGCAGAGCCTGCTGGTGCGCTTGAAGCAGCGGCTGGACCTGCCGGACCTCAGCCCCATCCACCGCATCGACCGCGAGACCGCTGGGCTGGTGCTGTTCAGTGTGCGCGCGCAGGACCGCGCCGCCTACCAGGCGCTGTTCCGTGACCGGCTGGTGGACAAGGTGTACGAAGCGATCGCGCCGTTGGACGCCGCGGTGGCGCTGCCGCGCGTGCACCGCAGCCGCATGAGCGAGGATCCCGACGCGTTCTACCGGATGCGGGAAACCGACGGAGAACCCAACAGCGAAACCGCCATCGACCGGCTGGAGCGGCGCGGCGCCTGGGCGCGCTACCGGCTGGCGCCCGTCACTGGCAAACGCCACCAGCTGCGGGTGCACATGGCGGCGCTGGGACTGCCGCTAGTGGGCGACCAGTTCTACCCGCGCGTGCGGCGCGGGCCGGACGAGGCCGAAGATTTTGCCGATCCGCTGCGCCTGCTGGCGCGGGGCATTGCCTTCACCGACCCGGTGACAGGCGAGCGAAGAATTTTCGAAAGCCAACAGCAATTGTCTTGGCCAGACAGGTAGCGCAAACCGACCAGGTGCCCGCGGAACCAGCTTCGCCGGGCCGCCTGGCACGCCCCCTGAGGAGTGACGCCGAAGGCGGCGCGGGGGGTTACATCCTGTCAGCCACCCAGGCCTGCACCGAGGCAAGCGCTTTCGGCAGACCGGCAGCGTCGGTACCACCGGCCATGGCCATGTCGGGCTTGCCGCCACCCTTGCCGCCCACCTGCTGGGCCACAAAGTTCACCAGCTCGCCGGCCTTGACCTTGCCCATGCTGTCGGCGGTCACGCCGGCAGCGATCTGCACCTTGCCACCGTCGACCGCGGCCAGCACGATGGCGGCGGTCTTGAGCTTGTCCTTGAGCTTGTCCATGGTTTCGCGCAGGGCCTTGGCGTCGGCGCCGGCCAGGGTGGCGGCCAGGACCTTGATGCCCTTCACGTCCACGGCCTGGTTCACCAGTTCGTCGCCCTGGGCCGAGGCCAACCGGCTCTTGAGCGCGTTCATTTCCTTTTCCAGCTCGCGCATCTGGTCCAGCAGCGCACCCACACGGGCCGGCACTTCGCCCGGCGCCACCTTGAGCGTGCCGGCCACGCCGCCCAGCGTGTCTTCCATGCCCTGCACGTAGCGCAGCGCGGTGAGACCCGTGGTGGCCTCGACGCGGCGCACGCCGGCGGCCACGCCGCCCTCGGCGGTGATGGTGAAGAAGCCGATGTCGCCCGTGGCCTTCACGTGCGTGCCGCCGCAGAGTTCACGGCTGCTGCCGATGTCCAGCACGCGCACGGTGTCGCCGTACTTCTCGCCGAACAGCATCATGGCGCCGGTGGACTTGGCCGCTTCGATGTCCATCACACGCGCCTGGGTCGGCGCGTTGGCGACGATCTCCACATTGACGCGGCGCTCGATCTCGCGGATCTGCTCATCGGTCACCGGTGCGTTGTGAGTGAAGTCGAAACGCGTCTTCTCGGCATCGACCAGCGAACCCTTCTGCTGCACATGGGCGCCCAGCACCTCGCGCAGGGCTTTGTGCATCAGGTGGGTGACCGAGTGGTTGCGCATGGTCGCGGCGCGCTGGTCGAGGTTGACCGACGCGGTGACCGTGTCGCCCACCGCCAGCGTGCCCTGCTCCACTGCGCCGTGGTGGCCGAACACGTCGGCCTTGATCTTCTGCGTGTCGCCGACGGCGAAAGTGGCCACGCCGCTGGTGATGACACCCTCGTCACCCACCTGGCCACCGCTCTCGGCGTAGAGGGGCGTGGTGTCCAGCACCACGACGCCCTGCTGGCCGGCCTTGAGTTCGGCCACGGCCGTACCGTCCAGGTACAGCGCCACCACCTTGGCCGGGGCTTGCAGCGTGTCGTAGCCGACGAAGGTGTTGCCGGCGCCGGTGTAATCCAGCGCCTTGTCCATCTTGAATTTGCCGGCCGCGCGGCCCTTGGCTTTCTGCGCTTCCATGGCGGCGTGGAAACCGGCTTCGTCCACCGACAGGCCGCGCTCGCGGCAGACGTCGCCCGACAGGTCGAGCGGGAAGCCGTAGGTGTCGTGCAGCTTGAAGGCCACATCGCCCGGCAGCACTTTGGCGCCGTCGGCCAAGGCGGCGTCGAGGATTTCCATGCCATTGGCCAGCGTCTCGTAGAAGCGCTCTTCCTCGGCCTTGAGCACCTCGGTGATGCGCTGGGCCTGCGAGGCCATGTTCGGGTAGGCCTCACCCATCATCTTGACCAGATCGGGCACCAGCTTGTGGAAGAACGGGGTCTTCTGGCCCAGCTTGTAGCCGTGGCGGATGGCGCGGCGGATGATGCGACGCTGCACATAGCCGCGGCCTTCGTTGCTGGGAATCACGCCGTCGCTGATCAGGAACGAGGTGGCGCGGATGTGGTCGGCGATCACCTTGAGCGAAGGGTTGGTCAGATCGGCCGTGCCGGTCTCGCGGCCGGCGGCCTTGATCAGCGTGTCGAAGATATCGATCTCGTAGTTGCTGTGCACATGCTGCAGGATGGCGGCCAGGCGCTCCAGACCCATGCCGGTGTCCACGCAGGGCGCGGGCAGCGGCGTGACCGAGCCGTCTTCCTTCATGTCGAACTGCATGAACACGTTGTTCCAGATCTCGATGAAGCGGTCGCCGTCCTCGTCGGGACTGCCCGGAGGGCCGCCGGCGATGTGGTCGCCGTGGTCGTAGAAGATTTCCGAGCAGGGTCCGCAGGGGCCGGTGTCGGCCATCATCCAGAAGTTGTCGCTCTTGTAGCGACCGCCTTTGTTGTCGCCGATGCGGATGATGCGACCCTCCTGCTTGACGCGCTCGGGCGTCCAGCCGGCCTTCACGAAAATGTCTTCCCAGATGGCGTGGGCCTCGTCGTCTTCCTGGTAGACGGTGGCGTACAGCTTGTCGGCGGGCAGCTTGTACACCTGGGTCAGCAGTTCCCACGCCCAGTTCAGGCTTTCCTTCTTGAAGTAGTCACCAAAGGACCAGTTGCCCAGCATCTCAAAGAAGGTGTGGTGGCGGGCGGTGTAGCCCACGTTTTCCAGGTCGTTGTGCTTGCCGCCGGCGCGAAGGCAGGCCTGCACCGACGCGGCGCGCACGTAGTTGCGCTTGTCGGTGCCCAGGAAAACGTCCTTGAACTGGACCATGCCCGAGTTGGTGAACATCAGTGTGGGGTCGTTGCCCGGCACCAGCGGGCTGGACGCCACCACGGTGTGGCCCTTGGAGGCGAAGAAGTCCAGGAAGGTCTTGCGGATGTCGGCGACGGAAGCAACGGCGGGGGCGGTCATGGTGGCCTGTCTGAGGGGGTTGTCGGTGGGCGGCGCCGGCGGATGCTGGCACTAAACCCGGTATTTTGCGGGCGAACAGCCCGCTATTTTCGCAAACTGCGGGATCAGCCCGCGTGGCGGTGGTCGCTGAGGAAACTCAGCACGCGCGGATCGTCGGTGAACGCCACGTTGAACCGGAACCACGGGCTGGGTTGCAGGTCGGGGTCGAACAGGTGGCCGGGGCCCAGCAGGATGTCCTGTTCGGCCGCCTGGTAGGCCAGTTCGGTGGCGTTGCGGATGTCCGGGTGCCGCGCCCAGAGGAACATGCCGGCCTTGGGCTCGCAGAACAGATCGAAGCCCAAGCTCTCCAGCGACTGTGCCACGCGCTGGTGCGCCTGGGCGAGCCGCTCGCGCAGGCCGCGCAGGTGCTTGCGCCAGCGCCCGTCCACCAGCGCGCCGTAGGCCAGGCGCTCGCTGAACTCCGACGAGGTCAGGCCCGAAATCATCTTGAGCTGCGCGAAGTCTTCCAGCAAATCCGGCGGCGCGGCCATGTAGCCCACCCGGATGTTGGGCGAGATGGTCTTGGAGAAGCTGCTGATGTAGACCACCCGCTGCAACTGGTCCAGGCTGGCCAGCGAGGGGCGCGGCTCGGGATCGAGGTCGGCGTAGATGTCGTTCTCGACCACCGTGAACTGGTGCTGCTCGGCCAGCTGCACCACGCGGTGCAGGTGGGCCAGGCTGGCCACCGAACCGGTGGGGCTCTGCAGCCGCGGCTGGGTGAAAAACACCTTGGGCTGGTGTTCCTTGACCAGGGCCTCCAGCGCCGCCAGGTCGTAACCGGCGGGGGTGCGCGGCACGCCGATGAGCCGGGCACCCAGGAAGCGCAGCGAAAACAGCAGGTTGGGGTAGCCCGGGTCGTCCACCAGCACCGGGTCGCCTGGCCGCACCAGGCGGCGCGCCACCAGGTCCATGGCCTGGCTAGAGCCTTGCGTCAGCAACACCTGGTCGGCACTGACGGCGATCTCCTGTTCGGCCAGCAGGTCGCGCACCAGCTGGCGCAGCGACATGAAGCCCTTGGGTTCACCGTAACCGCCCAGGTCCACGTTTTCGGCCGCCAGCGTGCGCAGGCTGCGGCGCATACCCTCCTCAAACAGCCAGTCGCCGGGCAGCCAGCCGCAGCCGGGCTTCATGCGCAGGGCACGCGCCTCGAACACGCGGCGCAGGTACCACATCGAATCGAAGTTGTAGTTGGCCGCAGCAGCCTGCGCGCCGCTGGATGCGATGCGGGCCAGCGCCTCGCGCTGGCGCACGAAAAACCCCGAGTGCGGCCGCGAGACGAAATAGCCCAGGGCCACAAGGCGATCGTAGGCGTCCACGACGGTGTAGGTGCTCACGCCATGGGCATGGGCGAATTGCCGGATGGACGGCGCCTTGGCGCCGGGGCGCAGGCCACCGTTCTGGATGGCGACGCGAAAACCCTCGACGATCTGCACCACCAGGGGGGTCGTGCTCTTGGGGTTGAGGGTGAACATGGGGCAGGGTTTCTGTGTACTGGTCCGCAGGGCTATACAGTGCATCGCTGTGCAGCCGGTGTCTGTATATGTTAGCGCCCGGTTTTACGGCCTACAGTGCGCCCCAGTCTGAACCACCTTCACCACTGGAGCCCCGCATGCAACGTGAATCTCAAGCCACCAACGCCCTGCTGATGGCCCGCCGTCAGGCCGCCATCCCCCGCGGTGTCGGCCACAGCCATCAGATCTTCATCGCCAAGGGCGAGAACGCCGAGATCTGGGACGTCGAGGGTCGTCGCTACATCGACTTCGCCGGCGGCATCGCCGTGCTCAACACGGGCCACCGCAACGCCGCCGTGATCGACGCGGTCAAGACCCAGCTGGACCAGTACACCCACACCTGCTTCCAGGTGCTGGCCTACGAGCCCTACGTGGAACTGGCCGAGCGCCTGAACGCCAAGGCCCCTGGCGACTTCGCCAAGAAGACCCTGTTCCTGACCACCGGCGCCGAAGCGGTGGAAAACGCCATCAAGATCGCCCGCGCCCACACCGGCCGCTCGGGCGTGATCGCCTTCACCGGCGGCTACCACGGCCGCACCATGATGACGCTGGGCCTGACCGGCAAGGTCGCCCCGTACAAGACTGGCTTCGGTCCCTTCCCGGCCGAGATCTTCCACGCCCGTTTCCCCAACGCGCTGCACGGTGTGAGCGTCGATGACGCGATCGCCTCGGTCGAACAGATCTTCAAAAACGACATCGAAGCCAGCCGCGTGGCGGCCATCATCCTGGAGCCGGTGCAGGGCGAAGGCGGCTTCAACGTGGCCCCGAAGGAACTGTGGCAGCGCCTGCGAGCCCTGTGCGACCAGCACGGCATCCTGCTGATCGCCGACGAAGTGCAGACCGGCGCTGGCCGCACCGGCACCTGGTTCGCGGTCGAGCAGACCGGCGTGGCACCCGACATGATCACCCTGGCCAAGTCCATGGCCGGCGGTTTCCCGATCTCGGCCGTGATCGGCCGCGCCGAGGTGATGGACGCCCCCGCCGCCGGCGGCCTGGGTGGCACTTACGCCGGCAGCCCGCTGGCCTGCGCCGCGGCCCTGGCCGTGCTGGACGAGTTCGAGAAGCACAACCTGCTGCAGCGCAGCCGCGACGTGGGCGCGCGCATCACCGCGAGCCTGCAGGCGCTGGCACAGAAACACAACTGCATCGCCGAAGTGCGCGGCCTGGGCGCCATGGTGGCGATGGAGCTGTGCAAGAACGGCGACGTGCACCAGCCCGACGCCGACCTGACCAAGGCCCTGGCGGCCGAGGCCACCAAGCGCGGTCTGATCCTCCTGACCTGCGGCACCTACGGCAACGTGGTGCGCATCCTGGTGCCACTGACCGCCAGCGATGCGGTGCTGGACGAAGGTCTCGCGATCATCGCCGCGTCGCTCGACGCCTTGCAAGCCGCATGACCCCCACCCCTCCCCGCCCGCTTGCGGGCGTTCGTGTGCTGGACCTCTCGCGCGTGCTGGCGGGCCCCTGGGCCGGCCAGATGCTGGCCGACTACGGCGCCGAGGTGCTCAAGGTCGAGCGGCCCGGCGCCGGTGACGACACGCGCGCCTGGGGTCCACCGTGGTGGGGCGAAGGCCAAGCCCGCGTGGCCGCCTACTTTGTCTGCGCCAACCGCGGCAAGCGGTCGGTGGCGATCGACATCGCTTCGCCCGAAGGTATCCAGACCGTGCGCGAACTGGCGCGCGAGGCCGACGTGCTGATCGAGAACTACAAGGTCGGTCAGCTGGCCAAGTACGGCCTGGACGCGGTGAGCCTGCAGGCCCTCAACCCGCGACTGATCTACTGCTCCATCACCGGCTACGGCCAGACCGGTCCACTGGCCCACAAGGCCGGATACGACTTCGCGATCCAGGCCGAAGGCGGCTTGATGAGCATCACCGGCAACAAGGGCGAGGAGCCGCAGAAGGTGGGCGTTGCGGTGACCGACCTGATGACCGGCGTCTACGCGACCACCGCCATCCTCGCCGCGCTGCACGAACGCGCCAGCACGGGCAAGGGTCGTGTGATCGACGCCGCGCTGTTCGACGTGCAGGTAGCCATGCTCGCCAACCAGGCCAGCAACCAGCTGATCGGGCACAAGACGCCCACGCGCATGGGCAACGCACACCCGAACATCGTGCCGTATCAGGTGTTCCCCACGCGCGACGGCCACATGGTGCTGGCGGTGGGCAACGACGGCCAGTTCGCCAAGTTCTGCGATGCGGCCGGCCAGCCCGCGGTCTCGCGCGATGCGCGCTTCTCGACCAACCCGTCGCGCGTCGAGCACCGCGCCACGCTGGTGCCGCTGATCACCGGCTGGACGATGACGAAAGACACGGCCGAGTGGGTCGCCCTGCTCGACCAGGCCGGTGTTCCCTGTGCACCGATCCTTGACGTGGCGCAAGTCATGGAACATCCGCATGTCGCGGCGCGAGGAATGGCGCTACAACCACGCGACGCACAGACGCCCCCCATGGTCGCCAACCCCATGCTCTTTGATGGCCAGCGACCTGTCGCCGAGCTGTCGCCTCCCGTGCTGGACGAACATCAGGCACGCTGGTTGCATGCATCCACATGATTCGCCCGCCGGGCACGTCAACACACACCACAAAGCGTTCATGACCACCAGCTCCGCACTTGTCACCTTCACCGGTGTGCAGAAAACGTATGACGGCCACACCCTGGTGGTGCGCGACCTCAACCTGGAGATCCAGAAGGGGGAATTTCTTTCGCTGCTGGGGCCCTCAGGCTCGGGCAAGACCACCACGCTGATGATGCTGGCCGGCTTCGAATCCCCCACATCGGGCGAGATCGCACTCAACGGTGTGCCCATCACGCGCACCCCGCCGCACAAGCGCAACTTCGGCATGGTGTTCCAGAACTACGCCCTGTTCCCGCACATGACGGTGGCCGACAACATCGCCTACCCGCTGACCGTGCGCAAGCTCGACAAGAACGAGATCGACACCAAGGTCAAGCGCGCGCTGGACATGGTGCAGATGGGCCACATGGGCCAGCGATACCCGTCGCAGATGTCGGGAGGCCAGCAACAGCGCGTAGCCCTGGCGCGCGCGCTGGTATTCGACCCGCAGCTGGTGCTGATGGACGAGCCGCTGGGCGCACTAGACAAGCAGCTGCGTGAGCACATGCAGATCGAACTCAAGGCACTGCACCGCAGCCTGGGCGTGACCTTCGTCTACGTGACACACGACCAGAGCGAAGCGCTGACCATGTCCGACCGCGTGGCGGTGTTCAACGAAGGCGTGATCCAGCAGATCGACGCGGTGGACCGCCTGTACGAGACACCGGCCAACCGCTTCGTCGCCGGCTTCGTGGGGGACAACTCGGTGCTCGATGCCCGCGTGATCCAGAACCACGGTGACACCTGCGAGGTGCAGCTGGCCGACGGCACCCACCTCAACGGCGTGAACGTGAACCACGCCCAGGTCGGTGACGCGGTGCAGTGCAGCGTGCGCCCCGAGCGCATCGCGGTGGTTGATGCCGCTGACGACGCTGGCAACCGCGTCACGGCCACCATTTCCGACGTGATCTATTTCGGCGACCACCTGCGTCTGCGCTGCGTGTTGCCCGAGCAGCCTGAAATGAGCGTCAAGGTGCCGCTGCTGCACCTGGGTCACATGCAGGCCGGGCAGACCGTGCACCTGCACCTGCCCGCCACGCATCTCCGTATCTATCGCTGAGTTCCGTTCCCGTTCCCCTGTTCCTCAACCCCTGGAGACTCTCCACATGCAACTCAAACCCGTCCTCATTGCCGTGGCCGCCCTGGTGGCCCTGCCTGCCCTGGCCCAGAGCCAGCTGACCGTCGTCAACTTCGGCGGTGCCAACGGCGCCGCGCAGAAGAAGGCGTACATCGACCCGTTCGAAAAGACCGGCACCAAGGTCACCATGGTCGAATACAACGGCGAGCAGGCCAAGATCAAGGCCATGGTCGAAGCCAAGAAGGTCACCTGGGACGTGGTGGAAGTCGAAAGCCCGGACCTGAGCCGCGGCTGCGACGAAGGCCTGTTCGAGAAGCTGGACTGGGCCAAGGTTGGCAACAAGGCCGACTTCCAGAAGGCCGCCGTGCACGAGTGCGGCGTGGGCACCTTCGTGTGGTCCACCGTGATGGCCTACAACGGCGACAAGCTCAAGGACGCTCCGACCACCTGGGCCGACTTCTGGGACACCAAGAAGTTCGCCGGCAAGCGCGGCATGCGCAAGGGCGCCCGCTACAACCTCGAATTCGCCCTGATGGCCGACGGCGTCAAGCCCGCTGACGTCTACAAGGTGCTGGCCACCAAGGAAGGCGCCGAGCGCGCGTTCAAGAAGATGACCGAGCTCAAGCCCAACATCCAGTGGTGGGAAGCCGGCGCGCAGCCGCCCCAGTTCCTGGTCGCCGGTGACGTGGTCATGACCACCGCCTACAACGGCCGCATCGACGCCGCCCAGCGCGAAGGCAAGAACCTCAAGATCACCTGGACCGGCGGCATCTACGACCTGGACTACTGGGTCATGCCCAAGGGCACACCCAACAAGGACGCCGCACTGAAGTTCATCGCACTGGCCAGCTCGGCCGACGCGCAGGCCGAGTACGCCAAGAACATCAGCTACGGCCCGACCAACACCAAGGCGCTGGCCAAGCTCGACGCCAAGGTGCTGGGCCAGCTGCCCACGTCGGCCGCCAACAGCAAGACCGCGCTGCAGTTCAACGTCAGCTTCTGGGCTGACCAGGGCGAAGCCCTGGAGAAGCGCTTCTCGGCCTGGGCAGCACAATGATGATGGCCGGCGGAACCCTGGACCTGGCCACGCAGCTGCGCCGCGCTGAGCGGCGTCGCAAACAGCGCGCGGTGGCGCTCACGCTGCCGCTGCTGGCGTTCCTGGTCGTGTTTTTCCTGGTTCCGCTGGCGTCGTTGCTGGTGCGGGCGGTGGAGAACCCCGAAGTCGCCGACGCCCTGCCCCGCACGGGGCAGGCGCTGGCCGGCTGGGATCGAAGCAGCCCGCCCGATGCCGCCGCTTACGCGGCGGTGATCGCCGATCTCGCGGCGATCGAGGACACCGCGCAGGCCGGCGTGCTGGCGCGGCGCCTCAACAGCGAAGTCCCTGGTGGACGTTCGCTGGTCATGGGCACCTACCGGTCCGTGCAGGGAGACGACACGGCCGCCACCTTCAAGGACCTCTCCGCCGACCAGGCCAAAGCCCGGCTGATCGAACAAGACGCGCGCTGGGAAGAACTGCCCTACTGGCAGGCCATCGCCCAGAACAGCTCGCGCTGGACGCCCGACTACCTGCTGGCGGCCATCGACTTCAAGCGCACACCGCAAGGCGACATCGTCAAGGTCCCCGCCGACGAAGCGGCTTTCTCCGACATCCTCGGCCGCACCTTCCAGATGAGCGCGGTCGTCACCTTCTTCTGCCTGCTGCTGGCCTACCCGCTGGCCTACTGGCTCTCGACCCTGCCCGAGCGCAAGGCCAACGTGCTGCTGATCCTGGTGCTGCTGCCGTTCTGGACCTCGGTGCTGGTGCGCATTGCGGCGTGGATCGTGCTGTTGCAGAACAACGGCCTGGTCAACCGCTTCTTCATGTGGCTGGGGGTCACCGACACGCCCATCCCGCTGCTGTTCAACCGCGTGGGCGTGATCATCGCGATGGTCCACATCCTGCTGCCCTTCGCCATCCTGCCGCTGTACAGCGTGATGAAGTCGGTGCCGCCCAACTACCTGCGCGCCGCCATCTCGCTGGGCAGCGCACCGTTTGCCGCGTTCGTTCGCGTCTACCTGCCGCAGACCTACCCCGGTGTCGCCGCAGGCGGCCTGCTGGTCTTCATCACCAGCATCGGCTACTACGTGACCCCGGCCCTGCTGGGTGGCGCAGGCGACCAGATGCTGAGCTACTACGTCGCGCAATACACCAACGTCGAAGTCAACTGGGGCATGGCCTGCGCGCTCGGTGGCGTGCTGCTGACCGCGACCCTGGTGCTGTACGCCATCTACCGCAAGGTTTCGAAAGCAGAACTGAGCTTGGGATGAAGATGTTCAAACTACCCGACTTCCCCGCCTACTACACCCTGCTCGACAAGCTCGGCTGGTTCGCCCTGCGCGGTGGTGGCCTGGCCGTGCTGGCCTTCCTGCTGCTGCCAGTGGTCGTGATCATCCCGCTGTCGTTCAGCGACTCCTCCTTTCTGGCGTATCCGATCGAAGGCTGGTCGTTGCGCTGGTACCGGGAGATGTTCGCGTCAGACGACTGGGCCCGTGCCACCAAGAACAGTTTCATCGTCGCGCCGCTGGCCACGCTGCTGGCCACCACGCTGGGCACTTTAGCGGCCATGGGCCTGGCCAACACCAAGTTCATGGGCAAGGGCTTCATTACCGGCCTGCTGATCTCGCCCATGGTGGTGCCCATTGTCGTGGTCGGCGTCAGCGCCTACCTCTACTTCGCGCGCTGGGGCCTGAACGACTCCTACCTGGGCCTGGTGATCGTGCACGCTGCACTGGGCGCGCCCTTCGTGGTGACCACCGTGCTGGCCACGCTGCAGAGCTTCAACCACAACCTGGTCAAGGCCAGCCTGAGCCTGGGCGCCAGCCCGCTGGAGACCTTCTTCCGGGTCACCCTGCCGGTCATCGCACCGGGCGTGATCTCGGGCGCGCTGTTCGCGTTCGCCACCTCGTTCGACGAGGTGGTGGTGACCCTGTTCCTCGCCGGCCCCGAGCAGGTCACGCTGCCGCGCCAGATGTTCACCGGTATCCGCGAGAACATCTCGCCCACCATCGCCGCTGTCGCCACGCTGCTGATCCTGTTCACCACAGCGCTGATGCTGACGCTGGAGTGGCTGCGGGGTCGTCGCAAGTGATGCCGTTCTGACCGACGATCCCGCCATGCCGTTCACCACTGACACCACTCTCACCGGACAACACGTCCGGCTGGTCCCCCTTCGCCCCGAGCACCACGACGACCTGGTCGAAGCGGTGCGCGACGGCGAGCTCTGGAAGCTCTGGTACACCGCCATCCCCACGCGCGAGGCCATGGGGGCCGAGATTGAGCGCCGCCTGGGCCTGCAGAAGGCCGGCAGCATGTTGCCCTTCGCGGTGCTCGACGCCAGCGGCAAAGCGGTCGGCATGACGACCTACATGAACATCGACGCCGCCAACCGCCGCGTCGAGATTGGCTCCACCTGGTACCGCACAGCCGTGCAGCGCACACCGCTCAACACCGAGGCCAAGCGCCTGCTGCTGGCGCACGCTTTCGAAACCCTGGACTGCATCGCGGTGGAGTTCCGCACCCACTGGTTCAACCACGCCAGCCGCCGCGGCATCGAACGCCTGGGTGCCAAGCTCGACGGCGTGCTGCGCTCGCACCAGATCAACCGCCATCCCGATGCACCCGGCGCGCTGCGCGACACCTGCGTCTACAGCATCGTGGCCAGCGAATGGCCGTCGGTCAAAGCGCATCTGGATTTCCAGCTGACCCGTCCGCGGGCCTGACACCATGACCGACCACACCGTGTTCAACCAGCCGCTGGGCGGCAATGAGATGCCGCGCTTTGGGGGCATCGCCAGCATGATGCGGCTGCCCGTCGCCACGTCGGCGGCCGGCCTGCACGCCGGCTTCATCGGCGTCCCGCTGGACATCGGCACCAGTCACCGGCCGGGCGCCCGCTTCGGCCCGCGCCAGATCCGCGCCGAGTCCTGCCTGATCCGCCCGTACAACATGGCGACCGGCGCTGCGCCCTTCGACGCGCTGCAGGTGGCCGACCTGGGCGACGTGCCCCTCAACACCTACAACCTGCTCAAGTCGGTCGACATCATCGAGCACCACTACCGCCCGATCATCGACGCCGGCTGCATCCCGCTCACCCTGGGCGGCGACCACACCATCGCCCTGCCCATCCTGCGCGCGATGAAAGCGAAACACGGCCCGGTGGCGCTGATCCATGTGGACGCTCACGCCGACGTCAACCCCGACATGTTCGGCGAGCGCATCGCGCACGGCACCCCGTTCCGCCGTGCCGTTGAAGAAGGGCTGCTGATCGGCAACAAGGTCTGGCAAATCGGCCTGCGCGGCAGCGGTTACTCGGCCGAGGACTTCGACTGGCCGCGCCAGCAAGGCTTCACCATCGTGCCCGCGCACGAGGTCTGGTGGCAGTCACTGTTGCCGCTGATGGCCGACATTCGCAACAAGATCGGCCCGGACACGCCCACCTACCTGAGTTTCGACATCGACGGCATCGACCCGGCCTACGCGGGCGGCACCGGCACGCCCGAGATCGGCGGCCTGAACGTGCCGCAGGCCCTGGAGATCGTGCGCGGCTGCCGGGGGCTGAACCTGGTGGGCTGTGACCTGGTCGAAGTCTCGCCCGCCTACGACACCAGCGGCAACACCGCCCTGCTGGGCGCCAACCTGCTGTTTGAAATGCTGTGCGTGCTGCCGGGCGTGCAATACCGGTGACCACACGCGAACCCGAATCGCGCTAACCTTCTTTATTCCCCTTCCAAGAGCGAGACACCCATGGACATGAAGACCTCCCCCCTGAGCCTGCTCAAAGACCCGACTCTGCTCAAGACCGACGCGCTGATCAATGGCGAATGGGTCAAGGGCGCCAGCCGTTTTGACGTGCTGGACCCGGCCACCGGCCACAAGCTCGCCGACGTCGCCAACCTCGGCCCGGCCGACGCGGAGAAGGCCATTGCTGCCGCGAATGCAGCGTGGAACGGCTGGAAAACCAAGACCGCCAAGGAGCGCAGCATCATCCTGCGCAAGTGGTACGACCTGCTCATGGCCAACCAGGACGACCTGGGCCGCATCATGACCGCCGAGCAGGGCAAGCCGCTGCCCGAAGCCAAGGGCGAGGTGGCCTACGGCGCCAGCTTCGTAGAGTGGTTCGCCGAAGAAGCCAAGCGCGTCAATGGCGAGACCCTGCCGCAGTTCGACAACAACCGCCGCCTGATGGTGCTCAAGCAGCCCATCGGCGTTTGTGCGGCCATCACGCCCTGGAACTTCCCGCTGGCCATGATCACGCGCAAGGTCGCGCCCGCGCTGGCCGCCGGCTGCCCCGTCATCATCAAGCCGGCCGAACTCACGCCGCTGACCGCGCTGGCCGCGGCCGAACTGGCCATCCGCGCCGGCATCCCGGCCGGTGTGCTCAACATGGTCACCGCCGACGACCAGAACTCCATCGCCGTGGGCAAGGTGCTGTGTGCCAGCGACGTGGTGCGCCACATCAGCTTCACCGGCTCCACCGAAGTGGGCCGCATCCTGATGGCCCAGAGCGCACCCACAGTCAAGAAGATGTCGCTCGAACTCGGCGGCAACGCGCCCTTCATCGTGTTCAACGACGCCGACGTCGACAGCGCGGTGGAAGGTGCCTTTGCCAGCAAGTACCGCAACGCCGGCCAGACCTGCGTCTGCACCAACCGGTTTTACGTGCAGGAAAGTGTGTACGACGAGTTCGTCACCAAGTTCGCGGCCAAGGTGAAGACCGCCAAAGTCGGCAACGGATTTGAAGAAGGTGTGAACCAGGGGCCGCTGATTGAAGAGGCGGCACTGGTGAAGGTGCAGCGCCATGTGGACGATGCATTGGCCAAAGGCGGCCGCGTGCTGGCCGGGGGCAAGCGCCTGAATGCCACCGGCGCTGGTCAGTTCTTCGAGCCCACGGTGGTGGCCGACGCCACCGCCGACATGCTCTGCGCCAAAGAGGAAACCTTCGGCCCCTTCGCCCCGGTGTTCAAGTTCAATACCGAGCAGGAAGCGATCGACGCCGCGAACAACACCGAGTTCGGCCTCGCGAGCTACTTCTACAGCCGAGACATCGGCCGCATCTACCGCGTGGCCGAGGCGCTGGAATACGGCATGGTCGGTATCAACGTCGGCATCCTGGCCACAGAACACGTGCCGTTCGGCGGCGTGAAGCAATCGGGTCTGGGCCGTGAAGGCTCGCACCACGGCATGGACGACTACGTCGAGATCAAGTACCTCTGCCTGGGCGACATCCTCAAATGAAAACCCTGCGAGCCCTGGTCGTCCTGGCACTGGTGAGCCTGCTGGCCGCCTGTGCCAGCCCCACCGGAGAGAATGCGCCGCGGGTGCATGTGGTGGGGCTGGAACCCTTGGTGGGCCAGGGCCTGGAGCTGCGCATGCTGGTCAAGCTGCGGGTGATCAACCCCGGCGACAAGGCGCTGGACTACGACGGCATCGCGCTCGACATGGATGTGCAGAACAAAGCCTTCGCCTCCGGCGTGAGCGACGCCAAAGGCATAGTGCCCCGCTTCGGCGAAGCCGTGCTGGCGATCCCGGTCAGCGTGTCCGCCGTGGCCCTGCTTCGCCAGGCCATGGGCCTGACCCAGGGCGCTCCGGCCAAGGTGGCCTACGAACTGCGTGGCCGCCTGGCGGGCACGTCCTGGGGCATGGTGCGATTTCAGTCCGGCGGCGACATCGAACTGCCCACCGGCTTGCCGCGCTGAAAGGCCTCGCACCGCACGCGCTGGTATCATCCACAGCCTCGCGGGTGTCGTTCAATGGTAGGACTCTTGCTTCCCAAGCAAATAACGTGGGTTCGATTCCCATCACCCGCTCCAGACATGCAAAAGGCCCTTCGAGGGCCTTTTTTGTTGCCCGCCCAAGGCCTGCAAACCAGGCGGCCAAGCCGAGACATTTGTCCCATCGCGGGCCCAGCGCAGGCCGTCCGGGCGGTGGTTGACGCGGTGAATACACGTACACTTTCGATGGACAGTGGGACCCCGCCGTGGCCCATGCACCCTCGCCGCCCGAGCCGGACCCTCCCCCGTGAAACCACCTGCCCCACCCGCTGGCGGACGCCTGTTCCGCACCGAAGCCCTGGACCACCAGCGCACCCAGGTCCTGGGGACCATCGTGCTCACGCCCCGCCTCTCCACCTTCTGGCTCAGCGCCTGTGCCGCGCTGCTGGGCGTGGGCCTGGTGCTCTTCCTGCTGCTGGGCAGCCACACGCGCCGCGTCACGATCAGCGGGCAGCTGTTGCCGGCGGCCGGCCTGATGCGGGTGCACACACCGCAGGCCGGTGTGGTGCTGGAAAAGCGCGTGGCCGATGGTCAGGTGGTGAAGAAAGGTGATGTGCTGTACGTGCTCAGCAGCGACCGCCTGGGCGATGGCGCGCGCGAGCTGCAGGCCGACATCGCCCGCCAGGTGGGTGAGCGCAAGTCCTCGCTAGAACAGGAAATCCAGCGCTCGCAGCGTCTGCAGGCCGAAGAGCTGGTGAGCCTGCAGCGCCGGGCCGACGCGCTGCGGGGCGAGGCGCAGGCCATTGCCGCGCAGATCGAACAGCAGAAGACCCGCCTGCAGATCGCCGAGGACACGCAGCGCCGCTACAAAGGGCTGGCCGATCAGGACTAC
>CALRYD010000006.1:0-117456 GCA_943372305.1 Hydrogenophaga intermedia | reverse complement strand
TTTTCGCTGTAGACGCCGTCGATCAGGTCCTTGACCCGCTTGTTCAGCGCCTTGGGCGTGATGCCGTGCTCGAGGTTGTAGGCGGTCTGCTTGGCACGGCGCCGCTCGGTCTCGTCGATGGCCTTGCGCATCGAATCGGTGATCCGGTCGGCGTAGAGGATGGCGCGGCCGTTGAGGTTGCGCGCCGCACGGCCGATGGTCTGGATCAGCGAGCGTTCGGCGCGAAGGAAACCTTCCTTGTCGGCGTCCAGGATGGCCACCAGCGACACCTCGGGAATGTCCAGGCCCTCGCGCAGCAGGTTGATGCCCACCAGCACGTCGAAGGCGCCCAGGCGCAGGTCGCGGATGATCTCGACCCGCTCGACCGTGTCCACATCGCTGTGCAGGTAGCGCACCTTCACGCCGTTCTCGGTCAGGTAATCGGTCAGCTGCTCGGCCATGCGCTTGGTCAGCGTGGTGATCAGCACGCGCTCGTTCTTGTCCACGCGGATGCGGATTTCCTGCAGCACATCGTCCACCTGGTGGGTGGCCGGGCGCACCTCGATCTCGGGGTCGACCAGGCCGGTGGGGCGCACCACCTGTTCCACCACTTGGCCGGCATGGGTCTTTTCGTAGTCGGCCGGTGTTGCCGAGACGAAGATGCACTGGCGCATGCGCTGCTCGAACTCGTCGAACTTCAGCGGCCGGTTGTCCAGCGCGCTGGGCAGGCGAAAACCGTACTCCACCAGCGTGGTCTTGCGCACCCGGTCGCCGTTGTACATGGCGTTGAGCTGGCCGATCATCTGGTGGCTCTCGTCCAGGAACATGATGGCGTCGGGCGGCAGGTAGTCGGTCAGCGTGGCCGGCGGGTCGCCCGGCGCGCTGCCGGCCAGGTGGCGCGAGTAGTTCTCGATGCCCTTGCAGTGGCCCACTTCGCTGAGCATTTCCAGGTCGAAGCGGGTGCGCTGCTCCAGCCGTTGTGCTTCCACCAGCTTGCCCATGCCCACCAGCTGGCCAAGACGCTCGCGCAGTTCGTCCTTGATGGCCTCCACCGCGCTGAGCACCTGCTCGCGGGGCGTCACATAGTGGCTGCTGGGGTAGACGGTGAAACGCGGGATCTTCTGGCGCACCTTGCCGGTGAGCGGATCGAACAGCTGCAGGCTTTCCACCTCGTCATCAAACAGTTCGATGCGGATCGCCATTTCGGAGTGTTCGGCCGGGAACACGTCGATGGTGTCGCCGCGCACGCGGAACTTGCCACGGCTGAAATCCTGCTCGTTGCGCGCGTACTGCATGCGCACCAGCTGCGCGATCAGCTCGCGCTGGCCGGCCTTGTCACCCACGCGAAGGGTCATCACCATCTGGTGGTAGCTCTCGGGCTTGCCGATGCCGTAGATGGCCGAAACGGTGGCCACGATCACCACATCTCGCCGCTCCAGGATGCTCTTGGTGCAACTCAGCCGCATCTGCTCGATGTGCTCGTTGATCGCGCTGTCCTTCTCGATGAACAGGTCGCGCTGCGGCACATAGGCCTCGGGCTGGTAATAGTCGTAGTAGCTGACGAAGTACTCGACCGCGTTCTTGGGGAAGAACTCCCGGAACTCCGAGTACAGCTGTGCGGCCAGCGTCTTGTTGGGCGCGAACACGATGGCCGGCCGCCCCAGGCGGGCGATCACGTTGGCCATGGTGAAGGTCTTGCCCGAGCCGGTCACGCCCAGCAGGGTCTGGAAGACTTCGCCGTCCTGCACGCCCTCGACCAGCTGCTCGATGGCGGTGGGCTGGTCACCCGCGGGCGGATAGGGCTGGAACAGCTCGAACGGCGAGCCCGGGTAGCTCACGAACACGCCCTCGGCGGGCGTGTCGGTCACGACTTCATGCAGCAGGGTGGTCGTCGGTGTCGGCGTCATCCGGGGATTGTGCCGGAGCGTCATTGCCCTCGCCGGCCGGTCGGGCCACCCACTGGCGGCGCACGGGCTTGGCCAGCAATTCCACGTAACACTGCGCCGCGCCGCCCTGGGCCAGCGCGTCGATCAGGCGATTGAGCTCGGCCGGGTGTGCAGACTCGGCGGTTGCCTCGCTGGCGCCGAAACGGCAGTCAAAGTCCCAGAAATCGGTCTCGGGCGGCAGCGGGCGGCGGCGCTCGCGCGCCATGTACTTGCGCAGCTCGTGCTTGAGGGCGTCCCGCACACGGTCGGGATAGCGGCCTTCGCGCTGCAGAGGGAAAGTCTTTTTCATGATCGGTCCTTTCGGGGAGTGGTGTCGCCCGGTCGGGACGCAAAGCCGGCGATTATCTCAGTTGAGACACCGCGACGCAGAGCTTCAGCCCAGCCGGATGTCGTAACCACCCTCGTCCAGGTGACGGTGCGGGCCGAAGACGGCCTCCAGCGCCGCGGTCTCGGCGAGCTGCCAGCTCTCCAGCACGGTGCGCTGGTCGACCGACAGGCTTTCAGGGTCGGGCGTTTCGCCGTGTTCGGCCACGATGGCCTGCCAGGCCGCGTACACCGGCGCCACCAGGGCGGCATCGCCCAGGGTGGCTTCCAGCGCCTGGCGGAACAGCCGCTCGGCCGCCTGCCGCTGGGCGGGCGAGGTGTCGTCGGGCACGTAGAGCTTGAGGGTGTAGGTCATGCGGCAGATCACGGGACTCGGAAGGTCACAATCGCTGGATTATTCACGCAGGCCTCACATGCACACCACCCGCACCACCCCGAGCAAGGACGACATCGCCCTTCTGCCCGAATTCCCCCGCCTGGGGCTGGACCGCATCACGCTGGTGAACACCGAGCCGCAGGCGCGCGAAGCGGTGGCCGCGCTGCGCGACCACCCGGCCTGGGGCTTCGACACCGAAAGCAAGCCGACCTTCCGCGTCGGCGAGCAGTCCGACGGACCCCACATCGTGCAGCTGTCCACGCTGCAGCACGCCTGGGTGTTCCAGCTGTTCGACGAGGGTTGCCGCGATCGCGTGGCCGGACTGCTGGCCGAGGCGGCCCACACCAAGGCCGGGTTCGGCCTGGGCGACGACACCAGCCGCATCCGCGCCAAGCTGCGGGTGGAGCCGGCTGGCGTGCTGGAACTCAACCACCTGTTCCGCGAACGTGGTTACCGCAAGGACATGGGCGTCAAGGGCGCGGTGGCGGTGTTGTTCCAGCAGCGCTTCATCAAATCCAAGAAGGCCGCCACCTCCAACTGGGCCATCCCGCAGCTGAGCGAATCGCAACTCGTGTACGCGGCCAACGACGCGTACGCCGCTGCGCACGTGCTGGCGGCCCTGCAGATCTAGAACTCAGCGTCGCCGCAAGGGCGTGAGCAACTCGCCCAGCCCGTTGTGGTCGATCTCGTGCATCAGCTGCAGCAGGCGGCCGATATCGCTCTTGGGAAAGCCCTCGCGCGCAAACCAGTTCAGGTAATTGCCCGGCAGATCGGCGATCGGCGTGCCCTGGTGCTTGCCAAAGGGCATCTCGGTCGTGATCAGCCGTTCCAGGTCTTCAGGCTTCATGCGGCTCCGGTGGATTCGTCCAGCCACACGCGCACCGTGGCGTGGAACTGCTCGGGCTTCTGGTGCATCAGCCAGTGGCCGGCGTCAAAGCCCTGCACCCGGCTGCCGGGCGTGGTGCCCAGCGCCGCCAGCCAGCGCGCCGAATGGAACATGAACGGCTTGCGTTTGCCGAAGCAAAACAGCGTCGGGATCTGCGGGCCAAACACCTTGTCCACCCGCGCCACGCCGCGCAACCCTCCGAAAGAGCCGAACCACTGCATGGCATAGGGGTAGTTCATCTGCCAGCCCATTCGCTCGGGCGGCGTGCGGCAGCCGATGTTGCGTGCCATGAAGCGCGTCATGCGGTCGGCCAGACCGGGCAGCACCGGCCCCAGCTTCCAGGCCACGGCCAGCCACAACTGGTAGCCGGCGATCATCAGCTTTTCCTTGCCTGTCAACGACTTCAGGTAGGCACCCGAGTTGGTGTCGCCGATGTCGGTGCCCGCCACGCGGGCCACACGCTGCGGATGGCGCGCCGCGTATTCGTAGCCGAAGAAGCACCCCCAGTCGTGCAGCAGCAGGGTCACCGGCTCGTCGGGGCTGACCGCGTCCACCACCGCGCCGACCAGCGCACACATCTGGTCCACCGACACCGGACGCGGCGGCTTCTCCAGGTCAAAGCCTGGCAGGCAAAAGCGCACACACCGGTAGCTGTCCTGCAGGGCCGCCACGGTCCCGTCCCACAGCGCCAGCGTGTCGGGCCAACCGTGCAGCATCACCACCGTTGGCCCCTGGCCCTCGATCCGCACCGTCAGTCCCTGCACGTCCAGGGTTTGGGTCATGGCTGGATTCCCGTCAAATGAAATGGCCGCGATGGTAGCGCTGTGCCGGGCCCGAGCCTGTCGTGCACGATACTCACGTTCCATGCACCGCACCATCTTCACCACCCCGGTGGTCAACACGCTGCTCCGAGGCTTCTCGCTGACCTTCCTCAAGCTCACGGGCTGGACGGTCGAAGGCGCCCTGCCTCCGCAGGCCGCCAAGAGCGTGTTCATCGCCGCCCCGCACACCAGCAACTGGGACCTGCCCTACACGCTGATGGTGGCCTTTGCCCTGCGCCTGAACCCGTACTGGATGGGCAAGCACACCATCTTCAAGGCGCCGTTTGGCCCGGTGATGCGCTGGCTCGGCGGCATCGCCGTCAACCGCGAACAGTCCAACAACCTGGTGGCCGCCTCGGCCCAGGCCATCCGCGAGGCCGACGGCCCGCTGCAACTCATCGTGCCGCCCGAGGGCACGCGCAGCAAGACACGCTACTGGAAGACCGGCTTCTACTACATCGCCCAGACCGCCGGCGTGCCCATCGTCATGGCTTACATGGACTACAGCACCAAGCGCAGCGGCCTGGGTCCGCTGTTCCAGCCCACCGGCGATGTCGAAGCCGACATGGCCGCCATCAAGGCCTTCTACGCGCCGTTCAAGGGCAAGAACGCCGATCAGTTCGAAGCCGGCGGAAACTGAACCTTCTACTTCTTCGAATCGCACCCCCGACCGGTGCAACGGGTGAGCCGGCCCACCCGGCCCGGGGGATTTCACCCACTTTCGGTGCCACGGCCGGGTGTGGCCACCCGGCCTTGCCGTCCCTGTGGACCGATTCGCGCACCCACACAGAGGTCCACGCCTGAGAGTACCTGGCTGGCATCAAATGTGCTGAATGCCCATCAGCAGATGGGACCGTCCACAGCGGTCATTCACACCTCGTTCCTCAACACCGGTCACCCATGAGCGCCTTTGGCAACACCTTGCGCGACAGCCTGTTCAACGTATTCGGCGGACGAGCCCGGTCCCGCGCATCGGCCCAGGCCCTCCAGACGATCCGCAAAGCGATGCTGAGTCTGCTGCCCCAGCCCGAAGGCCAGCGCATGTGCCGGGTGTTTCACCGCATCGTGCACACGCAAGACATCGAGGGCCTCTGGTACGCGCGCGCCGAACTCTTCCACGAGCTGTGCCAGAGCCATGACGAGGTGCACGCCGCCCGCTGCCTCCAGGCGCTGGAGCCGCTGTTCCAGGCCCACCTGCCGCAAGCCCGCCAGCGCTCGCGGCGCCCCTCCCAGGTGCGCCCGACCGATCTCAGCACGCCCTGGTCCGCCGGCCGCCCCCGAGCCTGAGTGCCTGCGCCTCAGCCGCCCGGCCCGTCCCAGTGGTCGTGCCGCTCACGCCGCTCGGCGCGGTAGTTGGTCACCTCCAGGCGGATGCCGTCCGGGTCGCTGAAAAACGTTGCCCAGTAATCGGGCGCGTAGTCACCGTGCAGCGCAGCCGGCGTCGCCGCGATCCCGGCCGCGTTCAGCGCCTCGGCCACCGCCCGCACGTCGTCCACGGTGTCCACCCGCAGGCACAGGTGGTGCAGCCCCGGCGCGTACGGCTGGTGTGGCTGCTCGACCCGGGCCGGCCGCAGCACATAGCCGAAATGGCGGTTGTAGTACTGCACGTGAGGGTCTCCACCGATGGCGAAGGCATTGCGCCGAAAACCCAGCACCTGGCCCAACACCACGTCGTAAAACGCTTGTGAGCGCGCCAGGTCGGACACCGTGATGTAGAGGTGGTCGATACCGATGACGGTGGGCATGCGCGGCTCCTGAGAGACTGTCGGTGTCGGGTATCAACGCACCAGTTGGCGCGTGCGCACGGTGTAGGCCACGTCCATGCCATCAATATCTTCCACCGACAGGATGGGTGCGTACATCAGGTCGGCCGGATCGCTGGTGCGCTGCCAGCCCAGCCGCATCTCTCCCACGGTGCGCATCAGCATCTTCTGCACCCGGGCGCCGACCACCTCGCCTGGCGCCGGGCTGCCGTCCTTGGCGGTCAGCAGGCGCGCCACCGACAGCACCGAGGTGCGCTGCATCGGGCTGTGCATCGAAAACTGGAACCGGAAGTTCTGCGAACGCGCATTGATGTCCCGGTCCGTCAGCACGATGAAATAGGTGCGCGGCCCCGCATCCTGCAGACGCTTGGCCACCGCACTGCCCAGGGCCAGGTAGTCCTCGCCCGCAAACTGCTGGCCGCCCGGCAGCGGCGCCAGCGGGCCGGGCGGCACCCACAGCGACGCCTTCACCCACAGCCCCGTGTCCTGCGACAGCGCCCGCGCCACCTGGGCCGCCGCTTGCTCGGCCACGCCGTCGGTGGGCAGCACGTACAGCGCCACACTGTCCACCACGCTGGCGCCCGGCACGGCCTGGTTTTGCGAGCGGGCCCAGTGAGGCGCCATGGCCGACAGGCCGACCAGGATCGCGTCGCGGCGTTTGAGGTTCACGGCAGTCTCCCTGTGTGTGGTGGTCGCTCGCCCCCCGCGGTCTTGCAAAGGTCGGATCACATCGCCTGTGCGAGCCGACCGACGCCCTCTTCGATCTTGTCCACGCCCACCGTCGCAAAGCTCAGGCGCAGGGTCGCGTGGTCGGGGTTGCTGGCGTAGAACGGCGCGCCGGGCACGAAGGCCACACCTTTTTCAATCGCGCGTTTGGCCAGTTCGCCGCCGTCGGCCACTTTGCCGCCCGCACCGGTCAGGCGCGCCCAGACGAACAGGCCGCCCTGCGGTTGCACGAAATCGATCGCATCGCCCAGCTCGCGGCGCAGGGCGTTGCCCATGGTCATCGCGCGCTCGGCGTAGACAGCACGCACCTTGGCCAGGGTGGCGGGCATGCGGCCGGCCTTCAGGTACTGCGCCGCGGTGGCCTGGGCGAAGGTGCTGGTGTGGGCGTCGCTGAACTGCTTGCACATGGTGGCCTTGGCAAGCAGCTCGGCCGGGCCGACCATCCAGCCCACGCGCAGGCCGGGCGAGAGCACCTTGGACAGCGAACCGCAGTGCACCAGGCGCTCGCGGCTGCCGGGCACGCTGGCGCTCAGGGCCAGCAGGCTGGGGGGCGGGGCGTCGCCGAAGTACAGGTCGCCATAGGGGTCGTCTTCCACCACCAGCACGTTGTGCTGAACGGCCAGTTCCAGCACGCGCTGGCGGCGCTCCAGGCTGAGCATGGCGCCGCTGGGGTTGCCAAAGGTGGGGATCAGGTAGATGAACTTGGGCTTGTGTTCGACGATGAGCTGTTCGAGCCGCTCGGTGTCCACGCCCTGCCCGTCAACGGGTGCGGTGACCAGTTGCGCGCCGTAGAGGCGGAAGCACTGGATGGTGGCCAGAAAGGTCGGGCCTTCCACGATGACCTTGTCGCCGGGCGAAATCAGCGTCTTGCCCAGCAGGTCCAGCGCCTGCTGGCTGCCGGTGGTGACGATCAGGTCGCTGGCGGTCACGCCCTGGTTGCCCTTGCCGGTCATGAAGGCGGCGAGCTGTTCGCGCAGGGACTGGTAGCCCTCGGTCGCGCCGTACTGCAGCGTGGCGCCGGCTTCTTCGGTCAGCGCGGCGTTGACGGCTTCGCGGATGCCGTCCACGTCGAACAAGGCGCTGTCGGGGAAGCCGCCGGCAAAACTGATGATGCCGGGCTTGCCCAGCAACTTGAAGAGTTCGCGGATGGCGGAGGTTTCGACGTTGTTCAGGCGGTCGGCAAAGGGGATCTGGAAGGACATGGCGGGTCTCGACGGGTGAAAAACACGGGGTGCCTGAGATGGTAGCGCCCCGGCCATGTCATGCAGCGCAGGTGTGCCAAAGCACACGCCCGGGGCAGCACCAGCCGTCCAGGCGCCTGAAATGGCCGTGGTTTGGGCTGGTTTTCGGGGTTTGCGCCCGGCAACAAACCGGAAGAATCGACGGCATGACCACCCGTCTCGACCGTAGCCCCCACATGACCGTGGCCGAATTCTTCAAAGACCTGACCCTGCCCACCATGCCCGAGGTGGCGCACGAGCTGATCCGCTCGCTCAACGAAGAGGACGTGCCCCTGATCCACCTGCGAGACGCCATCGCGCGCGACCCCGCGCTGGCGGTGCAGTTGCTGCGCCTGGCCAACAGCGCCCACTATGGCAACCGCCAGAAGGTCGGCAGCATCGAGGAGGCGATCAACCGCGTGGGCATGAACCAGGTGCGCGCGCTGGCGCTGGCCTCGTGTTTCAACGACGCGTTCCCCGTGTCGCCCGGCCTGGACCGCGAGTCTTTCTGGCGTGCCAGCCAGGCCCGCGGCGGGCTGAGCCAGTGGCTGGCCAACGGCATCGGTTCGGACAGCGAGCAGGCCTGGCTCACCGGCTTCATGGTGCGGGTGGGTGAACTGCTGATGGGCATGAAGTCGCCGTCCAGCGTGATCGAATTCGAACGCCAGCCGCAAGCGCCGGGCGAACGCTGGCAACGCGAAGAGGCCCTGATGGGCCTGACCGAAGGCCAGGTGAGCGCTGAACTGGCGCGCTGCTGGAACTTCCCCGACGCCATGATCCAGGCGCTGGACGCCGCCGCCAACCCGATGGCGGCGCAACCGTTTTCGCGTCTGGGCGCGGTGCTGCACGTGGCCGAACTGCTGGCCGCCGCCCCCGAGGCCAACGCCGGAGCGGTGGACGACCTGCCGGCCGACGTGCTGGCGGCCCTGGAGGTGGACGCGGGCTGGATGGTCGATCGCCTGCCGCAGGCCCAGCGCTACCTGGACGCTTCGCGCCTGCACTGAGCACCGGCCGATACACTGCGCGGCATGAAACCCGCCGCCATCCAGTCCTTCTTTGCCACCCTGCAGGCCGCCAACCCGCACCCGGTCACCGAGCTGGAATACACCAGCGTGTTCGAGCTGCTGGCCGCGGTGCTGCTCTCGGCCCAGGCGACCGACGTGGGCGTAAACAAGGCCACCCGCAAACTTTTCCCGGTGGCCCACACGCCGCAGCAGATCCTGGACCTCGGGCTTGAAGGCCTGGAGTCGTACATCAAGACCATCGGTCTCTACCGCAGCAAGGCCAGGCACCTGATGCAGACCTGCCAGATCCTGGTGGAGCAGCACGGTGGCCAGGTGCCGCGCACCCGAGAAGCGCTCGAAGCCCTGCCCGGCGTGGGCCGCAAGACGGCCAACGTGGTGCTCAACGTGGCCTTCGGTCAGCCCACCATGGCGGTGGACACGCACATCTTCCGCGTCAGCAACCGCACCGGCCTGGCGCCAGGCAAGACGCCGCTGGCGGTGGAACAGCAGCTGCTCAAGCGCGTGCCAGCGGCCTACGCGGTGGACTCGCACCACTGGCTGATCCTGCTCGGGCGCTACGTGTGCCAGGCGCGCAAGCCGCTGTGCCACCAGTGCGCCGTGTCGGCTTACTGCGACTTCAAGCCCAAGACCACGGGCTGAGCGGCGGGGTCAGAGGTCCAGCGCCATCCAGCCACCGGGCGCCGGCGCTTCGCGCGGCCACTGGCTGGCGTATCGGATCGGGCCGCGCCCATGCGTGGCGATGTACTGCACCGCGCGGATCACGCCCGCGTGTGTCACCCACACCGCCTCTTGTACTGTCTGGGTGCGCAGATCGTCCAGAGCGTCGGCCACGCGTTCGATGATCTGCTGCGTGCTCTCGGCGCCGCCAAACCGGTGGTGCGCGAAGTCGGCCATCCACGCATCGAAGGCGGCGCGGGGCATGGCGTCCCAGGGCTGCAGCTCCCAGTGGCCGAAGTCCATTTCGTTCAGGCGCGGGTCGGTGACCGCCGGCCCCAGATCGGGCCGCAGGGCATGCAGTTCACGGGCCAGTTGCTGCGCACGACCCAGACCCGACACGCACAACCGCAACCCCCGCGGCAAGCGTGCCGCCGCCGACTCGGCCGCGGCGCGCGTGAGCGCCAGGTCGGCCGGCACGTCGCTGGCGCCGTAGCACAACCCCGCTTCCAGCGTGACGCGGGCATGGCGCAAAAGCCATAGTTTCATCAGAGCTTCACCCGCGCCTCACCCCAGTGCCAGGGCCATGCCCAGGTAGAACAGCAGCTCGCTCAGCTGCTGGGTGGCGCCCAGCCCGTCCCCGGTAAAGCCCTGCAGGCGCTGGCGCAGCAGGCGCCACATCCAGGCCAGGCCCGCCAGCGCCCCCAGCACCGCGGGCAGCCAGGGCGCCCCGGGCGCCAGCCAGCCGGCCAGTGCCATGGCCGGCACCCACCACAGCAGGCCAGCGACCAGGCCGCGGGTGCCGATGCTCTCGGCCAGCGGCTTGCTTTTGGAGCTGGGCGTGTCCCCCACGTGCGGCAGCGTGCGGATGACCAGCAACGGCATCAGGCGCGAGGTGACGTGCGCCGCGAACAGCGCCAGCGCCGCCAAGTGTGCGCCCCCGGCCTGCACCAGCAGGCCCAGCAGCGCCACCTTGGTGAGCAGGGCCAGCACCAGCGCGATGGCGCCGTAGCTGCCGATGCGCGAGTCTTTCATGATGTCCAGCGCACGTTCGCGGCTGACCGCACCGCCCAGGCCATCGGCCGTGTCGGCCAGCCCGTCTTCGTGGAAGGCCCCGGTCAGCCAGACACTGAAAACAGTGCTCAGCACCGCCGCCACCCAGGCAGTTGCCGTCTGCGCCGGCAAGGCCTGCATCAGCCCCCAGAACACCAGCGCCGTGAGCCCACCCACCACCCAGCCCACGCCGGGAAAGTGCGCCGCGCTGGCGCGCAGCATGGCCGGCGAAAACCCTACCCAGTCCGCCAGCCGCCCGGTGACCGGGATGCGGGTGAAGAACTGCAAGGCCAGGAGAAAGTGCTTCAGGAAAGCCATCGCGTCAGGGTGTGGCAGACACCGTTGCATCCTGCCGAGACACGCCCGCTGCCTCGAAGCTGGCCATTTCGCGCAGGATGGCGCAGGCGCTCATGAGCAGCGGCCAGGCCAGCGCCGCGCCCGAGCCTTCGCCCAGGCGCAGGCCCAGGTCCAGCAAGGGCTCGGCCTTGAGGTGGGCCAGCATCAGCGCATGGCCGCGCTCGCCCGAGCGGTGGGCGAACACGCAGCGCTGCAGCACCGCCGGCTGCAGCGCGCTGGCCACCAGCACAGCAGAGCTGGCGATGAAGCCGTCCACCGCGATGACTCGGCGCTCGGCCGCGGCCTGCAGCACCGCGCCCACCATGGTCGCGATCTCGAAACCGCCGAAGGCCGCCAAGGCGGCCAGTGGCTCGGTGGCGTCGGCGTGTCGCGCCAGCACCTGGCGCAGGATGCCGATCTTGCGCTGCACCGCGTCGGCGTCCAGCCCGGTACCGGCCCCCGTGCAATCGACGATGTCCAGCCCGGTCAGGCGGCTCATCAGCAGCGAGGCAGCCGAGGTGTTGCCAATGCCCATCTCGCCCAGCAGCAGGGCGTTGCCTGGCAACTCCTGGACCAGTGCCGCGCCGCTGGTCAGTGCGGCACGGCACTGCGCATCGCTCATGGCCGGACCTTCCAGCGCGTCGGCGGTGCCGGGCGCCACTTTGTGGATGACCAGCCCCGCGCGAGGCGCAAAGTCGTGGCGCACGCCGCAGTCCACCACCGTGAGGCCGATGCCGTTCTGCCGCGCCAGCACGCTGACCGCGGCGCCACCGGCCAGGAAGTTCTCCACCATCTGCCAGGTCACGTCGCTGGGGTAGGCCGAGACGCCACGTGCCGCCAGGCCGTGGTCACCGGCAAACACCACGAGTTGCGGGTCCTGGAGCACAGGCGCTTCGCTGCCCAGCACCAGACCGATGCGCTGCGCCAGCCGCTCGATCTGCCCCAGCGAGCCGACCGGCTTGGTCTTGTTGTCCAGCAGGTGCTGCAGGCGGGCGGCGAGCGAGGGCTGGGCGATGTCGTCGATGGTGGGGATGGAATAGGCCATGGTTCAGTTCTGGTGGATGAGGAGTTCGAGCACGCCTGGCTCGACGTGTTGTTCAATGAAATCGGCCAGACCGTCGAACACGGTCTCCAGCGTGGGCACAGTGGCACCGAACAATGCGCGCAGCACGGCGGGGTCTTCGAAAAGGCCGTGCAGGTAGCAGCCCAGCACGTTGCCTGCAGCGTTCTGCCAGGCCAGGCCGGGGATGATTTCTCGGGCGATGTCCCCACCAGCGGCCATGGCCGGGTGCTGTGCGGTCTGCCCGTGGTGGATTTCGTAGCCGGCGGCGGTGACGCCCGAGAGGGCTTGCCACGCACCGCCCGTTTCGCCAAAGGTGACCGACGTGCGGCGCACCGTCTTGTCGGCGGCGAACGCCGTCACCAGCGGTAGCAGGCCCAGGCCTGGCGCGTTGCCCAAGGCCATGGGTTCGATGCCGTGGGTGTCGATCAGCGCTTCGCCCAGAACCTGCAGGCCGCCACAGATGCCGAGCACCGCCCCGCCCCGCGCGGCGTGGTCGGCCACCGCGCGGTCCAGCCCCTGCGCGCGCAACCAGGCCAGGTCGGCCGCGGTCGATTTGGAGCCCGGCAGCACGATCCAGTCTGCGCCGGCGCAGTCCGCCGGCGTGCGCGCCCAGACCAGGCGCACGCCCGGTACGTTCTTGAGCGGCTGGAACTCGTCGAGGTTGCTGATGCGCGGCCAGGCGATCACCGCAATGGTCTTCTGCACCGCACCGGCAGCACGGGTCCGGTCGTCGAACACACCGTCCTCTTCCGGCAGGCCGTGTTGCCACCACATGGGCAAGGTAGCCACCACCGGCACGCCGGTCAGGTCTTGCAACATCTGCGGCGCGGGGGCCAGCAGCGACGCGTCGCCGCGGAATTTGTTGAGCAAGAAGCCACGGATCAGCGTGCGCTCGTCGTCGGGCAGCAGCGCCCAGGTGCCGTAGAGGTGGGCGAAGGCGCCGCCGCGGTCGATATCGGTCACCAGCAGGCAGCGCGCCTGGGCATGGCGGGCCACGCGCATGTTGACGATGTCGCTGGCGTGCAGGTTGATCTCGGCGGGCGATCCCGCCCCTTCGATGACCACCACGTCGTTCTCGGCGCGCAGCGCATCCAGAGCCGCGGTGATGTGCGGCCAGACCTTCTCGCTGCGGCCTCGCCAGGGCATGTCGCTGAGCTCGCGGCTGACCTCGCCCATCAGCACCACCTGGCTGCGCGTGTCGGCTTCGGGCTTGAGCAGCAGCGGGTTCATGCGGACGTCGGGTTCGGCCTTGGCGGCGAGGGACTGGAAGTACTGGGCAGAACCGATTTCGCCCTGACCGCCTGCCGCACCGGCCACCACCCGAGCGTTGTTGCTCATGTTCTGCGCCTTGAACGGCGCGACCTTCAACCCTTGGCGCGCGTAGTGGCGGCACAGCGCCGTCGTCAGCCAGCTCTTGCCGGCGCCGCTGGTCGTGCCCAGCACCATCACACACACCGCGGTCATCGCGTTGCCTCCCGTGTCATTTCGTTGAGCGCCGCGTCCAGGGCGGCCAGCGCATCCGGGCGCTGCGCGCTCAGGCGCCACCAGCCCGGCAGGCCGAACGAGCTGGCGTCGCGCAGTTTGATGCCTTGCCGGCGCAGGGCAGCGGCTTCGATGGGTTGTGGCGGCCGGGCACAGCCGTAGGCGATGTCGCTGGGCGCACAGGTCCAGCCATGCTGGCTCAGCAGAGCGCGCAGGGCATCCGCCCAGTTGGCCAGCGTGGGGCGGCTGGCGGCCACCCAGTCCTGCACGGCGGAGGTGGTCCAGGCCAGCAGCATGGCTTCACCGTGTGCGCCGATGGGCCAGGACGCGGCCATGGATTCCAGCGCAGTGACATCGGCGTGCGCGCCCAGCGGCGCAATGGCGTAGGCCGCGCGCACCCCGGTCAGGCCCAGCGCCTTGTTGGGCGACCAGAGCTGCCAGACACGGTCCAGCTGCGTCACGCTCAGGGCGCTGTCGCCTTTCAGCCGCAGCGGCGCGTAGGCCCGGTCGAGCACCACGGTGCGCGGAACATCGTTCAGCAGGACCCGCACCGCCTCGGGCGCTTCGCCCTGTCCCAGCGGGCTGCCGGGGTCGCACAGCCAGGCCAGCTGGGCTTGGTCAGGTGCGTCCACCCGTGACATCCCCCAGGCCGACGCCGCGTGGGCGTAATCGCCATAGGCGTGCGGCGGCGTCCAGAAGCGCCGGTCGCCCGCGCGCCAGCGCCAGGCCGTCAGGCGCTGGATGCACTCGCTGGCGCTGGTGACCAGCAACACTCTCGCCGGGTCCACGCCGTGCAGTTCCGCCAGCGCGCCGCGCAGGCGCGTGTAGGTCGGGTCGGGGTAATGCGCGGCGTCGGCCGCCTGCACGGCCTGCTGCGCCATGGGGCATGGGCCGCAGGCGTTGGCGTTGCTGGAAAAGTCCCAGCGCACCGGTCCCAGCGCGTCGGCGCCGCCGTGGACGCGGGGCTTCATGCCAGGCCTCCCAGCATCACTGCTACCGCCAGCACGGTCAGCGCGCCCACCACCTGGCCGCAGCGACGCAGGGCCAATGCCGTGTCGGCCGCCAGCGGTGCCCTGCCCCGGTCATTGAGTTCGTACACACCGGGTTTGCCGAGCCGAATACCCAGGCCCACCGCCAGAGCGCCCATGGGCCAGCCGCCGTTGGGCGACGGCGTGCGGCCGGCGTTGGCCACCACGGCCGACCAGCCGCGGCCCAGCGTCGGGAGAGCGATCAGCAAGGCCGTGAGGCGCGCCGGCAGCCAGGACAGCGCATCGTCCACCCGCGCAGCCCACTTGCCGGCCCAGGTCCAGTCGCGGCCGCCGCGTTCGCCCCGGTAGCCCCACATGGCGTCGACCGTGTTGGCAAAGCGGTAGACCGCCGCGCCCGGCAGGCCGGCGACGGCGAACCAGAACAGCGGCGCCACCACCGAGTCGTTGAGGTTTTCGGCCAGGGTGGACACCGCAGCCTCGCGCACCTGCGTTTCGCTGAGCGCCGTCACATCGCGGCTGACCAGCCAGCCCACGCGTGCGCGACCCGCGGCCAGCGATTCGGCGAGCGCCGCTTCCACCGCCCGCACCTCGTCGCGCAACATGCGCCAGGACAGCATCGGTTTGAGCAACACGCCCAGCAACGCGGCCTGTACCAGCGGGTGCACGTCGCCCATGGCCGCCTGCACCCCGACCGCCAGGCCACCCACCAGCGCCGCGCCCAAACACCAGCCCAGCGCACCGCCCCAGAACTCGGCCCCCGGCCGCGGCAGAGCCCCGGCCGCGCGCGACACACGCCGCCCCACCGCGCCCAGGTAGTGCCCCATGGCCACCACCGGGTGCAGCCGCGCTGGCGGCTCGCCGAACGCAATGTCCAGCCCCAGCGCGACCAGCACCGAGCCGGCCAGCACGGAGGCATCCAGAGCGGCCAAGCCGATCAGCATGGCCACACCTGCTCGCACCCCAAGCGCGCAGTCCAGCACCCACCGTGGAACCGGCTTTGCCGGGCCACTGTTGGGGTCCCCCTGGGGGGAAGACGCAAAACGGCGCAGGGGTGCATCTCAAGCATGCGCGCGCGTGGTGTGCATGCCCATTCGCTTCAGCAAATCCTGGTCGGCCTCCACATCGGCATTGCCGGTCACCAGCAGCTTGTCGCCGTAGAAGATGGAATTGGCGCCCGCGAGGAAACACAGGGCCTGGGTGGACTCGTCCATTTGCCGGCGCCCCGCCGACAGGCGCACCTTGGCGGTGGGCATGGTGATGCGGGCCACCGCGACGGTGCGCACGAACTCCAGCGGGTCCAGATCGGGCTCGTCGGCCAGCGGCGTGCCCGGCACCTTGACCAGATGGTTGATCGGCACCGACTCGGGGTGCGGCGCCAGATTGGCCAGCTGGGCAATCAGCCCGGCGCGGCCGTCGCGCGACTCGCCCATGCCCACGATGCCGCCGCTGCAAACGTGAATGCCAGCCTCGCGCACATGGCCCAGGGTGTCCAGCCGGTCCTGGTAGTCGCGGGTGCTGATGACGTTGCCGTACAGCTCGGGCGCGGTGTCCAGGTTGTGGTTGTAGTAGTCCAGGCCGGCGCCCTTGAGGCGCTGCGCCTGGTCGCCCGTCAGCATGCCCAGGGTGCAACAGGCCTCTAGGCCTTCGTCCTTGACCACGCGCACCAGCTCCTCGACCTTCTCCAGGTCGCGGTCGGTGGGGGCGCGCCAGGCGGCGCCCATGCAGAAGCGCGAAGCACCGGCCGCCTTGGCGCCCAGCACGGCTTCGCGCACGGCCTCGGGGGTCATCATCTTGGTGGCTGCGACGCCGGTTTCGTGGTGCACCGACTGCGGGCAGTAGCCGCAGTCCTCGGGGCAGCCGCCGGTCTTGATCGACAGCAGCGTCGCCAGCTCCATGTGGGTCGGGTCGTGGTGCTCGCGGTGCACGGTCTGGGCGCGGTGCAGCAGTTCCGGAAAAGGCAGGTCCAGCAGGGCCTGCACGGCGGCCACGGGCCAGGTCTGGCCACCCAACGGGGCGGGTGTGGCGGGTGTGGGGCGCGCCGTGTGAAAGTGCAGCGGCTGTTCGGTGGTGTTGCGAGCGGTTGTGGTTGCGGTGTTCATGTCACCTCCTGATTCATCGGGTTCGGCTGAGTCTCAAACGGTTCTGTCGCGTGTGGGTTCAGCGGCGGGTCCAGCGCCTGGCCCCAGGCGTCCTCAAACAGCAGATTGTCCAGCGCGGCGCGTCGGCTCCAGCGCTGCTGCCCCAGCATGGGTTCTTCGTAGAACTGGTGCACGGGGCCGATGCACAGCAGCGCCACCGGCTCGGCGCCCTCGGGCATGCCCAGGCGGGCGGCCACGGCCGCCGGGTCGAACATCGACACCCAGCCCATGCCCAGGCCCTCGGCGCGCGCGGCCAGCCACAGGTTCTGGATCGCACAGGCCACCGAGGCCAGGTCCATGTGCGGCAGCGTGCGCCGGCCAAACACATGGCGCTCGCGGCCATCGGCCAGCGCCACCACCCAGACCTCGGCGGCGTCCATCAGGCCCTCGACCTTCAGGCGCATGAAGGCCTCGGCGCGCTCGCCCAGGGCATGGGCGGTCTGTTCGCGTTCCTGTTCCACCAGCGCCTTCAGGTCGGCCCGCAGCGCGCGCGACGCCACGCGCACAAAGCGCCAGGGCTGCATGTAGCCGACGCTGGGGGCGTGGTGCGCAGCCGTGAGCAGCCGCCGCATGACCACCGGATCGACCGTGCCGCCCGCGAAATGCCGCATGTCGCGCCGCTCGAAAATGGCGCGGTAGACGGCATCGCGCTCGGCCTGCGAGAAAGCCTGTTCCGGGGCCGTGTTCATGGCAGGCTCAGATCGAAGCGGCCGCCAATGCCGTCGCGCCAGACAGAGGCCCGGCTCAAGCGAACCCCGGACAGGGCCGCAAACCGGGCCATGTTGACCATGCAGCTCACGGGACTACCCTCCGGATGGGGTCAGCGCGGGCGGCAGGCGACACAGGACGCCACTGCGCAGCAGGGGTGGGCGCGCGTCGCGGGCCAGGTTGCCGTCGGGCGCCCGGTGGTGCAGCACGGCACAGTCCAGCAGCTGCCGGGCCACGCCCTCGGCGGGTGCGAGGTCGCCGAACTGGTAGCTGTGCTTGCCCGGCGCCTGGAAGGCCACGGTGCAGGCGCGCGAGCAGCCGGCCGTGCAGGCCACGCCTCGCACACGCACGGCCGCCCAGTCGGGTTCGTCGCCAAAGGCGTGTTCGGCCTGCACCGCCTCGAACAGGATGTCGCCGGCCGCGCGCTGCTCACGCGGGGTGTCGGCGGTGCGGCAGGTGGTGCAGATGATGAGCTCGGTCATGCTGGGTCGGTGGTTGGGAATGTTGGGCGGGAATCGGGGCTCAGAGACCGCCCGGCTGGCGCAGCTCGGCGCCCCAGGCCTGGGCCCAGGCCCGGCAGCGCCCCAGGGGACGGGCAGTGTCGTCGAAATCGACGATGACGATGTGATCGGCGGCCGTTGGGGCGGTGGGCTGCTCCAGGCTGCGGCCGTCGGTGAGCAGCCACAGCAGGCAGCGGCCCGCGGCGTGGCGCCGCCGGTGGGCCAGCAACTCGGTCTGGGCCTGGTGCAAGCCGGCCGCCAGCGGTGTGCCACCGCCACCGCCCAGAGGCCGCAGCCGCCCAAGGGCAGAGCGCCGCGCCTGTGCGGGCGTGAGCACGCGCTGCACGCCCTGGCCGCCAAACAGCAGCAGGCCGACCTGGTCGCCCGCGCGCGCGGCGTCGTCGATCAGCCGGGCCGCGAAACCCTTGGCCCGCGCCAGCCGGCCGCCATGCCGCATGGAGCCGGAGTTGTCCAGCGCGATCAGGTGCAGGGTCGCCGCATCGGCCGGGCGCGACTGGTGTTGCAGGTGCTCGCGGCGCAGGGGGGCCGAGCCTTTGCACACCAGCGTGCGGCACCAGTGAATGCGACCGCCCGCACTGGCGGTGGCCCGCACGCTGGCCAGCGCGGGCGGCAAGTGAGGTGGGTCGCTGGTGTGCCACCGCCGCTGGCCGGGCACCGGGGGTGCGCGGCGGGCGGGGTGGCTCAGGCTTTTTTTGGCACAGCCCCCCCGGTGTGGTGAACCGCTTGCAGCCCGGCTGGCTGCGCGGGCAGCGCGCCCCAGTCGCCATCGCCGCTGGCCGTTGGCGGTTGTGCGGGGGACGGTGCCCCGCCCTGCCCTGACTTCGGTGCCGCAGATGACGGCGCTGCAGCCGATGCAGCGGTCGGCGCGGGCGGGTGTTCGGGCACGGTTCGCCGGTGTCCCAGGGCCAGTTCGGCCACGGCGTCCACGTCCGCCAGCACCACCTCGCTGCGCCCCGCCAGCACGGCGCGGGCGCGGGCGGCTTTGAGCAGCACCAGGTCACCGCGCACGCCGTCCACCGCCGCCGCCAGCGCCAGCGCGGTGGCGTGCGTCAGCACGGCGTCGCTCCAGTCCACGGCCGGCAGGGCCGCGCGCGCCGCGGCCACCTGGGCCACCAGCGCGGCCTGTTCAGCCGCCGCGCGCTGCAGCACGGCCAGCGGGTCGCGGTCAAAGTCCAGCCGCGCCCGCACGATGGCCTGGCGCAGCCCGTGGTCGGACGGGTTGTCCAGCACCACACTCAGGCCGAAGCGGTCAAGCAGTTGGGGCCGCAGATCACCCTCTTCGGGGTTCATGGTGCCGATCAGCACGAAGCGCGCCGCGTGCTGGCGCGACACACCGTCGCGCTCGACCGTGTTGACGCCGCTGGCCGCCGCGTCGAGCAGCGCGTCCACCAGCGCGTCGGGCAGCAGGTTGACCTCGTCCACGTACAGCACGCCGCCGTGCGCGCGCGCCAGCAGCCCGGGCGCCAGCCGCACGAGGCCGTCGCGCAGCACGTCTTCCAGGTTGAGCGTGCCCACCAACTGCTCCACGCTGGCGGCCAGCGGCAGGCTGATAAACGGAGCCCCCGGCAGCAGCGCCGCCAGCGCGCGTGCGGCGGTCGATTTGGCGGTGCCTCGGGGGCCGCTGATGAGCACGCCGCCGATGCCGGGGTCCACCGCGGCCAGCAGCAGCGCCTGCCGCAGTGGGGCGTGGCCCACCAGTGCGGCAAAAGGAAAGCCCGCATGGCTGACGGGGTGCAGTGGGGGGATGGTTGTCTCGGGTTCGTTCATGTCGTGGGTCCTTCGCCCTGGCCCTGGGTTTCCAGGCGGTGTTCCAGTTCGAGCAAGGTGTGTTCGATGCGTTCGCGGTGTTCGCCCGGCGCCTGCCACAGCCCGCGCTGCATGGCGTCGAGCAGGCGCTCGCCGATGCTGAGCAGGGCCAGCGGGTTGTGGCGCTCCAGGAAGGCGCGGTTGACCCCGTCGTGCACGTAGGCGTCGGCCACCAGCGCGTACTGGTGGTCGCCGACCTGGCCGGTGGTGGCGTCGAAGCCGAACAGGAAGTCGACCGTGGCGGCCATCTCGGCCGCGCCCTTGTAGCCGTGGCGCTGCACGCCCTCGATCCACTTGGGGTTGACCACCCGCGAACGCACCACCCGGGCCAGCTCTTGCGAGAGGCTGCGGATGCGCGGCGCGCCGGGGGTGCTGAAGTCACCGTGGTACAGGGCCGGCTGCGCACCGCCCAGGTGCTGCACCGCCGCGGCCAGGCCGCCCTGGAACTGGTAGTAGTCGTCGGAGTCGAGGATGTCGTGCTCGCGGTTGTCCTGGTTCTGCAGCACGGCCTGCAGTCCGCCCACGCGGCGCTCGAAGCTCTCGCGGGCGGCGGTGCCGTGGCCGTCCTGCCCGTAGGCGAAGGCGCCGGCGCGCAGGTAGGCCTGGGCGATGTCGTCCTGGTCTTTCCAGCGTCCGCTGTCCATGAGTTCTTGCAGGCCGGTGCCGTAGCCACCGGGGCGCGGACCGAACACGCGCCAGCTGGCCTGGCGCTGCGCGGCGTCGTCGGCCACGCCCAGGGCTCGGGCCTCGGCCGCTTCGCGCTGCACCCGCACGCGCACCGGGTTCACGTCGTCGGGTTCGTCTTCGGTGGACACCGCCGCCACCGCCCTGACCGCGGTGTCGAAGAGGTCGATCAGGCCGGGGAAGGCGTCGCGGAAGAAGCCCGAAACGCGCAGCGTCACGTCCACCCGGGGCCGCTGGCGGATCGCCATGGGCAGCACCTCGATGTCCACCACCCGGCCGCTGCCGGGTGCCCACTTGGGCCGCACGCCCAGCAGGGCCATGGCCTGGGCCACGTCTTCGCCACCGGTGCGCATGGTGCTGGTGCCCCAGACCGACAGGCCGACCGCCGTGGGGAAGCTGCCGTGGTCCTGCAGGTGGCGTTCGACCACCCGGTCCGCCGCCAGCGCGCCCATGGCGTAGGCGGTGGGGGTGGGCACGGCGCGGGTGTCCACGGCGTAGAAGTTGCGCCCGGTGGGCAGCACGTCGGGCCGCCCGCGCGAGGGGGCACCGCTGGGGCCGGGCGGCACGAAGCGCCCGCGCAGGCCGCGCAGCAGCTGGGTCATTTCCTGTTCACCGCAGGCGTCCAGCCGCGGGGCCAGCACACCTTGCACCTGGGCCAGCACCGCTGCGGTGTGTGGCCACAGCGCGGCGTCGGGCACGGTGGCGTCGGCCAGCCAGCGGGAGGCCAGTTTTTCAATGCGCTCGCGGGTGTGGCCGGCGTGGCGCCAGGCCTCGTCGCTCTGGGCCAGCAGGGCGGCCGGGCGCGGCCCCTGCCAGGGCTGGGCCCAGTCCGGGTCCAGCGGGTCGAAACCGTCTAGCCCCAGGTCGGCGGCCAGGGCCTGCAGCAGGCTGGCCTGCCCCGCGCCCTTGCCGCGCGGAAAGCGCGCCAGCGCCAGCAGCGTGTCGGTGCGCTGGCGCCCGGCGGGCGAACGGCCGAACACGTGCAGGCCGTCGCGGATCTGCGATTCCTTGATCTCGCACAGGTAGGCGTCCAGCCGCTCCAGCACGCGCAGGCGCGCGGCGTCGTCGGCCGGGGCTTCAAAGCCCAGATCGGCGTGCAGGCCGTGGGTGACGACGTGGTCCAGGATGGCCTGGCGCAACCGGGCGGCGCGGCGCGGGTCCAGCGAGAGGGCCTCGTAGTACTCGTCCATCTGGCGTTCGAGCACCTGCAGCGGGCCGTAGGTTTCGGCGCGCGTGAGCGGCGGCATGAGGTGGTCGATGATGACCGCCTGCGTGCGCCGCTTGGCCTGGCTGCCTTCGCCAGGGTCGTTGACGATGAAGGGGTAGAGGTGCGGCAGCGGGCCCAGGATGGCGTCGGGCCAACAATCGGCCCCCAGCGCCACGCTTTTGCCGGGCAGCCATTCGAGGTTGCCGTGCTTGCCAACATGCACCAGTGCGTCGGCCGCCCAGGCGCGGCGCAGCCAGAAGTAGAAAGCCAAGTAGCCGTGGGGCGGCACCAGGTCGGCGTCGTGGTAGCTGGCCAGCAGGTCCATGTCGCGCCCGCGCGCGGGCTGTATGCCCACGAACACCCGGCCCAGGCGCAGGCCGGGCACCATGAAGCGCCCGCTGCGCACCATCGGGTCCTGGTCGGGCGGGCCCCACAGCGCGTTCACTTCGGCCTGGCGTTCGGGGGCCAGCGCCTGGAAGGCGGCCAGGTAGTCGGCCATGGCCAGGCTCTGGCCCACCGGGCGGTGGTCGTTGGCATCGAGGCGGTTGGTCACGCCCTCGATCAGCCGGGCCATCAGCGCGTCGCCGCTGGCGGGCAGCTCGCCGGTGTCGCAGCCCTGCGCGTGCAACGCCTGCAGGATGCCGACCACGGCGGCCGGTGTGTCCAGGCCCACGCCGTTGCCCAGGCGGGCGTCGTTCTGGGGGTAGTTGGCCAGCACCAGGGCCAGGCGGTGCTGGTCCACCGGCTGGTGGCGCAGCCGGCACCAGCGCTGCGCCAGTTCGGCCACGAAGCCGATGCGCTCGTGTTCGGGCTGGTAGCGCACCACGTCCACCTGGGCACGTTCGCAGCGCCAGGCCAGGCCCTTGAAGCTGATGGCGCGCGTGCCGATGCGGCCGTCCACCTCGGGCAGCACCACGTGCATGGCGAGGTCTCGCGGCGTGAGGCCGTGGGGGTCTTCGGCCCACTGCTCGCGCAGGCCACCGGCAGTGATGAGTTGCAGCACCGGCGCGTCACCGGCCAGCAGCACCGGCGCGGCATCGTCACCGTCCGCGCCGTCCATGCTGCCAATAGCAAAGCTGGTGGCGTTAAGCACCACGTCCACCGCGTGTTCGGCCGCCAGGGCCTGCACCGTGGCCAGGGTGGACGGCGACTTGAGCGAATCCACCGCCAGGGCCAGCGGGTTCAGGCCGCGCTCGTGCAACGCGGCCAGCACGCTGTCGAACACCGCGGTGTTGCCGGTTTGCGCGTGGGCGCGGTAGAACAGCAGCAGCGCCACCGGCTGCTGCGCCCGCCAGGGCAGCGGCTGCGCGCTCTGGTAGCGCAGGGTCGGGGGCATGGGCTGGGGCGGGGCCGGTTCAGCACCCGTGGCCCAGACGCGGTGGCGGATGAGGTCGAAGAAGGCACGGGCGTTGTCGCGCCCGCCTTCGCGCAGGCAGCGCCAGAGAAAGCGGCTGTCGGCTACGGCAGCGCTGCCACGCTGCAGCAGTTGCGGGTCTTCAACCGCTTCGCCCGAAAACAGCGACACCCACCGCACCCCGGCCAGCGACAAGGTCTGTTCCACCACGTAGGCCCAGTCGGCCGGGGCGCCCAGGTGGTCGATCACGACCGCGCGGGCGTGGCGCAGCACGTCGTCCACGTACAGGTCCATCGACGCGGGCTGACGCAGCCACATGAGATTGACCAGCCGCACGGTGGGGAAGTCGGGGGGCAGCGCGTCCACCGCGTCGGCCAGCAGCGAGAGCGTGGTGTCGGCCGCGCTGAGCACGACGATGTCGGCCGGCGTCTGCGCCACGCGCACGACGCCCTGGCCACCGTCTTCAACGTGGCCGCCCGGTCGGGTGGACAAAAGGTGCATGCGAGGGGTTCCGGGTCAGGCGGCGGTGGTGGCGGCGGTGCCGTTCAGCTCGGCCTGCAGCTCGCGCCGCAACTGGGCGGCGTCGAGGTGGTCGCCAATGAACACCAGGCGGCTGGCGCGTGTTTCGTCGGCGCGCCAGGGGCGGTCGAACTGGCTGTCAAAGCGCTGGCCCACACCCTGCACCAGCAGGCGCATGGCCGCGCCAGGCAACGCCACGAAACCCTTGACGCGGTAGATCTCGTGGCGGCGCACCAGGGCCACCAGCGCGTCCAGCAAGCGCTGGCGGTCGGGCACGTCCAGCGTGAGCGAGAGGGAATCGAACTCGTCGTGGTCGTGGTCCTCTTCTTCGTCGTGGTGCGTCTTGCGCGCGTCGATCACGTCTTCCACCGCGCGGCCCATGCCCAGCAGCAGGTCGATGTCCACCCGGCCCTGCTGCACTTGCACCAGCTTCACGCCCGAGGGGGTCTCGGCGCGCACGGTGGCTTCCACCTGCGCCAGCGCGGCGGCGTCCAGGCCGTCGGTCTTGTTGATGACCACCAGGTCGGCGGTGGCCAGCTGGTCTTCGAACAGCTCGGCCAGCGGCGAGTCGTGGTCCAGGTTCTCGTCGGCGCGGCGCTGCGCGTCCACCGCAACCGGGTCTTCGGCGAACTGGCCGGCCGCCACGGCCGGGGCGTCCACCACCGTGACCACGGCGTCCACCGTGAAGGTGTTGCGCAGGCTGGGCCACTGGAAGGCCTGCACCAGCGGCTTGGGCAGGGCCAGGCCCGAGGTCTCGATCACCAGGTGGTCGATCTGGTCGCGCCGCGCGGCCAGTTGCTCCATGACGGGGGCGAACTCTTCCTGCACGGTGCAGCACAGGCAGCCGTTGGCCAGTTCGTAGAGCTGGCCGTTGTCGCTGCCGTCCTCGTCGCAGCCGATGCCGCAGGCGCGCAGCAGCTCGCCGTCAATGCCCAGGGCGCCGAACTCGTTGACGATGACGGCGATGCGCCGCCCCTGGGCGTGGGTGAGCAGGTGGCGCAGCAGCGTGGTCTTGCCGGCACCGAGGAAGCCGGTGACGATGGTGGCGGGGATTTTCTGGAGGTTCATGGCGTGTGTCTCGTTGGAAAGGATGGGGCGCCCGGCGATTCAGTCCTCGATGCCGCGCTGCGCCGGCACGCCGGCGTTGAAGTGGTGTTTGACCAGCGTCATCTCGGTCACCGTGTCGGCCAGCTCGATCAGCTCGGCCGGTGCGTTGCGACCGGTCAGCACCACGGTCACAGCGGGCGGGCGCTCGCGCAGGCAGGTCAGCACCGCGTCCAGCGTGATCCAGCCGTAGCGCAGCGGGTACATGATTTCGTCGAGCACCACCATGAAGTGTTCGCCGGCGCGGATGGTGGCCTCGGCCTTGGCCCAGCCGTGCTGAGCCAGCTCGGCAGAATGGTCCAGGTCGCGGCTTTTCCAGCTGAAGCCGTCGCCCAGCCCTTCAATGGGAATGCCCAGCTGCTCGAACAGGCGGTGCTCGCCAAAGCGCGCACTGGGCACCTTCATGAACTGGTAGACCTTGATCTTCTTGCCGCGGCCGTGGGCGCGCAGGGCCAGCCCGAAGGCCGCCGTGCTCTTGCCTTTGCCGTGGCCGGTGTGGACCATGACCAGCCCGCGGCGTTCGCCCTGGGGCTTGGGGGTGTCGCGGCTGGCGGGCGGGGTTTCAATCTGCATGGGGTGTTCCGGTGTCGTTGGCTCGTCTGAGCAGGTAGGTGTCCATGACCCAGCCGTGGCGGCTGCGTGCCTGCTCCCGCTCGCGCAGGATGGTGGCACCCACCTCAGCCAGCGGGCCGCTGATGCACAACTGGTGTGGCATGCCCAGGAAGGCGCCCCACCAGATGTGCAGGCCCTCGGGGGCCAGGGTCTGGAAAGCGCATTGCCCGTCCAGCATCACCGCCACGGTGTCGGCACTGGCGGGCCAGCCGCGTTCGCGCAGCTGGCGGCCGGTGGTGATGAGCACCGGCGCGTTGATGTCGTTGAGCGGGATGGCGTGCGCCGCCGTCAGCGCCTGCAGCGCGGTGATGCCGGGCACCACGGTGGTGGTCAGCTGCACGCGCGCGGCCAGGCGGCGGGCGATGCGCAGCGTGCTGTCGTAGAGCGACGGGTCGCCCCAGACCAGCAGGGCCACGACACCGCCCTCGGGCAGGTGCTGCGTGATGGTGTCCAGCCAGACCTGGGCGATGGCGTCGTGCCAGCGGTCCACCGCGGCCAGGTAATCGGTCTCGGCCCCTTCGCGCACCGGCATGTCGAACGGGGCCACCACGGTGGTGCCGGCGGGCAGCAGTTCGCGGCACAGGTCCAGGCGCAGGTCGGCCAGGTCGGCCTTGTCTGCGCCCTTTCGCGGCACCAGCACCAGCTGGGCGCGCTGCAGCGCCGCCACGCCCTGGCGGGTGATGTGGTCCGGGTGACCGGCCCCCATGCCGATCAGGCTGAGCTGCACCTTCATTCGCTGCCCGCCGGGAAACGCGGCGCCGTGCCCAGGGGGCGGTAGCGGCGGTCGTAGTCGGCCGCGTAGAGGCGGCTGTGGCCGAAGTCATCGGCGCCCAGGTTGTGCCCGACCAGGATCAGCGCGGTGCGGTCGATGCCCTCACCGATGGCCATCTCGATGGTCGACAGGCGGGCGCGCACCACGCGCTCGTCGGGCCAGCTGGCGCGCCAGACCACGGCCACCGGGCAGTCGGCCCCATAGTGCGGCAGCAGGTCCCGCACCACCTGCGGCAGCACGTGGATGGACAGGTGGATGGCCAGCGTGGCGCCGGTGCGGGCGAAGTTCGCCAGCGCCTCGCCTTCGGGCATGGGCGAGGCGCGGCCGCTGGTGCGCGTGAGCACCACCGACTGGCTCATGCCCGGCAGCGTCAGCTCGGCCCCCAGGGTGGCCGCGGCCGCGGCGAACGAGGGCACGCCCGGCGTGACGGTGAACGGGATGCCTGCCTCGCGCAGCGCGCGCAGCTGCTCGCCCATGGCCGACCACACCGAGAGGTCGCCCGAGTGCAGGCGCGCCACATCCTGGCCCAGGGCATGGGCCTCTTGAATGGTCTGCACGATCTGCTCCAGCGACAGCGGCGCGGTGTTGACGATGCGCGCGCCCGGCGGGCAGTGGGCGAGCACGCCTTCGGGCACCAGCGAGCCGGCGTACAGGCACACCGGGCTGGCAGCGATCAGGTCGCGCCCGCGCAGGGTCAGCAGGTCGGGGGCGCCCGGTCCGGCGCCAATGAAATGGACGGTCATGGGGTCTGTGTTTCAGGAAAGTTCATGGCGATGGCAATGGCCGCGGTGGCGCTGCCGTCGGCACTGACGTGGCGGCCGCCCGCCAGCACCGCGCCAGTGCCGGCCGCCCCCAGGGCCGCGGCCTCGGCCAGGCTGCGGGCACCGTAGCGGGCCGGCACGTGGGCGCTGGGTTGCGCGTCCTGCGTCAGCAGTTGCGCCAGCGGCACGGGCCGCAGCGGCAGGGCCAGCTCGGCGGCCAGCTGCACCAGGGCCGGGTGATGGCACTTGTCGTCGGCGGTGGCCAGCGCGTGCAGCGACAGCACCGCCCCACCCTGCGTGGCCGCGCCCAGGGCAGCGTCCAGCGCCTGGCGCAGCGCCTGCGCGCTGGCCTGCTGGCGAAAGCCCAAGCCGGCGAATGCGTGGGTCACGGGCGGGGTCACAGCAGCACGCTCCACTGCACCACCGGGCGCGCCGGCTGCCAGCCGCGCAAGCCGCCCAGCGGCTGCGCCTGGGCCAGCGACACCTGCAGCAGCTCGCCGCCGTGGCGCGCGTGCAGCTGCAGCAACAGGGCTTCGGTTTCCAGGGTCACGCCGTTGACGACCAGGCGACAGCCCGGTTGCACCAGGGCCCGCAAGGCCTCGAACAACGCGCCGTCGAAGCCGCCGCCCACGAACACCGCGTCGGCCGCGGGCAAGGTGGCCAGCGCGTCGATCGAGGCCGCTTGGTGCACCTGCAGGCGGTGGGGCACACCCAGCTGCTCGGCGTTGCGGTGGATGTTGGCGGCGCGGTCGGGCGAACGCTCCACTGCGTGCGACACCCCGCCAGCCAGGCACCATTCCACCGACACGGAGCCCGAGCCCGCGCCCAGGTCCCACAGGCATTCGCCCGGGCGCGGCGCAAGCGCGCGCAGTGTCAGCGCCCGCATGGGTGATTTGGTGATCTGACCGTCGTGGGCGAACAGCTCGTCGGGCAGGCCGCTGCTGGCGGGCAGGCCGGGCGGGCCGTCGTGCAGGTCCAGCGCCAGCGCCAAGGGGGCTTCCAGCCCGGGCAGGTCGGGCGCCGCCAGTCGCCAGCGGCGGATGCGTTCGTGCGGGCCACCCAGCCGTTCCAGTGCCCAGCCGCTGCTGGCGCCAAACCCATGGCTGCTGACCAGGGCCGCCAGCGCCAGCAAGGCTTCGCTGTCGCGCACCAGGCAAATCAGGCGCTGGCCACGCCGCAGCCAGGGCCGCACCGCCGCCAGCGGCTGCGCGTGCAAGCCCAGACAGGCGGTCTGCTCCAGGCGCCAGCCCAGCGCAGCCGCGGCGCGCGAGAAGGTGGACGGCTGGGCGTGTGCGGTCCACTCGCCCGGCTGCAGGTGCTGGGCCAGGCTGCCGCCGGCACCGAACCAGAACGGATCGCCCGAGGCCAGCACCACCACCGGCTGCCCGCGCAGGGCCAGCACCGGCTGGACGTCGAACGGCACGCCCCAGGCGGTGCCGCGCGCGCCCACGCTGGCCAGCGCCAGGTGGCGCGGGCCGCCAAACACATGGCGGGCAGCGGCCAGCGCGGCGCGGCTACCATCGCCCAGGCCCGCCAGCCCATCTTCTCCCATGCCGATGATCGACAGCCAAGCTTCAGCCATGCAACGTGTCCTCCTGCTGGGCGGCACCACCGAAGCCAGCCGGCTGGCCCAGGCCCTGGCCGTCGCGGGCGTGGACGCGGTGTTTTCCTACGCCGGCCGCACCGACGCGCCCGTGGCCCAGCCACTGCCCACGCGGGTGGGCGGCTTCGGCGGCGTGGCCGGCCTGTGCCAGTACCTCCAGGCCGAGCGCATCACCCACGTGGTGGACGCCACCCACCCCTTTGCCGCCCAGATGAGCGCGCACGCGGTGCAGGCCTGCGCCCAGCGGGCGCTGCCGCTGCTGGCGCTGGAACGCCCGGCCTGGCAGGCCCAACCCGGCGACCGCTGGCAGCATGTGCCCGACCTGGTCGCGGCCGTGGCCGCCCTGCCCGCCGAGCCGGCGCGGGTGTTCCTGGCCATCGGCCGACAACACGTGCAGCCCTTTCTGGACGCGGGCCGGCACTGGTTCCTGCTGCGGCTGGTGGACCCGGGTTTCGAGCTGCCCGCCGCGCAAGGCACCGTGGTGCTGGACCGCGGCCCCTTCACCCTGGCCAACGACCTGGCCCTGCTGGCGCAGCACCGCATCACCCACGTGGTGGCCAAGAACGCGGGCGGCCAGGGCGCTCAGGCCAAGCTGGACGCCGCGCGCCAGCACGGCTGCCCGGTGATCCTGATCGACCGCCCCACGATCCCTCCGCGCCCGGTGGTGGGCACGGCAGACGAGGTGCTGCACTGGCTGGGCCGGCCGCCCGGTCATGGCGGCCTTCATGCGGCCACCACCGAACGCGGGGTGTAGACGAAACGGCCCACGCGGCGCGTGGTGGAGCTGCCGACGATGACCAGCGTGCGCATGTCGGCCATCTCGGCCTGCGCCTGGGCCAGCGGCACGCACAGCAGGCGCTCCTGCGGCGTGCTCACCGCGCGCGCGAACAGCAGCAGGCGGTCGGGCTCGCAGCGCTCGCGCAGCAGCTGCAGCACCTGTTCGAAGGTGTGCGGGCGGCTGGCCGAGCGCGGGTTGTAGAAGGCCACCGCCATGTCGGCGTCCACCGCGGCGCGCAGGCGTTTTTCGATCAGCGTCCAGGGCTTGAGGTTGTCGCTGAGGTTGAGGGTGCAAAAGTCGTGCCCCAGCGGCGCACCGGCCCGTGCGGCCGCGGCCAGCATAGCGGTGATGCCGGGCAGCACCCGCACGTCCAGCGCCTGCCAGTTGGGCCGGCCTTCCATGGCCTCGAACACGGCCGACGCCATGGCGAACACGCCGGGGTCGCCGGACGACACCACCACCACCCGGCCACCGGCGGCGGCCAGCGCCAGCGCGGCGCGCGCACGGTCGAGCTCCTCGCGGTTGTCCGACGGGTGCAGGTTCAGGCCGGCGCGCGGCGCCACCCGCGCCACGTAAGGGATGTAGCCCAGCACATCGGTGGCCTGGTCCAGCGCCTGGCGCACCTCGGGCGTCACCAGCGCCTCGTCGCCCGGCCCCAGGCCAGCGATGCACAGGCACCCGCTCATTTCACCCCCCTCGCCCTGCGCGGCGTTCATTCGGCCACCTCGGGCCGCCGCCCCTGGCCGTGCACCAGCACGATGGCGAAATACGGGCAGACCTCGTCGGGCGTGTCGGCCAGCCGGCTCAGCTGCTGCTGCGGCATGGTGCCGTGCTGCACCAGCCAGGCCTGGTCGAGCTTGCCCGCGCGGGCCAGCGCCCGGCGCACGCGCGGCAGGTTGCGGCCGGTCTTCATGATGGCCATCGCATCGGCGGCCTGCATGTGGCGCAACAGGTCGTCTTCGGGCAGGGTACCCATGAGCACGGTCAACACATCGTCGCCCCAGGTCATGGGCTGGCCGGTGGCCCACCAGCAACCCACCATGCCAGGAATGCCGGGCACCACGTCCACCACCGCACGGCCCTGAAGGCGGGTGTAGAGGTGCATAAAGGAGCCATAGAAAAACGGGTCGCCTTCGCACAGCACCACGATGTCCTGCGTCTGCGCCAGCCCGGCCAGGCGCTCGGCCCAGTCGTCGTAGAAGCGGGCCAGGCAGTGGATGTAGGCCGGGCTGTCAAACGGCAGCTCGGTGGTGACGGGGTACTCCATCGCGTACTCGGTCACGCCCGGGGCCAGCAGGGCATCCACCATCTTGCGGGCCTGGCCGGCACGGCCCTTTTTGCGGAAATAGGCCACGTGCCGGGCAGACCGCACCAGGCGGTCGGCGCGCACGCTCATCAGCTCGGGATCGCCCGGGCCCAGGCCGGTGCAGATGATGCGTCCCATCAGATCTCCTTCTCGCTGGCCAGCGCATTGATGGCCGCCACCGTGATGGCCGAGCCCCCCAGGCGACCGTGCACCACCAGGGCCGGCAGGCCCGGCGTGGCCATCAGCGCGGCCTTGGATTCGGCCGCCCCCACAAACCCCACCGGGCAGCCGATGACGGCCGCCGGGCGTGGGCAGGCCGGGTCCTGCAGCATGTTCAGCAGGTGAAACAGCGCGGTGGGCGCATTGCCGATGGCCACCACCGCCCCGCCCAGGTGCGGGCGCCACAGCTCCAGCGCGGCGGCGCTGCGGGTGGTGCCCATCTGGCGGGCCAGGTCGCTCACCTGCGGGTCCTGCAGGGTGCAGATGACGGCGTTGTCGGCCGGCAACCGCTTGCGCGTGATGCCTTCGCTGACCATGCGCGCGTCGCACAGGATGGGCGCGCCGCCCTGCAGCGCGCGGCGCGCGGCCTCGGCCATGCCGGGCGTGAACGCCACGTGCTGTTCCAGCCCGACCAGACCGGCCGCGTGGATCATGCGCACCACGGCGAGTTCTTCCACGGGCGTGAAACGGCCCAGTTCGGCTTCTGACCGGATGATGGCAAACGACTGTCGGTAGATGGCATCGCCATCGGATTCAAAGCGGTGCAGCATGGGGAAAAAACGCTTGTTGTCGCAGCAATTGCTCGATGGCCTGGCGGTCCAAGCCACGGCGGTCGGGCGCGCTGGCTGCCGTGCCTTGCCAGATCAGGTCCAGCCCCTGCCCGGTGATGAGCACGGTGGTGGCCGCGCGGGGGTGGGCGCAGCCCTTGGGGCAGCCCGAGACGTGCAGGCTGTGGCCGGCCTGAACCAGCGGCGCCAGTGCCAGGGCCAGCGCCCGGGTGGATTCGTCGGCCGGCGCAGCCTGTTCGCAGCCGGGGGCCCCTGTGCAGGCGGCCACTCGCAGACGGGCATCACCGGGAGCGGTGATCAGTTCGGGCAGGTCGGGCAGCGGCGCGGCGCCCTCCACCAGCAGGCTGCGCCAGGGCGTCAGGCGCAGCGCCCCGCAGGCGCCCAGCGCCGCCAGCGCGCGGGCCGGCAGCAGGCCGAAGGCCAGGCCAACGAGGTGCCCGCCCGCCTGAGGGCCGGGTGCGGGCGTGTCCGCTCTGCCTCGCGCCACCGGCTCCACCGCCGTCTGCCGCCACTCGGCGGGCAAAGGGCACCGGTCCAGCAGCGCCGACATGCGCCCGCGCCCGGCCGGGGCGCCGCCCGCTTGCAGGAACCAGCGGGCCAGGTCCAGCGCGCGTTGCGGTGCGTCCTGCGGCGAGGTGAGCACGCCGTGACTGGCGCCATCGGCATGGACCAGCACGCCACCCGCGTGGCGCTCCAGCCGGACGTCGGCGTAGGCCCCGCGCAGGCAGGGCACCGGTCCGGTGTCCACCACGAAGCCGAACTTGGCCGGCAGCGCGGGCGCCTGGTCGCTGGCCAGCAGCTGGCCCAGCCGCAGGGCCAGGCCGTGGGTGAGGTCGCCCTCGTTCCAGAACGGTTGCACCTGCACATTGCGCCGGGCTTCTTGCGCCGCGTCCGCGTCCACCAGGCCCAGGTCGCGCAGCGCGTCCAGCAGGCTGGTGTGGTGGGCCGGATCGACGCCCCGCAGTTGCAGGTTGGCCCGGTTGGTCAGTTCCAGCAGCGGATGCGCCCAGCGCCCCGCCAGGGCGGCAAGGCCCTGGGCCTGCTCGCGGTCGAGCCGGCCGACCGGCGGCCGGATGCGCACCACCAGACCGTCGCTGGCGGCCATGGGCCGGACCGCGCCCGGGCACCAGCCCTTGATCTGCACGGTCTCGTCGTGGCGTGTGGAAGTGGGGTCGTTCATGGCGCGTCGTAGCCGGGTTCAGCCGGCCTTGAAATGCGGACTCAGCTGCACGGTCTCGCCGATGATGAGCAGACCGGGCTGTGGCCCGTAGGCCGGTGCCTGCTCGACCAGGCGGTGCAGCGGGCAGGCCAGCACGGTCTGCGTCGGGCGGGTGCCGTCGCGCACGATGGCCGCCGGCGTGGCGGGCGACAGCCCGTGCGCCATCAGCCGTTCGGCGATGTGGGACAGCCGCTGGATGCCCATGTAGAACACCCGCGTCTGCCCCGGGCGGGCGAGCGCGCGCCAGTCGTGCGTGGCCTCGTCGTCAGCCAGGTGGCCGGGCAGGAACACGCAGCTGGCCGCAAGGTCGCGGTGGGTGAGCGGAATGCCGGCGGTCGCCGAGCAGCCGCTGGCGGCCGTGACGCCGGGCACCACCTCGAAGGCGATGCCTTCGGCCTGCAGGGCCTGCACCTCTTCGCCGCCGCGCCCGAACACGAACGGGTCGCCACCCTTGAGGCGCACCACACGGGCACCGGTGCGCGCGTGCGCCACCAGCAGATCGTGAATGCCTTCCTGCGGCACGGCGTGGTGGCCCAGGGCCTTGCCCACGTACACGCGTTGCGCGCCGGCCGGGATCTGGTCGAGCACCTCGGCCGCGATCAGCCGGTCGTGCACCACCACCTCGGCGCGGCGCAGGCGGTCCAGCGCGCGCAGGGTCATGAGGTCGAGCGGACCAGGGCCCGCGCCGACGATGGACACGAAACCGGTCTTCAGGGCTTCATTCACAGGCCGGGCCTGCCGCAGTTCGGCGGTCACGCGGACCGGTCTGTGTGCACATGCGCTTCACCTCAGGCTGCGGCGTACAGGCGCTGCTCGACCACAAGCGATCCCTGCAGGCGCTTGAACTGCTTGGCCAGGGCCAGCACGCCCAGGTCCACCAGCGGTTCCAGCAGCACGACAGTCATGTAGGCGGCGCCAAACGTGCCGATGCTCTCAACGTTGGCTGCGGTGAAGCCCTGGCCGTACAGCGCCCAGAAGCCCACCCACATCACGATGCCGCCCTGGTAGGTGGCCGACAGCTTGAACGCCTGGGCGTAGCCAATGTCCACATAGGCGGTGGCCGGCGCGATGATGCGACGGGCCAGGGCCTGGATGGCGAACAGCGGCACCAGCAGCGTGGTGACGTTCATGCCGTACTGGGGCAGGTCGGCGGGGGCGAAGAACAGGCTCTGGATGCCCAGGCCAGCCGCCAGGCCGATGGCCACCGGTGCCGCGCCGAACACCAGCAGCAGCGTGCTGCCCAGGATCAGGTGCACTTCGGACACGCCCACCGGGTGGTGGGGCAGCAGCTCGAAGAAGGCGAACACCATCGCAGTGGCAATCAGCGAGCGGACCAGCAGGGCGAGCACGCCCTCCTGACGCACCATGTCCCAGGCCAGCTTGGTGGCATAGGCCAGTGCCGCGGTGGCGGAGGCGTAACTCAGGAAGATTTTGGTGGTGTCCACCAGTCCGGTTTCGATGTGCATGGCACTACTCCTTGGTTGTGGCGCCTTTTGCTGCGCCGTTTGAAAAATCGTTCGGGGCGACCCGACCCGGCAGGGGCAATGCCACCCACTGCCCATCCAGTTCGCGCACCGCCACCCGGTGGTCGAACACCGCCTCCAGCGCCCGGTGCGTGGCCGGGTCGGCGCAGGCGCCCTGGTGCGTCACGCGGCCCTGCGCCATCACCACCAGTTCGTCGGCGTGCAGCGCCATGCCCACCTCGTGCAGCACGCTGACCACCGTCTTGCCCTGCGCCACCAGGGCCTGCACCAGGTCCAGCCAGTCGGCCTGGTGCGGCGGGTCCAGGTTGGCCAGGGGCTCGTCCATCAGCAGCACCTCGGCCTCCACCGCCAGGGCGCGGGCCAGCAGCACGCGCTGGCGCTCGCCGCCGGAGAGCTGGCCCAGCGTGCGGGCACGCCAGTCCCAGGCCTGTGTGGCGCGCAGCGCGCGCTCCACCGCGGCGCGGTCTTCGGCGCTCGGCGGGCTGAGCCAGGCCTGGTGTGGCAGGCGGCCGAGCATGGCCACGTCCCACACGGTCAGGTCGTCGGCGCTGGCCTCGTTCTGCCCCAGCCACGACAGCTGCTGCGCGCGCTGGCGGTGCGGCCAGTCGGCCAGCGCCCGGCCCAGCAGCGCCACCGCACCGCTGTGCGGCAGCAAACCGGCCAGACAGCGCAGCAGGGTGGACTTGCCCGCGCCATTGGGGCCGACGATGCTGGTCCAGCGCGCCTGCGGCAGGTTCAGCGAGATGCGGTGCAGGATGGGCTCGTCGCCCAGGCGGGCGCTCAGATCACAGGTCTGGATGGCGATGCTCACAGCCCACCCCCGCGCGAGGCACGTGTGTTGCGCTGCATCAGCCACAGCAGGTAACCGCCGCCCAGCACCGCGGTGAGCACGCCCACCGGCAGCTCCTGCGGCGCGATCAGCCAGCGCGCCAGCGTGTCGGCCGCCATCAGCAGCACACCACCCATGCAGCTGGCCAGCAGCATCAGCCGGGCGCTGGTGGTCTTGACCAGCGAGCGCACCAGGTGCGGCGCCGCCAGGCCCACGAAAGCGATCAGCCCGGTCTGTGCCACGGCGGTGCCGGTGGCCAGCGCCAGCACCCCCACCAGCGCGGCGCGCATGGGCCCCAGGGGCAGGCCCAGACTGCGCGCGGTGGCATCGCCCAGGCTCAGGCCGTCCAGCACGCGCGAGAACAGCCAGGCCGCCAGAGCGCACAGCGCCCACACGCCCGCCATCAGCACACAGGCGGTCCAGCCCACGAAACTGGTCGAGCCCAGCATGAAGGCCTGCATGGCCTGCAGCGACTCGGGCGAAAACACCAGCACCAGGTGCGTCATGGCCGCCAGCACCACGCCCACCACCACGCCGGCCAGCAAGAGGCGCAGCGTGTGCTGCACGCCGCGCGAGAGCACCAGCGTCAGCAGCACCGCCAGCACCGCGCCGCAGAACGCGGCACCGGTCAGGCCCAGGCGCACCAGCGCGCTGCCGGAAAAAACGCTCACAGCCGCGCCGTACATCATGCTGCCGCCCAGCATGCCGGCGCCGCCGCCCATGGCGGCCAGCGCCAGCGCCACGCCCAGCGAGGCGCCCGAGGCGCTGCCGAGCAAAAACGGATCGGCCAGCGGGTTGCGGAACAGGCCCTGCGCCACCGCGCCGGCCAGGCCCAGCAAGGCGCCCGCGCCCCAGGCGCCCAGGGTGCGCGGCAGGCGGATTTCCCACACGATCTGTTGCGCCATCGCGGTGGCGGCCGGATCGGCCTGCGGGTCCAGCAGTGGACCGATCAGGTTCTCGAAACCGGCGCTGCCCACGCAGACACCCAGCGCGGCCAGCACCAGTGCCACGAGCAGCATGCCCGCCACCAGCCAGGACGCGCGGCGAGCGTTCATACCACCCCCCCACGCTCCGCCGCTGCGCGGGTCGCTGCCCCCCGAGGGGGCTGATCCGGCTTGGGGCGGCCCTGCGCCGTATCGTTCACGGCTTCGCCTTCACAACGCCGGGCGACTTGTCGGCCAGGCAGCGCGCCATGATGCGCGCGCCTTCGGCCATGCGCGGGCCGGGGCGCACCAGCGTGTCCGACTCGGCGACCGGGAACACGCACAGCCGCTGCTCGCGCACCGCGCGCATGCCCGCCCAGCCCGGCCGCTGCGCCATGCCCTCCACGTTGCGCTGGCCGACCATGATCAGGTCCGGGTTGGCGCGCACGATGAATTCGGGGTTGAGCTTCGGGAAGGGCCCGAGCGATGCGGGCACGATGTTCTTCGCCCCAAGCCGCGTCAGGGTCTCACCGATGAACGAACTTTCACCCGCCGCGTAAGGCCCCTGGTTGACCTCGAAATACACCCGTGCACCGCGGGCGCTGGCCGGAATGGACTGGGCCGCGGCCATCACAGCCGCGTCGATCGCACGCCAGATCTTCTGTGCATCGGGCACTTCCAGCAGCTGGCCGATCTTGAGCATCACGCGCTGCACATCGGCGTGCGTCTTGGGCTCCAGCGCCACCACTTTCAGGCCCAAGGCCCGCAGGCGCTCGGCCGCGCGCGAAGACGTCGCCATCAGCACCACGTCGGGCCGCAGCGCGACGATGGCCTCGATGTTCGGGTCCAGCCCGCCCCCAACCTGCGGCAGCTTCTTCAGGCTGGCCGGGAAGTCGGAATAGCGGTCCACCCCCACCAGCCGCGCGCACTGGCCCAGCTCGCACACCGTCTCGGCCAGCGAAGGCAGCAGGCTCACGATGCGCTGCGGGGCGCGCTCGAACTGCACCACCACGCCAGCGTCGTCGGTGATCTGCAGCGCGGCCTGCGCGGGCGCGCCGCACAGGGCCAGCAGGGTCAGCGCGAACGTCGCAAGGGTCTGGCGGATCGGCTTCATGTCTCGTCTTTCAAAGTCAGCGGCAGGCCGGCGGCCATCAGCGTCACGCGCGGGCAGCTCGCGGCCACCCGCTGGTTGAGCCGGCCCAGCGCGTCCACGAAGGCGCGCACCTCGCGCCCCATCGGGATCACGCCCAGGCCGATCTCGTTGCCCACCAGCACCACCGGCCCGGGCGCGGCCACGACGGCGGCGCACAGGGCCTCGCCAGCGGCGATCACGGCAGGTTCATCCAGCGCCTGCACCGGATCGGTCGGCATCATCAGGTTGGTCAGCCACAGGGTCAGGCAGTCGATCACGATCAGCGTGCGGGCGTCGCTGTGCAGCCGCAGCGCACCGGCCAGTGCCAGCGGCTCTTCCACCGTCACCATGCCCGGCACGCGCTCGGCGCGGTCGGCCTGGTGGCGCGCGATGCGCTCGCGCATCTCGTCGTCCCAGGCCTGGCCGGTGGCGATCATCACCGCGCGGTGTCCCGGCGCGGCGGCCAGCCAGTCGCGCGCCAGCAGCTCGGCTCGGCGCGACTTGCCGCTGCGCTGACCGCCGAGGATGAAGGTGCTGCGGGCAATCGTCATGCCATGTCCCCGCCGCCGGGCCGCCCCAAGGCGGAGAGCGCCCCCTCGGAGGGCAGCGAACCATACGCCGTGGGGAGCGTGGGGGCCACATTTCTCATCCATGCTTTCACGATGCGATGCATCTGCTCCACCCCGTCGGTCAGCGCGGCCGGGCCGGGCTGCAGGATGTCGGCCGATTTGATCTCGAACAACTGCCCGTTTTTCACGGCCGGCACGTCCTGCCAGCCGGCACGGCCTGCCACCTTCTCGGCGCGGAATTTCTTGCCGCACCAGGAACCGATGATGATGTCCGGCGCGCGCGCCACGATCTCGGCGCCGTCCGCGATGATGCGGTGCTTGCCCAGCGACTGCACCGCCAGCTCGGGGAAGACATCGTCGCCACCGGCGATGCCCAGCAACTCCGACACCCAGCGGATGCCGCTGATGTGCGGCTCGTCCCACTCTTCAAAAAACACCCTGGGCCGGCGCTTGCCCGACGCGACCAGCGCGGCCACTTCGGCACGGATCGCCTCCAGTCGCTGGCGCATGACCGCGATGCGCGCCAGCCCGTCGTCCGCGCAGCCCACCATGGCGGCCACCTGGTAGAGCATGGAAAACACCTCGTCCACGCTGCGCTGGTTGAACACCGTCACCTGCACACCGGCGCGGATCAGCGCCGCCGCGATGTCGGCCTGCAGGTCGGAGAAGCCGAACACGCAGTCGGGCCGCAGTTCCAGGATCTTGTCGATCTTGGCGCTGAGAAACGCGCTGACCTTGGGCTTTTCTTCGCGCGCCCGGCGCGGCCGCACGGTGTAGCCGCTGATGCCGACGATGCGCGCCTCCTGCCCCAGCAGGTAGAGCCACTCGGTCGTCTCCTCGGTCAGGCAGACGATGCGTTGCGGTCCGGGCAAACCAGCGCTCATGCGGCCTCCGGCAGAAAGAGATGGGCAGCCGCCTCGGGGTTTGAGGCAAACCACGCATGGAAGTAGCTCGCCCGCACCGACCCCTGGCCGTAGACCGCCTCGGGCCTACCGAACGGGCTGCCCGGCGCGGTCTTCGCCACCGGCGCCAGCGCTGAAGTGGTCAGCGAGTAGTGGAAGGTGTGGCCGCGCAGCTCGCCCAGCGCGGTGTCCCAGCGCTGCGGGCCCAGCGCGGCCAGACGCGGCTGCATGGCCACCTCGCCGGGCAGCAGGCCCCACATGGGCTGGCGCGAACCGTCGGCCAGCGCCAGACCATCGAACAGCGGCATCATGCCGCCGCACTCGGCCCAGACCGGCTTGCCCGCCGCAATGTGCGCGGCCAGCGAGGCGCGGCAACGGGTGCCGTTGACCAGGGCATCGGCGTGCAGCTCCGGGTAACCGCCGGGCAGCCAGACCGCGTCGCAGTCCGGCACCGGCTCGTCGGCAACCGGCGAAAAGAAAACCAGCCCGGCCCCCAGCGCACGCAGCGTGTCCAGGTTGGCGGGGTAGGTGAAGCAGAAAGCCGTGTCGCGTGCCACGGCCACGGTGCGGCCTTGCAGCAGCGGAGCCACCGGGCGTTCAGCCACAGGCTCAAACGGCACCGCCCAGGGCTGCCAGCCTTGTGCGTCGAGCTGGCCCAGCGGCGTGGCCGCCATCGCGTCGGCCAGTGCGTCCAGCCGCGCGAGGGCGTCCGGCAGTTCGGAAGCGACGGTCAGGCCCAGGTGCCGCTCGGGCAGTGCAAAACCCGCGTCGCGCCGCAAACCGCCCAACCAGCCGGCGTCGATGCCGCCGGGTTCCGCCCCCAGGTCGTCACCTCGCACCGAAGCCTGCAGCATTTTTTCGTGCCCCTCGCTGGCCACGCGGTTGGCCAGCACCCCGGCCCAGGGCAGGCCCGGCCGGTAGTGGCGCAGGCCGTGCACCAGCGCGCCGAAAGTGCCCGCCATGGACCCGGCATCGATCACCGCCAGCACCGGGATACCGAGCTTGACTGCCAGATCGGCCGCGCTCGGGTCTCCGTCGAACAGCCCCATCACCCCTTCGATCAGGATCAGGTCGCTGGTCGTAGCGGCGTCGTGCAAACGGGCGCGGATATCCGTTTCGCCGTTGAGCCAGAGGTCCAGGTTGTGCACCGGCTGCCCGCTGGCCAGCTGGTGCCAGTGCGGGTCCAGGAAATCTGGCCCGCACTTGAACACCCGCACCCGCCGGCCTTGTCGCGCGTGCAGGCGCGCCAGAGCCGCGGTGACCGTGGTCTTGCCCTGGCCAGAGGCTGGGGCGGCGATCAGCAACGCGGGAGAGCAGGCCTTAGCCCTCATCTCAGGCACCCCAACGCCGCGATGCGTTTGCCAAACGCCAGGCACCACAACACTGCACCATCGCGCTGCTGACCGATCAGCCGATGCGCCGAAGACACGCCTTGTATCGCGCTCATCAGAAGCTCACACGCAAGCCGGCCACCAGTGCCCGTCCGGCTTCCGGATAGACCGACGCCGTCTGGCCACCGGAACAACCAAACCCCAACGTGTAGTACTGGCGATCGAACAGGTTGCTGATACTCAGCGACAACTCCATGCCTTTCAGTTGCCGGGCATACCGGACATCTGCCGTCGTGTAGGAGGGCATACGGCACTGATTGGCAAAGTCGGCGTACCGAGCACCGACCCAATTCACGCCACCCGTGACACGATGCCCCTCAGCGGGCACCCATTGGGCTCTTAGTGCCACAGTTTCGCGCGCGACCAGCGGCACGTCGCGCCCCGCGTAGCTGCCGGAACGGAAGCTGGCGCGTCGCACGTTCAGGTTTGCGCTCAACGACAGTGCAGAGTCGACATCCCATCGGCCCTCGACCTCCAGTCCTTGGCGCCGCGTCGGATCGAAGTTGACATTACGACCATCAAACGGCCCCGTTCCCAGGGCTTGCGGGTCGTAACCAATTTCATCGGTCAAGGCATTGCGGTACAGGCGGGTTTCAAACTGGACTGCGGCATCCTTCCAACGCCAACCTGCCTCCATGTCGCGAGAGGTTTGCGGCCGGATGGCAACAGCAGGGTTCGTGAAGCTGAACTCATCGACATTGGCCAAGCGGAAACTGTGCCCCATGCGTGCCCACATACGGGAAGCCGACGAGAAAGGATGGCTGACACCCAGCTCCCATGCGTTTTGGCGATCCGCCAGACGGCTGCTGCCGTCGTTGGCTGCCTTGTCTATGTGTTCGGTGCGTACCCCACCCGAGAAGCGGGTGCCAGATGCCAGCGTCACATCGTCCTGCACGTACCAGGCTCGCGACTTGTGGTCGGACTTGGACCCGTATGCCACACGGGCCCAGCGGGTGTCGTCCAACCCGATCACCAGCTGGTTCTTGGCGCCTCCAAGAGTGGTTTCATGCCGCGCACGCAGCCCAAAGCTGTTGGCGTCGACGTCGTAGTCGTAAGAAGCGCTGCGCAGTTGCTTCTCGCGCCACCCCACATCTGCCGCCAGTTGCCAGTCGCCCAGCAGCGCCTCGGCAAAGAGAGCATCCCGACTGTTGCGAATCCGCGCCCAGTCGGCGGGTGTGTTTGTCTGGGACGGATTTGACTCAAACTGAGCGATGGTCAAGCCACCCGGGAGCCGGGTGTCCACCGCATCCTGGCTGTGCCGAACGCCCCACCGAAGAGCATCATTCGACCATTGAGCTGTAACACTGGCAGCGTCTGACTCGGCACGAAAGTTGTCCCGGTGGTTATCGGTGTCCCTGCGTTGCCCGGACACATCCAACGAGAACCCGCCTGAAGCCAGTGTGGCGCTGGCCCGCAGCTCTCTAAGGCTGTTTGAACCAACCCCAACATACGCCGCAGCCGAATTGCGTCGGTCTTTGCCTTGCCCGGCCTTGGTCGTAATCACGATCACACCACCGGTCGCACCTTCGCCATACAGGACCGCCCCACTGCCTCGAAGCACTTCAATGCGCTCGATGGTGTCTATCGAAACGCCCGACAAGAAAGCGGATCCAAGATCGGATTCGTTCAGACGCTGGCCATCCAAGACAACAACCTGGTTGCTGTTCGTTGCCTCGCCAAAGCCACGAAGATCAAGCGTGTAATTGGCACCGCCGTAGTAGTCGATACGGCCTGGCACACCCAACATACGAATGACAGCTTCGTTCGCCGTGGTGGCTCCCGACGCCCGGATATCGTCAGCCGTGATGACACTGATACCCATGGTCAAGGTGTCACGGCTTTCCTCAAAGCGCGTAGCCGTCACCAAGGATTCAGGCAACAAAGCTTCGACTTGGGCCACGGACGGAAAAGCAGCAGCGCAAGCCAAGGATGACACGGTCACACGTGCCCAAGAAAAACGGGATTTCATTTGAAGAAAGAACACAGACAGTTGCCCTCGCTGTCTTCCCCGACAGCGCATGGGCGGCATGGCGGCACGCCCTTTGCGGGGCGCACCTCCTCCATGTTGGCCGGTATCCGGGCTGGCAGAGCGACCTTCATCACCTTCCCAGACAGCAGCACCGTCCAGTGGTTGTGAGATGAAAGCGGAGTGGCCCGATGACTCGGGCATCTCGTCTGCTTACCGTTGCGGGGGCAGCGCAGGTTAGGTCGGTCCGTTCCGGACCTTCCCTCCTGCTTCCCGTTGAACTGCGGCATGTGAACCACACCGCGAGCACCAACGGGGGGCATTCTAAGTCCGGGTCGCTTGCGGCAACCCTACAATGCGAAATCCATACTGTCACACCATGGCCGACTCCCACCACCTTGACCAGATCGCCGAGCGCGTGGAGCGGCTGCTGCTGCGCCACGAGGAACTGCAGCGCACCAACGCCCTGCTGCTGGAACAGGTACAGGCCCTGCAGACCGAGCGCGACTCGCTCAAGTCGCGCCTGAACGCAGCGCGTGCGCGCATCGACGCCCTGCTCGACCGCCTGCCTGTCCCCACCACCACCGCCGAGCCCCAACGCAAGGACAGCAGCGCATGAACAAGCCGGCCAGCAAACAGATCGAAGTGCAAATCATGGGCCAGAGCTATCTGCTGGCCTGCCCGGTAGGAGGCGAGCAGTCCCTGCTGGACGCGGTCGAGCGTGTGGACACCGCCATGTGCCGCATCCGCGACGCCGGCAAGGTCAAGGCGCGCGACCGCATTGCTGTTCTGGCATCGCTCAACCTGGCGTTCGAGCTGTCGCAGAAGGAAAGTCAGAGCCTTCAGGCCGGTTCGCCGACCAGTGTCGATACCACCACACCCTCGCTCACCGGCGACGTGGAGGATCCGGTCGTCCAGGGTCGCATGAACGACCTGATCCGGCGTCTGGATCAGTCGCTGGGCAGCGACGGCCAGTTGCTCTGATCAGGGCTGCACAAACCTCGCTGTTCAACAGACCGGCGGACACCACACGGCGCGCGCAGCGCCTACAATGGCAACCGTCTGCAGTGCGCGCCGGGCTTTATATTTCCTTGAACCAATGCTCATTGAGCCCGGGCTTGGTACATACGTGGCTGGTGTGAGCGTCTCGCGTCAGATGAACCCGAAGCCACGTTGCCCTCGCCCACCTGAACCCCCGGTTCAGGATGCCGGTCCGGCGGCACTTGCAGACACCTTATTCCCCCCACCCCCCTGCGCCGCTTCGCGGCTTCCCCCCTCTCCTGCGGGAGGTGGGACGCAGCCTGTGGCCCGGCGAAGCCGGTTCCACGGCTACCCTGGACTCGGGCACGCGCGCCGTGCCTGTCACCGATTCCCATGAACCTTGACCCCATCCTCATCGTGGAGCTGGCCGCTCTGGGCCTTTGCACGGGCTTTCTGGCGGGGCTGCTGGGCATCGGGGGCGGGATGATCATGGTGCCCTTCATCACGCACATCCTGGGCGCGCGCGGCGTGTCGCCGGACCTGGCGGTCAAGATGGCGATCGCCACGTCCATGGCCACCATCGTGTTCACGTCCATCTCCAGCGTGCGGGCCCACCACCAGCGCGGCGCCGTGCGCTGGGACATCGCGCGCCAGCTCGCGCCCGGCATCGTCATCGGCGCGGCGCTGGCCAGCCTGGGTGTGTTCGCGCTGCTCAAGGGTGCCTGGCTGGCCCTGCTGTTCGCCGCGTTCGTCAGCTTCTCGGCCACCCAGATGCTCAAGGACAAGAAGCCCAAGCCCTCGCGCACCCTGCCTGGCCCTGCAGGCCAGGTGGGCGCCGGCGCGGTGATCGGCTTCCTCTCCGGTCTGGTCGGCGCTGGCGGTGGCTTCGTCAGCGTGCCCTTCATGACCTGGTGCAACGTCGCCATCCACAACGCCGTGGCCACTAGTGCCGCGCTGGGCTTCCCCATAGCGCTGGCCAATGCGGTGGGCTACGCCATCTCGGGACAAGGCGTGGCGGATCTGCCGGCCCATTCGCTGGGCTACATCTACTGGCCGGCGCTGGCCGTGATCGCCTGCGCCAGCGTGCTCATGGCCCCGCTGGGCGTGAAGGCGGCGCACGCGCTGCCCGTCAAGTCGCTCAAGAAGGTGTTTGCCTTCACCCTCTACGCGCTGGCCGCCTACATGCTCTACAAGGGCCTGAGCGCCTGAGCGCCCGCCCGCGCGGCTCAGCCGTGCAATGGGGTGGCCGAGACCACGATGCCGTCCTCGTCGGCGTAGAGCCAGTCGCCCGGCCGCACCCACACCCCCTGGATCTGCACCACCACGCCGGTCTGCCCGTCGGCCTTGCGTTCGGTCGGCAGCGGCATGGCGGCCAGCGCGCGGATGCCGACCTCGCACACGCGCAGCTCGGCCACATCACGCACGCAACCGTCGATCACCACACCCGCCCAGCCATTGCCTGCCGCGGCGGCGCCGATGTTGCCGCCCACCAGCGCGCGGCGCAGCGAACCGCCACCGTCCACCACCAGCACCCGGCCTTCGCCCGGGCTTTCCAGCGCACGCTTGACCGGCGTGTTGTCCTCGAAACACTTGACGGTGACCACTGGCCCCGCAAAACGCGGCTTCGCGCCGAACTCGCGGAACACGGGGGGCAGCATGCGGAAGGCGCCCGAGTCGTCACCCTTGTGGGCATCGCACAGATCGCAGGTCGCAACGGAAGGGGTATCGCTCATGGTCAAAACGCTCCAAAGATCAAGGTGAAACACGCAGCGTAGCGGGCCGCGGCGCGTACGGGGCGACAGGATGGAGCGCCGCTCTGACAGAGCGCTTGCAGCGCGCCTTCAAGCAACTGTTGTTTTCGCGGCCAAAAAGCGCAACGCTCTCTATGAAAACTTGCAAAAAACACCCTCGCGCACCTTGGAATGCGCAGACAAGTCCATTAGCATGCTTGTGACCTGTGAGAAAGCGCGTTTTCCGCTGGTCCATATTCCACTTCTAGAAGGAAATCCAACCATGGCAACTGCAAAAAAAGCTCCCGCAAAGAAAGCTGCTCCGGCCAAGAAGGCCGCCGCACCCGCCAAGAAGGCTGCTGCTCCGGCCAAGAAGGCCGCTGCACCCGCCAAAAAGGCTGCCGCTCCCGCCAAGAAGGCCGCTGCACCTGCTAAGAAGGTTGCCGCTCCTGCCAAGAAGGCCGCTGCACCTGCTAAGAAGGCTGCCGCTCCTGCCAAGAAGCGCACCCCCAACGCTGCCTTCATGAAGGCAATGACGCCCAGCGCCGCTCTGGCCGCCATCGTCGGTGCATCGGCCCTGCCCCGCACCGAAGTGACCAAGAAGGTCTGGGAATACATCAAAAAGAACAAGCTGCAGGACGCAGCCAACAAGCGCATGATCAATGCCGATGCCAAGCTGAAGGAAATCTTCAAGAAGGCCCAGGCTTCGATGTTCGAAATGACCAAAATGATCAACGAACACCTGAAGTGATCAGGCAAGGGAACCGCAGCGCCTCGGCGCACGGTTCTCGACCAGAAAGCCGCTCTTCCGAGCGGCTTTTTTTTCGCACGCAGCGTCTGCGATGTGCGCACAACCCACGAGACACCGGCGCCGCACCGATGCAAGAGAGTGTGAGAAACTGCCGCTTAGCGTCTCCCACCCACAGGCATGAAAGACCCTACGCCACAACGCACCAGTACCGACACCGAGCAGCCCGCCGCTGCTCCGGACGCGCAACTGCCCCTGCAGCAGAACAAGGTGGTGCTGGTGGTCGATCTGGTGGAATCGGTTCGGCTCATGGCCGCCAACGAGGCCGCGGTGGTCGGCCACTGGCACCGCTTCATGCAGCATGCCCAGGCGACGGTGCTGCCGCAGTGGCGGGGCCGTCTCGTCAAAAGCCTGGGCGACGGGCTGCTGGCCGAGTTTTCCAGTGCATCCCACGCGGTGCGCGCGGCCCTGGACCTCCACCGTTTCTTCGACCCGGTCAACACCGCGCTGCCGCACGACCAGCAACTGCACCTGCGCGCTGGCCTGAACGGCACGCACCTGTACGTGGACGCCCGCGACGTGTACGGCCACGGCGTGAACCTGGCCGCACGGGTGGCGTCCCTGGCCGGCCCGGGCGAGACCGTGGTCACGGCCAACATCCGCGACGGCATCGTGGACGGTGTCGACGGCGAACTGGAGGACATGGGCGAGAGCTACCTCAAGCACTGGCCCGAACCGGTGCGCACCTGGCGCGTGCGGCCGGCCGACAGCGCCGGCCCGGTTGCCTTCAAGCCGTCGCTGCCCCCCGCGCAGGAAGACCTGCGCCCGACCATCGCTGTTATCCCGCTGGATTGCAGCACCGGCCTCGACGAGCACCAGGTGATTGGCGAACTGGTCGCCGACGGCGTGATCGCCCAGCTCTCGCGCAGCCGGCAAATGCGCGTGATCTCGCGCCTGTCCACCACCGCCTTCCGCGGCCGCGGCGCGCAACTGAGCGACATCCAGGCGCACCTGGGCTCGGGCTATGTGCTCAGCGGCAGCTACAACGTGCTGGGCGACCGCGTGGTGGTCATGGCCGAGCTCAGTGACGCGCGCCGCAGCGACGTGGTGTGGGCCGACCGCATGGTCGGCAGCATCGCCGACCTGCTGCAGGCCGACAGCCAGCTCATCCAGGCGCTGACCGACAGCGCCAGCCAGGCGGTGATCGAGAACACCGTGCAGCGCGCGACCATCCTGCCCTGCCCGCAGCTCGACAGCAACGCGCTGCTGCTGGGTGGCATCGCGCTGATGCACCGCTCCACCGCGCGCGACCTCGAACGCAGCCGCGAGCTGCTGGACGCCGTGACCGAGCGCCACCGCCGCGTGGCCACGCCCTGGGCCTGGATGGCCAAGTGGCACATCCTCAACATCATCCAGGGCCGCAGCGCCGATGCGCCCGGCGAGTTCCGGCAGGCGATCGACATCGCCGACCGCGCGCTGGACCTCGAACCCCACAGCTCGCTGGCGCTGGCCATCAAGGGCCATGTGCAGTGCCACCTGGGCACCCAGCTGGACGAGTCGCGCCAGCTGCTGCTGCAGGCCACCGACGCCAACCCCAACGACCACAACGCCTGGCTGTACGCCGGTTTCTGGTCGACCATGTGGGGCGACCCGGCCGATGCGGTGCGCGAATCGGAACGGGCGCTGGAACTGTCACCGCTGGACCCCCAGCGCTTCTTCATCGAGATGCTCGTGGCGCACAGCCATCTGATGGCCAACGATCTGCCCAAGACCATCGAGTTGTGCCAACGGTCGCTGCAGCGCAATCGCTATTACCTCGCCACTTTGCGAGTCCTGATGACCGCTCAGTTTGAATCGGGGCAGGTGGAGCAGGCCCGCGCGACCTTGAAGCAACTGCTCACCTTGCAGCCAGATCTGACCGTGGCGAAGTTTCTGGCCTACGGAAGCCAGAGTCCGATCCGGCAGCGGGCTGCCATGGCCATGACGGGTCTTGGTCTCGGTCACTGAACACCACTTTTATTGAAGGAGTCAGCAATGGGTGCATGGGGCGGTATTGGTGGCATCGGCGGCATCGGCGGCATCGGCGGCATCGGCGGCATCGGCGGAATAGGCGGAATAGGCGGTATTGGGGGGATCGGGGGGATCGGGGGGATCGGAGGCGTCAGCGGCGCCAGCGCCGAAGCGCAGGTGCTCAACCGCAACGCCATCGCCGGCCCGTTCGAGGGCGCGGTCATCACCCCGCCAGTGCCGGACTTCAACGACCCGGTCAACCTCAAGCTATGGTCCGAAGGCCCGCGCCTGGCGGCCTGCTTCAGCGAACTGGTCGAAGGCCTGCAGTTCAGTGCCCACAAGGGCAAGGCCGGCCTGCACCATGTGGCGCTGGGCAAGAAGGGCTGCAAGCAACACGACCTGCTGAGCCTCACGGCCCCCGGCCTGGACCTGCTCCAGGCCCAGACCGAGCTGGTCGCGGCTTACGCCGACCTGCGCGGCGACCGCGGCGCCGAGATCCTGTCGCAAACCGGCCTGCCCGTGCCCTTCTGGGCCGCCATCATCGGCGCGCAAGACCACCGCCGCCCCAAGACCTACCAGCTCATGGCGCTGGCGTTCGCGCTGGCCAACCATTTGGAGATGCGTTTCAAGCAGATCTTCGCGGTGGTGCGGCCGGTGGAGCTGTCGCCGCAGCTCCAGCCCATGATCCCTACGCCCGGGCACGGTGCCTACCCCAGCGGCCACGCGACCGAAGCCTTCACCGTGGCCACGCTGCTGGACGCGCTGCTGCGCACCGCCCGGCCTGGCACCGCCCACGACACCAGCCATGGCGCCACGAAGGAACAGCTGCAGCGCCAGGCCTACCGCATCGCGGTCAACCGCACGGTGGCGGGTGTGCACTACCCGGTGGACTCGGCCTGCGGCCGCGTGCTGGGCACCCTGCTGGGCGAGTTCATGGTGGGCCGCTGCAGCGGGCGGTCGCTCAAAGAGCGCGAGTTCAAAGGCAGCCACTACAGCGGCCCGCGCGGCGCGGCGCGCGACTTCGACCTGCAGGACTCGATCGACAACGGCGAGGCGGGCCAGCAACTGGGCGTGGCCTTCACCCTGCCCATAGGACCGCTGATGGCCTGGCTCTGGAACGAGGCCGTCAAGGAGTGGCAGTGAGCCGCCGCCCCGCCGGGGGCTGGCAGGCGCTCCCGCCGGGCCGTTTCACCGGGCTGGACTGGTCGGCCGCGCCGACCTATGCCCACGGCGACCCCTACCTCGCCTGGGCCGAAACCAGCGGTTTTGCGGGCTTTCGCTCACCGCTGGGTGCGCCGGCCGATCCCGAATGGCTGCCGCTGCTGATCGAGCTGGCACCCGGTGTGGGCGTGGCCGAGCTGGTGGCGCACAGCGACGCGGCCTGGCTGCAGGTGCCGCGCATCTACCTGACTTGGCACGGCTTGCGCTTTTGCACGGCGCGGGCCAAGCGCGGTTTCTTTGACGCCCTGTCGCCCGGTGGTGCGCTGCACGGCCAGGTGCAACGCTGCGAACTGGGCCTGCCGGTCGGCCACCATGCCCGCGGCCTGGCACCGCAGGCCATCGCCCGCCCCGGGCGCGGTGCGCCGCGCAGGCCCGCCCAGGTGTCAGGCCCGGTGGTGGTGGTGATCGACAACGGCATCGCGCTGGGGCACGCGGACTTTCTGGACGCGACCGGCCAGCCCCGGGTGGCCGCGTTCTGGCGCCAGGACTCAACCGAAGGGCCGCACGGCCGTGCCGCCGCCACACGGAACCCGGTGCCGCTGGACCCGCGCCGCGCCGGCCCCACGCCGACCGACCTGGGCTACGGTCACCAGCTCGACCAGGCGCAGATCGCCACCGCCATCGCCCACTGCAGCCGCCACGGCCGGCTGGACGAAGACGCGCTCTACCGCCACCTGCAGCTGTGGGAGCCGCAGCACGCACAGCAACACGGCACGCACGTGGCCAGCCTGGCGGCGGGCCCGCGCATCCCGGTGCGCACCATCGGCCACGAAGACAGCCCGCCCGACTGGCGCCCTGCACACGACGCCGGCAACCGCGCCCGTTTGCTGGTGGCGCAGCTGGACTGGGCCAGCGCGGCCGACAGTTCCGGCGGCGCGCTCAACGTGAGCGTGCTCGACGCCCTGGCCTGGGCGCTGGCGCGCTGCGCGGGCGACGCCACCGTGGCGATCAACCTGAGCTGGGGTGCGCTGGCCGGGGCGCACAACGGCTCGTCGATGATCGAGTCGGCCCTGTCGCAACTGGTGGCCGCCAGCGGCCTGAACGCGCAGCTGGTGGTGCCCGCGGGCAACGCCTACCAGGCCCGGACCCACGCCAATGCCGAACTGGCACAGGGCGAATCGATCACGCTGCACTGGCGCGTGCAGCCCGACGACCACAGCCAGAGCTTTCTGGAATGCTGGCTGCAGGACGCCGCGCAGCCCGAGGCCCCGGTGCAAGGCGTGCAGATCACGCTGACGCCGCCCGGGCAAGCCGCCCTGCCCGCGCGCGCCGTGGGAGAGACCGGCGTCTGGCCCTCGGCCACGGCGCCGCAATGTGCGCTGCTGATCCCGCCCACCTCGGCGCTGGGCGCGCCGGGCGCTTGCGCCTTGCTGGCCGTGGCGCCCACCACGCGCTGGTTCAAGGACACGGTGTGCAGCGCGCCCGGTGTCTGGCAGGTCAACGTGACCAACCTCGGCACCCGCACCGTGGTGCTGGACGCGTACATCGAGCGCGACGACGAAATCCGCGGCACCCAGACCGGTGCGCGCCAGTCGTACCTGCAGGACCAGCGCTACGACACCAGCGGCGGGCTGTGCAGCTTCATCGACCACCCGGACAACCCGACGCCGGTGCGCCGCAGCGGCACGTTCAACGACCTGGCCACGGGTGCCAACACCTTGTCGGTCGGCGGTGTGCGCTACTTTGAAAGCTGCATGGACCCGATGGCGCGCTACAGCCCGCGCAACCCGGACCCGGACGCCGCGCGCCCCGAACGCGCTGGCGTGCAGAAGGTGCCCGACCGGTTCGCCGTGAGCGATGAACACGCCACGCTGTGGGGTGTGCGGGCCGCCGGCACGCGCAGTGCGGCGGCGGTGCGCATGGTGGGCACCAGCATGGCCGCACCGCAGGTGGCGCGGCTGTGGCTGGACGGTACCCGCTGACCGCGCGGGCCGCGCGGGCCAGGTCTACCAGCGCGCCGGCAGGGTCTTGAGCAGGTGGAGCCGGCGCTCGCGCACGGCGATGTAGCCGCCGGTTTCCAGGTCTTTGAGCAGGCGGCTGACCATTTCGCGCGAGCAGGCCAGGTGCTGGGCCAGTTCCTGGTGGGTCATGCGCTCGCGCAGGACGCGCTCGCCCTGGCTGTCTGCCTCGCCCGCCAGCTGGTTGAGCAGGCGCACCAGGCGGCCGTAGACGTCGATCAGTGCGACGCTGCGCGCGCTTTCGGTGGCCAGGCGGGCGCGGCGGATCAGGCGGCCCATGAGCTCGAGCGCGAATTCGGGGTGGTCGGCAATGTAGGCCAGCAGCGTGGCGCGCGAGACGACCGAACAGGTGCTGGCCTCGGTGGCCTCCACGTTGGCCGAACGCGGCCCGCCGTCGAGCGACATCTCGCCCACGTATTCGAGCGGGCCGTAGGTGCCCAGGGTGAGTTCCTTGCCGCTGTCGTCGCCCAGGAAGGCGCGCAGCCGGCCCTGCAGCACGATGTACAGGGTGTCGCCGGTCTCGCCCTCCTGGATCAGCAGGGCCCCGCGCCGGTAGCGGCGCGACACCCCCATCGCGGCGAGCGCTTCGATGTGGGCGGTGGGAGAAGGGTCAGTGGGGTGAACGGTGGTGAGGGGCATCAAGGCGCATGGCTGGAATCAGGCCATGGCATTGTGCGACACCGGCGAAACCGCCCGCAAGGCCGACACCATGGGCGGCAGGCTGTTGATGCGCTGCAGCAGGTGCCGGATGCTGGCGCTGCCGGTTTTCTCGCGCAGCGCCTTGATCTGGCTGCGCACGGTGGACTGTGCGACGCCGTTTTCCTGCGCGATCTCGGGAATCGATAGGCCGCGGCACAGGGCCATCATCACCGCCTCTTCGCTGGGGCTGAGGTTCTGGGCCCGCGCGAACATGCGCACCGAGACGTTTTCGCAGGCGTTCTGGCGCTGCAGCAGCACCAGCACGGTGGGCGCATCGCTTTCGAGCGGGTGGGTCAGCGGCACGAAGGCCATCGACAGGTGCTGGGTCTTGCCTGCGTCCTTGAGCAGCAGCAGGCGGCGCTGGCCGCGCAGGGACAGTTCCAGGGCTTGCTGGATCTGTTCGCTCAGGTCGTTGGTCACGCCCAGCAGCATGCCGCCCTGGCTCATGACCAGGCGCTGGCCGCCCAGCTCGTGGCGCGCCAGATGGTTGGCGTGGCGCAGACGGCCCTGGGCGTCGATCACCATCACGCCGTAGTCGATTTCGTCCATGACGCGCATCAGCAGAGCCTGCTCCAGGCCTTGCGGCGCGAACCCCATGCTGGATGCCGGGGCGCTGGCTGGTTGGTTGACGGGCGCGATCCACATGGGAGTTCTCCTGTGCGTTGACGATGGGAGAACTGTAGGCAGCCGGGGGGCGCAGCCATAGCGCCGGGTTCCCCGCCGTTTTGTGATCTGTTCACAAAAACCGAGGAAAAGCCGCCGTTGCGTGAGGAATGCCCGCGCCGTGTGGCCAGGCCTGGGGCAGGCGCTCAGGTCAGCGCTTTGTGCCGGATCGCCGACAGAGTGCCGCGCGTGGTGATGACCTCTTCGCTCAGCGGCATCTCGATCAGCGTGCCCCCCGGCGCGGCCAGTGCGCGCAGCAAGGCGGCTTCAAAGTCGGCGGTGCGCTCCACCCGCTCGGCCGCATAGCCGTAGGCCCGTGCGAGCGCGCAGAAGTCGGGGTTGCGCAGATCGGAGCCGCTCACGCGCGCGGGGTACTCGCGCTCCTGGTGCATGCGGATGGTGCCGTAGGTGCCGTTGTTGAGCAGCAGCACGATGGACTTGGCGCCGTGCTGCACGGCGGTGGCCAGTTCCTGCCCGTTCATGAGGAAGTCGCCATCGCCCGCGATGGTGAACGCCGTGCGCCCGGTGAGGATGGCCGCGCCGATGCCCGCGGGCACGCCGTAACCCATGGCCCCGTTGGTCGGCGCCAGCTGGGTCTTGTGGCCCCTGGCCAGCCCGGTGTAGCGGAAGAAGCGGTGCAGCCAGCTGGCGAAGTTGCCCGCGCCGTTGGTCAGCACCGCGTCGGCCGGCAGGTGGCGCTGCAGGGTGTGGACGATGGCGGGCATGTCGATGGGGCCGGGCAGCGTGATGCCACCATTGAGCACAGCGATGTTGGCCAGGTAGTCGGCGTGGCAGGCCTGCGTCCACTGGCCCCAGGCCACCCCCGGTGGCGCGGTCAGCACCTCAAGTGACCGGGCGGCCGCGTTCATGGTGGCTTGAAGCGCCAGCGTGGGCTGGTAGACGCGGCCCAGCTCTTCGGCGCTGGCGTGGATGTGCACCAGTTTCTGCTGTGGCACGGGCGCCTCGATCAGGGTGTAGCTGCCGGTGGTGGCCTCGCCCAGGCGGGGGCCGATGGCCAGGATCAGGTCGCTCTCGCGCACGCGCACGGCCAGCGCGGGGTTGATGCCCAGCCCCACGTCACCGGCATAGTTCGGGTGGTGGTTGTCGAAGCAGTCCTGGAAGCGGAAAGCGTTGGCCACCGGCAGTTGCCAGTTTTCGGCAAAGCGCTGCAGCGCGGCGGCGGACTGCGGTGTCCAGCCACCGCCCCCGGCGATGACCAGGGGGCGCTGTGCCTGCAGCAACAGTGTGCGCAAGTCGCGCAACGCGCCCGGATCGCTCCAGGCCTGCACCGGCTCGACACGCGGCAGCGGGGCAACGTCCACGGTGTGCGTGAGCATGTCTTCGGGCAGCACCAGCACCACCGGGCCCGGTCGGCCATTCATGGCGGTCGCAAAGGCACGCGCCACGTATTCGGGGATGCGCCGCGCATCGTCGATGCGTTCCACCCGCTTGGCAAAGCCCTTGGTGCTGGGGCCGAAGAAAGCGGCGAAGTCCACTTCCTGGAAGGCCTCGCGGTCGCGCGCATCACTGGCCACGTCGCCCACGAACAGCACCATGGGTGTCGAGTCCTGGAACGCCGTGTGCAGGCCGATGGACGCATTGGTCGCCCCCGGCCCGCGGGTGACGAAACAGATGCCGGGGCGCCCGGTCAGCTTGCCCTGAGCTTCGGCCATGAAAGCCGCACCGCCCTCCTGCCGGTTGATGACAAACCGGATGCGGTCGGCATGCTGGTGAAAGCCGTCGAGCACGGCCAGATAACTCTCGCCCGGCACCCCAAAAGCGTGGGTCACGCCCTGGGCGATCAGACATTCAACGAGCAGGTGGCCAGCGAGTTTTGAGGTCATGCAGGCATTGTGCCGCGCCGTCCCCTCAACCGTGCCGCGCACCGCATGAGGCAGACCGTCCGGCGACACCGCCGGGCCGGCTCTGCCGGACGGCTGGTGTGGCCCCCTCGGGGGTCGCGCGCAGCGCGGCGGGGGGTGCTGGTCAGACCGTGCGCCGGCCGACCCCCATGGCCGCATAGACCGACACCAGCAGCACCAGCGCCGCACCGGCCAGCGTGGCCGCGTACCAGCCGCGGTCCATGAAGCCACCGAAGACCAGCGGCGAGACGGCAAAACCCACGTCCAGCCCCGAGTAGACCGTGCCGTACACGCGGCCGGTGGCGCCCTTGGGCGTGGCTTTCTTGATCATCATGTCGCGGCTGGGGCCGCCTACCCCCACCGCAAAACCGGTGGCGGCCAGCGCCACCATGGTGCCGGTGGCGCCCAGCCAGCCGGTGGCGCAGACCAGCAGCAGCAGCGCGCCGGCCAGCATGGCGATGGCCACCACCCGGTCGCTCTGTTTGGTGTACGCGGCCACGAAGCCGCCCACCAGCATGCCGAAGGCGCCACACAGCATGTAGGCGCTGATGGTCAGGGTGGCGGCTTCCACGCTCACACCATGTACGGCCTTCAGGATGGACGGTGCAAAGCTCTGCACCACCGCCAGCGTCATGGTCGACAGCAGGAAGAAGGAGAAACACCACCACACCACCGGCAGTTTGAGAAAGGCCGTGTCCGCGCCTTTGGGCGCGTCGGCATGGCGCACCTGCACCTGCGTGAGCAGCTTGTCGCGCTGCCAGAACAGCAGCGCCAGCACCCCCACATAGAGCAGCGCGGCTGCGTGGTAGGCGGTGCGCCAGTCGGCCAGCGCGGTGATGCCGACCAGGAACGCCGGCGCCAGTGCCCAGCCCAGGTTGCCGGTGAGCCCGTGCGCGCTGAAGGCGTGGCCCAGCCGCGGCGGTGACACACGCTGATTCAGGATGGTGAAGTCCGCCGGGTGGAACGGAGCATTGCCCAGCCCGGCCAGCACCGCCACCAGCACCAGGCCCGGGTAGCCCGTGGCCATGGACGCGGCCAGCGCGGCCAGCAGAAAACAGCTGATCGCGGCGAACAGCACCGGGCGGGCACCGATGCGGTCGACCACAAACCCGGCCATGGCCTGGCCCGAACCCGAGATGACAAAGAAGATGGTCATGAGCAGACCGACGTCGGAATAGCTCAGACCGAAATCGCGCATGAAGATCGGGAACAGCGGCGCCAGCAGCAGGTGCGAGAAGTGCGAAGTGCCGTGCGCCAGGCCCACCAGGCCGATGATGGCCGCGTCTTGCTGCAGGGGAACGGGGTTGACGGGCGCGTTGGCGCCGAGGGTGGCGGTGTTCATGGGCGGCATGTTAGGCGCAGCAGTGGCGGGCGTTTTGCGATAAAAAGACAAGTCCTGTCGAATTCCGGCCAAACCACCTCCGACCCCATGAACACCCGCCGCCAGCGCCAGGCCGTCCCGGTCGGCGACACCGACGCATACCAGCCCAGCCCCGATCGACCCGTGCGCTGCCGCGCCCGCGCCATGGGGCACGACACGCAGTTCGAGCCGCACCACCACGCCTGGGGCCAGCTGGCCTACTGCGCCAGTGGCCTGCTGCAGGTGACGGTGACGGCCGACGCAAACGCCGACGGGCCCGCGTGTGAAACCACCACCATCGTGCCGCCCTCGCGTGCGGTGTGGATCCCGCCACTGGCGCGCCATGCGGTGACCATGCTCGAAACCTCGCAACTGCTCACGCTGTACGTGGACGCCTCGGTGGTTGCCGAGGCCTGGCGCAGCTCGCGGGTGCTGGTGGTCTCACCGCTGCTGCGCGAACTGGTGCTGGCCATGGATCAGCCGCACCACGCCGGGCAGGCGGCCCAGCAGCAGGCGCTGGCCACCCTGGTGCTGGCCGAGATGGCGCATGCCCCCACCCAGCCCCTGGGCGTGCCCATGCCCGACCCGCAGCGCGGCGACCGGCGCCTGCGCGCGCTGTGCGAAGCGGTCATGAACACCCCTGCCCTGCACGCCACCCTGGCCGACTGGGCTACCCACAGCGGTGCGAGCGAGCGCACGCTGGCGCGCCTGTTCCGCGACGAGCTGGGCATGGGCTTCCAGCGCTGGCGCCAGCAGGTGGTGCTGGCGCACGCGCTGCCCATGCTGGCGCGCGGCACGCCGGTGGGCCAGGTGGCGGCTGCCAGCGGCTACGCCAGCGACAGCGCCTTCACCGCCATGTTCCGGTCTGCACTGGGGCAGCCCCCCACACGCTTCGGGCCGGGCGCCGCGGCCTGATCAGAGCAGGTCGAGCACCCGCTCCTTCGGTCGGCACAGGCGGGTGCCCTTGGGGCTGACGACGATGGGACGCTCCACCAGCACCGGGTGGGCCAGCATCGCGTCCAGCAACTGCGCATCGCTCAGCGCCGGATCGGCCAGGCCGAGTTCGGTGTACAGGTCGCCCTTGGTGCGCAGCACCTCGCGCGGGCGAAGGTCCATGGCCTGCAGCAGCCCGCTGAGCTGCTCGCGGGTGTAGGGGGTCTTGAGGTACTCCACCACCGCGGGCTCGATGCCGGCCGCCCGGATCAGTGCCAGCACGTTGCGCGAGGTGCCGCAGGAAGGGTTGTGGAAGATGGTGATGGGCTGTGCAGATGAGGTCATGGGGTGCATCCAGGTTGTGCGCGGCCAGAGGATAGCGCCCACAGACGGTGCCAGGCGCACACCCATCGGGCACAGGCGCACCGCCCGGGCGCCGTCATGACGGTGTCACACGCGGCCCGCATCTTGCTGTCCACGCTGTCACGCGCGCAGGAAGAAGACACCACCATGCCCACCATCGAACGCATCGCCAAAACACCCAAGGCCTGGGAGGCCCTGTCCCGCCCCGACCTGATCGGCCGGCAGGCCCACGCGCTGCTGCTGATGGCCAACGGCCGGCGCAGCGAAAAAGAACTCTCGCTGCTGCTGGGGGACGACGTGTCGGAACTGGCCTACGGCCTGCGCCAGCAGGGCTACCTGCAGACCGCGGCCATCCGCGTGCTGGACGACGAGGACGACAGCCCTGCCGCCTGAGCCTGCCAGCCTGGGAACCTGCGCTCAGAGGATGCGTTTGAGCAAGCCCATCACGCGGTCGAACCGCGCCCCGTAAGGCGGGTAGAACAGGCTGGACGCCGCCCAGCGCGACTGCACCAGCACCGGCTTTTGCTGCGTGAACCGCAGGAAGCCGGTTTCGCCATGGTAGGCGCCCCACCCGCTTTCGCCCACGCCGCCAAAGGGCAGGTTTTCGTGGGCGATGTGCAGCAGCGTGTCGTTGACCGTCACGCCGCCACTGACGGTGCGGCTGAGCACGCGCTCGCGCGCCGCGGTGTCGCTGCCGAACCAGTACAGCGCCAGCGGCCGCGGCCCGGCGTTGATCGTGGCGATGGCCTGGTCGAGCTGCGTGTAGGTCAGCACCGGCAGCACCGGGCCAAAGATCTCCTCGCGCATCAGGCGCGCATCGGCCGTGGGCTGGAACACCAGCACCGGCGCCATCTGCCGCGCATGCCCGGTGCCGGGCGGCGCCACCTCGACCACGCGGGCGCCCTGCGCCCGCGCCTCGTCCACCAGGGACAGCAGCCGGGCGTGGTGCCGGTCGCTGACGATGCTGGCGTAGTCGGGATGGGCGGCGCCGGTCGGGAACAGCCGCGCGACGGCGGCGGCGAACGCGCGCTCGAACTCGGCTTCACGGCCCTGGGGCAGCAACACATAGTCGGGTGCGATGCAGGTCTGACCGGCGTTGATCAGCTTGCCGTGGGCGATCTGGATCGCCACCGCGTCGAGGTCGGCCGAGGCATCGACGATGCAGGGCGACTTGCCGCCCAGCTCCAGCGTCGTGGGTGTGAGGTTGGCCGCGGCGGCGGTGGCCACCTGGCGGCCCACCGCGGTGGACCCGGTGAAGAACAGGTGATCGAACGGCAGCGTGGCAAATTCGCGCGCCACATCCGGCCCGCCCTGCACCACGCACAGCTCGTCGGCCCCAAAGGCCTGGTGCAGCAGCGTGGCCAGCAGGCCCGAGCTGTTGGGCGTAAGCTCGCTGGGCTTGATCATCACCCGGTTGCCCGCGGCCAGCGCGGTGGCGGCCGGGCCCAGGGTGAGTTGCAGCGGGTAGTTCCAGGGGCCGATGACGCCCACAACCCCCAGCGGCTGGCGCTGGATGTGGGCGCTGGCGGGCAGCAGGTACAGCGGCGTGCGCACGCGGCGCGTCTTCATCCAGGCGCTGGTGTGGCGCTCCAGATCGCCCAGCAGCGACCGCAGCACAAAAAAGTCCGCCACCTCGGTCAGGCGGGGCGAGCGCACGCCGAAGTCGGCCTGCACCGCGTCGGCCAGCGCCGCGCCGTGGGCATCGATCAGCGCGCGGATCCGGCGCACGCGGTCCAGCCGCAGAGGCAGAGGCACGTCGATCTGCGCGCGGCTGGCCTGGAACTGCGCGTCGAACAATGCGCGCAACGGAAGGTCGGGGGGCGTCTGGGTCATCGAAGCATCATAGGATTGCGCCCCGCGCGGCGGTAGAGGGGGCACCCCAGCGGCAGCGTCCGATCCGCCGCCGGGCCGCCCCAAGGCGGATCAGCCCCTGGCCCTGGCGAAGACCGGGGCCCTCCCCGGTCTTGGGGCAGCGACCCGCGCAGCGGCGGAGCGTGGGGACACACCGTTCAGTCGTACGCGATAGCGTCCGCGAACTCGAACACGCCCGGGTTGCGCACCGGGTCCACGCCCACCGGAATCACCGACTTCGGCGGGTACTTGCCTTCCAGCAGCAGCTTGGACAGCGGGTTCTCGATGCGCTGCTGGATCGCGCGCTTGAGCGGCCGGGCGCCGAACACCGGGTCGAAGCCGACCTTGGCCAGCTCCGACAGCGCGGCGGGCGACACGTCCAGGCGCAGATCCATCTTCTGCAGGCGGGCCTGCAGCGCCTTGAGCTGGATGGCGGCAATGGAGGCGATGTGCTGCGCATCCAGCGCGTGGAACACCACCGTCTCGTCGATGCGGTTGAGGAACTCGGGCCGGAAGTGGTCCTTGAGCTCGCCCCACACGGCTTCCTTCACCTCGTCGTACGGCTGGCCGACCATGGCCTGGATCAGGTGCGAGCCGATGTTGCTCGTCATCACGATCACCGTGTTCTTGAAGTCCACGGTGCGGCCCTGGCCATCGGTCAGGCGGCCGTCGTCCAGCACCTGCAGCAGCACGTTGAACACGTCCGGGTGGGCCTTCTCCACTTCGTCGAGCAGCAGCACGCTGTAGGGCTTGCGGCGCACGGCTTCGGTCAGGTAGCCGCCCTCCTCGTAACCCACGTAGCCGGGCGGCGCGCCGATCAGGCGGGCCACCGAGTGCTTCTCCATGAACTCGCTCATGTCGATGCGGATCAGGTGCTCCTCGCTGTCGAACAGGAAACCGGCCAGCGCCTTGCACAGCTCGGTCTTGCCCACGCCGGTCGGGCCCAGGAACAGGAAGGAGCCGGTCGGCCGGTTCGGATCGCTCAGGCCCGAGCGCGAGCGTCGGATGGCGTTGGCCACGGCCGAGATCGCCTCGTCCTGCCCCACCACGCGGCTGTGCAGTTTGTCTTCCATCACCAGCAGCTTGTCGCGCTCGCCCTGCATCAGCTTGGCCACCGGGATACCGGTGGCGCGCGCCACGACCTCGGCGATCTCTTCCGCGCCCACCTGGGTGCGCAGCAACTGCGGGCCAACGCCGTCACCGCCCTTGGCCTTGCCGGACTCCTTGTCCTGCGCTTCCTTCAGGCGCTTTTCCAGCTCGGGCAGTTGTCCGTACTGCAGCTCGGCCACCTTGGCCAGGTCGCCCTTGCGGGTCAGGGTCTCGATTTGCTGGCGCAGCTGGTCGATGGCTTCGCGCACCTGGGCGCTGCCCTGGGCGGTGGCCTTCTCGGCCTTCCAGATCTCGTCCAGATCGGCGATCTGCTTCTGCAGCTGGATGATCTCTTCCTCGATCAGGGCCAGGCGCTTCTGCGACGCCTCGTCCTTTTCCTTCTTGACGGCCTCGCGCTCGATCTGCAGCTGGATCAGCCGGCGGTCGAGCTTGTCCATCACCTCGGGCTTGGAGTCGAGCTCGATCTTGATTTTGGCTGCTGCCTCATCGATCAGGTCGATCGCCTTGTCGGGCAGGAAACGGTCGGTGATGTAGCGGTGGCTCAGCTCGGCCGCGGCCACGATGGCCGGGTCGGTGATGTCCACGCCGTGGTGCACCTGGTAGCGTTCTTTCAGGCCGCGCAGGATGGCGATGGTCGCCTCCACGGTCGGCTCGCCCACCAGGATCTTCTGGAAGCGGCGCTCCAGGGCGGCGTCTTTCTCGATGTACTTGCGGTACTCGTCCAGCGTGGTCGCGCCCACGCAGTGCAGTTCGCCGCGGGCCAGTGCCGGCTTGAGCATGTTGCCCGCGTCCATGGCGCCCTCGGCCTTGCCGGCGCCCACCATGGTGTGCAGCTCGTCGATGAAGACGATGGTCTGCCCCTCGTCCTTGGCCAGCTCGCTCAGCACGGTCTTCAAGCGCTCTTCAAACTCACCGCGGAACTTGGCACCGGCCAGCAGCGCGGCCATGTCCAGGCTCAGCACCCGCTTGCCTTTGAGCGAATCCGGCACTTCGCCGGCCACGATGCGCTGGGCCAGGCCTTCGACGATGGCCGTCTTGCCCACGCCAGGCTCGCCGATCAGCACCGGGTTGTTCTTGCTGCGGCGCTGCAGCACCTGGATGGCGCGGCGGATTTCGTCGTCGCGGCCGATCACCGGGTCCAGCTTGCCCTGGCGGGCGCGCTCCGTCAGATCCAGGGTGTATTTCTTGAGGGCTTCGCGCTGGCCTTCGGCCTCGGGGCTGTCCATGCCCTGCCCGCCGCGCACCGCGGTGATGGCGGCCTCCAGGCTCTTGCGGGACAGACCGTTCTCGTTCGCGATGCGCCCGAGCTCGCCCTTGTGGTCGGCCACGGCCAGCAGGAACAGCTCGCTGGCGATGAACTGGTCACCGCGCTTGATGGCTTCCTTCTCGGTCGCCTGCAGCAGCTTGCCCAGGTCCGGGCTGGGCTGCACCTGGTCTTGCCCCTGCACCTCGGGCAGGCGGTTGACCGCCTCTTCGGTGGCCTTGGTCAGGCCGGCCACGTTGACACCGGCACGCTGCAGCAGCGACTTCGGCCCGTCGGCCTGGCGCAGCATGGCCAGCAGCAGGTGCGCCGGTTCGATGTAGGCGTGGTCCTTGCCCAGGGCCAGGCTCTGGGCTTCGCCCAGGGCTTCCTGGAACTTGGTGGTGAGTTTGTCGAGTCGCATGTGAGGGCTCCGCAATGGATGATTGCGAACTACATGGAGCCCTTCCTGCGGCTTTCAAGCCCTTGTCGCTGACGAGGTCTTGGTGCCAGCACTCAGCCCTTGAGCGCTTCGAGCGAAAAACCCGTGATTTTTTTGTAGTGGTCCGAAATCTCGCGCAGTTCGGCCTGGCTGATCAGGTCGTCGATGTGGCGGAACGGCCGGTCGCCGCTGAGTTCGTCCACCTTGATGTTGATGAAGTCCGGCGGCACGCTGCGGTTGGTAGCCACTACCCGCGCCGTGACCTCCCGGCGCAGGGCTTCATAGGCCTGCAGGGCGTGGTGGCTGGTGTCGCGGGCCAGTTCGGTGGCCAGCGTGCGGGCGTCGATCAAGGCCTGGGCCGAGCCGTTGGAGCCCCGCGGGTACATGGGGTGGGCGGCGTCGCCCATCAAGGTCACGCGGCCAAAGGTCCACCGGTCGATCGGGTCCTTGTCCACCATCGGGTACTCCAGCACCTGGTCGGCGTTGCGGATCAGGGCGGGCACGTCCAGCCAGTCAAAGGTCCAGTCCTGGAAGATGCCGATGAAGTCGTCCACCCGACCGCCCTGGTTCCAGTCGTTCATGGCCTCACCGGGACGCTCGATCTCGGCCATCCAGTTGATGAGCTGATGGCCCTGCCCATCCACGTTGTCCACGATCGGGTAGATAACCATCTTGCCGGTCTTGATGGAACCCACCCGCAGGTAGCTCCTGCCAGTGAGGATGGGTTTGTGCCGGGTGATCCCGCGCCAGGTGTTGATGCCGGCAAACGCCAGTTCTTCTTCCGGGTAGAACTGGCGCCGCACCGCCGAGTGCACGCCGTCGCAGGCGACCACGATGTCGGCCTGCACCGGCTCGCGCGGGGTGCCCTGTGCATCGTTGAAATACACAGTGGCGCCCGCCTCGTCCTGCGTGACCTGGGTGCAGCGGTGCCCGGTGTGGACGCGCTCCTGTCCCAGGCGCTGCACCGCCGCGTCGTACAGGATGCGGTGCAGCTTGCCGCGGTGGATGCCGACCTCGGGCACCGCATAGCCGGCGTGGCGGCCCCGCGGTTCGCGGTAGATGAACTGACCGAAGCGGTTGAAGAACACGCTTTCGAGGTTCTCGATGCCCACCGCCTCCAGCGCCGGCTGCAGCCCCAGTGCCGCCAGCTCGCGCATGGCGTGCGGCAGCAGGGTGATGCCCACGCCCAGTTCGCGCACCTCGGGCACGCTCTCGTACACATCGCAGGCCAGCCCGCGCTGGTGCAGGTGCAAGGCGAAGGACAGGCCGGCGATGCCCCCGCCCACCACGGCGATCCGGGGTGTCTGGCTGCTCATGGCGCCCTCCTCATTCGGCCTTGATGCCGTTGCGCCGGATCACCTCACCCCAGCGCGGATAGTCCTTGACCGTCAGCGCGGTGAGTTCGTCGGTGGTCGACGCGGCGGCGTCCATGCCGGCCTTGCCCAGCAGGTCCCTGATCTCGGGCAGGCGCAGGATGGCGGCGATCTCGGTGTTCAGGCGGGTGACGACCGGTGCCGGCGTCTTGGCCGGTGCAAAGAAGGCGTACCAGAGGTCGACTTCCACGTCTTTCACCCCGAGTTCGCCGAAGGTGGCCACACCGGGCGCCACCGGGTGGCGCTTGGGGCTGCCCACGGCCAGGGCGGTCAGGCGGCCGCTGTTGACGAAGCCTTGCGCGATGTGCACCGGCAGGAAACCCACGTTCACCTCGCCCGAGAGCAGGTCGGTGGTGTAGCCGGCGGTGCCCCGGTACGGCACGTGCAGCATGAACAGCCCCGTGCGGACCTTGAACAGTTCCATCGCCATGTGGTGTGGCGTGCCCACGCCGGGCGAGCCGAAAACGATGGACCCCGGCTTGGCCTTGGCCGCGGCCACCAGCTCCGGCAGGGTCTTGATGCCGGTCTTCGGGTTGGCCACCAGCATCAGCGTGCCCCAGGCCGCGAGCGACACCGACGAAAAGTCTTTCACCGGGTCGAACGGCACGTTGGCGTACAGCTGGGATGCCATCAGCATGGTGTTGGCGCCCATGAGCACCGTGTGCCCGTCGGGGCGGGCCTTGGCCACCGCATCGGCGCCGATGTTGCCACTGGCACCCGGCATGTTCTGCACCGTCACCGGCTGGCCCAGCCGCTCGCTCAGGCGCGGCCCCACGGCGCGGGCGATGGTGTCCATGCCGGTGCCGGCGGTGAATGGCACGATGATCTTGATCGGCTGCGAAGGCCAGGTCTGCGCCTGCAGGCCGCCAGCGGCGACCAGCAAGGCAAGACCAGCAAAGAGTCGGCGTGAGGGGTTTTTCATGGGTGTCTCCGGTGGTTGTTGTCGTGATCGCAGGCGCTTCGGGGGGCGTTTCAGCGCGGCGGAATCTTGAACACCGCCTGCGCGTTGGTCTGGAAAAAGCGCAGCTGGTCTTCGGCGCTCATGGGCATGCCGTCGAGCGCGATGACCTCGTCCACCGCGTGCTGGTAGGGGTAGTCCATGGCGTAGAGCACGCGGTCGCTGCCCATGAAGTCCTGCGCAAAGCGGATGGCGGGCGCCCAGGCCACGCCGCTGTTGGTGATGTAGAAATGTTCGCGCAGGTACTCGCTGGGCTGGCGCTGCAGCGGCTGCATGCTCGCGTAGCGCTGCGATTTCACCGTGGCGCGGTGCATGTAGTCCAGCCGGTAGGCCCAGTACGGCAGCGCCTCGCCCATGTGGCCCAGCACCATGCGCAGCTTGGGGAAACGGTCGAACACGCCGGCGGTGATGATGCGCAGCGCGTGCAGCCCGGTTTCCACACCGAAGCCGTAGATGGCGCCGTCCAGACCAGCCTCGAAGAACGGCTGGTACATGCCCGGCGGCAGCGAGTTGGGGTGCAGGTAGATCGGTGCGTCGTGGGTCTCGGCCGCGGCGAAGATGTCCCAGAACTTCGGGTCCGACAGGTACTCGCCCTGGGTGTGCGAATTGATCACCACGGCGTGGATGCCCAGCTGCGTCACACCGCGCTCGATTTCCCTGGCCGCGGCCTGCGGGTCCTGCGGTGCCACGGCGAGCATGCCGGCAAACCGCGTCGGGTGGCGGCGGATCGCATCGGCCAGGTGGTCGTTGGCCACGCGGGCAAACGACACCGCCGTGGCCTTGTCCATCACCTGCACGCCGGGCGAGGTCAGCGCCAGCACCTGCACATCGATGCCGCAGGCGTCCATGTGCTGCAGGCGCAGTTCGTCCAGGTCGGTCAGGCACCGCATGATGTGCTGCGCCCGCTCGCTCGGGCTGCTCATGTAGAAGCCCATCAGCCCGCGAAAGCCCGGGTCGGCATCGCCACGCTCGAGGATGCGGCGGAAGATGTCCAGCATCTCGGGCGGCGCAAACGCCTCTTCGGTCGCGATGCGCAGGTACGGCGCAGGTGCGGGCACATGGGTGGAGTGGGGGTCCGGCAGCTGCATGGGTTATCTCCGTCTTGTGGTTTGACGGGCATCTTAATTAGCCGCTGTTTGAACAACAATAAGCCAGTTCGCGCAATGAGTTTTTCCAGATCGAGACAAATATGGACACCCTGAGCAACCTCAAGGCCTTTGTGGCCGCGGCCGAAACCGGCAGCTTCTCCGCCGCAGCCCGCCAGGCCGGGCTGGTGCCGTCGGTCATCAGCAAACGCATCGAACAGCTGGAATGGCGCATCCGCGCGCCCCTGTTCACGCGCACGACCCGCAAGCTCACCCTCACCGACGTGGGCGAGCGCTACCTGCCCGTGGTGCGCGCCCTGGTCCGCCAGGTGGACGATGCGCTGGCCGGCATGGCCCAGGCCAGCGGGGAGCTGGAGGGCCACATCCGCATCAAGATCCCGACCACGCTGGGCGTGCTCAACCTCAGCCGCCTGCTCAACCAGTTTCTCGTCGAGCAACCCATGATCAGCATGGACATCGTGCTCGCGGACCGTTCGGTCAACCCGCTGGAAGAAGGCTTCGACCTGGCCATCGGCGCCCGCCCCGAGTCCTACGGCCAGGTGCAGGACCAACCGCTGTGCCCGATCAGTCGCCGGCTCTGTGCAGCGCCGGCCTACCTGCAACGCCGCGGAGCGCCACAGGCCCCGGCCGAACTGATGGACCACGACTGCCTGGTGTTCGCGACCTCGGGCACGCGCTGGGAGTTCCAGGGACCGCAGGGCCTGGTCGGGGTGGACGTGCGGCCCAAGCTCAAGAGCAACGATGGCTCGGCCCTGTGCCAGGCCACGCTGGACGGCCTGGGCGTGTCGGTGCTGGCCGACTACCTGGTGGCGCCGGCACTCGCCCGCGGCGAGCTGGTGGAGCTGATGCCCGACCACCACCTGCCCGACCTGTGGCTCAAGGCGCTGGTGCCCGCCAACCGGATCGAGCTGCCCCGCATCCGCAGCCTGCTGCACTGGCTCACGGTGCAGCTGCAATCAGCCCAGCTGGGCGGGCACTGGCCCACGGCCCCGCACCCGGTGACCTGAGCCGACCGTTGGACCGCCGGTCATCCCCCGGGGGTGGTGGGCGGGCGCCAGTAAGCGTAAGACCAAGCCGTGACCATGCCGGCGCGGCGGTAGAGGGCCAGGGCCGGCGTGTTGGCCGCGTCGACTTGCAGAAAGGCCCGGGTGATGCCCCGGCGCTGCGCTTCCAGCGCCATGGCGCGGATCAGTCGCCCCGCCAGGCCCCGCCCACGATGACCGGCCGCCGTGCGCAGGCCGTGCAGGCTCAGCCAGCCCTGGGCATAGCAGGCGGCGCCGCTGGCCAGGGTCTCTCCACCCTCGCGCAGGCTGGCGAACAGCGTGCCTTCGGCGCGCGACAAGGCCTTCGATCGACTGGCTCCGTCGACCGGGTCCAGCCCCTCGCCCAGGAACATCGCCATCCAGGCGGCGTCCGGGCGGGCTTCCAGCGATGTGCCGTCGGTATCGCCGGCGAGCGCGAGCAGGCCATCGAGTGCGCCGGTCTGCGTCAGCGTGGGTTGCTCGCGACGAAAACCGTGCGCGGCCAGCAGCGGCCACCACGCCTCGAACGCCGGCACGTCGGGCAGGCGGAACACGGGGCGCAGGCCGGCGTCGCGGTAGCGCTGGACGATGGTGTGCATGAGGGCCAGATCGTGCGGGCTGTGGTGCAGCGGCACCGCGCTGTGCGCGCGGCCGACCGTGCCGGTGTCCAGCGGCAGCAACCAGCCGTCGAGGGCGTCCACCCGCTGCGGTGCCACCGCGGTGAGCGTGGCGCGCTCGATGGCTTCGATGTCGGTGGCGCTCGGCTCCATGCTCACCGCAACGCCCATCTCAGGCGTTGCTGGACGCGATGCCCCACTTGGTCAGCGCGGCATCGTCGCTGACCCGGGCGTCGACCCAGCGCGCGCCTTCGGGCGTCTGTTCCTTCTTCCAGAACGGGGCCTGGGTCTTGAGGTAGTCCATCAGAAATTCGCAGGCCTGGAAGCTCTCGCCGCGGTGCGCCGAGGTCACAGCCACCAGCACGATCTGGTCCAGCGGCTGCAGCAGGCCGACGCGGTGGATCACCCGCGCGCCGAAGATGTCGAAGCGTTTGAAGGCCTCGTCGATCATCTGCTCGATGGCCTTTTCGGTCATGCCGGGGTAGTGCTCCAGCTCCATCGTTGACACCGACTGCCCATCGTTGCGGTCGCGCACCGTGCCCACGAACATGCAAATGGCACCGACGCCCTTCTCATCCGCGCGCAGACGGGCGACCTCGGCCGAGAGATCAAAGTCCTCTGATTGAATGGAGACACGTGGAAGGACGGGGGCGTTCATGGTCAACCTCCGGTCACGGGCGGGAAAAACGCGACTTCAGCACCTTCGCTCAGTGCGGCGGTCTCGTCGGCCATGGTCTGGTTGAGCGACACGCGCACCGCGCGGCCCCGCGCCAGCGCCTCGGCGTGAGCACCACCGCGGGCGATCAGTTCGTCGCGCAGCGCGGCCAGCGAGGTTGCCGAGGTTTCAAGGGTCTCGCTGCCGCTGCCGATGGCTTCGCGGATGGAGGCGAAATAACGCAGCTGGATCTTCATGCGAGCAGGTCCGAAAGAACGATGGTGTTGACGAGGTCGCCGCGGGCGATGGTGCTGCCGGCCGGTTTGTCGACCAGGCCATCGGCCCAGACGGTCGAGGTCAGCACGCCCGAGCTCTGGTTGGGGAACAGGTCCAGCCCACCGGCTTCGTTGCGGCGCACGCGCAGGAATTCGCGGCGCTTGTCGGCGCGCGGCAGGTCGAAGTCGGCGCGCAGCCGCATGGTCTTGAACGGCGGCAGAAAGGCCGATTCGGCGGCACCCTGCAGCTTGAGCAGGAAGGGCCGCACCAGCAGCAGGAAGGTGACGTAGCTGGACACCGGGTTGCCCGGCAGGCCGATGAAGTGGCAATGCCCGGCCGCGTCAGCGACCGCCCCGCCCATCTCACCGCAATGGCGCCGCACCGTGCCATAGGCAAACGGCTTGCCCGGTTTCATGGCGATCTGCCACAGGTCCAGGCTGCCCAGTTGCTGCACGGCGGGCTTGATGTGGTCTTCCTCGCCCACCGACACGCCGCCGCTGGTGAGGATCAGGTCGTGGTGGTCGGCCGAGGTCTTGAGCGCGGCCAGCGTGAGGTCGCGTTTGTCCGGCACGATGCCCAGGTCGCTGACCTCGCAGCCCAGGCGCTCCAGCAGCACACGCAGGAAGAAGCGGTTGCTGTTGTAGATCGCGCCCGGCTTCATGGCTTCAGGCGCGATTTGACCCGGCATCACCAGTTCGTCGCCGGTGGAAAACAGCGCCACACGGGGCCGGGCCGTCACGTTCAGCTGGGCGCAGCCAATGCCCGCGGCCAGGCCCAGGCTGGCGGCCGACAGGCGCGTGCCGCGAGGCAGCACCACGGCGCCACGGGTCACGTCTTCGCCCGCGCGGCGGATCCACTGACCGACCGATGGCACCGCGTCGATGTGCACCGCGTGGAAGTCGCCACCGACCTCGCGCGTGTCTTCCTGCATCACGATGGCGTCCGCACCGGGTGGCACCGAGGCACCGGTGAAGATGCGCGCGCAGGTGCCGGGTTGCAGCGGCTGCGCCGCGTGGCCGGCCGGGATGCGCTGGCTCACCTGCAGCACCACGCCTTTTTCGGTGATGTCGGCCAGACGCACCGCGTAACCATCCATGGACGAGTTGTCCTGGGGCGGCACGTGCAGGGCCGAGACCAGGTCGTCGGCGAGCACGCGGCCGTCGGCCAGCACGGTAGCCAGGGTGTCGGTCGCGGTCAAAGGCGTGACGCGGGCGAGCAGGTCGGCCAGGGCTTCGTCCAGCGCCATCAGCGGCTGGCGGGCGGGTTGAGGTGCGTTCATAGGAGTTCGGGCGCCGAACGCAGCCGCGGGGCCTGCGGATCGACGGTCAAAGATAGGCTTCGGGGTCGTACTCGAAACGGTCCCCATTGTCGACCAGCCAGGCCGCGACCGCATCGGGGTCGTCCAGATCCAGGCGAGGTCGCAAGGTGTCTTCGGGCAGCGTGTCGGCCGCCGGCAGCGCGATGGCGGCTACAAACGGGTCATCGGGATAGCGCACCGGTTTGGCCGTCGCGGCGCGCCAGACCTCGACCTTGTGCAGATTGCTGTCGCGCCAGCCTTCGACCAACACCCAGTCCACCGCCGGGTGCAGCAGGGGCAGCAGCTCGTGCACCGAGCGCTCGCCCACCTGTTCGTAACTGCGCTGCAGCACCAGTCGCTCGGGCGAGGCGGCCAGCACCTCGTAGGCGCCGGCCTCGCGGTGGCGCCAGGTGTCTTTGCCGGGCCGATCGGTTTCCAGCCCGCAGTGTGCGTGCTTCATGACCGACACCCGCAGCCCACGCGCCTTGAGCGCCGGGATCAGCCGCTCGACCAGCGTGGTCTTGCCTGCTCCTGAGGACCCTGCAAAACCGACGACCTTCATGGCCTATCGCTGCGAGCACTCAGACCGGGCAGTGGTCGGTGACGTACCGCTTGACCGCGACCACGTCCGCCTGCATCACCTGCACCCGCTTGGGCAGGGCTTCGATGCCGTCGAACTTGGCCGGGCGGTGCGGATCGCGACCCAGGGCTTCGCGGATGGTCTCGGCGAATTTGATGGGCAGCGCGGTTTCCAGCACCACCACGGTTTCACCCTCGCGGCGCAGCTCGCGCGCCACCTTCACGCCGTCGGCGGTGTGGGTGTCGATCATCACGCCGAAGCGCGCGAAGGTGTCCTGGATCGTGGCCAGGCGGTTGGCGTGCGTGCTCTTGCCGCTGGCAAAACCGTACTGGCTGGCCGCCTGGCCAAACAGCGGGTCGGCGCCCAGCTCGAAACGGCCGTGCAGGCGCAGTTCGTCGTCGAACAGGTTCTTAGTGCGCGAACCGTCGCGGCCCAGCAGGTCGAACACGAAACGCTCAAAGTTGCTGGCCTTGGAAATGTCCATCGACGGGCTGGAGGTTTCGTAGGTGTCCGCGCTGCCGCGCACGCGGTAGGTACCGGTGCGGAAGAACTCGTCGAGCACGTCGTTCTCGTTGGTCGCCGCGATCAGGCGACCGATGGGCAGACCCATCTGGCGCGCCACATGGCCGGCGCAGATGTTGCCGAAATTGCCCGAGGGCACGGCGAAGCTCACCTGCGCATCGTTCGACTTCGTGGCGTAGAAATAGCCAGCGAAGTAATAGACCACCTGGGCCAGCAGGCGGGCCCAGTTGATCGAGTTGACCGTGCCGATCTTGTACTTGCGCTTGAAATCCAGATCGTTGCTCACCGCCTTGACGATGTCCTGGCAGTCGTCGAACACGCCTTCGATGGCGATGTTGTGGATGTTGGCGTCCATCAGGCTGAACATCTGCGCCTGCTGGAACGGGCTCATGCGGCCGTGCGGGCTGAGCATGAACACGCGCACGCCCTGCTTGCCGCGCATGGCGTATTCGGCCGCGCTGCCGGTGTCGCCGCTGGTGGCGCCCAGGATGTTGAGCTGCTCGCCGCGGCGCGCCAGTTCGTACTCGAACAGGTTGCCCAGCAACTGCATGGCCATGTCCTTGAAGGCCAGCGTCGGGCCGTTGGACAAGGCTTCGAGATGGAAACCGGGCTCCAGCGTGGTCAGCGGCACGATCTCCCGAGACCCGAACACTTCGGCGGTGTAGGTCTTATCGCACAGCGCCTTCAGGTCGGCGGCCGGGATGTCGTCGATGTACAGCGACAGCACCTCGAAGGCCAGCGCGGCGTAGCCCTGTTCGGCCAGCACGGTGCGCCAGCGCGCGAGCGTGGCGGCGTCCACCTGCGGGTAGGCCACGGGCAGGTACAGGCCGCCGTCGGGCGCCAGGCCTTCCAGCAGGATTTCGCAGAAACGCTTACGGTCAGGGTGGCCGCGGGTAGAGAGATACAGCATGTCAGTTCCGATTCTTCAGCGGAAGCACTCCATCAGAGGGGGAGCATTTCCAAAATGCCGTGGAACCGGCTCTGCCGGGCCACTGGCATTGCCCCCTGGGGGGGTGGCGCCGCAGGCGACGCGGGGGGTTAGTTCAACTCTTCCTTGCGGATGCGGGTGATCGGCGTGAGGACCGACGGCAGGGCCTGCATCTGCGCCATCACGTCGTTCATCGTGCCTTCGCGCGTCTCGTGCGTGAGGATGATCAGATCGGTCGAGGTCGCGCCTTCGCCGCCCACCTCGTCGGCCTCGCGCTGCAGCACCGCGTCGATGCTCACGCCGGCGCTGGCCAGCAGCCCCGTCACCTGGGCCAGCACGCCGGCCTGATCGGCCACGCGCAGACGCAGGTAGTAGCTGGTCACCACCTCGCTCATGGGCAGCACGGCCACATCGCTCATCGCATTGGGCTGGAAGGCCAGGTGCGGCACGCGGTGCAGCGGGTCGGCGGTGTGCAGGCGGGTGATGTCCACCAGATCGGCGATCACGGCGCTGGCGGTCGGCTCGCTGCCCGCGCCCTTGCCGTAGTACAGCGTGGTGCCCACAGCGTCGCCGTGCACCACCACCGCGTTCATCGCGCCTTCCACGTTGGCGATCAGGCGCTTGGCCGGCACCAGGCTGGGGTGCACGCGCAGCTCCACGCCGTGGTCGGTTCGCTTGGTGATGCCCAGCAGCTTGATGCGGTAACCCAGCTGTTCGGCGTACTTGATGTCGGCCGCGCCCAGCTTGGTGATGCCTTCCACGTAGGCCTTGTCGAACTGCACCGGGATGCCGAAGGCGATGGCGCTCATCAGCGTGGCCTTGTGCGCCGCGTCTACACCTTCGATGTCGAAGGTCGGGTCGGCTTCGGCGTAGCCCAGGCGCTGTGCTTCTTTCAGCACAACGTCGAAGTCCAGGCCCTTGTCGCGCATCTCGGACAGGATGAAGTTCGTCGTCCCGTTGATGATGCCGGCGATCCACTGGATGCGGTTGGCGGTAAGGCCCTCGCGCAGCGCCTTGATGATGGGAATGCCACCGGCAACGGCCGCTTCGAAGGCCACCATCACGCCTTTGGCGGATGCGGCCGCAAAGATCTCGGTACCGTGCACGGCCAGCAGTGCCTTGTTGGCGGTGACCACGTGCTTGCCGGCCGCGATGGCTTCGAGCACCAGCGCCTTGGCGATGCCGTAGCCGCCGATCAGTTCGATGACGATATCGATCTCGGCGTTGGCGATCACGGCGCGGGCGTCGTTGACCACCTTCACGCCCGGTCCGACGATGGACTGCGCACGCGCCACGTCCAGGTCGGCCACCATGGTGATCTCAATGCCGCGGCCGGCGCGGCGCTGGATCTCTTCCTGGTTGCGCTGGAGCACGTTGAACGTGCCGCTGCCCACGGTGCCAATGCCCAGCAGGCCTACTTGGATCGGTTTCATGCTTGTCTCAATCAAAAAAACGGGCGCCGGTGCACCCTTGACTCATGCTATCGACAAGGCGGTCGTCCATTGATGAAAAAACCGCCCTGCAATGATGTGGTGGCTCAGGTGCCGTGGCGCTGGCGCCATTGCTCCAGGAACCTCGCCAGGCGGTTGATCGCCTCGCGCAGATCGTCTTCGTGCGGCAAAAACACGATGCGGAAATGCTGGTTGTCCGGGTAGTTGAAGCCCGAACCTTGCACCAGCATCACGCGGGTGGCGCGCAGCACTTCCATGAAGAACTGGCGATCGTCCTCGATGGAGTAGACCTTCGGGTCCAGCCGCGGAAACATGTACAGCGCGGCCTGCGGCTTGACGCAGGACACGCCCGGAATCGCGGTGATCAGTTCGTAGGCCAGATCGCGCTGGCGGCGCAGACGCCCGCCTTCCTTGACCAGGTCGTTGATGCTCTGGTACCCACCCAGCGCGGTCTGGATCGCCCACTGGCCCGGCACGTTGGAGCCGAGCTTGAGGTTGGCCAGCATGTTGAGGCCTTCAATGAAGTCCTTGGCGATCGCTTTCGGGCCCGAGATCACCATCCAGCCGGCGCGGTAGCCGCAGGAGCGGTAGGCCTTGGACAGCGAGTTGAAGGTCAGCGTCAGCACGTCAGTGGACAGGCTTGCCATGGCCGTATGCGTCACACCTTCGTACAACACCTTGTCGTAGACCTCATCGGCCAAGAGCACCAGGCCGAACTCGCGCGCCAGCGCCACGATGCCCCTTAGCAGTTCGTCGCTGTAGAGCACGCCGGTGGGGTTGTTCGGGTTGATGACCACGATGCCCTTGGTGCGCGGCGTGATCTTGGCCCGCATGTCGGCCAGGTCCGGCTGCCAGCCGTTGTCCTCGTCACAGCTGTAATGCACTGGCGTGCCGCCCGAGAGGCTGGTGGCGGCGGTCCACAGCGGGTAGTCGGGGGATGGCACCAGCAGTTCGTCGCCGTTGTCCAGCAGTGCATTGGCCGCCATCACGATCAGCTCGCTGGCGCCGTTGCCCAGGTAGATGTCTTCCAGCGTCACACCCGCCACACCTTGCTGCTGGGTGTAGTGCATGACCGCCTTGCGCGCGGCGAAGATTCCTTTGCTGTCCGAATACCCCGCCGAATTGGGCAGGTTGCGGATCATGTCCTGCTGGATTTCTTCGGGGGCGTCAAAGCCGAACGGCGCGAGGTTGCCGATGTTCAGCTTGATGATCTTCTGGCCCTCGTCCTCCATCTGCTTGGCCGCCTCGACGATCGGACCTCGCACGTCGTAGAGCACATTGGCCAGCTTGGCGGATTTCTGGATGGTCTTCAAAGTCCCTCCCTCCGGGGGTGACGAACAGCGCGGTCAACAGGCCTGGCGGGCACTCACGGCTATATTACGCAGCGCCTGCAGGGAAAACCTGCAATTTGACCACAGTTCCGCACCGCTTCCGCCCGGGCGCCAGCCTCCTTCAGCACACCGTCCCGCCATGAAACTGCACGCCGACAAAGCGGACCTGTACGCCATCACCGCCTATGGCGAAGGATGGGTCACGATCAACGGCCAGCGCCACAGCCATAGCCTGGCACTGAGTTCCACCGACGGTGTGCTGCCCTGGAACTGCAGCCGCTTCGATGAACTGACCCCCGCACACTTCGACGCGCTGCTGGCCAGCCGTCCCGAACTCATCGTGTTTGGCAGCGGCACCCGGCTGCGTTTCGCCAGCCCCGCCTTGCTGAAAAGCCTGATAGCGCAACGCATCGGCGTGGAAACCATGGACACGGCGGCAGCTTGCCGCACCTACAACATCCTGGCGGGTGAAGGCCGGCGCGTCACGGCGGCACTGCTCATTGGTGACTGAGCGGCTCCTGCCCGGGTAGCCTGAATGGGGTGTTCGGGTTAAAATACCGGATTGTTTCCTGCCACGCAGGCTGCCGTGATCGGCCGATCCGGCGGCTGAGCCTGAAGCAGCCGGGAAGCCAACGAATCACCACCAACTTACGTCAGGGGCCCACGCAGTATGGCAGTCGTTGTCAACAAACCCATTCCCGAATTTGAAGCCCTGGCCACCGGCGGCATCAAAGTCAGCAACCAGACCCACGTCGGACAGACCGTGGTGCTGTATTTCTACCCCAAGGACAACACCCCCGGCTGCACGACCGAAGCCATGCAGTTCCGTGACAAGTACAAAGACTTCGTCAAGGCTGGCGCTCAGGTTTTCGGCGTGTCGCGCGACAACATGAAGTCGCACGACGATTTCAAGACCAAGCTGGAACTGCCGTTTGAGCTGATCGCCGACACCGAAGAGAAGATGTGCCACATGTTCGGCGTGGTCAAGAACAAGATCATGTACGGCAAGAAGGTCAAGGGCATCGAGCGCAGCACCTTCCTGATCGGCGCCGATGGCGTGCTCAAGCAGGAATGGCGCGGCCTGAAAGTGCCAGGCCACGTGGAAGAAGTACTCAAAGCCGTCAAGACCCTGAAGAAGGCCGCCTGACACCAGGTTTTTTGCCGTACGAGCGCGTCACATCGCTCGTGCATAATGGGTCCATGACATTGGGAAGTCCCATCGCCATCCCCGCCTCCCCTGCGTTCCGCAGCCCGAAAAGCCGCCCGGTCTTCCTGGCGGCTTTTTGTTTTCCAGCCCCTCGCTGAAGGTCCACGCACCCCATGCCACTGCCCCCCGCCCCCGCCAAACGCGCCGCACTGCTCGCCCCCGACGCCTACACCCTCAAAGGCACCGAAGAAACGCTGGATGTGCTTCCCGAGCTGGACATGCCCGCGTCCGCACGCTCCGCCCCTTCCCCAGCTGTCCAGCCACCGGCCCACCCAAAGAACGGCTCCCGCAACCGCCCTCGCAAAGCCGCTGCACCCGCAGCGCCCGAGGTCTCCACAGCGCCAGCGCCTGTGCGTGGCGAAACGCCCGCACCTGTTGCACTTGTTGCACCCGCTGCCCCTGCCGCACGGCGAGACAGTGAAACCGAACGAGCTGCGCCCCCTGCCGCGGCCCCAGCCAGCAGCGCGCGCCGCAGCAGCCAGCGCAAGAGCAGCGCTCCGAACGGCCTTGCTCGCCTGTTTGTGCTCGACACCAACGTGCTGCTGCACGATCCGATGAGCCTGTTCCGCTTCGAGGAACACGACATCTTCCTGCCCATGATCGTGCTGGAGGAGTTGGATGGCCACAAGAAGGGCATGACCGAGGTGGCCCGCAACGGCCGTCAGACCAGCCGCACACTGGACGCATTGGCCGCGCAGGCCGGTGGCGACATGACCAAGGGGCTCAAGCTGTCGGCCACCGGTCACAGCTCTGCCCGCGGTCTGCTGTTTTTCCAGACCGAGCCGCTGGACGCCCAGCTGCCCACCAGCCTGCCGCAAGGCAAGGCGGACAACCAGATTCTGGGCGTGGTGCAAGCCCTGCGCGACAAGTACCCGCAGCGCGAAGTGATCCTGGTGTCCAAGGACATCAACATGCGCGTGAAGGCCCGTGCCCTGGGCCTGGCAGCCGACGACTACCAGAACGACAAGACGCTGGACGACGGCGAACTGCTGTATTCGGGTGCGCTGGCGCTGCCACAGGATTTCTGGACCCGCCAGAGCAAGACCATCGAAAGCTGGCAGAGCGGCAGCCACACCTTCTACCGTGTCAGCGGCCCGGCCGTGGCGCAGTTCTACATCAACCAGTTTGTGTACTTTGAAGCGCCGGGTGAGCCATCGCTGTACGCCCGCGTGACCGAGATCCGCGACAAGACCGCGGTGCTCAAGACACTCAAGGACTACACCCACCTCAAGAACGCTGTCTGGGGTGTGACCAGCCGCAACCGCGAACAGAACTTCGCGCTCAACCTGCTGATGGACCCCGAGGTTGATTTCGTGACACTGGCCGGCACCGCCGGCACTGGCAAGACGCTGATGGCCCTGGCCAGTGGCCTGACCCAGGTGCTGGACGACCGCCGCTACACGGAGATCATCATGACCCGCGCCACGGTGAGCGTGGGCGAAGACATCGGCTTCCTGCCCGGCACCGAAGAAGAAAAGATGGGCCCCTGGATGGGCGCGCTGGACGACAACCTAGAGTTCCTGGCCAAGGGCGATGGCGGCAACGCCGGTGAATGGGGGCGCGCCGCCACCAACGAGCTGATCCGCAGCCGCATCAAGGTCAAGAGCATGAACTTCATGCGCGGTCGCACCTTCATGAACAAGTACGTCATCATCGACGAGGCACAGAACCTGACGCCCAAGCAGATGAAGACGCTGATCACCCGCGCGGGCCCGGGCACCAAGATCATCTGCATGGGCAACCTCGCCCAGATCGACACGCCTTACCTGACCGAAGGCTCATCGGGTCTGACGTTCGCGGTGGACCGTTTCAAGGGCTGGCCGCACGGCGGGCACATCACGCTGGCGCGCGGCGAACGTTCGCGCCTGGCCGACTACGCCAGCGAAGTGCTCTGATCGGACTGCGACCACCCATAAAAAAACCCGGCTCTGCCGGGTTTTTTATTGCCTGTGACCAGCGCTTCAGAAATCGCCGCCGCCGGCCAGACTTTCAAAACGGGTCAGGTGGTTGAGGAATGTCAGCTTGACCGTGCCGGTCGGACCGTTACGCTGCTTGCCGATGATGATCTCGGCCACACCCGGTTCTTTGCAGGTTTCCTTGTTGTAGTACTCGTCGCGGTAGATGAACATGATGATGTCCGCGTCCTGTTCGATGGCACCGGATTCGCGCAGGTCGCTCATCATGGGGCGCTTGTCGGTGCGCTGTTCGACCGACCGGTTGAGCTGCGAGAGCGCGATCACCGGGCACTGCAGCTCCTTGGCCAGCATCTTCAGACCCCGCGAGATTTCACCCAGTTCGGTCGCCCGGTTGTCACCCCCAGCCGCGCTGGAGCCGCTCATCAGCTGCAGGTAGTCGACCACGATCAGGCCCAGCTTGCCGCATTGCCGCGCCAGGCGACGCGCGTTGGCCCGAAGTTCGCTGGGCGTCAGACCCGGCGTTTCGTCGATGTGCAGCGAGACGGTGCGCAGCTTCTCGATCGCCTCGGTCAGCCGCGGCCATTCGTCGTCGGTGAGCTTGCCGGTTCGCAAGTGGCCCTGGTTGATGCGGCCGATGGAGCCGACGATACGCACCGCCAGCTGCGACGCCCCCATTTCCATCGAGAACACCGCCACCGGCAGGCCTTCGTTGAGCGCCACGTGCTCGGCGATGTTGACCGCGAATGCGGTCTTGCCCATGGAGGGACGCGCCGCCAGGACGACCAGGTCGCCGGCTTGCAGTCCGGAGGTCATGCGGTCGAGGTCGATGAACCCCGTGGGCACGCCGGTGACGTCCATGGGGTTGTCGGCCATCTCTTGCACGCGGTCCAATAGGTCCACGACCAAGGTGTCCATGCCCTGGAAGCCCTCTTTCATCCGCGAGCCTTCTTCACCGATCTTGAAGATCTTCTGCTCGGCTTCGTCCAGGATCTTGGCCACCGGCCTGCCCTGCGGGTTGAAGGCGTTGGTGGCGATCTCGTCGCTGGCGGCCACCAGTTTGCGCAGGATCGCCCGCTCGCGCACGATCTCGGCATACCGGCGGATGTTCGCCGCGCTGGGCACGTACTGCGCCAGCGAGTTCAGATACGCCAGACCACCGGCTTCGTCGGCCTTGCCCAGGTTCTGCAGGTGTTCGTACACCGTCACCACGTCCGCCGGCTTGCTGGCGTTGACCAGGGTGGCGATGGCCGAGTAGGTCAGCCGGTGTTCGTAACGGTAGAAGTCGGAGTCGTTGACCAGGTCGGCCACGCGGTCCCAGGCGCCGTTGTCCAGCAGCAAGCCCCCCAGCACGCTGGATTCGGCTTCGATGGAATGCGGTGGCACACGCAACTGGGCGATCTGCCGGTCGGTCACACCGAAATCGGCGTCGTCCAGACCGGCGTCGAAAGCAGACGGGGGGGTGGAATACAGGTCAGGCATGGGCGCTCAAATCAAAGGGCCATGGTACGCCGCGGGTGCGGCCTTGTCATGGGACAAGTCTGTGGACAAGCGGTGCATCGCCGGTGGGTTGTGCGGGACAACCTGCAGCGCCAAGCGCCGAAAAAAAAGCCGCCGTCCCGAAGGCGGCGGCTTCTGTCTCCGGCACGGGGCCGGGTACGCGCGATCAGGCGGTTTCGCCCAGCACGGTGACGGCCACGTCAACGGTCACGTCGGTGTGCAGGTTCACGCTCACGGTGTAGTCGCCCACGTTCTTGAGGGGACCGTTGGGCATGCGCACCTGGGCCTTGGCGACCTTGAAGCCTTGCTTGTTCAGCTCTTCGGACACGTCGTGGTTGGTGACGGAACCGAACAGGCGGCCGTCCACGCCGGCCTTCTGGGACAGCTTGAGCGACACGGAGGCCAGCTTCTCACCCAGGGCTTGGGCTTCGGCCAGCTTGGCAGCAGCGACCTTTTCGAGTTCGGCGCGGCGCGCTTCGAATTCGGCGATGGCGGACTGGGTGGCACGGCGGGCGCGGCCAGAGGGGATCAGGAAGTTACGGGCGTAGCCGTCCTTGACCTTGACCACATCGCCCAGGGCGCCGAGGTTGACAACTTTGTCGAGCAGAATGATTTGCATGTGAGTCTCTCCCGATCAGACGCGGTGCTGGTCGCTGTAAGGCAGCATGGCCAGGAAGCGGGCGCGCTTGATGGCGGTGGTGACCTGACGCTGGTAAATGGCACGGGTGCCGGTCAGACGCGCGGGGATGATCTTGCCGTTCTCGGCGATGAAGTCGCGCAGGACGTCCACGTCCTTGTAGTCCACTTCTTCGACGTTGGCCACGGTGAAGCGGCAGAAACGCTTGCGCTTGAACAGCAGCGATTGGGTGTTGCGCTTGGGGCGCTTGTCTTTGTTGAAACGCTTGGGTGCAGCCATGATGGGCCTTTCCTATGTCTTGCTGAAATCTTGGATATGGAACACGACGCCTTTGCCGTTGCGTGCATTCGCCAGGAACCCGTGAAACTGGCAAACCGACTCAAGTCCCTGACGGGACAGTGTCTCGGCTCGCGCACCGAAGGCCACGGCCTTCAGCTGCAATTTCACCAGTCGGGGGGTGTCCAGCTCGGTGATGGTGGACTCGTGTTCGAGCACGAGGTTGACCACCGGAATGCCGGCCGGGGTGTAGCGCAGGCTCTGGACCTGCACCACCGCGGCGAGCAATTGAAGCTGGTTACCCGCTGGCGACGTCACGCCCCGTATCAGGCCTCGGCGCGCTGCTCGCGGGACTCGCGCTGCTCAGGCTGCAGCTTGCGGGCCTCTTCGCGCTCGACCGCCTTCATCATGCTCGAAGGACCGGTCTCGGCCTTCTTCTTCTGCACGGTCAGGTGGCGCAGCACGGCGTCGTTGAACTTGAACGCGTGTTCCAGTTCGCCCATCACGGCCTGGTCGGCTTCGATGTTGACGCACAGGTAGTGAGCCTTGGACAGCTTGTTGATCTGGTAAGCCAGCTGACGGCGGCCCCAGTCTTCAACGCGGTGGATCTTGCCGTTGCCGGCGGTGATCATGCCCTTGTAGCGCTCCAGCATGGCCGGAACCTGCTCGCTTTGGTCCGGGTGGATCAGCAAAACGATTTCGTAATGACGCATAGACTCTCCTTGTGGATGACACCGGGCCTGTAAGGCCCCGGTTTCTGATGAACAGCCGCCCCCAGCGTCGGTTTGGGGTGCAGCAAGGCAAGCCCGCGATTCTAGCAAATTCCGGCGAGTCGGCCAAATCCCGCCCATCCAGTGCGGTGCTCAGCCGTTGTGGCGGTGGGGATAGCGCACGTATTCGACCAGTTCCTGCGCCTTGGCGCTGGGTGGCGGCGTGACCAGACTGACCAGGATGGTCACCGCAAAGCCGACCGGTACACCAAAGACACCGGCCGAGATGGGCAGGATGTCCCACCACAGTTGGATCGGCGATGTGATGCCGAACACCTCCCGCAGCCAAGGCTGCGTGGTGACCATGTAGTACGAGGTCACCCCCAGGCCGGCGATCATGCCCAGCGCGGCGGCCACGCCGGTGGTGCGCTTCCAAAAAATGCCCAGCACCAGGGCCGGGAAGAACGCCGCCGCGGCGAACGAGAACGCCGCCGACACCAGAAACAGGATATCGGCCGGCTTTTGCGCGGCCACGTAGGCGGCCGCCAGCGCCACCACCAGCAGCAGCACCTTGGAGATGGTCACCCGCCGCGCCGTGGACGCGTTGGGGTCGATCATCTTGTAGTACAGGTCGTGCGAGAGCGCGTTGGCAATGGTAAGCAGCAGGCCGTCGGCGGTGGAAAGCGCGGCCGCCAGCCCGCCCGCAGCCACCAGGGCCGAAACCACATAGGGCAAACCGCCGATCTCCGGCGTGGCCAGCACGACGATGTCGCCTCCGATGGTGATTTCGTTAAGCTGCAGGATGCCGTCGAGGTTGATGTCGGTGATGGACATCAGGCTGGCGTCCACCTGGTTCCAGGACGCCACCCACTGCGGCAACCGGTCCAGCGGCGTGCCCACCACGGTGTGGAAGACCTCGTACTTGACCAGCACGGCCAGCGCCGGTGCCGTGACGTACAGCAGAAAGATGAAGAACAGCGACCAGGTCACCGAGTGCCGGGCCTCGCGCACCGACGGCGTCGTGTAGTAGCGCATGAGGATGTGTGGCAAGGCCGCCGTGCCGACCATGAGGCAGAACACCAGTGCCAGGACGTTGCGGCGCGAGGCGTCGTAGGCCTGTCGGGCCGGCTCATCGCCGTGCGGGTCGCCCAGGTACTGCTGGGCGTGCGGCACCATGCCGTTGAGGGGTCGCGACTTCAGCTCGGCAGCGTCGCGCTCGCGTGTCCAGGTGGCGCGCGCCGAAGCGCTGTCGCGCGGCAGGGCCGACAGCGCCTTTTCCGCCGCAGAAATGGCGGCCGAGGTCGCATTGGCCGCGCGCAGAGCCGCCAGGCGCCCTTCGGCCGCAGCCTTGTCGGCCACGAGGGCTGCGGCCGGGTCCTGCAGCTTTTGCGTCAGGGTTTCAGCGCGCTGGCGGAACAGCTCGCGCACCTCCAGCTCCTTGGGGTCATGGGTCAGCAGCTTTTCCTTGGCGGTGACCTTCTCCAGCTGAAATCCATAGATCAGCTGCGGCACGGGCGCGCCGGTCTGCTTGACCGAGAGCCACACCACCGGGATGAGGTACGCCACGATCAGGATGATGTATTGCGCCACCTGGGTCCAGGTCACGGCGCGCATGCCGCCCAGAAACGAACACACCAGAATGCCGCCCAGCCCGAGGAACACGCCCAACTCGAAGGCCACGCCGGTCAGGTGCGAGGTGATCAGGCCCACGCCGTAGATCTGCGCCACCACGTAGGTGAACGAGCACAGGATGGCGGCGGCGATGCCCAGCAGGCGCGGCCAGTTGCCGCCGTAGCGCTCGCCCAGAAAGTCGGGGATGGTGAACTGCCCGAACTTGCGCAGGTAAGGCGCCAGCAACAACGCCACCAGGCAGTAGCCCCCCGTCCAGCCCATGATGAAGGCCAGGCCGTTGTAACCACTGAGGTACAGCGTGCCGGCCAGGCCGATGAAGGAGGCGGCCGACATCCAGTCGGCCCCGGTGGCCATGCCGTTGTAAACCGCTGGTACGCGTCGACCGGCGACGTAATACTCCGTCGCGTCGGTGGTGCGGCTCATGATGCCGATGACCGCGTACAGCACGATCGTCGAGAGCAGGAAAGTGAAGCCGATCCAGGTGCGCGGCACCCCCAGCTGTTCCAGACCTGCCAGCAGGAGTACGAAAACGAAGAAGCCGCCAGTGTACCAGGAGTAGACGCGATCGAGCTGCACCTTGAAGGCACGGCCGCTGCTCTTGCTGTCGCCTGGCGTGCTCATGGTGGTGTCACTCCGTGGGCTCTTGCACGCCGTACTCCCGGTCCAGGCGGTCCATGGCCCAGGCGTAGTACGCAATGATGAGCCCGTACAACAGCAACGAGCCTTGTGCCGCCATCCAGAAGCTGAAGGGCCAGCCCAGGAAAACGAAATCCAGTTCACGGGCGTAGTAGGTGACGACAAAGCTGACCACGAACCAGACCAACAAGAGAACGGCGGTGAGCCGCACGTTTTTGCGCCAGTAGCGCTGGTAACGGGCGTTATCGGGCATGGCAGCAAGGTCCTCAGGTGGGCGCAGGGGCTGCGCCCAGCCCGGTTTCGCGCACCAGCTGCGCGGCCACGCGGGGCTCGAACCCACGCAAGTGCTCAATGATGTGTTCGGCCTGCTCCAGCTCTTGCCGCTGGGCGTGCACACGGGCCAGCTGGTACCAGCCGTGCGGACTCATCGGTTGCAATGTGGTGGCCTGGCGCAGTGCAGGCACCGCCTCGTCCAGCCGCTGCTGCCCGATCAGGCTCAGCGCCAGGCCGTACCAGGCCCGGTCCAGGCTGGGCGCCAGTTGCGTCGCGCGCCTGAACGCCTGCTCGGCATCGTCGAGCCACCATGTTTGCTCCAGCACGTATCCGAGATTGAACCAGGCACTCGCGTCGTCGGGGCGCCAGGACAGCAGCTGCCGAAGGTGCGTTGCGGCGGCCGAGTGGTGGCCTTGCTCGGCCAGCAGGTGTGCCAGGCTGGCCAGCGCGTGCACGTCGCCGGGCGCATCGGCCAGTCGCTGCGTCGCCAGCCGGATGGCGGCCGGCTTCAACCCGACGGACAGCAGCCCATTCAAGCGGCACCGGAACCAGAGCCTGCGAGCGGCGGCGTTCAGCGACACTGGTCCACCCCGATCTGCACGCACACCGACACCTTGGCCATGGTCACAGCCACCCAGGCCCAGGCCAGCAACACGAAAGCCACCAAAGGCACGTGCCGGTCCAGCACCCAGCGTGGACTCAGGCGCCGCGCCAGCGACACAAAGGGCCGGGCCACAACCTGCAGCACCCGGTAGAACGGGTTGCCAGCCCTGCCCTGCCCGCTGAGGGCGCCCACCACCCCTTGTCCCAGCAGGGCCAGCAAGGCGATTTCGGTGACGGCCTTGAGGGCCAGGATCAGGGTCAACATGCCAACACTCGGAAAGATCTGGCGAGCTTACCGAATTCTGCCGGGCCAAATGCAGTCGAACTGACTCAGGTCATACCCGCTGCGGGTTTACCCGGCAGGGTCACGGCGACCCGGGTATAGCATCGTTTGACATTGGCTCCAGCACCTGTTTCAAACATGGCCCACGCTCCAGACCCCACCCCCTTGGCCGAGCGCCTGCGCTTGCACCGTGTCTTTGGCCTGTTGCCCGACGCCAGCCGCCAATCGCTGCTGGAGCATCTGGCGTTGCACGACATGGCCGCCGGGCAGGACGTGGCCAATGGCGAGCGCTTGTACGGCGCGCTGCACTGGATCGTGTCGGGCACAGTGAATCTGGTGGACGCACAGGACCAGACGCTGATCACCCTGGTGGCTGGCGAATTCTTCGGTCTGCAGCTGGGCAGCCAACTGGGCGTGACCCGCGCACGGGCCCTGTCCGACAGCCACATCGCGCTGCTGGACGCCGCCACCCTGGAAGCGCTGCGCCACGAGAGCCCGGCCCTGGCTTATCTGTTGCCCGCCGCAGGTGCGGGCCAGCGATCCGGCCGCCGTCCGCACGGTGGTGACGGCACGGCCGACCCGGCCCTGAACCTCATGACCACACCCGTGCGCTCGCTCATCCAGCGCGAGCCCATCACCGTGACACCGCACACCAGCATCCGCGAGGCCGCGCAGCTGATGAGCACGCAGCGGGTGTCGTCGGTGCTGATCGTCGAACAGGACCACCTGTTCGGCATGATCACCGACCGCGATCTGCGCAACCGCGTGATTGCGGCCGGAATGGACACCAGCCGCCCGGTGGCCGACATTGCCACGCTCGCGCCGATGGGCATCGACGTGGACAACCCTGCGTTTGACGCCCTGCTGCTAATGGCGCGCCACAACATCCACCACGTTCCGGTGCTCGACGGTCAACGCATCGCGGGCATGATCACCGCCACCGACCTGACCGAGCAGCACAGTACCTCCGCGGTCTATCTGGCAAGCGAGATCTATGAACAGCGCACGGTCGAGGGCCTTCAGGCGGTCAGCCGCAAGATCCAGCGCCTGCAGAAGAGCCTGGCCGCGGCCGAGGCCAGCGCCTACAGCACGGGCCATATCGTCACCGCCATCACCGACGCCATCACCACCCGCCTGTTGCAGCTGGGAGAAGCGACACTGGGCCCGCCACCGGTGGACTATGTCTGGGTGGCCGCGGGATCGCAGGCGCGCAACGAACAGACCGCCAAGTCGGACCAGGACAACTGCATGGTGCTGGATGACCGCTACGACCCCGCACAACACGGCGCGTACTTCAGGGCCCTGGCCACTTTCGTGTGCGACGGTCTGAATGCCTGCGGCTACATCTACTGCCCGGGCGAGATGATGGCCATGACCGACCAGTGGCGACAACCGCGCCGGCAATGGGCCGATTGCTTCGAGCGCTGGACCAGCACCCCCGACCCCAAGGCGCTCATGCTGACTTGCGTCTTCTTCGACATGCGTGCCATCCACGGCCAGAGCGCGTTGCTCGAAGACCTGCGGCGCGAGGTGCTGCGCCGCACCCAGGGCAACACCCTGTTCCTGGCGCACATGGTCGGCAATGCGCTGCAGCACCAGCCGCCGCTGGGCCTGTTCAAGGGCATCGCCACCATCCGCAGCGGCGAACACAAAGGCACGGTGGACCTCAAGCACACGGGCGTCGTGCCCATTGTCGACCTGGCCCGGGTGTACGCGCTGGCCGGTGGCCACAGCGCGGTCAACTCCCACGACCGACTGCTGAACGCAGCGTCGGGTGGAACCATCAGCGAACAGAGTGCCCGCGACCTGCGCGACGCCCTGGAATTCCTGGCCTTCATGCGCATCCAGCACCAGGCCCGCCAGATCGCCGCCGGCGAAGCACCCGACAACTACCTCCGCCTGGAGGAACTGTCCAACTTTGAACGCACCCAGCTCAAAGACGCCTTCACCGTGGTCCAGTCGCTGCAGAGCGTGCTGGGTCAGCGGTACAGGATGTGAATCACCCTCCCCCCGCGCCGCCTGCGGCGTCACCCCCCAGGGGACGATGCGAGTGGCCCGGCAAAGCCGGTTCCACCGCATCCTCGAAGCAGACACGTCACGCCGGAGGGGGGTTGGTCCAGGGCACCGCGGAACCGGCTTCGCCGGGCCGCCAGTGCCGCCCCCTGGGGGGTGACGCCGCAGGCGGCGCGGGGGGGTCAATACTTGAGTCGTGCGTAGTAAGTCTTCTGGGCCGCCTCCCGGGCCTGGCCCAGGGTGTGGATGCCTTTTTCCGCCAGCAGCGGGATCAGCCGCAGGAAGGCATTGGCCGTGACCATGGCGTCGCCCATGGCGGTGTGGCGCCCGACGATGGTGATGTTGAAGCGCTCGGCCAGGGCCTCCAGCCGGTGCGAGTCCTGGTGGGGGTGCACCACCGCCGATAGCAGCAGCGTGTCGAGCACCGGATGGTCGAAGCGCAGGCCGGTCTGCTGCTCCTTGAGTTGCAGGAAGCGCATGTCGAACGCGGCGTTGTGCGCCACCAGTACGGTGTCCTGCGCGAAAGCGTGGAAGGCCGGCAACACCTGCTCGATGGTCGGCTGACCCCGCACCATCTCGGGCTGGATGCCGTGGATCGGCATCGTCTCCGGCGGGATGGCACGCCTGGGATCGACCAGCTGTTCAAAACACTCCTGCTTGAGCAGCTTGTTGTTGACGATGCGCGCCGCGCCGATCTGGATGATCTCGTCGCCCTGGGACGGGTTGAGGCCGGTGGTCTCGGTGTCGAAGACGGTGTAGGCCAGCTCGGACAGCAGACGATCGTCCATCGAATGCGACAGCGCGGTGGTCTTGAACAGGTCGAAGTCGTAGTACTCGGGACGGCTGTCGGTGGGCAGAAGACCACTGCCCTCCACCTGCTCCTGCGGGTTGGCCAGCGGCAGCAGCAGGCGAAAGAATGCCTGGTGCCGCACCCGCTCGCGCTCGAACCAGAAGGCGCCGCCGTGTCGCTCCACCACATCACGCACCGTCAGGCGCGTGCTCTCGGCCCCCACCTTCATCGTGTCCATCTCCCAGCTCATCACGGTCTCGGTGCTCATCGCCTGGCCAGCCCAGATCAGGTCCAACTGGGCCTTGCCGGCACTGCCACTGGCGACCGCCAGCCGCAACTGCACGTGGCGCACATCGAACTCATCGGCCAGCCGGCCGGCCAGGTAGCTCAGCGCCTGCAGCAGCGAAAAACTCTCCACTTTCAGCCACAGCGAGGCGTCCACATCCAGAGGCGAAGCCTTGAGCGAGGTCAGGGTTTCGATACGCCGAACGGCCGCGTTCACCAGATCGGCGCCCAGCATGTCCTCCAGTGGCCAGCGGGACTTCAGGCTGGCGGCGGCCCCCGATTCCAGGCTGGCGATGCGCTGGCTGAGAGAACGCGTTTCGTCGCGGATCACCCCCATGAAGCGCTCGCGCATGGGCGCCTCGATGTCCGGGTAGTCCAGCATGTCGATGGCCGCCTGCATGTTGGCCAGCGCCGCCCGGCTGCCTTCGGTCAGGCTGAGCAGCACCTGGTCGCGCGCGGACTCGGCCTCGAAGTCGCGCGTGATGTTGTCCAGCATGAGGACGAAGCCCGAGAGCGCCACCGGACCGTCACCCTGCTGAACGGCACGCACCGGCGCCATCTGCACCCGCAACAACTGCCCCGAGGGTGTGGTGGTCACAAACTGGGCCGAGGGCTGGCTCGCGCCACGCTGCAGGCGCTGTTCGATGTTCTCCAGCGCGTGCTGCACCAGCTTGCGGTCGAACACGCCATAGATGGAGCGGCCCAGCCCGATCAGTTCGGCCCCGCCAGCCACACCGGGCGCCTGCGAGAGCGCTCGGAACTGCATGCGCGCGCGGGGGTTGTAGAGCAGCACGAGGCCATCGAGGTTGCACACCACCACGCTCTGCGTGAGCTCGGACATCAGCGCCGCCAGGCGGCTCTTTTCCTGCTCGATGCCCTGGGCCGCCTCGCGCACCTTGGCGTCCATTTCGCGCCGCAGGTCCTCGCGCTGGCCCACCAGCTGGTTGAACAGCCCCACCAGCACCTTGGTTTCGGCGTTGCCCTTGGCGGGCAGTTCTCGCACCACATCGGTCTTGAGCAGCACCTGCGCCTCTTCGGCCAGCTGCACCGACGGCGTGACCCAGAGGTCAAACCAGCGCTTGAGCCCCCAGCCGATGACGGCCATGCCGCCGCCCCAGGTCAGCACGATGAGCCCGAGCCGGTCGCCCACGGTCTGCAGCACGGCCTGGCGCTCCTGTGCGTCCATGGCCGAGCCGATGAGCCCGAAGGTGATGGCCAGCCACACCAGCGAGGCTGCGGCCGCCGCGCCCAGCAGCCACCACAGGCGCGGGTCGGTTTTCTGCTGTGCGCTCATGGCACAGCCCCGGGCGAGCCGCCCAGCAAGGCCTGCACTTTTTGCACCAGGTCCTTGGTGGAGAACGGTTTGGTCATGTAGGCGTTGGCGCCCAGCGCCAGCCCCTTGGCCACATCGGTGTCGCGCCCCTTGGCGGTGAGCATGACGATCAGTGTGTCCTTGATCGCTTCATTGGCGCGCACCTCATGACAGACGTCGAAGCCGGTCTTGACCGGCATCATCACATCCAGCAGCACCAGCGCGGGGCGTTCGCGAACGATGGCGTCAATGGCCTCTTGCCCGTCGCGTGCCAGCACCACCTCGTAGCCCTCGCGCTTCATCAGGAATTCGAGCGAAATCAGGATGTTCGGCTCGTCGTCGGCAATCAGGATTCTGGGGTTCATGTTCTGTGCTCCTCTCGTTATGTGTCGTGCCCACTGGCCGGTTCCGCGTGGCCCAGCGGCAGCGAGAAGCCGAAACAGGCGCCAGCGCCTGGCACCGAATTCAGCCACATGCGCCCGCCAAAATGCTCCACGATCTGGCGGCTGATGGGCAGCCCCAGACCGGTACCTCCAGGGCGGTAGTGGTCGTCGCCACTGACCTGCTGGAACTTCTCGAACACCTTGGCCTGCTGATCCTGCGGAATGCCCGGTCCGTTGTCCTGCACCTCCACCGCCAGCGCACCCGCCGCCTCGCGCAGGCTCAGCCGAACCTGACCGCCTTCGCGCGGCGCGTATTTCGCCGCGTTCGACAGCAGGTTCAGCACCACCTGGGTGATGCGGTCGGCATCGGCCTGCAGCGGCGCCACCGTCTCGGGCAGATCCAGCGTCAGCGCGATGCCGCGTTCGCGCATCGGCTCGGCCATGCTGCCGGCGGCCTGAACCAGCAGCTCGCGCATGTCCACCGCGCTGTTGTGCCACTCGGCATGCCCCGCCTCGATCTTGGCCATGTCCAGCACCTGGTTCACCAGGCGGCTCAGGCGCTCGGCTTCGGCCACGATGATGCCCAGGAACTGCTGGCGCTGAGGCCCCGGCATGGCGTCATCGTCGCGCATCATTTCCGACAGAGCCCTGATCGATGTCAAAGGCGTGCGCAACTCGTGCGTCACCGAGGACATGAAATCGTCCTTCAGGCGGTCCAGACTCTTGAGCTGTTCGTTGGCCTGGCGCAGCTCGGCGGTGGCGCGCTCCAGCGACCGCGACTTTTCCTCCAGCGCCTGCGAATACGTGCGCAACTGCGAGGCCTCGTCGAGGATGCGCATCACGTCGTCGAGGTCCAGCGCTTCCTCCTCCACGGCCGAAGCCACCATCACCCGTGCCGAGGCACTGCCGATGGCACCGGCCAGCTGGGTTTCGACGAACTGCACCAGCCGCGCGTCGGCCACCAGCCGCTCCACCACCACGCCCTGCTCGCGCGCATAAGCCTCAAAAAGGCGCTGCGCGCGGTCCGCACCCAGGAAACGCCCCACCAGCGCCTGCAGCGCGGGCACATGCGCCCGCCCCTGCCAGAACACCGGGCGCGCGCCTTCGGTGCGCTGAAACACATCCACGAACAGCAGGGCCTGGCTGGTCTCTGCAGCCGACGGTGCGCGCCACAGCGACACACCCACATAGGCACCGATGTTGAGCAACAGGCTCCAGAACAGCGAATGGGTCAGGTTGTCCAGACCCTGCAGCCCCAGAAACGCTTCGGGCCGCAGCCAGGCGATGCCGAACAGGCCCTGCTGCAAAAAGCCGTCGGCCAGCCAGCCCGACTTGGCCAGCGACGGCAGCATCAGCGTGTACGCCCAGAAGGCAAAACCCAGCAGCAGGCCGGCTATCGCACCGCGGCGGGTGCCGCCCTTCCAGTACATGCCGCCCAGCAACGCGGGCGCGAACTGCGCCACCGCGGCAAAGCTGATCAGCCCGATGCCCACCAGCGCATAGGCTTCACCCGCGAGCTGGAAGTACAGGTAGCCCAACAGCAGGATGGCCAGGATCGCGAGACGACGAATGAGCAGCAGCACGCCCGTGAGATCGCCCCCTGCGCGAGCGCCGAAGCGGCGCGTCCGCAGCAACAGCGGCATCACCAGATCGTTGCAGACCATGGTGGACACCGCGATCGCCTCGACGATCACCATGCCGGTGGCAGCCGACAGGCCGCCCACGAACGCCAGCAGCGCCAGCGCGGCATGACCCTGGTCCAGCGGCAGCGAGAGCACGAACATCTCCGCATTCATATGGCCGGGACCGAAATGCAAAAGCCCCCCAATGGCGATCGGTAGCACGAACAGGTTGATCAGCAACAGGTAGAGCGGAAACACCCACACAGCCCGCCTCAGGTGCGACTCGTGCACGTTCTCCACCACCATCACCTGGAACTGGCGCGGCAGGAAGATCACCGAGAGCATGGCCAGCAGCGTTAGGCCAAGCCACTGCGCGTAGGCGAACGGCTGGCCCTGGCCAAACCGCAGCAGCGGGCGGACGGCGGCATCGGCGTCGGCGCGGCCGAACAGGTCGCGCAGACCGTCGAACAGGCCGTAGGTGACGAACACGCCCACCGCCAGGAACGCCAGCAGCTTGACGATGGATTCGAATGCGATGGCGGCGACCATGCCCTCGTGGCGCTCGGTGCTGTCCAGGTGGCGCGCACCGAACACGATGGTGAAGCCCGCCAGCGCCAGCGCCACGTACAGCGTGCTGTCGGCCCACCACTGGCCGGGCTGCGCGGCCACCGATCCCAGCGGCGAGGTCAGCACCGCGTAACCGCCGGCAATGCCTTTGAGCTGCAGCGCGATGTAGGGCACGATGCCCACCACCGTGATCAGCGTCACCAGGCCCGCCAGCAGCGGGCTCTTGCCGTAGCGGCTGGCGATGAAGTCGGCGATGGACGTGATGCGGTAGGTGCGCGCGATGCGGATCATCTTGCGCACCACCATCCAGGCCAGGATCATGGCTAGCGTGGGGCCCAGATAGATGGGCAGGAACCACACCCCCGCAGCGGCCGCGCGGCCCAAGCTGCCGAAGTAGGTCCACGCGGAGCAGTACACCGCCATGGACAGCGCGTACACCCAGGCATTGCCGATGACCGAGCGCCCCTGCCGTGCGCGCAGGTCGCCCCAGTAGGCCACGGCAAACAGCAGCAACAGATAGGCGAAAGAAACGCCGACGACCAGGGGGGCGGACAGCATGGCGCGGTGCTGTGTCGTCAGCTCGCTGACCGCGATCCGCGCTCGACCACCCAGGCCAGCGCCACGATGAGCAGCGCCCAGATCAGGAACAGGGCGATGGGAAACAGGGGCAGACCCGCGATGCGGGCGTCGTGGTCCCAAAGGGCCAGCAACGGGAAGTTCAGCAGCACAAGGGCACCGGCGAACAGGGCCACCAAACGCTGGTTGACCAAGCCTTCAGTCATCGATGTCTCCTCTTGCGCGGGGCCAGGTGCATGGCCTTGCCCGCTGTCCCATTGTGCGCCCGGCTCTGACCCTCGCCTTACGCAATCGGCGGACACAAAAAAAGGGCGGCCGCAGCCGCCCTTTGCATGCGGTCGATGGCGCTCAGCTCGACGCCAGCAGCTGCCAGGTATCGACCACCGAGTCCGGGTTCAGCGAGATCGAGCTGATGCCCTCGGCCTGCAGCCACTGGGCGAAGTCCGGGTGATCGCTAGGGCCCTGGCCGCAAATGCCCACGTACTTGCCTTCGGCCTTGCAGGCACCGATGGCCATTTTGAGCAGCGCCTTGACGGCCGGGTCGCGCTCGTCGAAGTCGTGCGCCAGCAGCTCCAGGCCGGAATCGCGGTCCAGGCCCAGGGTGAGCTGGGTCAGGTCGTTGGAGCCTATCGAGAAGCCGTCGAAGTACTGCAGGAAGTCGTGCGCCAGCACCGCGTTGCTCGGGATCTCGCACATCATGATGGTCTTGAGACCGTTCTCGCCACGCTTGAGGCCCTTGGCCGCCAGCAGCTCGGTCACCTTGCGCGCCTGCTCCAGCGTGCGCACGAAGGGCACCATCACCTGCACGTTGGTCAGGCCCATGTCTTCGCGCACGCGCTTGAGGGCTTCGCACTCCATGGCAAAGGCTTCGGCAAAGTCTTCGCTGATGTAGCGTGCGGCGCCACGGAAACCCAGCATCGGGTTCTCTTCGTCCGGCTCGTAGCGGCTGCCGCCGACGAGCTTGCGGTACTCGTTGGACTTGAAGTCAGACAGGCGCACGATCACCGGCTTGGGCCAGAAAGCGGCGGCGATGGTGGCCACACCCTCGGCCACCTTGTCCACGTAGAACGCTCGAGGCGAGGCGTGACCGCGGGCCACCGACTCCACCGCCTTCTTCAGGTCGGCGTCGATCGCGGGGTAGTCCAGGATCGCCTTGGGGTGCACGCCGATGTTGTTGTTGATGATGAATTCCAGGCGGGCCAGACCGACACCGCCGTTGGGGATCTGCGCGAAGTCGAACGCCAGCTGGGGGTTGCCCACGTTCATCATGATCTTGACGTCGATCTCGGGCATGACACCGCGCTGCACCTCGGTGATCTCGGTTTCCAGCAGGCCGTCGTAGATGTGGCCGGTGTCGCCCTCGGCGCAGCTCACGGTCACCAGGGTGCCGTCTTTCAGGTGGTCGGTGGCGTTGCCGCAGCCGACCACGGCGGGGATGCCCAGTTCGCGCGCGATGATGGCGGCATGGCAAGTGCGACCGCCGCGGTTGGTCACGATGGCGCTGGCGCGCTTCATCACCGGCTCCCAGTTCGGATCGGTCATGTCGGTCACCAGCACGTCACCGGGCTGCACCTTGTCCATCTCGCTGATGTTGTGCACCAGGCGCACCGGGCCGGTGCCCACCTTCTGGCCGATGGCGCGGCCGCTGGCCAGCACGGCGCCCTTGCCCTTGAGCTTGTAGCGCATCTCGGCCTTGCCGGCAGACTGGCTCTTCACCGTCTCGGGGCGGGCTTGCAGGATGTAGAGCTGGCCGTCGGTGCCGTCCTTGCCCCACTCGATGTCCATCGGGCGGCCGTAGTGCTGCTCGATCACCAGCGCATAGCGCGCCAGCTGCTCGACCTCCTCATTGGTGAGGCTGTAGCGGTTGCGCAGTTCGACCGGCACGTCCACCGTCTTGACCAGCTTCTTCGTCGCCGCCTTTTCCTCGGCCGTGGAGAACACCATCTCGATCAGCTTGCTACCCAGGTTGCGGCGGATCACGGCATGCTTGCCGGCCTTGAGCATGGGCTTGTGCACGTAGAACTCGTCGGGGTTCACGGCGCCCTGCACCACCGTCTCGCCCAGGCCGTAGCTAGAGGTGATGAACACCACGTCTTCAAAGCCCGACTCGGTGTCGATGGTGAACATCACGCCGGCGGCGCCGGTGTCCGAGCGCACCATGCGCTGCACGCCGGCCGACAGGGCCACATCGGCGTGGGCAAAACCCTTGTGCACGCGGTAGCTGATGGCGCGGTCGTTGTAGAGGGAGGCGAACACCTCCTTCATCTTGTGCAGCACCTCGTCGATGCCGTGCACGTTCAGGAAGGTTTCCTGCTGGCCAGCGAACGAAGCGTCGGGCAGGTCTTCGGCCGTGGCCGACGAGCGCACCGCGAAGGTGGCCTTGTCGTTGTCGTCCACCAGCGTCGCGAACGCCTCGCGGATGGCCTTTTCCAGATCGGCCGGGAACGGCTGGTTCTCGACCATGGCGCGGATCTCGGCGCCGGCTTCGGCCAGGGCGCGCACGTCTTCGGTGTCCAGCGCGTCCAGGCGGGCGTTGATGCGCTCGGTCAGGCCGTCGAACTTGAGGAACTCGCGGAAGGCGTGGGCCGTGGTGGCAAAGCCGGTCGGCACCTTCACGCCTTGCGGCAGCTGCGAAATCATCTCGCCGAGGCTGGCGTTTTTGCCGCCGACGATCTCGACATCGCTCATGCGCAGTTTTTCGAACGGGACGACCAGGTCGGTCGCGCCAAACAGTTGGGACATGGGAACACTCCTAAGGTTAAAAAACCGGGGGCTCCTCGCACCGAATCCGGACCTGTCGTTCTGTTATGGGTCCCGCACCGGGTCAGGGGCAGCAATCTGGGGGCGGCAAACCGGATAATGGTTTGCGCGCGCAGCGATGCGGATTGTAGGGTGGCACCTTCGCGCGACACCCTCATCCAGCTGACGGCAGTGTTGAAATCCGCTGTGTGCCCCCCTGAAATTTCTTGTCTCCGACCCGCCCAACCGAGCCCTCCATGCCCAACAGAACGGTCTTTTTCCTCTCCGACGGCACCGGTATCACCGCGGAAACCTTCGGCAACGCCATCTTGGCCCAGTTCGGTATCGAGGTGCGCCGGGTCCGTCTCCCCTTTCTGGACAGCGTGGACAAGGCCCACCAGGCGGTGCGCCAGATCAACCACACCGCCGAGATCGAAGGCAAACGCCCGCTCGTGTTCGCCACAGTGGTCAACATGGAGGTGCTGGCGGTGGTCAAGCAGCACTGCAACGGCATGATGCTGGACATGTTCGGCACGTTCGTGGAACCGCTGGAAGACGAGCTGGGCCTCAAGTCCAACCACCGGGTGGGCCGCTTCTCCGACGCATCGAAAAGCAAGGAATACAACGAGCGCATCGAGGCGATCAACTTCTCGCTCATGCACGACGACGGCCAGAGCCACAAGGACCTGCAAGGCTCCGACGTGATCCTGGTCGGGGTCAGCCGCAGCGGCAAAACGCCGACCTCGCTCTACCTGGCCATGCAGCACGGGCTGAAGGCGTCCAACTACCCGCTCATTCCGGAAGACTTCGAGCGTCGCAAACTGCCGCCGGCGCTGGTGCCGCACCGCAAGAAGATTTTTGGCCTGACCATCGCACCGGAACGCCTGTCCGAGATCCGCAACGAGCGCCGTCCCAACTCGCGTTATGCGAGCCTGGAGAACTGCCGCGCCGAAGTGAACGAGGCCGAGGCGATGATGCGCCGCGAAGGCATCCGCTGGCTGTCGACGACCACCAAGTCGATCGAAGAGATCGCCACCACCATCCTGCAGGAAATCCGGCCCGAACGGCTGATCTACTGAAGGGCTCTACTGCGCCTGTGGCTCGGGCGAACGCCCTGTTCGGCGATCTGACAGTGCTCAGTTAGCCACGCTGCCTTTTGATCAGGGTCGCGATGGCCAACACGATCGCCAGGATGATGGCGTTGGACACGACACCAGCAACGATGGCGTCGATCAACTCGACCGACTGACTTGGCATGGTCGACGGAAGCATCACGGCAACGAACAACACGCCCAGTGCGAGTGGGATGACGCGCCCCGTCACAGCAGATGTGCGAAACATGGTTACGACCAGTGCAACCATCAAGCCGATGCGAAATGGGTCGGTCAGTTGCGAGAGAACGGTATCGATCACTGAAGTCCTTCCTGTTGAAGACTGGGGTCAAAAGAGACAGCAGGCGTCCAACGCAAACACCTCTATCTAAAAAGAAAAAAGGCCGAGACCCGAAGGTCTCAGCCCCGTTACATGCTTCGAGCGCCGATCAGTGGTGATCGTCAGCGAAGATGTCCTTCTTGTGTGTGCCACCTGGCACGAACAAGGCACCAATGACCACCGTCATGACGGCGATCACGATCGCGTACCAGAGACCGGCGTAAATGTTACCCGTCTGAGCGGAGATCGCGAAAGCGGTCGCAGGCATCAAACCACCGAACCAACCGTTGCCGATGTGGTAGGGCAGCGAAAGACCGGAATAACGGATGCGGGTGGGGAACATTTCAACCAGCATCGAAGCGATCGGGCCATAAACCATGGTCACCAGAATCACAAGGTACGTCAGCGTCAAGATGATGGTCATCTTCTGGCCGCTGAAGATATCGAAGAAGTTCGAAGACTTGACGACAGTGGTGTTGTCGGCCGGAACCAGTGGGTAGCCAGCTTGTTTGAGTGCCGCGTTCAGGGCGCCGTCGAACGCAGCCTTTGCCTTCTTCAGTTCGTCACCGCTGAGCTTGCCGGCGTCGTAGGACTGGATGGAGGTCTCACCAACCTTCACCACGGCGAGGGTTCCGGGAGCTGCGGTTTCCACGCTCGAGTAGTTGACCGACGAACGCGCCAGCTGTGCCTTGGTGATATCGCACGACGACGTGAACTTGGCAGTACCCGTGGGGTTGAACTGGAAAGAGCAATCGCCAGGAGCCACTGTCACGGTGACGGGCGTCTGGTGTGCGGCGTGCATGGCGGGGTTGGCGGTCTTGGTGAGGAAGCCAAACACCGGCAGGAAGGACAGAGCACCCAGCAGGCAGCCGACCAGGATGATCGGCTTGCGGCCGATGCGATCGGACAAGGCACCGAACACCAGGAAACCGCCAGTGCCCAGGATCAGCGACCAGGCCACCATCACGTTGGCAGTGAAGCTGTCAACCTTGATCACGTTCTGCATGAAGAACAGTGCGTAGAACTGGCCGGTGTACCAAACCACTGCCTGACCAGCAACCAGACCCAGCAGAGCGATCAGAGCGATCTTGCCGTTCTTCCAGTTGCCGAAGGCTTCGCTCAGAGGCGCCTTGGACGTACGACCCTCTTCCTTCATCTTCTTGAAGGCCGGGCTCTCGTTCATCTGCAAACGGATGTACAGCGAGATCAGCAGCAGGAAGATCGAGCCGATGAACGGGACACGCCATCCCCAGGCGTTGAACGCCTTGATCATGGTGGGGCTACCGTCGGCCATCAGAACAGCAACGCCGTCCTTCATCAGAGGCACTTCCGGGTAGTTCGCATTCACATAGCCTTGCACGGCCAGAATCACGATCAGCGAGAGCAGCAAGCCCAACGTTGCCGTGGTCTGGATGAAGGCGGTGAAATAACCGCGCTGGTTGGCTGGTGCGTGTTCGGCCACGTAGATCGCGGCACCACCGTACTCACCACCAAGCGCCAGACCCTGTGCCATGCGCAACAGGATCAGGATGATCGGAGCGGCGACGCCCCAGCTCTCGTAGTTGGGCAGAACCCCCACGAGGAAGGTGGAAGCGCCCATGATGACGATCGTCATCAGGAAGGTGTACTTGCGGCCCAGCATGTCACCCAACATGCCGAACACAAGGGCGCCGAACGGACGGACGATGAAGCCGGCAGCAAAAGCCAACAACGCGAACACGTTTCGTGTGGCCTCGGGGAACGCTGTGAAGAACTGCGCCCCGATGATGCTCGCAAGAGCACCGTACAGGTAGAAGTCGTACCACTCGAAGATGGTGCCTGCAGACGAAGCTGCAATCACCTTTTTCTCTTCCGCTGTCATCGGACGGGAACGTTCCCGCTGGTTGGTTAGCGTGTCGTTAGTCGCCATTTGGTTGCTCCTTGTTTGTCCAACAGTCTGCTGAACGGTTATCCCTAGCACTTACCCTAGGTTGCTTCAATGGTCTCGGCCTTTCGGCACGAAAACAATATGACATGAACGCCCACCTTTCAAAGAAAGATGGGGTGCGCACTGAGACTCATGACGTTGATCCGACGACCAAGCCCCTTTCGGCACAGCACTCCCTGCTTCGGAGCGCGAATGTGCTGGCGGTTTCTTACTGATAAATTTCAGCGAGCACGTGAAACCCCAAAACTCAGGGAAAACACCGAACAGAATCGCCAACTGTTCGCTGCGACCAGGAATGCCTGATCATCACCAGGGGCGGCGATCCGCAATCATGTTGATCCAAGTCGGTTCACCGAAGGCCAGACAAGTACAAAGTCCCAGCTGTCTGTGTGATTCCAGCCGAGATGAGGTTTTCATGCGCATTGCACTTCTGTCTGACATCCACGCCAATCGCCAAGCGTTGGGCGCCTGCCTGGCCCACGCGCGAAAGGAGGGAGCCACCCAGTTCGCTTTCCTGGGCGACCTTGTTGGCTATGGTGCCGAACCCGGTTACGTGGTGGACGCCCTGATGGAACTGCAAAGCCAGGGCGCCATCGTTCTGAAAGGCAACCACGACGAGTCGGCTGCACATCCGCCAGTCAAACTGGAGCGGGCAGAACACCGGACCAGCGTCTGGACGCACGATCAGTTGCGTCCAGATCAGCGGCTGTTCCTGGCCCAACTCCCCTTGCAGGCCACCATCGGGAATTGCCTGCTGGTTCACGCCAGCGCTCACAAGCCTCAGCAGTGGCGCTATGTGGACGACGAAAGAAGTGCGCGCGAGAGCCTGGACGCCGCGCTGACGCAGGAAGGCATCCGATACGTGTTCGGAGGACATGTCCACCACCAAACCCTCTACTACCAGGGCGCAGGGCGGCAGTTGATGAGCTTTGCCCCTACCGCGGGAGTGCCAATACCCACCCCCTCGCACAGGGCCTGGATTGCCACGATCGGTTCAGTGGGTCAACCCCGTGATGGACGCCCACTGTCGATGTACGCCATGTTTGACACCGCGCGCAGCCTGCTGACGTTCCACCGCGTGGCGTACGACTTTTCAGGAGCGGCCATGGCGATCCGACAGGCAGGACTCCCCGAGGACCTGGCCGTGCGCATAGAGGAAGGACGCTGAAACCATGAAGCTGCAAGGACCCGGAGCACAGTTGGATGGCTTCGTTGTTGAGGATTGCATCCATTCGGGAGCCATGGCCCGGATCTACCGCGTGCACTATGCCAATGGAGCGGCCGACCCTGGTTTTCCGATGGTCATGAAGATCCCTCGCATGGGCCAGGATGATGGTGCAGAGAACATCATCAGCTTCGAGATAGAACACCAGATCATGCAGGTTCTGACAGGGCCGCACGTTCCCCGGTTCGTCGCTGCTGGCGACCTTCAGAACGTGCCCTACCTCGTCATGGAATACGTGCAGGGCAGAACCCTGGAACACTGGCTCCAGGACCACGGCGAGGCTCACACACCGATGACACCCGATACCCTGGCGGGTCTGGGTGAGGCTGTTGCAAAGGCCGTACACAGTCTGCACAAGCAGAATGTCTGCCACCTTGACCTGAAGCCGGCCAACGTGCTGATCAAGGACGACGGATCGGCCGTGCTGTTGGACTTCGGCCTTTCATGCCATGCACATTACCCAGACCTGATGGCCGAGGAATTGCGAAAGGCCGTGGGATCGCCCGCCTGGATCGCACCGGAACAGGTCGTGGGCGTGCGCGGTGATCCTCGCAGCGACGTGTTCGCCATCGGGGTGATGCTCTACGAACTGGTCACGGGTGAGCTTCCGTTCGGCAGTCCGCAGACCGGTGGAGGCCTGCGACAGCGCCTTTGGATGGACCCGAAGCCTCCACGCGCTTTGCGCCCCGACCTGCCCGATTGGCTGCAAGAGGTGATCCTGCGATGCCTGGAACACGAAGCCGCGCACCGCTACCCGTCAGCAGCCCACTTGGCTTTCGACCTGGCCAACCCGTCACAGATCACGGTGACCGAGCGCGGCAAAAGGGTCGTTGGCACTGGATTCAAGGAGCACTTCAAACGCTGGATCAAGGCAGCAGGCAAGCACTACCAGCCCAGCCCCATGCCCAGCCATCAGATCGAGGAAGTGCCCATCATCATGGTGGCTGTGCCGCACCACGACGCGACCGATGCAACGCTGTATTCGCTTCGCCAGGCGGTGGCCCGCTCGCTGGGGATACGGCCGGGTGCCAGGCTGGCATGCGTGACAGTGATCTCGCCGGGCGACACCAGCATCACCCAGAACGACAAGAGCGAAACCAACGTGCACCGCCGACACCTGACGCAGCTCATGCAATGGGCCCAACCGCTGGACACGGCCGGGCACCAGACTTCTTACCACGTGCTCGAATCGAACGACGTGGCCCAAGCCCTGGTGCGCTATGCCGAAGGCAACCACGTCAGCATGATCGTGATGGGTGCGGCCACCCACGGGCTGCAGATGCAGCGATTTGTGGCCACTGTGCCGATCAAGGTGGCCATGGACGCGCCCTGCACTGTCATCCTGGTCAAGCAGCAAACACCGTTCGAGCAGCTGAGCGCCTGAACCGCTGCCTGCCAGCGACACGCATCTTTCCCTTGCCTGTGGGAACGACCAACCGGGCGGATCCCGAAGGTTGTTTACTTTTGCATGCCAATGGGCACAGAATCCGTGACGGATTGCACGATGCAACCCGCTCACGGAGGGATCATTCATGGCCACCCCGTCCAAGCCCGTCCCGCAGCACACGCCCACCGGCCTGTCGCTTCACATCGGCATCAACGAAGTCAGCGCCGCGCACTACGCCGGCTGGACCGGGCCGCTGGCGGCCTGCGAGTTCGACGCCCACGACATGGCGGCCATTGCCAAGGCCCAGGGCTTCAAACCCACCCTGCTGCTGACCAAGAAGGGGACGCGCTCGGCGGTGCTGGCGGCCATCCGCAAGGCGGCCAAGGCCTTGAAGGCCGGCGACCTGTTCTGGGTGACCTATTCCGGCCATGGCGGTCAGGTCCCTGACGTCAGCGGGGAAGAGCCTGACAAGCTCGACGAAACCTGGTGCCTCTACGACACCCAGCTCATCGACGACGAGCTGTACTACGAGCTCAGCCGGTTCGCCAAGGGCGTGCGGGTGCTGGTGCTGTCCGACAGCTGCCACAGCGGCACCGTGGTGCGCGCCGCACGCCCGGCACCGGGCACGGCCGAGCAGCGGCCGCGCATCATGCCGCCGGCCGTGGGCATGCGGGTCTACAACGCGCACAAGGCCTGGTACGACCAGCTGCAGGCTGACATTGCCAAGGCCGCCGGCGGCCGCGTGAGCGACCCGGACACCGCCCTCGCCCAGGTGGCCGTCAGCACGCGGCTGACCGCCATCGTCAAGAAGTTCGAACCTTCGGTGATCCTGGTCTCGGGTTGCCAGGACAACCAGTTCTCCATGGACGGCAACCACAACGGCGCCTTCACCGAACAGGTGCTGCGCGTGTGGAACAACGGCGCCTTCAAGGGCAGCCACGCGGTCTTCCATGCGCAGGTGCGCGCGGGCCTGCCGCCCACGCAGTCGCCCAACCTGTTCACGCTGGGACCGGCGGCCGGTTTCCTCAAGCAGACACCGTTCACGCGCTGATCCCCCCGCGGCGGGGGTGCCGCCGCACACCGTCAGGAGGATTCCATGCTGAGCATCCAGAACCACCGGCTCGTCGGCGACAACGTCAGCTTCCGGCAGACGCCCAACGTGGGCGGTGCGCTGGCGCCGCGCTTCGTGGTGCTGCACTACACCGCCGGGCGCAATCTGGAGAGTTCGGTGGAGTCGCTGTGCACGCAGAAACCCCAGGGCAATGCGTCGGCCCACATCGTGCTCGGGCGCGACGGCCGCATCGTGCAGCTGGCGCCGCTGAATCGCGTGACCTGGCACGCGGGGGTGAGCCAGTGGAACGGGCTGAACGGGTTGAACCACCACGCCATCGGCATCGAAATGGACAACGCCGGCCTGCTGCACCGCGAGGGCGAGCGTTTCGTCTCGTGGTTCGGCAAGGCCTACCCTGAAAACGAGGTGCTGGTGGCCGCGCACCGCCACGGCGGTGGCGCGCAGCCCTGGCACGCCTACACCGAAGCGCAGATCGCCCGTGCGCTGGAACTGTGCGAACTGCTGGTGGCGCACTACCGGCTGGACGACGTGCTGGGCCATGAAGACATTGCCCGCGGCCGCAAGACCGACCCGGGTCCGGCCTTCCCGCTGGCTGCGGTGCGCGCCCGCGCCCTGGGCCGTGGTGGAGACGTGCAGCCGCGCCTGCTGGTCAACGCCAGCAAGCTCAACATCCGCAGCGGCCCGGGGGCCGAGTTCCCGGTGGTCGCGCCTGCGCTCAAGCAAGGGGCCGAGCTGCTGTTGATCGAACCGCGCGACCGCTGGAGCCTGGTGGCTGTGGTGGGCGTGACCGACCTGGAAGGCTGGGTCAGCAACGACTTCGTGACCCGCGCGCCCGCCAGCCGCAGCGGGCCGGCCGTGCTCTCGCGCGCCGAGCGCAGCACTGCCACTGCCCCCGCCCGACGCACCCGCGCCGCGCCGCCCGCGAAAACGGTGCGCAGCGCGGCAGCCAGGAAGGCCGCCGACCCCCGCAAAGCCCCCGCTAAGAAGACCACACGGCCGGCCGCCCGCAAGACCGCCGGCCCACGCTGACCACGGCCACCTCCACCCGGCGAACGGGTCCCCCTGCAGAAAGCGGCTGAACCATGGAACACAAGACCTCTGCTCAGCCCATCATCTTCACGGTGCAGGGGCAGGCCCTGCCGGTGGCCCCGGCCACGCGCGGTGGTCCGGCCGCCACGGTGGTGGGCGGCGGCTTCGGCGGGCGCGGCCAGATCCTGCAGAAAGTGCAGCTGGGCGCGCGCCGCAGCAGCGGCAACGCCGTGGTGCGCATGGTGGCCCGCCCTGGGCTGGACGCGGTCTTGCTGCACATCAGCAACGGCCCGTCGCTGCTGCTGCACCCCGAGACCGCGCGCGACCTCATGCTGGCCCAGGCCGGACAGGCCACCCGGTCGGCCGCGAGCGGTGCCGCCGCGCCCGGCACGGTCGAGGTGCCCGCCCAGCTGCTGTGGCAAGGCATGGAACCAGCGGGCGCCAGCCGCCGCGCCGCCGCCCGCGGTGCTTCACGCGGCCGGCTGGGGCAGGCGCTGCTCACCGGCATCGAAATCGTCACCGGCCTGTTCACCGAACCGGCGGCCCAGCTCACGGCCCGCAAGCTCGGCGAACGCTTTGACGGGCAGGTGGACGCCGGTGTGTACGCGCTGCGCGCCGAAGGGCTGAACGCGCCGCTCAAGGGCAGCGGCCAGAAGCTCGACCGCATCCCGCCCGCCGCACCGGGTGCGCCCATGCTGGTGCTGCTGCACGGCACCTTCTCGGAAACGCACGGCACCTTCGGCAAGCTTTGGCAGCAGCACCCGCAGAAGGTGCGCGAGCTGTTCGCCCACTACGGCAACCGCGTATACGGCCTGGACCATCCCACGCTGATGGCCAGCCCGATCGAGAACGCGCTGCTGCTGGCGCGCGCCCTGCCCGACGGCGCCCGCGTGCACCTGCTCACCCATTCGCGCGGCGGTCTCGTGGCCGAGGTGCTGGCCCGGGTCTGCGCCCAGCCCGACCTGGACCCCGCCGAGCTGAGCGCGTTCAAAGACCCAGCCTACAAAGACCAGTACAAGGCGCTGCGCGAGCTGGCCGACGCCGTGCGGGGCCGCGACATCCGCGTGGTGCGCGTGGTGCGCGTGGCCTGCCCGGCGCGCGGCACCCTGCTCGCCTCCAAACGGCTGGACGCGTATGTGTCGGTGCTCAAGTGGTCGCTGGAGCTGGCGGCCATCCCGGTGGCGCCGGCTTTGCTGGACTTCATCGGCGCCGTCGCCAGCCAGCGCACCGACCCGGCGCTGCTGCCCGGCCTCGAATCCATGACGCCCGACAGCCCGCTGGTGCAGTGGCTGCACAGCGCCGACGCCCCAATGCCCGGCCAGCTGCGCGTGGTCGCCGGCGACATCGAGGGCGACTCGGTGATGTCCTGGGTCAAGACCCTGCTGGCCGACGCCTTCTACTGGACCGACAACGACCTGGTGGTGCAGACCCGTTCGATGTACGGCGGCGCGCCGCGGGCGCCGGCCGGCGGCCACGCGGCCGCCAGCTTCGTGCTCGATCAGGGCGGCGGCGTCACCCACTTCGCCTACTTCAGCAACCCGCGCACCGCCGAAGCGGTGTGCAACGGCCTGACGCAGGAGCAACCGGCGGGCTACCGCCCGATCGGCCCCATGTCGTGGGCGGGCAGTTCGGCCGACGGCCTGCGCGGCACCCCGCGCACGCGCGACGCCCGGCCAGCGGCCGAGCGCCCGGCGGTGATCCTGATCCCCGGCATTCTGGGCAGCCACTTGGCGGTGGACGGCAAGCGCGTGTGGCTGAGCCTGCGTATCCTCAGCGGGCTGGACCGGCTGGCCTGGCGCCCGGACGCGGGCAATGTGCAGCCCGACGGCGCCATGGGCCGCAGCTACGACGACCTGGCCGAGTTTCTGTCGACCACGCACGAAGTGATCGAGTTTTCCTTCGACTGGCGCCGCCCCATCGAGCAAGAGGCGCGGCGCCTGGCCGGCGTGCTGGACCAGGCCCTGAGCGCGCGTGACGCCACCGGCCAGCCGGTGCACCTGCTGGCGCATTCCATGGGCGGGCTGGTGGCGCGCACGGTGCAGCTGGAACAGCCGCAGGTGTGGCAGCGCTGGCTACAGCGCCGCGGCTCGCGCCTGCTGATGCTGGGCACGCCCAACGGCGGCTCGTTCGCGCCCATGCAGGTGCTCTCGGGCGACGACAGCTTTGGCAACGCGCTGGCGGCCTTTGGCCTGCCGTTTCGCGACCGGCAGGCGCGCCAGCTCATGGCCGACATGCCCGGCTTCATCCAGCTGCAGGCCGGCCTGCTGGATCCGAACCTGGGCCTGCACCTCAGCGAACGCTGGCGGGCGCTGGCCGAGCAGGACGCGCAGCTGCTCGACGAAGCCAACCGCTGGCACAACGGCGAGATGCAGCGCAGCGTCTACCGCTGGGGCGTGCCCACCCAGGCGGTGCTGGACCAGGCCGTGGCCCTGCGCCGCCGGCTGGACGCCCAGCGCGACGAGGCGCTGCAGGCCTTTGCCGACCGCCTGTTGCTGGTGGTGGGCAAGGCCCGCTTCACGCCCGCCGGCTTTGAACTCAACGCCCGCGAAGGCCTGTTCTACCTGGACGCGCCCGACGACGGCGACGGCCGCGTCACCCGCGACAGCGCCTTGCTGCCCGGCGTGAAGACCTGGACGCTGGACTGCGAACACGGCGACCTGGCCGACGCCGAAAACGCTTTCGAGGCCTACCGGGACCTGCTCAACCTGGGCGACACCGAACGCCTCAAGCCCCTGGCCGCCACGCGCGGCGCACCCTCGGCCGCGGCGCTGGTGCGCAGCCGCCCGGCACACGAACGCTCCGCGGGCCTGCGCCCGCCGGTGGATCTGATGGACGTGTTCCGCCTGGACGCGGACGAGGCACCGCCAGCGGTCGCCCGCGGCGCCTGCGCCGCGCTGCGCCTGAGCGTGCACAACGGCAACCTCAAGTTCGTCAGCAAGACGCTGATGGTGGGCCATTACGGCGCGTCCACCCTCACCGGCACCGAAGCGGTGGTGGACCGCTTCATCGGCGGCGCCATGAGCGCCTCGCTCGCCCTGGGCCTGTACCCCGAAGCACCGGGCACGCACCAGTTCTTCATCAACCACCGGCAGGACCCGGACAGCCCGCTGGCCCTGCCCCGCCCGGCCAACGTGGTGGTGGTCGGGCTGGGCGAAGAAGGCAAGCTGCTCAGCGCCGACCTGGTGCACACCGTGCGCCAGGCCACGCTGGCCTGGGCGCAGCGCGTGGCCGAAGCGCCGGGCGGGGGCCAGTCCACCTTTGAACTGACGGCCACGCTGATCGGCAGCGGCGGCATAGGCGTGAACGTGGGTGGCTCGGCCCATGCGCTGGCGCAGGGTGTGCGCGAGGCGAACGAAAAGCTCGAAGCCGGCGGCTGGCCCACGGTGGCCCACCTGCACCTGATCGAGCTCTACCTGGACCGCGCCACCGAAGCCTGGGGCGCGCTGCAGCTGCTGGCACAGGCGGCACCCGAGCAGTTCAAGCTCTCGCCCACGGTGCTGTCGGGCGTCGGCCCGCTGCGCCGCCCGCTGGAGAGCGGCTACCGCGGCACCGGGCACGACTTCATCAGCGCCATTTCGGAAAAGAACGAAGCTGGCGAACCCACCATCACCTACACGCTGGACACGCAGCGCGCCCGCTCCGAAGCGCGGGTGCAGCCCACGCAAGCGCGGCTGGTGAGCGAACTGGTGCGCCGCGCCAGCAACGACGCCAACCGCGACCCGCAGATCGGCCGCACCCTGTTCCAGCTGCTGGTGCCGGTGGAGATGGAAACCAGCCTGCGCGGCAGCAGCGAACTGCTGCTCGAACTCAACGACGGCACCGCCGGCATTCCCTGGGAGCTGCTGGACGCTCCCAACGATGGCCGGAGCGAAGCGCGCAAGCCCTGGGCGATCCGCAACCGGCTGCTGCGCAAGCTGCGCACGGTGCAGTTCCGTGCACAGGTGAGCGACGCGCGGGCCGAAGACGCGGTGCTGGTGATCGGCGAGCCCCTGTGCGACGCCCGGTCCTACCCGCCACTGCCCGCCGCGCGCAGCGAGGCAGTGGCGGTGGCCGAGGCACTGGTCGGCCCGACCGGCCTGAGCGCCGAACGCGTGCACACCCTGATCGCCGAAGACGGCCTGCCCGGTGCAGACGCGGCCACGGTCATCAACGCCCTGCTGGAAAAGCCTTACCGCATCGTGCACATCGCCGGGCACGGCGAACCCGAACTCATCGAAGACGGCCAGCCGCCCCAGATGCGCGGGGTGGTGCTCAGCGACGGCACCTTCCTCGGCCCGCGCGAGGTGGAGGCCATGCGGGTGGTGCCCGAACTGGTGTTCCTCAACTGCTGCCACCTCGCGGCCGACCCGCGCCAGCTGCTGCAGGGCTACGACCGCGCGGCCTTCGCGGCGGACGTGGCCAAGCAGCTGATCCGCATCGGCGTGCGTTGCGTGGTGGCCGCCGGCTGGGCGGTGGAGGACGAGGCCGCCAACCGCTTTGCCACCGCCTTCTACCAGGCCCTGCTGCGCGGCGACCGTTTCATGGACGCGGTGCACACCGCCCGCGTGGCCGCCTGGGAGGCCAACCCGCTGGGCAACACCTGGGCCGCCTACCAGTGCTACGGCGACCCGGAGTGGGTCTGGCAACCCGATCAGCGCGACGCCAACCGCGTGCCAAAACCGGTGGGGGCCGACTACGCGGGCATCGCCTCGCCGGTGGCGCTGACGCTGGCGCTGGAGACGCTGGCGGTGGAAAGCACGACGCAGGGCGCCGCCGACGCGCTGCAGCGCGAAAAGATCCGCCACCTGGAGGCGCGCTTCGAGGTGGACTGGGGCGGCATGGGCGCGGTGGCCGAAGCCTTTGGCGTGGCGTGCGCGGCCGCGCGCGACCTGGACAACGCGGTGCGCTGGTACCGCCGCGCGGTGGCCGCCAACGACGGCAGTGCCTCGGTCAAGAGCAGCGAACAGCTGGCCAACCTGCTGGCGCGCCTGGCCTGGGAGCGGGTGGACCCGGCGCGCCGGGCCGCGAAAAAGGCGTCCGACCAGGCGCAACGCATCGCGCAAGGGCGTGACGACATCCAGACCGCCATCGGCCTGCTGAAGGCGCTGGTGACGGTCAGCCCCACGCTGGAACGCGAAAGCCTGCTGGGCTCGGCCTACAAGCGCCTGCACCGGCTGGAACGGGTGGCGGGCCACGCCGGCGCCGCCGCCCAGGCGGTGCAGCAGATGGCCACTCACTACCGACAGGCCGAAGCGCTGGCGCGCGCCGCCGGTTCGCCGGACTGGTTCTACCCCGCGCTCAACCGCCTGGCCGCCGAACTGCTGGCCCAGACTGGCCACCCGGGTTGGAAAGGCTTCGACGCACGCGACGTGGCCGATATCCGCCAGGCGCTGGAAACCCGCCGCCGCGACGCGCCCGATTTCTGGAGCGTGGTCGGCCTGCCCGAGCTGGCCACCCTGGAAGCCCTGGCCAGCGGCCAGCTGGCGCGGCAGCTGCCGGCCGTGCTGGCGGTGTACGAAGACCTGTACCAGCGCGCCGGCACCGCGTGGATGTGGGCGTCGGTGGCCGACCAGGCGGGCTTTGTGCTGCGGCCCTGGCTGGACGGCCAGGACGCCGAAGCCCGCGCCGCCCGGCAGCTGCGGGCGCGGCTGGACACCTGGGCCGCCGGCCGCACGGATTGAGCGCGGACACACGAGCTCGCCATGAACCGCATCTTCATCAGCTACCGGTCGTCCGACGGCAAGAAGGATGCGGCGCGCCTGGCGGCCGACCTGAACGAACGTTTCGGCGAGCAGCTGGTGTTTTACGACAAGCAGGACCTGGTGGGCGGCGCCTCGTGGCGCGACGCGATCAACGCCACGCTGGGCTCACAGCCGGTGGTGCTGGTGCTGATCACACCCGACCTGCTGGACGCGCCACACCCCGAAGGCGGGCGCCGCATCGACCGGGAGGACGACCCGATCCGCGGTGAACTGCTCACCGCCCGACACAGCGGCGCAGTCATCATCCCGCTGCTGACCGATGGCATGCAGATGCCCGCCAGCCACCTGCTGCCCGCACCGTTGCAGTTCCTGAGCGAAGCCCATGCCCGCCCGCTGCGCACCGACGACTGGAACGCCGACCTGCAGCGCATCGTGGACGACCTCCGGGCCCACCGCATCGCGGCGCCGGCCGCGGCACCGCCCGCCATCCAGCCGCTGCTGTCCCACATGGCCACGACTGCGCCCCACGGCCTGCTGCGCTGGTTCAAGATCGGCGGCGCCGCTCTGGCGGTGCTGGTGGCGGCACTGCTGGGCTCTGGCTTGCTGAATCCGGACGACAGCGCAGAGCCCACCAGCGGTGTGGATGCGCCTCCACTGGTGGCTGCCAGTCCGGCGACACCCCAGACCAAGGCCGCAACACCCAGCGTTGCGCCCAACGTTGCCGCCGCGCCCGAGGCCACACCTACCACCCCTGCAGGGGTGTGGTGGTCGGTGGACGCCGCGGGCCACCGCACGCGCGTTCAGATCACTCTGTACGACCAACAGGCCCACCTGCAGACCGACCCGATCCCGGTCGCCTGGTACCCCGAATGGCTGGCTTACGCGCAACGCATGGCGACCCAGGGCATGGCGTTCGACCACATCGAATACAGCGCAACCGGCCAGTGGACCCATGCCCAGCTGAGCATGCAGTTCGACGTGAAAAGCACGCTGGGCCACGGCCCGCTGGACACCGGCACCCTGACGCTGGCCCCCAGCGCCGACGGCCGCGAACTCCAGGGCCAGATGTGGAGCAACGGCGAACAGAGCAACACCCCGCTGCGCCTGATGCGCCGCCCCTGAACCCCGTTCAACCCACCCGAGGAGGACTCCATGCCCAAGATGCTTCACATCTGCACCGAACGCGTGCTGCCGGCCGAGCTGATGCGGCCACAGGCCACGCTGCGCAGCGGCGGCCGCACGCGTGCCATCAGCCCCATCGGCAAGCTCTGGATGAACGGCAGCACGCTGTGCGTGCGCTTTCTGGGCGGCACCGCGGCCCAGCAGGCCAAGGTGAAGGAACAGGCCGCGTGGTGGACGGCGCACGCCAACCTACGCTTCGACTTCAACAACGCGCCCGACGCCGAGATCCGCATCGCTTTCGACCCCAACAACGGCGCCTGGTCTTACGTGGGCACCGACAACCGCAGCATCCCGCTGGACCAGCCCACCATGAACCTGGGCTTCATGGACGGCGGCACCACGGCGCACGAGTTCGGCCACGCCATCGGCCTGGCGCACGAACACCAGAACCCGGCCGGCGGCATGCAGTGGAACGAGGCCACCGTGATCCGCGACCTCAGCGGCCCGCCCAACCACTGGGGCGAGGCGCAGATCCGCCACAACGTGCTCAACAAGTACCGGGCCGACCAGCTCAACGGCACCAGCTTCGACCCCGACTCGATCATGCTCTACGCCTTCCCGGGCAGCTGGGTGCAAAGCGGCCAGGGCACCCACGCCAACGAGGTGCTGTCGGTCATGGACAAGGCCTTCATCGCCAGCGCACGTGCCTACCCCAAGGCCGCGCCGACCATCGCCGATGCGACCGAGTTGGTGGTCAACGCCACGCGCCGCACGGCGGCGGCCATTGGCAAGGCCGGCGAAGAAGACCTGTTCCGTTTCCAGGTCAGGACCGGTGGCATGCACACCGTGGACACGCGCGGGCCGACCGACGTAGTGATGAAGCTCTTCGGCCCGGACAGCACCACCGCGGTGATCGCCGAGGACGACGACAGCGGCGTGGACACCAACGCATCCATCCGCCTGAACCTGCTGCCAGGCACCTACTACGCGCAGGTACGGCACTACAACAAGGCCAGCGGGATGGGGAACTACTCGGTCAAAGTGCGCAAGCTCTGACCCGGCCCGCCCCAACAAAAAGGGCTTCGGAGAACCGAAGCCCTTTTGTCTGCCGAACCGGTCAAACGGTCAGGCGGCCACAGCCTCTGCAGGCACGGGGGTGCGGATCAGGTGGTCGAACGCGCTGAGCGCGGCCTTGGCGCCTTCGCCCGCGGCGATCACGATCTGCTTGTAAGGCACCGTCGTGCAGTCTCCGGCGGCGAACACGCCTTCGACATTGGTGTGGCCCTTGGCGTCGACCACGATCTCGCCGAAGCGGCTGAGCTCGACGGTGCCCTTCAAGAACTCGGTGTTGGGCACGAGGCCGATCTGCACGAACACGCCTTCGAGCGGCACCAGGTGTTCCTGGTTCGTGGCGCGGTCCTTGTACTTCAGGCCGTTGACCTTGCCGTCGGCGCCGGTGATTTCGGTCGTCTGCGCGTTGACGTGGATGGTGACGTTGGGCAGGCTCTTGAGCTTGCTCACGAGCACGGCGTCGGCCTTGAGCTGGTCGGCGAACTCGATCAGGGTCACATGCTGCACGATGCCGGCCAGGTCGATGGCCGCTTCCACGCCCGAGTTGCCGCCACCGATGACCGCCGTGCGTTTGCCCTTGAACAGCGGACCGTCGCAGTGCGGGCAGTAGGCCACGCCCTTGTTCTTGTATTCCTGCTCGCCCGGCACGTTGACATTGCGCCAGCGCGCGCCGGTGGACAGGATGACGCTGCGCGCCTTGAGCTCGCCGCCGTTCTCCATCTGCACCGTCACCAGACCGCCCGGCTCGCTGGCGGGGATCAGCTTCTGTGCGCGTTGCAGGTTCATCAGGTCCACCTCGTAGTGGCGCACCTGGGCTTCCAGCGCGGCGGCGAACTTGGGGCCGTCCGTTTCCAGCACCGAGATGTAGTTCTCGATCGCCATGGTGTCGTTGGTCTGGCCACCAAAACGCTCGGCCGCCACGCCGACGCGGATGCCCTTGCGGGCGGCGTACACCGCCGCGGCCGCACCGGCCGGGCCGCCACCGACGATCAACACGTCGTACGGATCCTTGGCGTTGAGCTTGGCGGCTTCGCGCTCGCCGGATTTCGTGTCCAGCTTGGCGACGATTTCTTCCACGCTCATGCGGCCCGAGGCGAACACCTGGCCGTTCATGAACACCATGGGCACGGCCATGATCTGGCGCTCGGTCACTTCCTGCTGGAACGCGCCGCCTTCGATGACCACGGTCTGGATCTTGGGGTTGACGATGGCCATGAGCGACAGCGCCTGCACCACGTCCGGGCAGTTGTGGCAGGTCAGGGACATGTAGACCTCGAAGCGGAAGTCACCGTTAGCACCAGGATCAAGGGCCTTGATCGACTCGATCACATCGGCCTCGACCTTGGGCGGGTGGCCACCGGTCCACAGCAGGGCCAGCACCAGGGAGGTGAACTCGTGGCCCAGCGGCAGACCGGCGAAACGCACGCCCGTGGTTTCACCGGCACGGGCGATCACGAACGAGGGCTTGCGTGCATCGTTGCCCGAGGTGTCCAGCGTGACCTTGTCCGACAGGCCAGCGATGGTTTCCAGCAGCGAACGCATCTCTGCGCCGGTGGCGCTGTCGTCCAGCGACGCGATCAGCGTGATCGGCTGACGCAGCATGCCGAGGTACTGCTGCAATTGGGCCTTGAGGGTGTCGTCAAGCATGGGGAACTCCTGAAAAGGAAAAAGAGGTGCGGAAGGCCGCTGGTGCATGGGCCTGCGAACAAGCCCATGAGGCAGCGGAACTGCCTGAAATACCGGGGAGATCCGGAGCGAAATGTCTTCGTCCAGAACGCGGCGGATCTGGCTTCGCCAGTCCGCACGCGTTGCCCCCTTGAGGGGGTGACGCGCCGCAGGCGCGGCGCGGGGGTGGTCAGTTACTTCAGATCTTGCCGACCAGGTCCAGGGAAGGGGCCAGGGTCTTGGCGCCTTCGTTCCACTTGGCGGGGCACACCTGGCCGGGGTTGGCGGCGGTGTACTGGGCGGCCTTCATCTTGCGCAGGGTTTCTTTGACGTCACGGGCGATCTCGTTGGAGTGCACTTCCATGGTCTTGATGATGCCGTCGGGGTTGACCACGAAGGTGCCGCGCAGGGCCAAGCCTTCTTCGGCGATGTGCACGCCGAAGGCGTTGGTCAGGGTGTGCGTCGGGTCGCCGACCAGGGGGAACTTCGCCTTGCCCACGGCGGGGCTGGTCTCGTGCCACACCTTGTGCGAGAAGTGGGTGTCGGTCGTGACGATGTAGACCTCGGCACCGGCCTTCTGGAACTCGGCGTAGTTGTCGGCGGCGTCTTCGATCTCGGTCGGGCAGTTGAAGGTGAAAGCGGCCGGCATGAAGATCAGCACGGACCACTTGCCCTTGAGGGACTGCTCGGTCACTTCGATGAACTCGCCCTTGCCGGCGCGGTTGACGAAGGCGGTGGTCTTGAACGGTTGGACTTGGGTGTTGATCAGGGACATGGTTTTTCCTAAGGGGTTGGATTGAGAAGCCTGGAGACAGCGATGCGTTGGGCGCAACGGAGCGAATAATAGTTGAGATCTATCGTTTTTCAGCATTGATAGTCTCTATTCACCCTATAGCTTTTGTGCTGCAACGCAGCAGATTCCTTCAGATTCTGGGCAAACCGGTCGGCAGCGCCATGACCCAGGTCAACGGGTTCCCCGTCCGTCGTGTCGCACTGCAGCCGCCATGCACCGTCGACAACGCCTGTACAAAAAACCCTTCGTAACTTCTTGTTTACGAATTATTCGCATTTGCAATATAATCAAGACCCCAGCCAGCCACAGCGCCAGACCGTTGCAGCCAGCCGAAAACCCATCGACTCACTGCCACCATGTCCCGACGCCTGAAGTCCAGCCGCGCACCGGCGCGCGCCGTCCCCTCGCCCGCCACCCTCAGCTCCACCCCTGCCGTCATGTTGCCCCTGGGGGCCATGCTGCTGGCGGGCTCCGTATCGGCCTTCGCCCAGTCCTCTGCCACTGACACGCCGGACGCCACCCTCAAAACAGTGACCGTCAAGGAACAGGCCATGCCGGCAGAGGCCGAGGCGAAGACCACCTTGCGGGCCACCGAATCCACCATCGGCAAGGGTCAGCAGGCGCTGCGCGACATTCCGCAGACCGTCACGGTGATGACGGAAATGCTGTTGAACGACCGCAACCTTGACGATTTCAGGGAGGTCCTCAAGACCACGGCCGGCGTCACCTTCATGGCCGGCGAAACCGGCGAGGAAGATGTGCGCATGCGCGGCTTCTCGCTCGGCCAGGCCGGGGACATCTATGTGGACGGCATGCGCGACGCCCCCTTGATCGAACGCGACACCTTCAACCTTGACCGCGTCGAGGTGCTTAAAGGCTCTGCCTCCATGCTGTTTGGCAAAGGCTCCACCGGCGGCGTGGTGAACCAGGTCAGCAAGCAACCCTTCCTGATGGACCAGCACGAGGTCAGTGCCACCATCGGCACCGGCAAGGAACTGCGCCTGACCGGCGACTTCAACATCCAGACCGGCGAAGATGCCGCGCTGCGCATCAACGCCATGGCCCACAACGCCGACAACGGTGGCGCCACGGTCAACAAGAAGGGCATTGCGTCCACCTACCGCTGGGGCATCGGCTTGAGAGACGAGTTCTCGGTCGGACTTTCCCACCTGGAAACCGACGGCACGCCGCTCTACAACCACCCCTGGTTCCTGAGCACGGCCAACGAAATCATCCCCACCCTGCCCGCCGACAATTACTACGGACTGGCCAGCGACTACCTGCGCACCGAGAGCACTTACCTCAACTTCAGTCACAAGCACCGTTTCAGCGCCGACAGCGAGCTCAAGACCACGGTGCGCCACGGCACCTACGAACGCGACCTCTGGGCCAGCGTGGTACGGTTTGCCGCCGGCACCACCGCCGACAACCTGAACGACAGCACCGTGATCACCCGCACCCCCAAGGGCCGGGTGGGCATCAGCGACCTGACCCAGATCCAGAGCGATTTCACCAACACGTTTGAACTGCTGGGAAAAAAACACGACCTGATCGCCGGCGTGGACCTGAGCATCGAGGACGCGCAGCGCAACAACAGCTTTGCCGGCACCGCTTCGGGCCTGACCACCACCGTGGGCACCCCCAACGACGGCGACTCCCGCCCCGACACGCGGGGTACGCCGGTGCTCAACAACTTCAAGACGACCAACATCGGTCTCTATGCGCAAGACACCGTGAGCCTGAGCGACACGTTCAAGCTGATCGGCGGCCTGCGGTACGACAGCTTCAAGGGCAAGTACACCACCAACACCTGCAACCCGGTGGTGGTCAACGAGGTCGACGAAGGGGTCTGGAGTCCGCGTCTGGGTGCGATGTACCAACCGAACAGCACCAGCACGTACTACGCCTCCGTGGGCACCTCGTACAACACCTCGGGCGACACCTATGCCCACGGCATCAACATCTGCACGGCACCGGGCAGCAACAACGCCCGGCTGGTGAACACACCGCCCGAGAAGAGCCGCAATTTCGAAATCGGTGGCAAGTTCGAGCTGTTCGACGACAAGGCTTCGCTGGGCGTCGCACTGTTCCGCTCAGAGAAGTACAACGAACGCAACACCGATGAGCCCACGGAGGACTCCTACCTGCTGTCGGGCAAACGCCATTCCACCGGCATGGAGTTCAACTTGGCCGGCCGGATCTCTCCTGTCTGGGATGTGTTTTACAACCACACCTGGATTCCGTCCGCCAGGATCGACAACGGCACGCTGACCGGCAACGCGCAGCGCGAGGGCGACCGCCCGGCACTGACGCCCAAGCACAGCGCCAGCCTATGGACCACCTACCTGGTGATGCCCAAGCTGCGACTGGGGATGGGGCTGAACTACCGCGGCGAACAGAACCCCGAGGGCAACCGCAACGTCGTGGCCCCGGCCTTCACCACGGTGGATGTGATGGCCGAGTACCAGGTGAGCGAGGCCACCTCGCTCAAGCTCAACATCACCAACCTGACCGACGAGCTCTACGCCGACAGCCTCTACCGCGGCTTCTACATACCCGGCGCCGCGCGTGCCGTGCAGTTGACGCTCAAAACCCTGTTCTGACCGGCCCAGGCCTGCGGCATGCCCGCAGGCCTTCTACACCTTGATCCATGCTGCTGCACCTGAAAAACATTCTGACCGCTGACGAACTGCACCAGGCAAGAAGCCTGTTGCACGACGCACAAACCCCGTGGATCGATGGGCGCAGCAGCGCGGGCGGGCAGGCGGTGACGCAAAAGCACAACCAGCAACTGGCGCAGGACAGCGACGCCTGCCGCGCACTGCAGGCCCTGGTGCTGGCCGCGGTCAGACGCGACCCCCTGTTCTTCTCGGCCACCCTGCCCTGCAAGATTTTCAACCCCCTGTTCAACCGCTATGGCGGAGAAGCCAACACCTACGGCCCCCACGTCGACGGCGCCGTTCTGCATTCCAGGGCCGACCAGCAATGGGTGCGCACCGACATCTCCTGCACCCTGTTCCTGGCCGAACCCGAGGAATACGACGGTGGTGAACTGACCGTCAGCGACACCTACGGCACCCGCGGGGTCAAACTGCCCGCAGGTGATCTGGTGATCTACCCTGGCACCAGCGTGCACCAGGTCACCCCGGTCACCCGCGGCACCCGCATCGCCGCCTTTTTCTGGATCGAGAGCATGGTGCGCAGCGACGAGCAGCGCCGGCTGCTGTACGACCTGGACATGAACCTGCTCGGCCTGCGCCAGCGCCACGGCGAAAGCGCCGAAGCCACGGCGTTGTCGGGCACGTACCACAACCTGTTGCGCATGTGGGCGAACACATGAGCCCCCACGCTCCGCCGCTTCACGGGTCGCTGCCCCCCAAGGGGGCTGGTCCGGCTGGGGGCGGCCCGGCGCCGGATCCCATGAGCCCCCACGCTCCGCCGCTTCACGGGTCGCTGCCCACGGGCCTGGTCTCGCTAGCCGACCACGAAGCCCATGCCAGCCTGGTGCTGGACGACAAGGTGAAGGCCTACATCAACGGCGGCGCTGCCGATGAAATCACCCTCCACGAGAACCGGCAAGCATGGCAGCGCCTGCGCCTGGCACCGCGCGTGCTGCAGCCGCTGGCCGGTGGTCATACCCGCGTGCCCCTCCTGGGCCGCACCCTGGCCCACCCCATCCTGGTCGCGCCCATGGCCTACCACCGCCTGGCCCACCCCCATGGCGAACTGGCCACCGCACTGGCCGCCGCGGCTCTGGGCGCAGGGCTGATCCTCAGCACCCAGGCCAGCGCACCCCTGGAAGACGTCGCCCGGCTGGTGCTGGACGAACCCGACCGGGGTCCGCTGTGGTTCCAGCTCTACCACCAGGGCGACCGAGGCCTCACGCGTGAACTGGTCCAGCGCGCCGAGGCCGCGGGCTACGAGGCACTGGTGCTCACAGTGGATGCACCGGTGAGCGGCGTTCGGGACGGCGAGCGGCGCGTCGGCTTTGTGCTGCCGCCCGGCGTTTCAGCGGTCCACCTGAAAGGCCTTCGCACACCACCAGCCACCGCGCTGCAACCCGGCCAGAGCGCGCTTTTCGACGACCTGCTCACCCACGCCCCCACCTGGGACGACATCGCCTGGCTGCGTTCCATCACCCGGCTGCCGGTGCTGCTCAAGGGCATCACCCATCCGGCGGACGCGCGGCTGGCACGGGAACACGGTGCGGCGGGGGTCATCGTGTCCAACCATGGTGGCCGCACGCTCGACACCATGCCCGCCACCGCCGAGCTGTTGCCGGAGATCGTTCAGACCCTGGGGGGCACCCTGCACGTGCTGGTGGACGGCGGCATCCGCCGCGGCACCGATGTGCTCAAGGCGATGGCGCTGGGAGCCTCTGCGGTGCTGGTGGGACGCCCCATCCTTCACGGCCTGGCGAACGCGGGTGCTCAGGGTGTGGCCCATGTGCTGCGCCTGCTGCGCGACGAGCTGGAAGTCGCGATGGCCCTGTGCGGCTGCCGGGAACTGGGTGCGGCCACCGGTGTGCTGCACCGTTCATGGTCACCCTCCGGTCGGCTCTGATGGTGTCTGTATTCTTTTGAGGAAACTCGCAAATGCGAAGGATTCGTATTTATAATGAAACCTCAGATGACCAGACCAACGTTTCCGGAGGTGCTCATGGATCTTCAAAGCTTGTCGGCACTGGGCGGCAGCCTGATGCTGTTGCTGGGCGCACTGTGGTGGATCTTCCGCAGCTGACCCGCGTCTGGCCACCGACCCGAAACACGCCACACTGTCTCTACACTATGTCTTCCGCCAGCGCAGCGTTTGCGCTTCATCCCACAGGACCCCACCCGGTCCTGCCCTCCAAGCCGAGCATGGATCGCCGCCTCCCCATCGTGATCGCCGTGGTCGGCTTTCATGTGCTGGGCCTGTGGGCTCTGCAGGTCGGATTGCTGCACCGCGCCGTCGAGCTGGTGGTGCCGGTGTCGGTGCTGTCGGACATGATCGAGCCACCGCAGCCGCAGGTGACGCCCACACCACCGCAACCCCTGCCGCGACAGGCGCCGGTCCCGAAGGCCACCTCGCAACCCCGCCAGGCCGCCCAGCCCTCACCACAGCCCGTGGCCATGGCCACCCCCACGCCCGAGCCCCAGGCCCCCAGCGGCGTCGTCGAACCCCAGCCACCGGCCCCGCCGGTGACCGCCATCGCGGCTGCGGAACCGGCTGCTCCTGCCGCACCGCCAGCGCCGCCTGCACCACCCAGAATCGAACTGCCTTCCAGTGACGCCGCTCACTTGAACAACCCGCTTGCTCCCTATCCCAACCTCTCCCGGCGGCTCGGCGAGACGGGCGTCGTGCAGTTGAGGGTGTTCGTGGAAACTGACGGAAGTCCGTCCCAGGTACAGGTTTTCAAGTCCAGCGGCTACGAACGCCTGGATCAATCGGCTTTGGAAAACGTCAAAAACAGATGGCGTTTCATACCCGGCAAGCGAAACGGAGTCCCTATTGCCGCATGGGTTATTCAACCCGTTCGCTTTGAACTCACGACTCGCTAACTTTCTCCCCTTTACCCAGCTGAAATATGGAACCCCAACTCGCTTCTTCCGGCATCGTCCACGTCTGGACCCAGGGTGACGCCGTCACCCGCACCGTGGCCGTGGCGCTGCTGCTCATGTCGCTGACCACCTGGATCATCATCCTGTGGAAAGCCTTGGACCAGCGCGCGCAACGCCGCCAGGCCAAGGCCTGCGAGAGCTTCTGGCACAGCGCCGACTTCGCCGAAGGCCTGGACAAGCTGGGCAACGAACCGGGCAACCCCTTCCGCGCCCTCGCCATGGAAGGCCGGGAAGCCACCCGCCACATCCTGCACAAGGACGGCCAGGCCCGCCCCCAGCTGCACGACTCGCTGGATATGAGCGACTGGGTCGAACGCGCCCTGCGCAACAGCCTGGACGATTTCACCGCCCGCGCCCAGAGCGGCCTGACGGTGCTGGCCTCCATCGCCTCCACCGCGCCTTTCGTGGGCTTGTTCGGCACCGTCTGGGGCATCTACCACGCCCTGCTGGGCATCGGTGCGGCCGGCCAGGTGAGCATCGATCAGGTGGC
>CALRYD010000005.1:0-118494 GCA_943372305.1 Hydrogenophaga intermedia | reverse complement strand
GAATTCAAACCAAAGGGTGCGGTACTGGCCGCAATTTTCTTTGGCGTGGCCCTTGCCGCGTTCTTATTCAGTCGTGCGGAAAGTCGGCCGCATGATGCTTAACCCTTTGCTGCAGCGGACGGCTACGCCGCCCGCTGAGCGCGAACGTTGGGCGTCTTGAATCGACTACTGTTGGCATTCGTATCACTGCTCCTCACGCTTATTGCGGCGGGCCCCACCTATGCAAAGGAGAGTTCGGTGATTTCTCTTGAGCAGCTCAAAGCGATGTTCTCTGACATGCGAACGAACCCTGGCTCCAAAAAGTGGAACGTCGACGGCCCGCTGCTATGGGGTTACTTTTTCACAGACCCCAATTCAAAGAAGCTCAAGCCAGTTGCCGAATACCTTTCAAGCAAGGGTTATCGTTTTGTTTCGATCTATCCGACGGACGACAAGAGCACATTCTTTCTACACGTAGAGAAGGTAGAGCATCACTCCCCGGAGTCGCTGAGCCAGAGAAACTTGGAGTTCTACAAGCTGGCAAGTCAATTCGGGCTTGAGTCATACGACGGTATGGATGTCGGTCCAATCGAGAAATGACGCCCAACCCTTCATTGCAGCGGACCTACGCCAGCTACGCTGGCTGGTCCGCTGAATTCAAACGTTGAACAGCAAATGCGTACGTTGATCGATCGCGAAGTTCCGCTGATGCGACGCCTGCTCGCCATAGGGCGCAGACAAGAGCTCGCGGAGCAATTGCTCATCGAGCCGATGGCCGATGGCGGGATGGGTGGCTTACGCATCGGCGACTGTGGCGCTGGCCGAAAACTTGGGCATACCGTTGCCGAAGTGCAGTTGACGGACGCAGACGGTGTCTTTGTTACTGCTGTCTTGAACGTCGATACCCAAGATCGGTTGCTTGAAGTCGATATCTGGAAGGTCGACTTCTCCCCATTGCAACACTGGCCGATCGAGCGAGAGATGGAGCTGGTGCTGTCCAACACTTTGCTGCAGCGGACGGCTACGCCGCCCGCTGAGCGTTGACGTTGAGCGAACGTCTCGACGGCTGAACAACGTCCGCAATTGGCCGCAAGCAGTAGCCCACCCTTTCCTTCACGATCTCGGCTCCACCCGCCACCAAGCCCACACCACCAGCCCCGCAAACCCGGTGTACGCCACTACGAACACCCACCACGGCAGGTCCCAGTACAGCAGCCGTGAGAGCCAGTGTTCGATGAAGCTCTCGGCGTAAGCGGCTTGCCCGGCGAGGCGCCGCAGGTCCTGCTCCCACACGGTCAGCGGGCACAGCTGCCCGAGCCAGGCCTGGGCGGCGATGAAGCCCATCAGCCCCAGGTGCGTGAGCCGCAGGCCGCGGTGGCGCACCCAGCACCAGCCGCGTGCGCCGCCCACCAGCACCAGTGGCAGCAGCCCCACCACAAAGGCCACCACGCCCACGTGCAGCGCGAGCAGCGCATCGGCCAGCAGGGTGGCGGTGGTGGGGTTCATGGCCGCCCGTCTGCGCCTGAAGCCAGACGAAAAAAAGCCGCCAGCGCGCGGGGCGTGGCGGCTGTCGCGCATGGCCTGTCGACGCAGGCGGCGCGCATGCTCTGACCTGAAATCAGTTCTTCGGGTAGTCGGCGATGACCTTCCACTTGCCGTCCGTGATTTGCGACAGGCGCGAGGCGTTGCTGCCCAGGCGCTTGTTGGGGCCGAAAGTGGCGGGTGCGCTGCCGAAGATGTCCGGCGGCACGGTCATGCTGTCCATGGCCTTGACGAAGCTGTCGGTGGTCAGGTTGCCACCGGCCTTGCCGGCTGCCTTGGCGAAGGTGTCGATGATGTTGTAGCCGTAGACCGAGAACACGGTGGGGTCTTCGTTGAACTTGGTCTTGTACTTGTTGGCCCAGAAGCGCACGGGTTGCGAGGCGTCGTCCAGGTAGGGGTTCTGCACCGTCATGGTGGCGTAGATGCCGTTCATGGCGGGGCCGCCGAGCTTGTGGATCAGGTCGGTGTAGAGCGCGCTGGAGCCCATGAAGGTGGGGTTGAAGCCGAGCTTGCGCGCGGTGGCGACGGTGCCCACGGTCTCGCGGATGATGGTTCCGAGCACGACGAAGTCGCACTGGGCGGCGGCCAGCTTCTGCATCTGCGAACCGAAGTCGGTGGCGCCGCGCTTGAAGCTGGCCTCTTCCGCCATTTCCATGCCGATGGACTTGAGGCCTTCCTTGGCGCCGCGCAGCACTTCCAGGCCGAACTCGTCGTCTTGGTAGACGGCGCAGACCTTCTTGGCGCCCTTGTCCTTCACCACCTTGGGCAGCGAGTTCTTCATCTGGTCAAAGTAGGTGGCGGCGAACGAGTACTTGAGCTTGTGGAAGGGCTCGTACATTTCGCGCGCGGCCGTCACGGGGAAGAAGTTGATGACGTTCTTCTGGAACTGCACCGGCATGGCGGCCATGTTCTGCGCCGTGCCCAGGTGGCCGACCATGGCGAAGATCTTGTCCTGGTTGACCAGTTTCTGCGCGGCGAGCACGGCGTTCTTGGGGTCGTACTTGCTGTCTTCCACCAGCAGCTTGAGCTTGCGGCCGTTCACGCCGCCTTGCTCATTGATCTCGTCCACGCGCAGCGTCATGCCCAGGCGGATCTGCTTGCCGAAGCCGGCCAGCGGGCCAGACAGGTCCTGGATCGAGCCGAGGGTGATCTCGTCCTTGCTCACGCCCTGTTGTTGGGCCAGGGCGGCGCTGGCCGATAGCGCCATCGCGGCGGCTGTCAGAGTGATGCGGGCTTTCATGGGTCGTGTCTCCTAGGGTGGATGAAAACGGGGGGCGTGCCGGGTCAGCGGTACATCGCATCGATCTGCTGCGCGTACTTCTGCTGCACCAGCTTGCGTTTGAGCTTCATGGTCGGGGTGAGTTCTTCGTCTTCGGCGCTGAGTTGGGTGTCGAGCAGCCAGAAGTGCTTGATCTGCTCGACGCGCGCGAACTTCTTGTTGGTGGCGTCGATGACGTCCTGGATCAGCTGCTGCACCTCGGGCGAGCGGGTGAGGCTGGCGTAGTTGGAGAACGGCACGTCGTTGTCCTGCGCAAACTTTTCGACGTTCTCCTGGTCGATCATGATGATGACGGTGAGGTAGGGGCGCTTGTCGCCGATGACCACCGCGTCGGTGATGTAGGGCGAGAACTTGAGTTCGTTTTCCAGCTCGCTGGGGGTGATGTTCTTGCCCCCTGCGGTGATGATGATGTCCTTCATGCGGTCGGTGATGCGGAAAAACCCTTCCTCATCGACCACGCCCACGTCGCCGGTGTGCAGCCAGCCATCGGCATCGATGGTCTCGGCCGTTTTCTCGGGCAGGTTGAGGTAACCCATGAACACGTTGGGACCGCGCACCAGGATCTCGCCGGTCTGCGGGTCGAGCTTCACCTCGTTGTAGCTGGCGGCCGGGCCGATGCTGCCGGGCCTGATGCGTTCGGCCGGTATGCCGGTGGACGCACCGCAGGTCTCGGTCATGCCCCAGACCTCCAGCATGGGCACGCCCAGCGCCAGGTACCAGCGCACCAGCTCGGGCGAGATGGGCGCGGCGCCGGTGACGAGGAAGCGCGCGCGGTGGATGCCGATGAGCTTGCGCACGTTGTCCAGCACCAGCAGGCGAGCGGCGCGGAACTGCAGCTGCAGGCCGCCGGGCACGGTCTCGCCCTTGAGCACGTGGTCGGCCACGCGCTGGCCGACACCGATGGCCCAGGCGTAGGCGGCCTGCTGCAGGCCGCTGGCTTCCTTGAGGGCGATCATCACGCCCGAATAAAACTTCTCCCATACCCGTGGCACCGCGGTGAACACGGTGGGCGCGATCTCGCGCACGTTCTCGGGCACGGTTTCGGGGTTCTCGACGAAGTTGAGCCTGGCGCCGGTGTAGAGCGAGAAGTACTCGCCGCCCATGCGTTCGGCGATGTGGCACAACGGCAGGAAGCACATGCACTCGTCGTTCTGGTCGCGGGCGATCAGCGTGTTGTAGCCGCGCACGGTGTAGACCAGACCCTGGTGCGCGTGCATGGCGCCCTTGGGCTTGCCGGTGGTGCCCGAGGTGTAGACCAGGATGGCCAGGTCTTCCTTGCGCACCGAGGCCACGCGCTCGTCCAGCGCCTTCGGGTGCGACTTCAGGTGTTCGCGGCCGAGCGAGCGCAGTTCGTCCAGGCCGATGACCATGGGATCGTGGAAGTCGCGCAGGCCTTCCATGTCGAACACCACGATCTTGCGCAGCCCGGGCAGGCGCTCGCGCACTTCCAGTGCTTTGTCCAGCTGTTCGTCGTCTTCCACGAACAGCACCGTGGTGCGCGAGTCTTCGCACAGGTACTGCACCTGTTCGGCCGCGTCGGTGGGGTAGATGCCGTTGGACACACCGTTGGCGCTGAGCACGGCGATGTCGCACAGCACCCATTCGACGTTGGTGTTGGAGAGGATGGACGCGGTCTCGCGCGCATCGAAACCGATGGACAGCAGCCCGTGGCCGATCTCGCGCACCGCCTGGCCGACCTGCGCCCAGGTCCAGCTGCGCCAGATGCCGAATTCCTTCTGCCGCAGCCAGATGGCCGGGCCGCGCTGCTCGACCGCGTTCCAGAAAATGGCGGGCATGGTCTCGCCCGGCATGACGACGCTGGTCTGCGGGCGGATGGAGGAGAGATCCCAGAGATAACTCATGTGTTCACCGCCAGTTTTTCTTTTTCTTCCAGCGCCGGTCCGCGCGCACGCCTTCGGCCTTCATGCCGAGGTAGAACTCCTTGATGTCCTCCTTCTCGCGCAGTCGGGCACAGGTGTCTTCCATCACGATGCGGCCGTTCTCCAGCACGTAGCCGTAGTCGGATGCGTTGAGCGCCATGTTGGCGTTCTGCTCCACCAGCAGGATGGTGGTGCCGCGCTCGCGGTTGATGCGCACCACGATCTCGAAGATCTCCTTGGTCAGCTTGGGCGAAAGACCGAGGCTGGGTTCGTCGAGCAGGATCAGGTCGGGGTTGGCCATGAGCGCGCGGCTGATGGCCAGCATCTGCTGCTGGCCGCCCGAGAGCAGGCCGGCGTCCTGCGCCGCCCGCTCGCGCAGGATGGGGAAGTAGTTGAAGACCAGTTCCATGTCGCGGGCCACGCCGTCGCGGTCGCTGCGGGTGTAGGCGCCCATGAGCAGGTTGTCGCGCACCGAAAGCAGCGGGAACACCTCGCGGCCTTCGGGCACGTGCATCAGGCCCTGCTGCACGATGTGGGCCGGATCCTGCGCGGTGATGTTGTTGCCCTTGAACTCGATGCTGCCCTTGCGCGGGTCGATGATGCCGCTGATGGTCTTGAGGATGGTGGTCTTGCCGGCGCCGTTGCTGCCCAGCACGGTGGCGATTTCGCCGCGCCGCACCTGCAGGCTGACGCCGCGGATCGCCTTGATGGGGCCGTAGGCGCTCTCGACGTTAAGCAGTTTGAGCACGGGCTGATCGGAAACGGGCACGGTCATGATGCGGCCCCCGCATGGTTTTCGCGGCGCAGGCTGGACACGTCGTCCACCGTGCCGAGGTAGGCCTCGATCACGCCGGGGTGGCTTTGGACTTCGGCCGGGGTACCGGTGGCCAGTTCGGCGCCCATGCTCATGGCGAGCACGCGGTCGGACACCTTGGACACAAGGGTCATGTCGTGTTCCACCATCAGCACCGTGATGCCGAGTTCGTTCTTGATGTCGCTGATCCAGAACGCCATGTCTTCGGTTTCCTCCACGTTCAGGCCGGAAGACGGTTCGTCCAGCAGCAGCAGGCGCGGTTCGGTGCACAGGGCGCGCGCCAGTTCCACCACCTTGCGCACGCCGTAGGGCAGGCCGGCCACCATCGATTCGCGGTGGTGCTGCAGGTCCAGGAAGTCGATGACCTGCTCCACCTTCTCGCGCGCGGCGATCTCGGCGGCGCGGGTCTTGCCGGTGAACAGCAGGTCGCTCAGCAGGCCGGTGCGGCGCTGCGTGTGGCGGCCGATCAGCAGGTTCTGCAGCACGGTGGCGTGTTCGAACAACTCGATGTTCTGGAAGGTGCGTGCGATGCCCAGACCGGCCACCTGGTGTGGGGGCAGGTCGGTCAGTTTCAGCGGCCCCTGGTGGCTGGCGAAATGGATCTCGCCGCTGGTGGGCGTGTAAATGCGGCTGATGAGGTTGAACACCGTGGTCTTGCCGGCGCCGTTGGGGCCGATGAGGGTGAACACCTCGCCCTTCTTGACGTCGAAGCTCACGTTGTTGACCGCCAGCACGCCGCCAAAGCGCACGCTGAGGTTGCTGGCCGAGAGAAGGATGTCGTCGGTCATTTCAGGCGATCCGATTTCTGGAACGACTTCTGCCGCTTGAACATGCCCTTGCGGTAGAACGGGAACAACTGGAACCAGGTGCGCACCTTGAGCCAGCGGCCGTACAGGCCCATGGGCTCGAACAGCACGAAGGCGATCAGCACCGCGCCGTACACCGTGCCCTGCAGGCCGGTGGACTGGCCGATCGCGTCGGGCAGGAAGTCCTTGGCCAGCGAGATCAGCTGCGGCATCACGATCAGGAAGATCGCACCGAGGAAGGCGCCGTGGATGGAACCCAGCCCGCCGATGACCACCATGAGCAGCAGGTCGATGGACTGCACGATGGAGAACTGGTCGGGCGAGAGGAACTGGATCTTGTGCGCGTACAGGGCGCCGCCGATGCCGGCCAGCCCGGCCGACAGCGCGAACGACAGCGTCTTGTACCAGGCCAGGTGGATGCCCATGCTCTGGGCCGAGATCTCGGAATCGCGGATGGCCACGAAGGCGCGGCCGGTGGGGGCGCGCAGCAGGTTGACGATGGCCAGCGTGGCGCCCACACACAGCACCAGGCACAGGAAGTAGAAGCCTTCGGTGGAGTCGATGGTCCAGCTGCCAATGGCGGGCGGGTTGACCGGCAGGCCGGCGTTGCCGCCGGTGACGTGCTCCCAGCGCGCCATGCCTTCTTCGACGATGAAGCCGAAGGCCAGCGTGGCCATGCCCAGGTAGATGCCCTTGACGCGCAGCGCCGGCAGCCCCACCACCATGCCCACCGCCGCCGACAGCAGGCCGGCGCAGGCGATGGACACCGGGAACGGCCAGCCCGCGTTGGTGAGCACCGCCTCGGTGTACGCGCCCACGCCCAGGAAGGCGGCGTGGCCGAGCGAGAAAAGGCCGGTGAAGCCGGCCAGCAGCATCAGCCCCAGGCCGACGATGGCGTAGATCAGCACGAAGGTCAGCTGGGCCAGCCAGTATTCGGGCAGCGCCCAGGGCGCCACCACCAGGAAGGCGCACAGCAGGCTGTACCAGAAGACATGGCCGCCGTGTTTGGCCAGGCGGATGTCCTGGTCGTAATCGGTTTTAAAGATAAAACGCATGTGGCTGGCCTCAGACTTTTTTGCGAAGCTTCTCGCCGAACAGACCGTTCGGCTTGAGCACCAGCATCAGCAGCACCACGATGTAGGGTGCGATGTCCTTGAAGCCTTCGGGCAGGTAGAAGCCGGAGACGGCTTCGACGATGCCGATGACCAGCCCGCCGACGATGGCGCCGGGCAGGCTGCCAAAGCCACCCACCACCGCGGCCGGGAAGGCCTTGAGGCCGATGAAGCCCATGTTGGCGTGCACGAAGGTGATGGGCGCTAGCAGCAGGCCGGCGATGGCCGCCACGGCCGCCGCCAGACCCCAGACCAGGCCGTTGAGCCGCTGCACCGGGATGCCCATGTAGTAGGCGGCCAGCTGGTTCTGCGACGCGGCCTGCATGGCGATGCCCAGCTTGCTGTACTTGAACATGGCGAACAGGCCGCCGCACAGCAGGGCCGTGACACCGATGACCACCAGCTGTTCGGCCGAGAGCACCAGGGCGCCCAGGCGCACCACTTCACCGGCGTAGGGCACGGCCAGGGTGTGGGTGTCGGTGCCGATGTTGGGGATCATGGTGATGATCCCGCGCAGCACGTAGCCCACGCCGATGGTCAGCATCACGATGGAGAAAGCGGGCTGGCCCAGGATGGGGCGGATCACCAGCCGTTCGACCACCACGCCGAACAGGCCCATGCCCACGATCGACGCGATGACGGCCAGCCAGAACGGAAACCCCAGCAGCGTCATGGTCAGCAAGCCACCGAAGGCGCCGACCATCATCAGGTCGCCCTGCGCGAAGCTCACGGTCTCGGTGGCCTTGTAGATCAGCACGAAGCCCAGGGCGATCAGGCCATAGATGCAGCCCTGGGCGACCCCACTGATCAGCAGTTGCAGCAATTGCACGCACGGTCTCCTGTGTTGTCGTGGACGGGACGCCCGGTCGGTTCCGGGGTGTCAAGTCCAGCATTGGTGCGGCGGTTATATCGGCCTTGCTTCAAACTGACGCTAGGGTTGACCCCAGCGGCAGTCGCTCAGGTGCCAACCTTGCCAACCTTGCCACACGTGCATTTTCACCAAGCAAACGCTTTGCAAAAATGGGGAATGCCCTTATGCTGATCGCATGAACTCGATCCGCATCGGCGCAGGCCTCGGCTTTTACGGTGATCACTGGGAGCCCGTGGTGGCCAGCATCGAACGCGGCGCGGTGCAGTTCATCGCCAGCGACCACCTGGCCGAGCTGACACTCGCCATCCTGCAGAAAGACCGCCAGCGCGACCCGGCCCTGGGCTACGCGCGCGACGTGGTGCCCATGCTGTTGCGCCTGTGGTCGCTGATGCAGGCGCGTGGTGTGCGTTTCGTCTGCAATGCCGGCGGGCTGAACCCCCAGGGCGCGGCGCAGGCGGTGCAGGCCGCACTGGCGGCCAAGGGCTGGACACCGCGCATCGCGGTGGTGAGCGGCGACGACGTGTTGCCCAGGCTGCAAGACCCGGCCACACCCGATGCGGCTCTGGCCCATCTGTTCACCGGCGAGCCGGTGGCCGCGGTGCGCGATCGGCTGGTGTTCGGCAATGCCTACCTGGGCGCCGCGCCCATCGTGCGCGCGCTGGACCAGGGCGCCGACATCATCATCACCGGGCGCGTGGCCGACGCGGCGCTGTTCCTGGGCCCCATCGCGCACCAGCTGGGCTGGGACCTGAAGGCCACCGACGCGACCGGCCTGGACAAGCTGGCGCAGGGCCTGACCGTGGGCCACCTGCTGGAGTGTTCGGGGCAGGGCAGCGGTGGCAATTTCGGCAGCCAGGGCGCTTGGAAGGCGATCCCCGATCTGGCGCACATCGGCTTTCCGATCGCCGAGGTATGGCAGGACGGCACGGCGCTCATCACCAAGGCGCCGGGCACCGGCGGGCGGGTCAACTTCGACACCGTGCGCCAGCAGCTGCTGTACGAAGTGCACAACCCGCACGCCTACCGCTCGCCCGACGTGGTGCTGGACATGGGCGGCATCCACCTGCACGACGAAGGCCAACACCGCGTGCGGCTGACCGGCGCGCGCGGCACCGCGCCGGGCGACCAACTCAAGGTGGTGGCGGGTTTTCGCGACGGCTTCAAGGCCGAGGTGACCTGGGGCTTTTCATGGCCCGATGCATGGGACAAGGCGCAGGCGGCCATCGACACGATCCGCAGCCAGCTGGCCGAGCGGCGCGTGCCGCACGAGGAGCTGTACATCGAATACCCGGGGCTGAACTCGGCGCACGGGCCGCTGGCGCCGCTGCCGCCGCCAGAACAGCTCAACGCCCTGAACGAAATCTGGACACGTTTGGTGTTGCGCACGAACGTGAAAGCCGCGGCCGATGGCTTCGGCCGCCTGTTCCCCTGGATCGGCCTGAGCGGCCCGGCCTACACCTGCGGCTTCAGCGGCCTGCACAACACCAGCGAGTTGCTGGGCATCTGGCCGACGCTGATCCCGCGGGTGATGGTGGAGCCGCATGTGCGGGTCGAACTCATTGGGGGCAAGGTATGAGCACGGTGCGTACTTCACTGGTGCACATCGCGCACGCGCGCAGCGGCGACAAGGCCGACTGGGTGGACTTCGGTCTGTTCGCCTGGAACGCGGCGGGCTATGCCATCCTGGAACGCGAGGTGACCGCCGAGCGCGTGCAGCAGCACTTCGCACCCTGGCTCCCGGGCGAGGTCGAGGCCTGGCCGCTGCCCAATATCCTGGCGCTGAAGTTCGTGCTCAAGGGCGCGCTGCAGGGCGGTGGCGCGCGCAACCTGCGGCTGGACAACCTGGGCAAGGCCATGGCCGGTGCACTGCTGCGACTGGAGATCGAGGTGACCGAGGCCGAGCTGGCCGAAGCGCTGAGCGCGCCGCGCGTGGGCTGGTGGGGTGAAAGCGGCTGAGCGGTCCGCGCGCACCACCGCAGATTGGCCCCCCGTGCAGCCCCCGGGCTGGCGATCATCGACGCCATGAAACCTTTGGCGAACCGCAGCCCGCAGGTGCTGGTGCTGCAACACCTGAACGACGACGGACCGGGCCACCTGGGCCAGTGGCTCGATGCGCAGGGCGTGCCCTGGCAAGTGCTGTGCACCGAAGCGGGGGACGCTTACCCGACCTCGGTGCGGGGCTACAAGGGGCTGGCCGTGCTCGGTGGCGCATGGAGCGCCAACGACGACCGGCCCAGCCTGCGTCAGGCCGAGGCGCTGATCCGCGAAGCCGACGCGCTGGGCATCCCGGTTATCGGCCACTGCCTGGGCGGGCAGCTCATGGCGCGCGCCTTCGGCGGCCGTGTGCAGACGCTGGCACAGCCCGAGATCGGCTGGCTGCCGCTGCAGGTGGGCCGCGGCCGCCCGGCGCGCGAATGGCTGGGCGATGCGGAGCAGGCGGTGGTCTATCAGTGGCATTACGACAGCTTTGTGCAGCTGCCGCCCAACGCGGAACTGGTCGCTGCATCGCCCGCCTGCCCGCACCAGGCCTTTGCCCTCGGGCCGCACCTGGCGATGCAGTTTCACATCGAGATCACGCCGCGCAAGATCGAAGGCTGGCTGGCCCAGCCCGGCGCTGGGTACCCGCCGGCGCTGGCTGCGCACCCGCACACGGTGCAGGGCCCGGCCGCCATGCGCGAGGCCACCGCGCTGCACCAGGCCGGCAGCGAAGCGCTGGCCGACCGCATTTACAGCGTCTGGCGCTCGCGCTGGAAGCGCGGCTGAGGCGGCCCTGGCTCAGGCGGGCAGGTTCAGCCCGTCCTTGGGGATCTGCATGGGCCGGCCCTGCGCGTCGATGGCGACGTAGGTCAGGCTGGCCTCGGTCACCTTCACGTACTGGCCCTGGGCCTTGAAGCGTTCAGCGAACACCTCGACCTGCACCGTGATGGAGGTGTTGCCGATGCGCGTGACGTGGGCAAAGAAGCTGAGGATGTCACCCACCCGCACCGGTTGCTTGAAGATGAACTGGTTCACCGCCACGGTGGCGAAGCGCCCCTGCACATAGCGCGCGGGCAGCACGGCGCCGGCCAGGTCGACCTGCGCCATGACCCAGCCACCAAAAATGTCGCCGTTGCCGTTGGTGTCGGCCGGCATGGGGATGACCTTGAGCACCAGTTCCCGACCTTCGGGCAGTGCGGTGTGGGGGCGGGGGTTGACTTCGTCGGACATGGGCACAATCTCTCTCATACGTTGCTTCGATTGTCCCCCATGCGCCGCGCCACGCCCACGCTGTCTGCCCCTGTTGCGGGCGACAGCGCATCCCCCTCCCGACGGTCCGACTGGGCCACCCTCTCGCGCCTGTTTCCCTACCTGTGGCAGTACAAGTGGCGCGTGGTGGCCGCGCTGGGCTTCATGGTCGCGGCCAAGGTGGCCAACGTGGGCGTGCCCCTGCTGCTCAAGGAGCTGGTGGATGCGATGACCATCGCGCCTGGCAGTGCGCAGGCCCTGCTGGTGGTGCCGCTGGGGCTGATCGTGGCGTATGGCGCGCTGCGCCTGTCCAACACGGTGTTCACCGAACTGCGCGAACTGGTGTTCGCCAAGGCCACCGAAGGGGCCACGCGTTCCATCGCGCTGCAGGTGTTCGGCCACTTGCACGCCCTCTCTCTGCGCTTCCACCTGGAGCGCCAGACCGGCGGCATGACGCGCGACATCGAGCGCGGCACGCGCGGTGTGCAGTCGCTCATTTCGTACTCGCTCTACAGCATCTTCCCGACACTGATCGAAGTGGTGCTGGTGCTCACGCTGCTGGGCACCAAGTTCGACATGGGCTATGTCTGGATCACGCTGGTGGCGCTGGTGCTGTACGTGACGTTCACCGTGACGGTGACCGAGTGGCGCACCAAGTTCCGGCGCGAGATGAACGAGCTGGAATCGAGCAGCCAGACCAAGGCCATCGACTCGCTGCTCAACTACGAGACCGTCAAGTACTTCAACAACGAGGCCTTTGAGGCCCGCCGGTACGACGTGGCGCTGGAGAAGCTGCGCCGCGCGCGCATCAAGAGCCAGACCACGCTGTCCATGCTCAACGCGGGGCAGCAGCTGGTGATCGCGGTGGCGCTGGTGCTGATGCTCTGGCGCGCCACCCAGGGCGTGGCCGATGGCCAGATGACGCTGGGCGACCTGGTCATGGTCAACGCTTTCATGATCCAGCTCTACATCCCGCTGGGCTTTCTGGGCGTGCTCTACCGCGAGATCAAGCAGAGCCTGACCGACCTGGACAAGATGTTCGTGCTGCTGGAGAAGGAGCGCGAGGTGGCCGACGCGCCGGGCGCGGTGCCGCTGGTGCTGGACGGCCCCCCGGCCATCCGTTTCGACAACGTGCGCTTTGCCTACGAGCCGGCGCGCGAGATCCTGCACGGCATCAGCTTCGAGATCCCGGCCGGGCAGACGGTGGCGGTGGTCGGGCCGTCGGGTTCGGGCAAGAGCACGCTGGCGCGGCTGCTCTACCGGTTCTACGATATCTCGGCCGGAACGATCACCATCAACGGCCAGGACCTGCGGCAGGTCACGCAGTCCAGTGTGCGGCAGGCGATCGGCATCGTGCCGCAGGACACGGTGCTGTTCAACGACAGCATCGAATACAACATCCTCTACGGCCGGCCCGATGCCGGGCACGAGGCCGCGGTGGCGGCGGCGCAGGCGGCGCACATCCACGGCTTCATCGAAAAGCTGCCGCAGGGCTATGCCACCACGGTGGGCGAGCGGGGGCTCAAGCTGTCGGGTGGGGAGAAGCAGCGGGTGGCGATTGCGCGCACGTTGCTGAAGAACCCCCCGATCGTGATCTTTGACGAGGCCACTTCTGCGCTGGATTCCGCGAACGAGCGGGCGATCCAGGCGGAGCTCAAGAGCGCGGCGCGGAACAAGACGTCACTGGTGATTGCGCACCGGTTGTCCACGGTGGTGGATGCGCACGAGATCCTGGTGCTGGAGCACGGGGTGATCGTGGAGCGGGGGACGCACGCGGAGCTGGTCGCGCGTGGCGGCGTCTATGCCGGGATGTGGGCTTTGCAGCAGTCGGGCGCTGACTGACTCTGCTTCTCTTGTGGCTTATGTGGGCCGGGTCTCGGCCCGGCGGCCGACCTTCTTGCTTTTGCTCCGCCAAAAGAAAGAAGGCAAAGAAAAGGCGGGCCGAAGTCCGGGGCCCTGCGGGCTTCCTTGCGCTGCTCGGTGCGCGGGGGACATTCGCAAACTTGTCCGCTGCGCGGCCTTCGGACACGCGAATGTCTGATCCCCGCGCCCCTGCGCTGCTCAGCCCGGCCTTGACGGCGGCAAGCGGGCTCGGACTCCCCCTCGGGGAGCTGTGCCTTCACTCGGGGAGCATCTTCCCGGTTTTCTCGTACCTGGCGTGCCAGCTCAGCGCTTCTTCCAGCAGGTGCGGGGTGTGCATGCCGGCGTGGCCGGCTTTGGCGTTGGCTTCGCTGCGTTCCACGTAGTCGCGCAGGGCGGGTTTGAAGTTGGGGTGGGCGCAGCGTTCGATGATCAGGCGCGAGCGCTGGCGCGGGGACAAGCCGCGCAGGTCGGCCAGGCCCTGTTCGGTCACGATGATCTGCACGTCGTGTTCGGTGTGGTCCACATGGCTGACCATGGGCACGATGCAGCTGATGCTGCCGCCCTTGGCGGTGGACGGCGTCATGAAGATCGAGATGTAGGCGTTGCGCGCGAAGTCGCCCGAGCCGCCGATGCCGTTCATGATGCGCGTGCCCATCACGTGGGTGGAGTTCACGTTGCCATACAGGTCGGCCTCGATCATGCCGTTCATGGCGATCAGGCCCAGGCGGCGGATCACCTCGGGGTGGTTGCTGATCTCCTGCGGGCGCAGCACGATGCGCTCGCGGTAGAAGTCCAGGTTCTCGTTGAACTCCTTCATCACTGCGCTGGAGAGCGAGATCGCGGTCGACGAAGCCATGCGCATCTTGCCGCTCTTGAGCAGGGCGAGCATGCCGTCCTGCAGCACCTCGGTGTAGCCCTGCAGATCAGTGAACGGGCAGTCGTTCAGGCTTTCCAGCACCGCGTTGGCGATGTTGCCTACACCCGACTGCAAGGGCAGCAGTTCTGGCGGCAAGCGACCCTGCTTCACTTCGTTCTGCAGGAAGTCCATCAGGTGGCCGGCGATGCGGCGCGAGGATTCGTCCGGCGCGGAAAAGCGGGTGTCGCGGTCGGGCAGGTTCGTTTCGACCACGGCGATCACCTTGGCCGGGTCGCAGTGCAGGTAGGGTGTGCCGATGCGGTCGCCCGCGTCGGTCATCGGGATCGGCTTGCGGTGCGGCGGGCGTTCGGTGCCGTAGTAGATGTCGTGCATGCCCTCCAGCGCCAGCGGGTGACCGTGGTTGACCTCCAGGATCACCTTGTCGGCCTGGTCCAGCCAGGTCTTGTTGTTGCCGACCGAGGTGGCCGGGATCAGCCGGCCGTCTTCCAGCACGCCCGCCAGTTCGATCACCGCCACGTTCAGTTTGCCGAGGAAGCCGAACCACACGTACTGCGCCACGTGCGAGAGGTGGATGTCGGTGTAGGCCATGTCGCCGGCGTTGATGCGGGCGCGGCAGGTCGGGTCGGACTGGTAGGGCAGGCGCATGTCCATGCCGCCCACCTTGGCCAGCGCGCCGTCCAGTTCAGGGGCGGTGGAGGCGCCGGTCCACAGTCCGATGCTGAAGGGCTCGCCGGCGTCGTGCCGGGCCTGGATGTGTCTGGCCAGTGCCTGCGGCACCAGCTTGGGGTAGCCCGCGCCGGTGAAGCCGCTCATGCCCACGTGGTCTCCGTGGTGGATGAGGGCGGCGGCCGCATCGGCCGACATGATTTTTTGGCGCAGCCCTTCGTGGGCGATGCGGGACGGGAAGACGGTGGGCGGGTTCTGGGTCATGGAAAAATAAGGGTTAACCCTAGGTTCTCGCTATCGTAACGGACGCAGGGCAGGGGCAAACCCCGGAAAAGCCGGGGGATGTGAACCCATGCACGGCGCGCATAATCCGCCGCCATGGAAACCAAGTGGCTGGAAGATTTTGTGAGCCTGGCGGAGACGCGCAGCTTCAGCCGCTCCGCGCAGCTGCGCCATGTGACGCAACCCGCTTTCTCGCGCCGCATCCAGTCGCTCGAAGCCTGGGCCGGCACCGACCTGGTGGACCGCTCGTCCTACCCCACGCGGCTGACCGCCGCCGGTCAGGTGCTCTACGAACAGTCGCTGGACATGCTGCAGGCCCTGCAGAGCACGCGCGCCATGCTGCGCGCCCACACCGCCGCCGCGCAGGACGTGATCGAGTTCGCCCTGCCGCACACCCTGGCGTTCACGTTCTTCCCTTCGTGGCTGTCGGGGCTGCGCGAGACCTGTGGCCCCATCAAGAGCCGCCTGATCGCGCTGAACGTGCACGACGCGGTGATGCGCCTGGTCGAAGGCAGCTGCGACCTGCTCATCGCCTACCACCACAGCTCGCAGCCGATCCAGCTGGACGCGGCGCGCTACGAAATGCTGCCCCTGGGGCAGGAGGTGCTCTCGCCCTACGTCAAGCCCAACGAGCAGGGCGAGCCGCTGTTCCGCCTGCCCGGCACCCAGGCCCACCCGCTGCCCTACCTGGGTTATGCGCCCGGCGCCTACATGGGCCGCGCGGTGGAGCAGGTGCTCAAGGCCAGTACCACCCCGGTGCACCTGGACCGCATTTATGAAACCGACATGTCCGAAGGCCTCAAGGCCATGGCCATTGAGGGACATGGCATCGCCTTCCTGCCCGCCAGTGCGGTGCGGCGCGAACTGCGCAGCAAACGCCTGGTGAGCGCCGGCCCGGGGCTTGAGACCACACTGGACATCCGCATCTACCGCGAGCGCCCCGGCACGCGCAAGGCCAAGGGCTCGCTGGACGCGTTCTGGGACGATCTGGAACGGCATCTCGCGAAGTAGTGGCGCGGGGTGGGAAAATCGCAGGATGACCACCCAGACCCTCACCCTCACCCGCCCCGACGACTGGCACCTGCACGTGCGCGACGGCGCCGCGCTCCACACCGTCGTCCCGCACACCGCTGCCCAGTTCGGCCGCGCCATCATCATGCCCAACCTCAAGCCGCCGGTGACCACCGCGGCCCAGGCGGTGGCCTACGCCGAGCGCATCCGCGCCGCCGTGCCGGCGGGCTTGAGCTTCGAGCCGCTGATGACTCTGTACCTGACCGACAACCTGCCGGCCGACGAGATCGCCCGCGCCAAGGATGCCGGCGTGGTCGCCTGCAAGCTCTACCCGGCCGGTGCCACCACCAACAGCGACGCGGGCGTGACCGACATCCGCAAGACCTACAAAACGCTGGAAGCCATGCAGAAGGCCGGCGTGCTGCTGCTGGTGCACGGCGAAGTCACCAGCCCCGACATCGACCTGTTCGACCGCGAGGCGGTGTTCATCGAGCAGCAGCTCGAACCCCTGCGCAAGGACTTCCCCGGCCTGAAGATCGTGATGGAGCACATCACCACCAAGGAAGCTGCGCAGTACGTGGCCGAGGCCGATGCCAACCTGGGCGCCACCATCACCGTCCACCACCTGCTCTACAACCGCAACGCCATCTTCACCGGCGGCATCCGCCCGCACTACTACTGCCTGCCGGTGCTCAAGCGCGAAACCCACCGCCAGGCCCTGGTGGCCGCGGCCACCAGCGGCAGCCCCAAGTTCTTCCTGGGCACCGACAGTGCGCCGCACCCGGCCCATCTGAAAGAACACGCCACTGGCTGCGCCGGTTGCTACACCGCCCACGCGGCCATGGAGATGTACGCCGAGGCGTTCGAAGCCGCGGGCGCGCTGGACAAGCTGGAAGGCTTCGCCAGCTTCTTCGGGGCCGATTTCTACGGCCTGCCGCGCAACACCGGCACCATCACCTTGCGCAAGCAGAGCTGGACCCCGCCGGCGAGCTTTGCCTTCGGCGAAGCCGAACTCAAGCCGCTGCGCTCGGGCGAGGCGCTGCCCTGGCAGCTGGTGGCCTGATCCGGCATGTGCGCCTCGGGCCACGGTGTGGCGACTTGGCCAGCGCCGGACTGGGTGCAACCCTGGTACGCGCCCTACGCGCGCGACGGTGCTTCGGTGCGGGTCGCCTGCGAGGCGGGTAAGTCGCTGCCGCAGGCGCTGACCCGGCGCGTCGGCGCGGCCGGCCCGCGCTTTGTGCCGCAGGCCGAGTTGCCCGAGGGCGTGGCCTACGAGCAGTTCATCTTCGACACCGGCACCGTTCCCACGCGCGAAGGCCTGCACGACTTTTTCAACGGTCTTGTGTGGCTGCGCTTTCCCGCCACCAAGCGCCTGCTCAACCGCCTGCAGGCGGCCGAGATCGCGCAGGCCGGCGTGGGCCAGGTGCGCGGACCAGTGCGCGACGCCATCACCCTGTTCGATGAAAACGCGGTGCTCCTGCAGGCGCCCGATGAACTGTGGGAAGCCTTGATCGCGCGCGAGTGGACCCGGCTCTTCGTGAATCTGCGGCCCCTGTGGGCGCAGGCTCGGCTGGTACTGTTCGGCCACGCCCTGACCGAGAAGCTGGTGTCGCCTTACAAGTCCATCACCGGGCACGTGTACCGCTCGCCAGTACCCCTGGCTCTGAGGGACGACCTGGACGCCTGGGACGGCTGGCTGGCGGCGCGCCTGACGGCCGCCGACCTGGCCACCAAGCCCTTTACACCTTTGCCCGTGCTCGGGGTGCCCGGCTGGTGGCCTGCCAACGAAGTCCCGGTGTACTACGACGACGCCACCGTGTTCCGGCCCCGCCGCGTGCCCGCCTGAGGCGGGAACGCCTTGCCCGCGCAGCCGTGCTGCGCCCTGTTGCCCACCTGGGGCCGACCGACATGTCCGCTGTTCCTGAGTCCTGGTCCCATCTGAACCTCTCGCAGGGCGCCGACCGCACCACGCTGGCCGCCCACTTTCGCGAGGTCGGCGTGCGCGACGTCGAATGCCTGTTCGCCGATGTGACGGGCTACCCGCGCGGCAAACTCATGCCGGCCGCCAGCTTCGCCGCTGGCAGCGAACTGCGCATCTGCCAGGCCATCCCGATGCAGTGCGTCACTGGCGAATACAGCTACGACCCGGTGTTCCCCGACAGCGACCCGGACGTGCGCCTGGTGCCCGACCTGGCCACGCTCCAGCGCTCCCCCTGGGCCAGCGTGCCGCGTTACCTGGCGGTGCACGACGCGGTCGAAATGGACGGCAGCCTGTGCGAGTTCGCGCCGCGCTCGGTGCTCAAGAACGTGGTGGCGCGCTACGCCGCGGCAGGACTCACCCCGGTGGTGGCGCCCGAGATCGAGTTCTACCTGACCGCGGCCATGACCGACCCGGCCCAGCCGCTGGCCTCGCCCACCGGAAAGGGTGGGCGGCCCGAGGTGGGTCAGTCCGCCTTCAGCCTGAACGCGCTCAACGAGCTGGCGCCGTTCTGGGACGCCTTCCACGCCGCCATCGATGGCCTGGGCATCCGCGCCGACACCTGGCTGCACGAGGTGGGCGAGAACCAGTACGAGATCAACCTGCTGCACGGCGACCCGGTGGCGGTGGCCGACCAGGCCTTTTTGTTCAAGACCGCGGCGCGCGAAATCGCGCTGCAGCACGGGCTGAACGCGGTGTTCATGGCCAAGCCCATCGCAGGGCAGGCGGGCAGCTCCATGCACCTGCACCAGAGCGTGGTCGATGCGCAGGGCCGCAACGTGTTCAGCCAGCCCGACGGCTCGGCCAGCGAAGCCTTTTTCCATTTCATCGGTGGCCTGCAGACCTACACACCCGACCTGATGCTGGTCTACGCGCCCACGGTCAACAGCTACCGCCGCTACGTGGCCGGCAGCCAGGCGCCGACCAATGTGCAGTGGGGCTACGACAACCGCACCGCCGGGCTGCGCGTGCCGATCAGTGGCCCGGCCGCGCGCCGAGTCGAAAACCGGCTGGCCGGCGCCGACGCCAACCCCTACCTGGCCATGGCCGCCACGCTGGCCGCCGGGCTGTCCGGCGTGCAGGAGCGCCTGGCGCCCCTGGCGCCGGTGGAGGGCAATGGTTACGACCAGGCGCGCGGTCTGCCGCGAACTTTTGACGCTGCCCATGCACAAATGGCAGCGAGCGCCCACGCGCCGCGCCTGCTGGGCGATCGCTTTGTGCGCGGCTACCTGGCGGTCAAGGCGCTGGAGCACGACCATTACCTGAACGAAGTCAGTGCCTGGGAGCGCCGCTACCTGCTGCCTCAGGTCTGATCCGACAGCAGAAATGCTCTTGTTTTTTCGAAAGACAAGGTCATATTGTTCCCGTTACCATGGCGGTGTTCGCGTGTTTCGACGGAACCGCCCGTGCGCGCTCGGTGCGTGAGCGCGCACAGCCCGCTGGACACATTCACCCCTCAGGAGATCTCATGAAACGCATTTTTCTATTCGTGATGACCAACGTCGCCGTGATGGCGGTGCTGATGGTCACCACGCGCCTGCTCGGCGTAGACCGCTTCCTCACAGCCAACGGGCTGAACATGACCGCGCTGGCCGGCTTCTCGCTGGTCATGGGCTTTGGCGGCGCCATCATCTCGCTGCTGATGAGCAAGACCATGGCCAAGATGAGCACCGGCGCGCAGGTGATCACCCAGCCGCGCAACGCCGACGAGGCCTGGATCGTGGACACGGTGCGCAAGTTCGCCGACAAGGCCGGCATCGGCATGCCCGAAGTGGCCATCTACGAAGGGGCACCCAACGCCTTTGCCACCGGTGCCTTCAAGAACAGCGCCCTGGTGGCGGTGTCCACCGGCCTGCTGCAGAGCATGACCCGCGAAGAAGTCGAGGCCGTGATCGGCCACGAGGTGGCCCACGTGGCCAACGGCGACATGGTCACCATGACCCTGGTGCAGGGCGTGATGAACACCTTCGTCGTGTTCCTCAGCCGTGTGGTCGGTTACGCGGTGGACAGCTTCCTGCGCAAGGGCGACAGCGAGAACAGCGGCCCCGGCATGGGCTACTACATCACCACCATCGTCCTGGACATCCTGCTGGGCTTCGTGGCCGCCATCATCGTGGCCTGGTTCAGTCGCCAGCGCGAATTCCGCGCCGACGCCGGTGCCGCCCAGCTGATGGGCCGCAAGCAGCCCATGATCAACGCCCTGGCCCGCCTGGGCGGCCTGACCCCGGGCGAATTGCCCAAGACCATGGCGGCCATGGGCATTGCCGGTGGCCTGGGCAAGCTGTTCTCGACCCACCCGCCCATGGAAGAGCGCATCGAAGCATTACAGAAACTGTGACCCCCCCGCGCCGCGCCTAGACGGCGCGTGCCTTGCAGGCCGCGACTGCGCCAGAGTCGCAGTCACTTCGTGCTGTCCGAGCCTGCGCAGGCAGGCTCTGAGCCGCAGCCCTCAGCCCCCCAAGGGGGCGATGCGTGCGGCCTGGCAGAGCCAGTTCCGCCGCATCCTGGACGCAGACACGCGCTCCGGATAGGCGGTACCAGTGAAGGCCCCAAAAAAGAAGCGCCCCGCGGGGCGCTCCTTGCATTTCAGGGGGGTGATCAGTGGCGGATCCAGCGTTCGCCGTCGCGGTCGTCTCTGCGGTCATCCCGGCGGTCGTGGCGGTCGTCACGCCGGTCATCGCGGCGCTCATGGCGGTGTTCCCAGCGCGGGTGCTCCCAGCGCGCGACGGGGTAGTGGTCGTTGATGTAGACCACGCGCGGCGCCGGCACGTAGGTGGTGCCGGCCTGGATGCGCGTGACCACCGGGGCAGTGGGCACGTATTCCACCCGAGGTTGCGGCACGTACTGCACCGGCGGGGGCGGCGCGGCGTCCACGGGCGTGACGCTCAGGCGCACAAAGCGGCCAGGGTCCTGGGGCATTTGCGTGCGGTACTGGCGGCCGGCGTACTCGTAGGTCACGTCGTAGGCCACGGTGCGGTTTTCGTAGAAATTCTGCGTGCCGCACTGCTGCACCGTCTTGGTCTGCGGCTGGCTGCTGCCTTCGATGCGGTCGCCCACCATGGCGCCACCCACCAGGCCAATGACGGTGGCCAGGGCCCGGCCGCTGCCGTTGCCGACGGCGTTGCCCATGGCACCACCAGCGATGCCGCCGATCAGTGCGCCGGCGCCAGACTTCTGGCCGGGCACGGTGACGGTCTGGTCGGTGCACACCTGGCGCGGCACCGCGACCTGCTGCACCACGGGGATGCTGCTGATGACGCGGCCCTGTTCGTCCTGGGCCTGTGCGAGGCCCGTACTGGCCAAGGCGAGCAGGCCGGTCATCACGGGCAGGCCGGTCATCACGGGCAGGAGGGCAAGGGGCTTCGGGGTCTTCATGGAAAGCTCCGGTGTTGAGGAGCCTTCAGCATGCGACCCGTCTGTCAAGCCATGGTGCCGCAAATGTAAAACTTCGTGCGGTTGCACCGGGGTGTGCGCTATCGCACACCCGACGCCAACGCCAACGCCAACGTCAGCGTCAGCGCAGATCGGGCGGAGCGTGCTGCTCGGTCGTGTCGCTGGCCAGCCCGAGCAGATCGCGCGCCACACCCTCGGCCACCTTGAGGCCGTCCACCCCGGCCGAGAGGATGCCGCCCGCATAGCCCGCGCCTTCGCCGGCCGGGAACAGGCCGCGCGTGTTCAGGCTCTGGAAGTCGCCCCCGCGCGTGATGCGCAGCGGCGAGCTGGTGCGTGTTTCCACGCCGGTCAGCACCGCGTCGGCCATGTCGTAGCCCTTGATCTTGCGGCCGAACACCGGCAGGGCTTCGCGCATCGCTTCAATGGCATAGGTCGGCAAGGCCGGGGCCAGATCACCGAGCTTGACGCCCGGCTTGTAGGACGGCGTGACCTCGCCCAGTGCGGTGGACGGGCGTGCGGCCACGAAGTCGCCCACCAGCTGGCCGGGCGCTTCGTAGGTGCCGCCGCCCAGGCCGTAGGCGCGGGCTTCCAGCTGTCGCTGCAGCACGATGCCAGCCAGCGGGTGGGTCTGGCCTTGTGCGGCCATGGCCTGTGCCTGGGTGGCGTAGCGCGCTCCGTCGGCCTCGCCGAAGGCGGCGGTCCACAGCGGCGCATCCTGCGGAAAGGTCTGCGGGTAGTCGGCCAGGTCGATACCGACCACCATGCCGGCGTTGGCGTTGCGTTCGTTGCGCGAGTACTGGCTCATGCCGTTGGTGACCACGCGGCCGGGCTCGCTGGTGGCGGCCACCACGGTGCCGCCCGGGCACATGCAGAAGCTGTAGACCGCCCGGCCGTTGTTCGCGTGGTGCACCAGCTTGTAGTCGGCCGCACCCAGCAGCGGGTGGCCGGCGTGGCGGCCCCAGCGGGCGCGATCGATCACGCTCTGCGGGTGCTCGATACGGAACCCCACGGAGAAGGGTTTGGCTTCGAGGAACACGCCCGCGTCGTGCAGCAGCGCGAAGGTGTCGCGCGCGCTGTGGCCCAGCGCGAAGACCGCGCGGCGGACCGCCAGATCGACCGTTTCACCGGTGTCCAGCCGCTGCACGCGCAGACCGCTCAGCCGCTGCTGGCCGTCGGCGTCAGGGATCAGCATCGCGCCTGTCACCTGGTGCTGGAAGCGGATCTCGCCACCGAGTGCAATGATCTTCTCGCGCATGGCTTCGACCACCTTGACCAGCTTGAAGGTACCGATGTGCGGGTGGGCCTGGTAGAGGATTTCGGGTGGTGCGCCAGCGTCGACGAACTCCTGCATCACCTTGCGGCCTAGGAAGCGCGGGTCCTTGATCTGGCTGTAGAGCTTGCCGTCGGAAAACAGGCCGGCGCCGCCTTCGCCGTATTGCACGTTGCTCTGCGGGTTGAGCACCTTCTTGCGCCACAGGCCCCAGGTGTCCTTGGTGCGCTCGCGCACCGGCTTGCCGCGTTCGAGCACGATGGGGCGCAGGCCCATCTGCGCCAGCGCCAGCGCGGTGAACAGGCCGCAAGGGCCCAGGCCCACCACCACCGGGCGGTCGGCTTCGCTGGCGGGCCAACCGACGGGTGCGCGGCCGGGTGGATGCCAGGCCATGTCGGGTGTGGCGTTGATGTGCGGGTTTTTCTCGTGCTGCGCCAGCAGCCGTGCTTCGTGCGCGGGGTCGGTCAGGGTCAGATCGACGATGTAAACCGCCAGCAGATCGGCCTTGCGCGCATCAAAGCTGCGTTTGAACACCGTCAGGCCGGCGATGGCGGTCGGGTCGGTGCCCAGGGCCTGGGCGGCCAGCCGGGTCAGGGCCTCGACCGGGTGCGGCGGCGGCTCGCGGTCGTGGTCGGTTTCGGTGGGGGCGTCGGCGGCGCGGCGGTGCTCGGCGGGCACCTGGGCCAGAGGCAGTTTGAGTTCGGCGATGCGGATCATGGTGTCGTGGGGCTTGTGGTGATCAAGCAAGGCGCGGGCACAAAAGGACCCCGCGCGGACAGGGGACGATAATACCGGCCGTGAAGCGCGCCAGACCGCCGCTGGTGCAACCTCGCAAGAGGACCCGAAAGGGAGCACTGGAGGAACGTCCGGACTGCACAGGACAGCGTAGGAGGTAACACCTCTCCACCGACCAGCCCGGCAGGGCAACCTGCAGGGCCCTAAGGTGAGGATCAGAGCAACAGAGACGAGTCACCTTGGGTGCCGCACCGTAGGCGAAAGCCGAAGGTACGAGCAACCACGGTGGGTGAAACGGGCAATCTCTACGCGCAGCAATACCAAATAGGCCAGCGTTGATGTGGTTCCGCGGAGCTGGCGGGTAGGTAGCACCGAGCCGGGTGGGCAACCCCCGGCCCAGAGGAATGGCGGTCACATCCGGGGCAACCCGGGTGCACAGAATCCGGCTTATCGGCGCGCTTCACACTTTTTTTCAGGCCTCGGGCGTGTCCGTGTCCTGTGCCCCCCGGTCCAGCCGGGTGCGGGCGGCGGCGGCCAGCGCCAGGTACCGCGCCTTGAACGCGTCCAGCGTTTCTTCTTCCAGTTCTTCCAGGTCCAGCAGGGCGTTGTGCGCGCCCTGGGTGGCGCGGATCAGCTCGTCGAGCTTGACCTGGATCGCCTCGGTGTCGCGGTTCTGGGTGTTCTGGATCAGGAACACCATCAGGAAGGTGATGATGGTGGTGCCGGTGTTGATGACCAGCTGCCAGGTGTCGCTGAAGCCGAACAGCGGCCCCGTCACCAGCCAGACCGCGATGACCGCCACCGCGAGTGTGAACACGCGGGGGCGGCCACAGAAGTGCGACGCGGCTTTGGCGAAACGCGAATACCAGCGGGTGTTGGGCACGGTGTGGGCCTCCGCGGTGGAATGGGTCAGGTGCGCGGCATGCGGCCGGTGCGCAGGGCGTGGGCCCAGTCCGGGCGCTGGCGCTCATCGGCCAGTGTTGCCATGGCCTGGTGATCGTAGGGCAGGCCGATCAGCGTGCAGATCCACTGGCCGTCGCGACGCTCGGCGATGGCGTAGCGCGCGTCCGTGCTGCCGGTTTCGATGCGGTGAAAGCGGGACTGCGGATACGGGTGGTCGTCGTCGTAGGCGGGCAGACCCACGCTGCCCGGATTGACGATCAGCAGGCCACTGCTCAGGCGAACCGCACGCTGTACATGGCTGTGTCCGCAGGCCAGCAGGGTGACGTGCGGCGGGATGCGGCCATCTAGGCGCTCCTCGATGTCGTCGGGGGTGGCCAGTCGGGCTTCTTCACCCACCGGGGTTTCCAGCAGATATTCGATGTCGCTGCGCGGGCTGCCATGGCACAGGGCCACGTCGCGACCCAGCCGTTCGGGCCAGACCTGGCCGCTGTGCAGGCGAGCGTCGCAAGGGTCGGCATGACCGGTCAGCCAGACCTTGTCTGCGTCGGTCAGCCGGCCCGTGGTGTACGCATCGGACGCGCTCTGGCGCGCCAGGGGCAGCCGCAGCACCTGCCGTTCGTGGTTGCCTGCCACGTGCAGCCAGGGCAGGGCGTGCAGGCGTCGCGCGGTTTCCAGTGGCAGCAGCGGCCCGCTCAGGGTGTCGCCCAGGTTCACGACTTCGTCCACCCCGCGCCGGGCGATGTCCTGGATCACCGCGTCGAGCGCGGCGAGATTGCCGTGGATGTCGGATACAAAGGCGATGCGCTTCGCGTGGCCCATCAGCGGCCGCCCTCGACCAGCCAGCGCACGAAGCGTTCGGCCTCTTCAGTGCTCAGCCGCTCGTGCGCCGGCACGCCGCCGAACAGGTGGTGTTCGCGCAGATGGGCAGAGAGCTTGGCGATCTCGGCTTCGTTGCCCCGGGCGGTGGCGTAACGCGACACCAGTTCGGCCATGGTGGGCGCTTTGCCGCGTGGCGGGGTGCCGTGGCAGCTCAGGCAGCCTTTTTCGAGGGCCAGGTTCATGCTGGCCGACGCGGGCACGGTGCAGGCCACGAGCGCACAGGCCAGCACCATGCGGGCAGGATGGCGCGTCATGCGTTGAACCCGCCCAGGCTCTGGAGGCGTTCGACGTGCGCCAGCATCGAGCGTTTGGCCACCGGCCACAGGCGTTCGGGCACGTCGTCGTACGCGATCTTCACCCAGTCGTCCATCGTGCCCTCGGGCAGGGTCTGCAGGGCCCGGGCCACCTTGGCTTCGCGCGCCAGCCGGTGCGCCTTGAGGTGGGCGATGGCGGCGCGCGCGCCGCCGTGTTCGGGCGCGCCCGGGTGGTCGGCGCTGCGCGGGTGGTCGCCCAGCACGTAGCCGTGCGCGGGCAGGATGAAGTGCACGCCGTGTTGCCCACACAGCCGGTCGAGCTTGTCCAGCGAGTCGAGGTAGTCGCCCATGTTCCCGTCGGGCGGGTCGATGACGGTGGTGCTGCCGTTGAGGATGTGGTCGCCGGAGAACAGCAGGCCGTCTTCTTCCAGCAGCAGGCACAGGTGGTTGGCCGCGTGGCCGGGGGTGTGCACCGCCTGCAGGGTGTGGCTGCTGAGCTGGTCACCGTCCGCGCCGACGAGCACCAGCCGTTCACCGTCGGCCAGCGCACGCTCGGGCGTGAAGCGGCTGTTCTCGCGCGAGGTGGCGGCGCTGGGCAGGCCGAGGATGGGCGGCCGGCCCAGGTCGGCGGCGACGCACAGGCCCTGCAGCCGCGCCGCACCCGGCGAATGGTCGGGGTGCGAATGGGTGCAGACGATGGCGCGGATGTCGCCACCCGCGGCACGCCACAGCCGTTCAATGTGGCCCGCGTCGTCCGGGCCGGGGTCGATCACGATGTGGCCGGTGGCGGGATCGCCGACGACGTAGCTGTTGGTGCCCGGGCCGGTCATGAAGCCCGGGTTGGGCGCGGTCAGGCGCTGCACGTTCTTCAGCAACGGCACCGGTCGCTCGGTCTGCCAGGCCAGTTCGTGCACGATCTGGCCATCGGGGCACACCATCGCCAGTTCACCGAAGGGCTGCTCGTGCTCCATGTGGCGCGACTCGTGGCCGTTCAGCGTGCCGGCGCGCGGGCAGCTGGTGAACAGCGGTTCGTCGTTGACCGCACAGGCGTCCAGCACCGCCTGAACGGAGGGGTAGGCCTGCAGCCGTTCCAGCGTGCGGATGGTCGGGAAGATGATGAAGAACTGGCCCGCTGCGTGGCGCGCCAGCGCGTCGGCGGGGCGCACCCACAGCGGTTCGAACTGCTCGGATTCGTCGGCCACGGGCTCCTGGCCTTCGGGCATGCGCGCGACCAGGAAGGGCACGTCGAAACGCCGCGGCAGGTCGCGGTCGGTGACCCAGTGCGCCAGCACGAAGACCTCGGCGCCGGCGAGGGTCAGGCCCTGCGCGGCGCACTGTTCGGCAAACGGGGCCTGGCGGTTCAGCCTGCCGATATCGGCGGAACCCAGGTGCGAGCCGTCGGCGCGCCGGGCCAGCAGCACGCCGAGTTCTTCGAAGCTTTCGCGGATGGCGGCGATGGCCTGCGTCAGGTGCAGATCGCTCTGCGTGGCGCGGCGCGTGGACTGCGCGTGGGCCAGCGCATCGGCAGCGTCGATGCCGCCGCCGGGGAACACATAGGCGCCGGGCGCGAAACTCGCCGTCATCGAACGGCGCGTCATCAGCACTTCGATGCCTTGTGGCGTGTCGCGCAGCAGCAGCACGGTGGCGGCGGGGCGCACCGGGGCGGGTGCGCGCTGGGGGTGGAGCAGTTGGGTGGGGCGGACCATGACCGCATGTTACGGCGGCCGAGGCCGCGAGCGGCATGGGCCGATAATCCGCCCATGCGAGTGCAGTTCACCAAAATGCAGGGCGCGGGCAACGACTTCGTCGTGCTCGACGAGACGCGCGGGCGCCTGGGTCTGAGCGAGGCCCAGTACCGTTTCCTGGCCGATCGCCACTTTGGCGTCGGCGCCGACCAGATCCTGTCCGTGCGGCCTGCGCCGTCGGCCGGTGTGGACTTTGAGTACGTGATCCACAACGCCGACGGTGGCGAAGTGGAGCACTGCGGCAACGGTGCGCGCTGTTTCGTGCGCTTCGTGCGCGACAAAGGCTTGACCGATGCGAACCCGGTGCGGGTGAAGGTCAAGCACGGCGAGATCAGCCTGCGCCTGAACGACGACGGCCGCGTGACCGTGGACATGGGGGCGCCCATCTTCGACCAGGCGCGCGTGCCCTTTGACGTCATGGGCCAGACGCCCGTGCCCATGGGCAACTTCGAACGCTGGAGCCTGCCCCTGGCCGGTGGCGACGTGGCCCCGGTGGCCGTGCTGTCCATGGGCAACCCGCATGCCGTGCTGCTGGTTCAGGATGTGGACACCGCGCCGGTGGCCACCTGGGGCCCGCAGATCGAGCGCCACGTCCAGTTCCCGGCCCGCGTGAACGCCGGCTTCCTGCAGGTGGTGGACCGTTCGCATGTGCGGCTGCGCGTGTACGAGCGTGGCGCCGGCGAAACCCTGGCCTGCGGCACCGGCGCCTGCGCAGCCGTGGTGGCCGGCATCCGCCTGGGCCTGCTGGACGCGCGGGTGGATGTGCAGACCCATGGCGGCGTGCTGACCATCGAATGGCAGGACACGCCGACCCACGACGCGCCGGTCTTCATGACCGGTCCCGCCACTTCCGTTTTCGACGGGCAGATCGAGATTCCCGATCTGGCCTGAACCTTTTTCAGGGACTCCCCATGACCGACGCCACCATTCCTCCGATCACCGAAGACGACATCGCCAACTACCTGGCCAACACGCCCGACTTCTTTGAGCGCCACGCCAGCCTGCTGGCCGCGGTGCAGCTGACCAGTCCGCACGGCCAGCGCGCCGTGAGCCTGCAGGAACGCCAGGCCGAGATGCTGCGCGAGAAGATCAAAGGTCTGGAGCTGAAGGCGGCGGAGATGATCCGCCACGGCCATGACAACACCGCCATTGCCGACCGCCTGCAGCGCTGGACCCTGCAGTTGCTCAACACCCGCGAAGCGGCCGAGCTGCCCGAGGTGGTGGCCAGCGGCGTGGCGGCGCATTTCGGTGTGCCGCAGGTGGTGGTCAAGCTCTGGGGCGTGTCGCCGGACTTTGCCGCGCTGCCTTGCGCCCAGGGCGCCAGTGCCGATGCGCCGGCGTTTGCGACGTCGCTGTCCAAACCTTACTGCGGCGCCAACCGCGGGCTGGAAGCGGCCACCTGGCTGGCCGATCCCGCCGCGGCCGCGTCGCTGGCGCTGATCCCGTTGCGTGCCGGCAGCGGCCCGCAGGCGTTCGGCCTGCTCGTGCTGGCCTCGCCCGACGCGCAGCGCTTCGCAGCCGACATGGGCACCGACTTCCTCGAACGCATCGGCGAACTGACCTCGGCCGCACTCACGCGGCTGCTGCCGGCCTGAACATGCTCGCCTCGGCCACCGACGCCGAATGTGTCCAGGCCTACCTGGACCATGTGCGGGTGGAAAAGCGCCTGGCCGAGCGCACGGTGGTCCTCTACACCGCCGACCTGGACAAACTCCAGGCGAACGCCCTGACCGCTGGCGTGGCGCTGCGCCAGGTGCAAAACGCGCACATCCGTCGCTGGGTGGCGCAGATGCACAGCGCGGGCCGCAGCGCGCGCGGCATCGCGCTCATCCTCTCGGGCTGGCGCGGGCTGTATGTGTGGCTGGGCCGCCAAGGCCTGATCGAGCACAACCCGGTGCAGGACGTGCGCGCGCCCAAGGCCGGCAAACCGCTGCCCAAGGCGCTGGGCGTGGACGACGCGGTGCAGCTGGCCACGCACGTGCAGGAAGAGGACGACCCGCGGCTGGAGGCGCGCGACCGCTGCATCACCGAACTGCTCTACGGCTGCGGCCTGCGCATCGGCGAACTGGTGGGGCTGGACGTGGTGGCCAGCGGCACGGCGCGAGGCTGGATCGATGCCGAAGCTGGCGAAGCACATGTGCTGGGCAAGGGCAGCAAGCGGCGCAGCGTGCCGGTGGGCAGCGCGGCGCTGGCCGCGCTCGCGCAGTGGCGGGCGGTGCGGGACGACTGGGCGAAGGACGATCCGGCGCTGTTCATCGGCAGCCGCGGCCAGCGCCTGACGCCGCAACACATCCGCGTGCGCCTCAAGCGCCGGTCCATGCTGGCCGGACTGTCCACGCCAGTGCACCCGCACATGCTGCGTCATTCGTTTGCCAGCCACGTGCTGCAAAGCAGTGGCGACCTGCGCGCGGTGCAGGAGCTGCTGGGGCACGCCAGCATCAGCACCACGCAGGTCTACACCCGGCTGGACTTCCAGCACCTGGCGCAGGTGTACGACGCGGCACACCCGCGGGCCAAGGGGCGCGGACCGGCCAAGTCCTGAGGCGTTGAAGGCGCTGCGTCCACCGGGAATACCCGCTGGGGGTATCTGGCGGGTGGAGCAACAATGGTGATTGCAAATATTGCTGCTGGCTTCTTTTCTTCTTGGAGCCACCCCCATTGATGCTCAGGAGATCCCATGCCCCGACTGTTCATGGCCTTCAAGGCCGCTTTGCTCGCCCTGTTCATGGTCGCTGCCGCGCCGTCGCAGGCGGCCGATGACGTCATCAAGACCGTCTACCACCTCAGCGAGGGCATTCCGCAGGCCTCGCGCGCGGTGAACAACATCCGCAACCACCTGGCGGCCGACCCCAAGGCCAAGATCGTCGTGGTGACCCATGGGCTGGGCATCGACTTCCTGTTGCAGGGCGCCACCAACCAGATGGAGCAGCCCTTCGCCGGCGCCATCTCTGACCTGGCGTCCAAAGGTGTGGAATTCCGCGTCTGCAACAACACCCTGGTCTCGCGCAAGATCGAGGCTGACAAGGTGGTGCTGGAAGCCCAGATCGTCCCCTCCGGCGTGGCCGAGGTGGCCAAGCTGCAGGCCCGCGAAGGTTTCGTTTACCTGAGGCCTTAACGGAGTACCTACCCCCCCCCGCGCCGCCTGCGGCTTCACCCCCCGGGGGGCGATGCGAGTGGCCCGGCGAAGCCGGTTCCACCGCATCCTTGTTCGCAGTCACGTTCGCCGGAAGGGTTTTTTTCCAGGGCACCGCCGGGCCGGCTTTGCCGGACGGCCAGTGCCGCCCCCTGGGGGGTGACGCCGCAGGCGGCGCGGGGGGGACAATATCCAGATGAAAACCATCCGACTCAAACCCGGCAAAGAACGCTCGCTGCAGCGCCGCCACCCCTGGGTGTTCGACGGCGCTATCGCCAAGGGCGGCGCCGACACCGGCGAAACCGTGCGCGTGGACAGCCATGAGGGCGAGTTCCTCGCCTGGGGCGCGTACTCGCCCAGCTCCAAGATCCGTGTGCGCGCCTGGAGCTTCGACCAGGCCCAGCGCATCGACGCCGCGTTTTTCCGCGACACGCTGCGCCGCGCCATCGCCCTGCGCGGGCGCATGGGCATCGCCAGCAACGGCCTGCGGCTGGTGCATGGCGAGTCCGACGGCCTGCCCGGCCTGGTAGTGGACCGCTACGGCGATACCCTGGTGGCGCAGTTCGGTGCCGCGGGTGTCGAGCGCTGGAAAGACGCGATCGCCGACGCGCTGCTGGACCTGACCGGCTGCACCCGCCTGTACGAACGCTCGGACGCCAGCTCGCGCGGGCTCGAAGGCCTGCCCGAGGTGACCGGCTGGCTGCGCGGCGACGGCCCCACCGCTTTCGAGTTGGAAGAGCACGGCTGGCGCCTGGGTCTGGACATCGCGCTGGGCCACAAGACCGGCTACTACCTCGACCAGCGCGACAGCCGCCTGGCGCTGTTCGAATACGCCAAACGGCTCAAGTTCGCCCAGGTGCTCAACTGCTTCAGCTACACCGGCGGCTTCTCGGTCGCGGCGCTGGCGGGCGGCGCTGGGCACGTGACGAGCATCGACTCGTCTGGCCCAGCCCTGGAACAGGCGCGCGCCAACCTGCTGCTCAACGGGCTCGACCCCGCCCAAGCCACCTTCATCGACGCCGATGTCAACGCGTCGCTGCGCCAGTTCGTGGCCGAAGGCCGGCAGTTCGACGCCATCGTGCTCGACCCGCCCAAGCTGGCGCCCACCGCGGCGCACGCCGAACGCGCCGCCCGTGCTTACAAGGACATCAACCGTCTGGCCTTCAAGCTGCTGCCGCCGGGCGGCGTGCTGTTCACCTTCTCGTGCTCGGGCGGCATCGGCGTGGAGCTGTTCCACAAGATCGTGGCCTCGGCCGGGCTGGACGCGGGTGTGGACGGTGCCATCCTGCAGCGCCTGGGTGGCGCCTGCGACCATCCCATGACCATCAACTTCCCGGAGGGCGAGTACCTCAAGGGGCTGGTGGTCATGAGGAAGCTGTGAGCCCCACGCTCCGCCGCTGCGCGGGTCGCTGCCCCCGAGGGGCTGATCCGACTTGGGGCGGCCCGGCGGCGGATCGACGGCGCTGTCGTGGGTTTTTCGTCTCTGCACTACACTCCCGGCCTGCTTTTTGCTAACGGAAACCGCCATGTCGCTCATCCCCGCCACCATCCTCACCGGCTTTCTCGGCTCGGGCAAAACCACGCTGCTCAAGCGCGTGCTGACCGAGGCCCACGGTCAGAAGATCGCAGTGGTCGAGAACGAGTTCGGTGAAGAGAACATCGACAACGAGATCCTGGTCGCGGACACGCAGGAAAACATCATCCAGATGAGCAACGGCTGCATCTGCTGCACCATCCGCGACGACCTGCGCGCCACGCTGGCCGACCTGGCCCAGAAAAAGCGCAAGGGCGAACTGGACTTCGAGCGTGTGGTGATCGAGACCACCGGCCTGGCCGATCCCGGTCCGGTGGCACAGACATTCTTCATGGACGACGAGGTGGCCGAGCAGTACCTGCTGGACTCGGTCCTGACCCTGGTGGACGCCAAACACGCGGCCCAGCAGCTCAACGACCGCCAGGAAGCGCGCCGCCAGGTGGGTTTTGCCGATCAGATATTCATCAGCAAGGCCGACCTGGTGAGCCAGGAAGAGTTGGACGCGCTGGTCCACCGCCTCAAGCACATGAACCCGCGCGCGCCCATGCGCCCGGTGCACTTTGGCGAAGTGGCGCTCAAGGAAGTGTTCGATCTGCGCGGCTTCAACCTGAACGCCAAGCTGGACATCGACCCGGACTTCCTGAGCGCGGGTGACCATGACCACGATCACCATGGTCATGACCACCACGACCATGAGCACGGCGAGCACTGCAACCACCCCTCGCACCAGCACGACCACGGTCATGGCCACCACCATCACCACGACGACGATGTGAAGAGCTTCGTCTACCGGGCCGACAAACCCTTCGATCCGGCCAAGCTGGAAGACTTCCTGGGGGCCATCGTGCAGGTCTACGGCCCGCGCATGTTGCGCTACAAAGGGGTGCTGAACATGCAGGGCACCGACCGCAAGGTCATCTTCCAGGGCGTGCACCAGCTCATGGGCAGCGACCTCGGACCGGTCTGGGCCGAGGGCGAGGCCCGCATGAGCAAGATGGTGTTCATCGGCATCGATCTGCCCAAGGACATCCTGGTCCAGGGTCTGGATCAGGCCCTGGTCTGAGCTCCAGCGTCAGCCCCCCACCTCAAAAAGCAAGCCCGCCGTGCTCTTTGTCTCGCTTCTCCAACGCCTGGGTTTCCCGTCTGGTCGGGTGTCAGTGAGCACTGCGGCAGCCTCGTTACAATCGCCGCCCAAGCCGGACGCCCCGCGTCCGGCCAGGCCTGCCGTGAGCCTGCGGGCCGGACGCTCGCCGGAAGCGGCGGGCAAACGGGGTATAACCACAAGAGGGTCGGCGTCGCCGACCACATCGGACGCAGCGGCCACCAAGGGCCGCGGCGTCCCACCCCCTGAGCAGGCTTCGTCAGGCACTGAGAGGAGACCCCTTGTGAAAGCCCCGGCCACCCGGACAGCGAAATCCACCAAAACCGCGACAACGTCGGTCAAGGGGCGCGCATCCCAGGCAAAAACGCCTGCGGTGGTCAGCAAGGCAGCGGGAAAAGCCGCTGCCAAGGCCGTTGTGGCAAAAAAGGCGGTGGTCAAACCCGCGGCCAAACCCGCCGCGAAGGTGAGCACCAAGCCAGCAGCCAAACCCGTAAAGGCGGTGGTTGCCAAAAAAGCCGCCGCACCGGTTGCACCCAAATCCTCACCCAAGGCGGCCGTGAAAGCGGCGGCGCCCAAACCGGTCGCCACCCGGAAAGCCGCCCCTGTGCCGCCAGCCAAGGCCGCAGCGAACGGCAAAGCCAGCGCCAAGCCTGCTGCTCCGGCCGTCGTCAAACCCGCCAAGCCTGCCCCCAAAGCGGCGCCAGCGCCCGCTCCCAAAGCCGTCGCGAAGGCGCCAGCCAAGGTCAGCCCGCCGCCAAAAGCCGCTGCGCCAGCCGTCCCTGCCAAATCCAGCAAAGCCATCGCCGCACCGGTTGTGCCCGCGCCAGCACCCCGCCCAGCGCCGGCGGTGGTTGAGCCCACACCGAGGCCTTTGGGCAAGCGCGCGGCCAAAAAGGTGATGATGGAGCAGATGACGCAGGCCGCCGTGGTGCCCACCCATGCCCCCGATGCCGCGAAGGCGACCTTTTCCACCATGAACGACCGTGTAATGACCCCTCCCGCGCCCTCCAGCATCCAGAAAGACCCCAAGCGGGCCAACAACTGGAAGACCCTGTCTGTCGACCAACTGACCGACCAGGACGTGCAGGCCATGCCCGACAGCGAGTACATGAACGATGTGCAGCTGGCCTTTTTCCGCCGCAAGCTGTCGCTGCTCAAGGCCGACATGCTGGCCAACGCGGGCGAGACCACCGAGCACCTTCGGGAAGACACCGTGGTCGTGCCCGATCCGGCCGACCGCGCCACCATCGAAGAAGAGCACGCGCTGGAACTGCGCACCCGCGACCGCGAACGCAAGCTGCTCAAGAAAATCGAGCAGGCGATCTCCCGCATCGACTCGGGCGACTACGGCTACTGCGATGAGACGGGCGAGCCGATCGGCGTCGGCCGCCTGATGGCACGCCCCACGGCCAGCCTGTCGCTCGAAGCGCAGCAGCGCCGCGAACTCAAGCAGAAGATGTTCGGGGACTGATTCCCGCGCCCGCTCCCGGCTCTCTACTCGCATCGACGCTGACCCTTCATGTCCAAGGACGATTCCAACGGCGGCTTCCTGTCCAAGGTGGTGAAGTTCGTGCGCCACCCGACCACCAGCTGGTCGGACTTGGACACGCGTGCGGCCGACCGCGAGAGCGAGTACAGCAAGGCCGCGCTCAAGGAGATGATCGAGCGCAAGCGCCGCAACGACTTCGTGCGCAAACGCGAATTCGACATGCTGCGCAAGATCCGCAGCCGTGAAGGCATGGGTGAAGGCGCTCAGGGCGTGCGACCCTCGTTTTTCCAGAGCAGCTTGCCGTCCAAGCCGGACGACCGGGCCATGACGCTCAAGAAGATCGACGAGATCGAAGCCCAGATGTCGATGCAGTGGTGGAAAACCAAGGGCCCGGACTCCCTGGCCACCACGGGATCCAGCCTCAATTCGGGCACGCACACCACTGGTGGCACGCCGCTCGAACGCAAGGAAGGGGTCGCCAACGCCTCCCCAGATGCCAAGGCCGAGGCGCAGCGCCGCAAGGCCCAGTACAACGAAACCGAGGCATCTCCGTTGCCCGAGGACGCTGCTGCCGAGGCGTCGACCCAGCCGGATCCCGTCCGGCGCGCGCCGCTTCCGCCGCCAGCACCGATTCCGGCCCCGGCGGCCTACCAGGCGCGCAGCAGTTACAGCCACCCGGGTGAGAGCCTGCCCCCCAATCAGGTGCCACCGCCGCCGGCGCCTGCGCCTTCCACGGCGCGCACCGGACTGATGGTGGCCAAATCGGCTTCGACCGACGCCAGTGGCAACTCCGTGTTCTCGGCGTCGCACTTTTTTGCGCTGGACGTGCAGGAAATCGCCCAGGACCCCGAGGTCGAAGAGGCCGCCATCCGCTTTGCCAACGGCGACGACGCCGGAGCCGAGCAGGGTCTGCTCGAAGCGCTGGGCGGAGGCGGTGCGCGCCTGAACCAGTTGGACGACTGGCTGGCGCTTTTCGACCTCTACCGGGCCACGGGCCAGCTGGCCCCGTTCGAGAGTCAGGCGGTGGACTTCGTCAACCGATTTGGCCGTTCGGCGCCGCAGTGGTTCGACATGCCTGGCCTGGTCTCCAGCATGACCGGCAAGGTCTTCAAACCCTCGACCGGTTCGACCCGGGCCGTCTGGGTGTGTGAGAACGATATCGATGCCCACGCGGTGGGCACGCTGCAAAATGTGCTTTTGCGCGCCAGCCAGCCCTGGGTGCTGGACTGGTCGCCGATCGAGTCCATCGACGTCAAGGCCGCTCGTGCGCTGCTGGGCATCTTCACGCTCTGGGGCGACCAGGACGTGGAGCTGCGTTTCCTGGGCGCGTCCGACCTGCGCGAGCTGCTCAAGACGCTGACCCCTTCGGGCCGGCGCGACATCGAGCAGTTGTGGTGGGAATTGCGCATGGCGGTGTTGCGCGTGATGAACCGCCCCGACGAGTTCGAGCTCACCGCGCTGGATTTCTGCGTCACCTACGAGGTGTCGCCCCCCGGCTGGGAGAAGCCCCGCTGCCACTTCCAGGCGCTCTCCAGTGGCATGGCGGCCGATGAGGGGGGCTCCGTGCTGGGTGAGGTAATGCTGGAGCAGGTGCCCTCAGGCTTTGCCCACGATTCGGGCATGGACAGCCAAAGCTCCGAGTTCAACAACCTGGGTCTGGTCGAGCTCTCGGGAGAGATCCGGGGCGATCCGCAGGGCACGCTGGAGGCGCTGGAGCGCCGTCTGCAGGGTGCGGACGTGATGATCATCTCGTGCCGCAACCTCATTCGCGTGGACTTCTCGGCGGCCGGGACCTTGCTCAACTGGGTGACCGGTCACCATACGCAGGGTCGCATGATCCAGTTCGTGGATGCTCACCGCCTGGTGTCGGCCTTCTTCCATGTGATCGGCATCACCGAGTACGCCAAGGTGGTCGTGAGAAACGACTGACCCCTCCGCGCCGCCTGCGGCGTCACCCCCCAGGGGGCGGCGCTGGCGGCCCGGCAGAGCCGGTTCCGCGGCGCCCTGGAACGACTTCCCCTCATTTCACGCGGCAGGCTTGAGTTTGGCCCCGCAGCCTACATCTCCCCTTCTATGGAAACTTTTCACGGAACCACCATCGTCTGCGTGCGCCGCCAGACGCCGCAGGGTGTGCAGGTCGCCATCGGCGGCGACGGCCAGGTGACCCTGGGCAATGTGGTCGTCAAGGGCACGGCGCGCAAGGTGCGCAAGCTCTACCGCGACCAGGTGCTGGCGGGCTTTGCCGGTGCCACGGCCGATGCCTTCACCCTGTTCGAGCGCTTTGAGGCCAAGCTGGAGAAACACCAGGGCCACTTGGTGCGCGCCGCCATCGAGCTGACGCGCGACTGGCGCACCGACCGCGTGCTGCGGCGTCTCGAAGCCATGCTGGCCGTGGGCGACCGCAGCGCAGCGCTGATCATCACCGGCAACGGCGATGTGCTGGAGCCCGAGCATGGCGTGGTGGCCATCGGCTCAGGCGGTGCCTATGCCCAGGCCGCCGCCCGGGCCCTGGTGCAGCACACCGAACTGAGCGCCGAGGACGTGGTGCGCCAGTCGCTGGCCATCGCCGGCGAGATCTGCATCTACACCAACATGAACCACACCGTTGAAAAGCTGGACTGAACACATGAGCGCAGCGCAGGGCCGCCCCAAGCAAGCTCGCGCCCCCCTGGGGGGCAGCGAAGTACACGAAGTGACGAGCGTGGGGGCACTATGTCTTCGATGACACCCCAGGAAATCGTCTCCGAACTCGACCGCCACATCATCGGCCAGCAGGGCGCCAAGCGCGCCGTGGCCATCGCGCTGCGCAACCGCTGGCGCCGCCAGCAGGTCGACGGCCAGCTGCGGCACGAGATCACGCCCAAGAACATCCTGATGATCGGCCCGACCGGGGTGGGCAAGACCGAAATCGCTCGGCGGCTGGCCCGGCTGGCCGATGCGCCGTTCATCAAGGTCGAGGCGACCAAGTACACCGAAGTCGGTTACGTGGGCAAGGATGTGGACGCCATCATCCGCGACCTGGCCGAGATCGCCGTCAAGCAGACGCGCGAGGCCGAGATGCGCAAGCAGCGCACGCGGGCCGAGGACGCGGCCGAAGAGCGCATCCTGGACGTGCTGGTGCCGCCGCCGCGCAGCGTGGGCTTCGAGCCCGCGGCCAGCACCGACAACACGGCTCGCCAGGCGTTCCGCAAGAAGCTGCGCGAAGGCCAGCTGGACGACCGCGAGATCGAGATCGACCTGGCCGAGCCACGCCAGGCCATGGAGATCATGGGGCCTGCTGGCATGGAGGAAATGGCCGAGCAGCTGCGCGGCATGTTCAGCCAGATGGGGCAGGACAAGCGCCGCGCGCGTAAGCTCAAGATCGCCGAGGCGATGAAGCTGCTGGTGGACGAAGAGGCTGGCAAGCTGGTCAACGAAGAAGAGATTCGGGCGATGGCCCTGCGCAACGCCGAGCAGAACGGCATCGTCTTCATCGACGAGATCGACAAGGTCGCTTCGCGTGGCGGCGAAGGCGGTGGCAGTGCCGAAGTCTCGCGCCAGGGCGTGCAGCGCGATTTGCTGCCGCTGGTGGAGGGCACGACCGTGTCCACCAAGTACGGCATGGTCAAGACCGACCACATCCTGTTCATCGCCTCGGGGGCGTTCCACCTGTCCAAGCCCAGCGACCTGATTCCCGAGCTGCAGGGGCGTTTCCCGATCCGGGTCGAGCTGCAGTCGCTGTCGGTGGAAGACTTCGAGGGCATCCTCAACCGCACCGACGCCAGCCTGGTGCGCCAGTACCAGGCGTTGCTGGCCACCGAAGGCGTGACGCTGGACTTCACGCCCGACGGCATCCGTCGCATGGCGCAGATCGCCTGCGACGTGAACGAACGCACCGAGAACATCGGCGCGCGCCGCTTGGCCACGGTGATGGAGCATCTGCTGGACGAGGTCAGCTTTGGTGCCACCCGCCTGGAGGGGCAGACCGTCACGGTGGACGCGGCCTATGTGGATGGCCGCCTGGGCGAACTCAGCCGCAACGAGGACCTCTCGCGCTACATCCTCTGACGCATTTCCGACCCGAGAAAACCGCGCGCCCCACGGGCACGCGGTTTTTTTGTGGCCTTTCGTTGCAGTGTTCCTGGTGGCCTGCGATGGCCAGACCCGCCGCTCATCGGAGCGCGTGCGCCTGGTTACAAAGTCCTGCGGGTCGCAGGGTCTTCAAGCTTCACCTGCAGACCCCTTTGTAAGTGCTTGCTTTTGCTCAAATTTCCGGCAATGAATGGCTGCGAAATCGGCGCTAAGTGGTTGATTTACAAGCAAAATTCCAAACGCGCGGACTTGAATGGCAGCGTTTTCCTGATACAGTGGGAAAAAGTGCAATTAAGTGGTGAAAGCTGCCATCTAAAGGTCCAAAGCGGTGTTTCAGGGTGCGTCTTCTCTCAGTCTCGATGCCAAGGGGCGGCTGTCCGTGCCGACCCGGCACCGTGACGCCCTGGGCGCAACGGCGGGGCAGCTGACCATCACCAAGCATCCGCACGGCTGCCTGATGATTTTCCCCCGTCTGGAGTGGGACCGTTTCCGCGAACGCATCGCAGCCCTGCCCATGCAGGCCCAGTGGTGGAAGCGCATCTTCCTGGGCAACGCGATGGACCTGGAAATGGACGGATCGGGCCGCGTGCTGGTGTCGCCCGAGCTGCGCGCGGCCGCCGGCATCAGCAAGGACGCGGTGCTGCTGGGCATGGGGTCGTACCTGGAGCTGTGGGACGCCGCCACCTACCAGTCGCAAGAGGCCGAGGCCATGCAGGCCGAGATGCCCGACGTGTTCAAAGATTTTTCCTTCTGAGGATGGCGGTGCAAGACACATGGACACACCAGACCGTCCTGTTGAACGAGGCCGTGGACGCGCTCGCCATCAACCCGGACGGCCACTATGTGGACGCCACTTTCGGGCGGGGTGGCCACTCGCGCCTGATCCTCTCGAAGCTGTCGGAGAGGGGGCGGCTGACGGCCTTCGACAAGGACCCCCAAGCGGTGGCGGTAGCGCAGGAAATGGCGGCCCGCGATGGCCGCTTTTTCATAAGACACGAGGGCTTTTGCCACCTGGGCGCGCTGCCGCCCGCCAGTGTGGATGGGGTGCTGATGGATCTGGGGGTCAGTTCGCCGCAGATCGACGACCCCGAGCGGGGTTTTTCTTTTCGTGGCGACGGCCCGCTGGACATGCGCATGGACACCACGCGCGGCCAGAGCGTTGCCCAGTGGCTGGAAACGGCCGAAGTTTCCACCCTCGCGGAGGTCATTCGTGAATACGGCGAAGAACGGTTTGCTCAACAGGTTGCAAAGGCGATTGATCGTCGCCGACAGGAACGGGGCCCTCTTCGAACCACCCGCGAGCTGGCCGAAGTCGTGGCTGGCGCGGTCAAAACCCGCGAGCCGGGCAAGGACCCTGCAACGCGCACATTTCAGGCTTTTCGGATTTTCATCAACGCCGAGCTTGAAGAGCTGCAACAAGCGCTAGAGGCGAGTCTGCAGGTGTTGCGACCCGGGGGCCAACTGGTGGTGATCAGCTTCCATTCACTGGAAGACCGCATGGTCAAGCAGTTCATGGCGCGCCATTCGCGCGCCGTGGTGGACCGCCGCGTGCCGTTCGCCGAGCCGCAGCCCATGCCGCTGACCGGCGTGAGCCGTCTGATGCCACCGGACGCCGAAGTTGCGGCCAACCCGCGTTCGCGCAGTGCGGTGATGCGCGTGGCCGAGCGCACGCACGCGCCGGTGGGGGCCTCTACATGATCCGGCTCAACCTGATGCTGCTCGTGGCCGTGCTGGCCAGTGCGTTTTACCTGGTGCACACCCAGTACGAATCGCGCCGCCTGTACACCGCCATCGACAAGGCGAACGCGCAGGCGCGGCGCCTGTCGTCCGAGCACGAGCAGCTGCAGGTGCAAAAGCGCGAGCAGGCCACGTCGGCCCGGGTGCAGCAGCTGGCCACGCGGCAGTTGCAGATGCGACCGGTCAACCCTGGCATCACGCAGTACGTGACGGCGGGTGCGCCGGTGAGCAGCGCCACCCCGGTGCAGCAGGAGGGGCGGCCATGAGCCATCCGCGCGCCGACCAGCGCCCCAGCCGCAGCATCAACTACAGCGCCAGCCCGCTGCTGGCGAGCAAGACGCCGGTCTGGCGCAGCAAGTTCATCGTGGCCGCGCTGGCCGTGGCCTTTGCCGGCCTGGCCGGGCGTGCGGCCTACGTGCAGGTGTTCGGCAACGAGTTTTACCAGCGCCAGGGTGAGGTGCGTTTTGCCCGTACCCTGGAGCTGCCGGCCAACCGTGGCCGCATCCTGGACCGCAACGGTTTGTTGCTGGCGTCCAGCGTGGTGGCGCAGAGCATCTGGGCCATCCCGGAAGATGTGGACAAGAACCACCCGAGGCTGCGCGATCTGGCCAAGCTGCTGGAGATGCCGCTGCCCGAGCTGAAGAAGAAGCTGGCCAACGAGGACAAGACCTTCGTCTGGGTCAAGCGCCAGGTGGACGAGCCGGTGGCCAAGCAGATCGCCGCGCTGGACATCAAGGGCGTGTACCAGCGCCGCGAGTACAAGCGCGAGTACCCCGAGGGCGAGGCCGCCGCGCACGTGGTGGGTTTCACCAATGTGGAGGACCGCGGGCAGGAGGGCGTGGAGCTGGCCTTCAACAAACAGCTGGCCGGCAAGAACGGTTCGCGCCGCGTCATCAAGGACCGTCTGGGCCGCGTGGTGGAGGATGTGCGCGACGTGGTGCCGCCGGTGGACGGGCCGGATCTGCAGCTGTCCATCGACAGCAAGGTGCAGTTCTTTGCCTACGAAAAGCTGCGCGACGCCGTGAAGCAGCACAAGGCCCTGGGTGGCAGTGCGGTGGTGCTGGACGCGCAGACCGGCGAAGTGCTGGCCCTGGCCAACTACCCCAGCTACAACCCCAACAAGCGCGTCAACCTCACTGGCGAGCAACTGCGCAACCGCGCACTGACCGACAGTTTCGAGCCCGGTTCGACCATGAAGCCCTTCATCGCTGCGCTGGCGCTGGAAAAGGGCATGGTCAAGCCGAACTCTCCGATCCAGACCGCACCCGGGCGCATCACCATCGGGGGCTCCACCATCACCGACTCGCACCCGCACGGCGTGCTCACGGTGGCCGAGGTGATCCAGAAGTCCAGCAACGTCGGCACCGTCAAGCTGGCGATGCAGATGAGCCCGCGCGAGATGTGGGAGGCCTATGCCCAGGCTGGCTTCGGCCAGAAGCCGCAACTGCCCTTCCCGGGCGCGGTCAGCGGCCGCCTGCGCCCTTACAAGACCTGGCGCCCGATCGAGCAGGCCACCATGAGCTACGGCTACGGCCTTTCGGCCTCGCTGTTCCAGCTGGCGCAGGCGTACACCATCTTTGCGCGCGACGGCGAGCTGATCCCGGTGTCGCTGCTCAAGAGCGAAGGGCCTGCCAACGGCGTGCACGTCTTCAGCCCCGCCCACGCGGTGGCGGTGCGCAAGATGCTGGAACTGGCCACGGGTCCTGGTGGCACCGCGCCCAAGGCGCAGACCATCGGCTATTCGGTCGGTGGCAAGACTGGCACCGCGCGCAAGCAGGAAGGCAAGGGGTACGCCGGCAACAAGTACCGCAGCTGGTTCGTGGGCATCGCGCCTATCGAACAGCCGCGCATCGTGGTGGCGGTGATGGTGGACGAGCCCAACAACGGCGTGTACTACGGCGGCCTGGTGGCCGCTCCGGTGTTCAGCGAGACGGTACAGCAGACGCTGCGGGTGCTGGGCGTGCAGCCGGACATGAACGTCAAGCCGCAGATCGTCACGGAAGCCGTGGAGGAGTCGTTCTAGATGAAGCACCCCCTGCGCCGCTTCGCGTCTCCCCCCTCCAGGGGGGCGGCACTGGCCGTCCGGCAAAGCCGGCCCGGCGGTGCCTCTGGTATGGCGTCTCGTGCGTCTCGGGTCGCGCGAGGCGTGGTGGAGCCATTGGCATGACCCACGTTTTGAGCACTCCCCAGGCCGTGGCCGACTGGCTGCGCGAGCGTGTGACCGGCTCGCTGCAATGCGACAGCCGTCGCGTGGCCGCGGGCGACGCCTTTGTGGCCTGGCCCGGTGCCGCCACCGACGGCCGCCGGTATGTGGCCGCGGCCCTGCAGGCCGGCGCCGTGGCGGCGCTGGTGGAGCACGAAGGCGTCGAAGCCTTCGGTTTCAGCGACGCGCGCATCCTGGCCGTGCCGGGGCTCAAGCAGCTGGCCGGGCCGATCGCCAGCGCCTACCACCAAGACCCCACGGCCAAGCTTGACGTGGTCGCCCTCACCGGCACCAATGGCAAGACCTCCAGCGCCTGGTGGATGGCCCAGTTGCTGTCGGCTGTCGACCGCCCCTGCGCCGTGGTGGGCACGCTGGGCATCGGTCTGCCGCCCGTGGGGGCACAAACGTCCAGCATCGTTTCCACCGGCCTGACCACGCCCGACCCGGTGCTGCTGCAGTCGCGACTGCGCAGCCTGGCCGACGGCGGGCTCAAGGCCTGCGCCATCGAAGCTTCTTCCATCGGCCTCGTCGAAGGACGCCTGAACGCCACCCACATCCGCGTGGCGGTGTTCACCAACTTCACCCAGGACCACCTGGACTACCACGGCAGCATGGACGCGTACTGGGCCGCCAAGGCCGCGCTGTTCGACTGGCCCGGCCTGCAGGCCGCGGTGGTGAACGTGGATGACCCACGCGGCCTGACGCTCGCGAGCGACCTGTCCGCGCGGGCGCTGGACCTGTGGACCGTCGGCATCGAGCCGGCGCCACAGCACGCTCCCGCCCGCCTGTTCGCGTGCGATATCGGCGTGACGCACAGCGGCATGCGCCTGACGGTGGGCGAACGCGATGCGTCCGGCGAAACCACGCACAGCCACACGCTCGACCTGCCGCTGGTGGGCCGCTACAACGTGTCCAACCTGCTGGGCGTGCTGGCCTCGGCCCGGGCGCTGGGTGTCTCCCTGGCCAACGCGGTGGCCGCCTGTGCCGCGCTCAGCCCGGTGCCCGGCCGCATGGAACAGGTGCCCGCCACGGGCGATCAGCCGCTGGTGCTGGTGGACTACGCCCACACGCCCGACGCGCTGGAAAAAGCCCTGCAGGCCCTGCAGCCGCTGGCCCGCGAGCGCGGTGGTGCCCTGTGGTGCGTGATCGGCTGTGGCGGTGACCGCGACGCCAGCAAGCGCCCGCTGATGGCCGCCGCGGCCGAGCGCGAGGCGCAGCACCCGGTGCTCACCAGCGACAACCCGCGCAGCGAGGACCCGCTGGCCATCCTGGCGCAGATGCGCGCCGGCCTGGCGCAGCCCGACGCCGCACTGATTGAACCCGACCGGGCCGCCGCCATCGCCCGCGCCGTGCAGGGCGCCGCCGCCCACGACGTGGTGCTGATCGCGGGCAAGGGGCACGAGGATTACCAGGACATCATGGGTGTGAAAAAACCGTTTTCTGACCTGGAGCAGGCGCGCGCCGCGCTGCAGGCCCGTGGCACCGACAACGGAGGCGCGGCATGAAGACCGTGGCCCAGCTGCTGCCCCTTTTGAGCGGCGCCCGCGTGGTGGGCAACCTCGCGTCCGTCGCGGTCGCGCGCGTGCACACCGACACCCGCAGCCTGCAGGCGGGCGACCTGTTCGTCGCGCTCAAGGGCGAGCGTTTCGACGCGCACGACTTTTTGCCACAGGCCTGCGCCGCCGGTGCGGTGGCCGCCATCGCCCACCAGGGCCTGGCCGCGGCCGGCCTGCCCGGCGTCGAGGTGCCCGACACGCGGTTGGCCCTCGGCGAACTGGCCCGCCGCTGGCGCGAACAGTTCGATGTGCCGCTGATCGCGGTGACCGGCAGCAACGGCAAAACCACGGTGACGCAGATGGTCGCGTCCATCCTGCGCGCGGCCGCGGGCACGGCCGCCCACGCCACCCAGGGCAACCTGAACAACGACATCGGCGTGCCCATGACGCTGCTGCGCCTGCGCGCAGAACACCGTCTCTCGGTGGTCGAGCTCGGCATGAACCACCCGGGCGAGATCGCTTACATCGCGGCGCTGGCCCAGCCCACCGTGGCCCTGGTCAACAACGCGCAACGCGAACACCAGGAATTCATGGGCACGGTCGAGGCCGTGGCGCGCGAGAACGGCGCCGTGATCGCGGCGCTGCGCAGCGGGGGCACGGCCGTCTTCCCCAGCGACGACGACTACAGCTTCGTCTGGCGCGAGCTCGCCCAGGGCCGCCCGGTGCTGACCTTCAGCGACACCGACCCCGCCGCCGACCTGCGCGCCCTGAGCGCCGACTGGGCCGACGGCGCCTGGGCGCTGCGCTTCACATCCCCGGCAGGCGAACAGACCTGCCGCCTGCGCATCGCCGGCCGCCACAACGTGCGCAACGCGCTGGCCGCCGCCGCCTGCGCGCTGGCCGCCGGCGTGTCGCTGGCCGACATCGGGCGCGGACTGGATGCCTTCGAGCCCGTCGGCGGCCGTTCGCGCGCGCTGTCGGTGGCGCTGCCGGACCGCGCGCTCACGCTGATCGACGACAGCTACAACGCCAACCCCGATTCGGTGGTGGCCGCCATCCGCGTGCTGGCCGAGCTGCCATCGCCGCGCTGGCTGGTGCTGGGCGACATGGGCGAGGTCGGCGAGCAAGGGCTGGCCTTCCACCTGGAGGTGCTGCGCCAGGCTCAGGCCAGCGGCATCGATGCCGTGCACTGCGCCGGCGACTGGATGCGCCAGGCCTGCGAGGCCCTGCGCGCCGCCGGCGAGCCGGTGCCGGTGCATTGGGCCGACGTGGATGCTCTGGCGGCCGATGTGGCTGGGCGCGTGCCGTCCGCTGCGGTGCGCAGCGTGCTGGTCAAGGGCTCGCGCTTCATGCGCATGGAGCGGGTGGTGCAGGCCCTGCAGGCGCTGGCCGTGACCGCCTCAACACAAGAACAACAGAAAGATCCTTCGCATGCTGCTTAGTCTGGCGCAATGGTTGCAAAGCCTGGGACCCGAGTTCGGGTTCCTGCGCGTGTTCCAGTACCTCACCTTCCGTGCGGTCATGGCCGCCATGACCGCGCTCATCGTCGGCCTGGTGGCCGGTCCTTACTTCATCCGGCGCCTCGCCGCGCTCAAGATCGGCCAGCCGATCCGAGAATACGCGATGCAGACCCACATCAGCAAGGGCGGCACCCCGACCATGGGCGGGGTGCTGATCCTGTTCGCGATCGCGCTGTCCACCTTGCTGTGGTTCGACTGGTCCAACCGCTTCACCTGGATCGTGCTGCTCGTTACGCTGGGGTTTGGCGCGATCGGCTGGGTGGACGACTGGCGCAAAGTGGTCAACAAGGACCCCGAAGGCATGCCCTCGCGCGAGAAGTATTTCTGGCAGTCGGTCATCGGTCTGCTGGCCGCTTTCTACCTGGCCTTCAGCGTGGCCGAAACCAGCAACCTGCGCGTGCTGCAGCTGTTCATCGACTGGGTCGCCTCGGGCTTCACGCTCGAACTGCCGCCGCGCGCCGGCCTGATGGTGCCCTTCTTCAAGGAAGTGGCCTACCCGCTGGGCGTGTTCGGTTTCGTGCTCATGACCTACCTGGTCATCGTCGGCGCCAGCAACGCGGTCAACCTGACCGACGGGCTGGACGGCCTGGCCATCATGCCGGTGGTCATGGTCGGCTCGGCGCTGGGCGTGTTCGCCTACGTCACCGGCAGCGCCGTGTTTTCGCGCTACCTGTTGCTGCCCCACATCCCCGGCGCGGGCGAGCTGCTGATCTTCTGCGCCGCCATGGCTGGCGCCGGCCTGGCCTTCCTGTGGTTCAACGCCCACCCGGCTCAGGTCTTCATGGGCGATGTGGGCGCACTCGCGCTCGGCGGCGCGCTGGGCACCATCGCCGTCATCGTGCGGCAGGAAATCGTGCTCGCCATCATGGGCGGCATCTTCGTGGTCGAGGCGCTGTCCGTGATGCTGCAGGTCAGCTGGTTCAAATACACCAAGAAGAAGTACGGCACCGGCCGTCGCCTGTTCCACATGGCGCCGCTGCACCACCACTTTGAGAAGAAGGGGTGGAAAGAGACCCAGGTCGTGGTCCGCTTCTGGATCATCACCATGCTGCTGTGCCTGATCGGCCTGTCCACGCTCAAGCTGCGCTGAACCCGCCATGAAGCAGCTCCAAGACCAACACGTCCTCATCCTCGGACTCGGCATTTCCGGTCTGTCGATGGCGCGCTGGTGCGTGCGCCACGGCGCGGTCGTGACCGTGGCGGACACGCGCGAGACCCCGCCCTCGCTGGCCGCGCTGCGCGCCGAATGCCCCCAGGCCACGTTCGTGGCGGGTGCGTTTGACGATGCCCTGCTGGCGCGCGCGACTTGGAGCGTGATCGCCCGCAGCCCCGGCCTGCCGCCGCCGCAACTGGCGCTGGCGCACGCCTGGGCGCAACAGCACGGAGCGGCCTGGGTGGGCGAACTCGACCTGTTCGCCCAGGCCCTGCAGGACCTGTCGCAACGGGACGTGCTGCCCTACCAGCCGCAGGTGCTGGCCATCACCGGCACCAACGGCAAGACCACCGTGACCTCGCTCACCGGCCTGCTGCTGCAGCGCGCCGGCCTGCGGGTGGCGGTGGCCGGTAACATCGGCCCGGCCCTGCTGGACGTGCTGGGCACCGCGCTGGACGAAGAGACCCGCGCCAGCGCCGAAGACGCGGAGAAAGCCGCGGCAGAAGCCGCCGAACAGGCCGCCAGCGAGGTGGCCGCTCCTGCGGTGGTGGTGGAAGAGGTGCCCGCCACACTCGCGACCGACGGGGCCGATCTGGCCGACGCCCAGGGCGAGCTGCTGCCGGCCGACGACGGCGAAGCCGCACCGCCCCCCGACGAAGACGGCGACGCGCCGACGCTGATCGTGCCACCCACACCAGCCCCCCCGCAGCCGCCACACCTGCCCCAGGCCTGGGTGCTGGAACTCTCCAGCTTCCAGCTCGACGGCACGACCGGCGGCCCCTGGGACGGCGTGCCCACCGCGGCCACGGTGCTCAACATCACCGAAGACCACCTCGACTGGCACGGCTCCATGGCCGCGTATGCCCAGGCCAAGGCGGCGGTGTTCGGTGCGCAGGCGCTGATGCTGCTCAACCGCGAAGACCCGGTGGTGCTGGCCATGCGGCCGGGCAACGTCACGGTCAAGATCGGCGGCCGCAACCGCCAGCGACCGGCACGGGCGTTCGCCACCTTCGGGCTCGACCAGCCGACCCGGCCAGGCGACTGGGGACTGGAAACCGTCAACGGCATGACCTGGCTGGTGCGCGCCTTCGCGCTGGACGAAACCCGTCAGCGTGGCCGCAAGACCGATGAAGACGAAGAGATTTACTTCCAGCGCCTGATGCCGGCCGATGCGCTGCGCATCCGCGGCCGCCACAACGCGGCCAACGCGCTGGCCGCACTGGCGCTGGCGACCTCCACCGGCGCGCCGCTGGCGCCCATGCTGCACAGCCTGCGCGATTACCGAGGCGAACCGCACCGCGTCGAGCCGGTGGCCATCGTCAATGAGGTGGAGTACTTCGACGACAGCAAGGGCACCAACGTGGGCGCCACCCTGGCCGCCATCCGGGGCCTGGGCAGCGACCGCAAGCTGGTCGTGATCCTGGGCGGTGATGGCAAGGGCCAGGACTTCTCGCCACTGTCCGAACCACTGGCACGCCATGCACGTGCGGCGGTGCTGATCGGGCGCGACGCGCCACGCATCCGCGAACAGGTGCAGGCCGCTGCCGAGCTGGCGGGCGTACCGCTGCTGGACGCCGCCACCCTGCCAGAGGCGGTGCGGACCTGCGCCGCGCAGGCCCAGACGGGCGATGCGGTGCTGCTGTCGCCCGCCTGTGCCAGCATGGACATGTTCCGCGACTACAAGCACCGCGCCGATGTGTTCGTGGACGCGGTGCGTGAACTCGCGGCCGAGCACGGTGCGGATCTGGAGGGCACGCTGTGAAGGCCTGGCTGCAGTCCCTGCTGACCCGCCTGCGCGCCCTGGTGCCGGGCGGGGACCTGGCCGGCGCCGGTGCCGACGGCCTGCCGGTGCGCCTGTCCAGCCGCAGCTACGCCGGCACGCGCAACGTGGCCGTGCGCGAACTCGGTTTTGACCAGCCGCTGCTGTGGGTCGTGGTCACCCTGCTGGCCTGGGGCCTGGTGATGGTGTATTCGGCGTCCATCGCCCTGCCCGACAACCCGCGTTTTGCCAATTACGCGCAAACCCACTTTGTGGTCCGGCACGCCATGTCGATGGTGATCGGCCTGGGCGCGGCGCTCATCGCTTTCCAGTTCCCCATGCGGGCTTGGGAAAAACTCGCTCCCTGGCTGTTCGCCGTGGCGCTGGTGCTGTTGGTGCTGGTGCTCATTCCCTTCATCGGCAAGGGTGTCAACGGCGCGCGCCGCTGGATCCCGCTGGGCGTCATGAACTTCCAGCCGTCGGAGCTGGCCAAGCTGGGCGTGCTGCTCTATGCGGCCGATTACATGGTGCGCAAGATGGAAGTGAAAGAGCGCTTCTTCCGCGCCGTGATGCCCATGGCGCTGGCGGTGCTGGTGGTGGGCATGCTGCTGCTGGCCGAGCCCGACATGGGGGCGTTCATGGTGATCGTGGTGATCGCCATGGGTATCCTGTTCCTGGGTGGGGTCAACGCGCGCATGTTCTTCCTGATGGCGTTGCTGGTGGTGGCCGCGTTCGCCATGATCGTGCTCACCAGCCCTTGGCGGCGCGAGCGCATCTTTGCCTATCTCGACCCCTTCAGCGAGGACCACGCCCTGGGCAAGGGCTACCAACTCTCGCATGCCCTCATCGCCATCGGCCGCGGCGAGATCTTCGGCGTCGGCCTGGGCGGCAGTGTGGAGAAGCTGCACTGGCTGCCCGAGGCGCACACCGACTTCCTGCTCTCGGTCATCGGCGAAGAGTTCGGCCTGATCGGCGTGCTCACGCTGATCGCGCTGTTCCTGTGGCTAACGCGCCGCATCATGCACATCGGTCGCCAGGCCATCGCGCTGGACCAGGTGTTCGCCGGTCTCGTGGCGCAGGGCGTGGGCCTGTGGATGGGCTTCCAGGCCTTCATCAACATCGGCGTGAACCTGGGCGCGCTGCCCACCAAGGGTCTGACACTGCCGCTGATGAGCTACGGCGGCTCGGCCATCCTGCTCAACCTGATCGCGATCGCGATTGTGTTGAGAGTGGATTACGAAAACCGCCAGCTCATGAAAGGTGGGCGGTCATGAGCAAGGCCCCTTGCGCCCTCATCATGGCCGGCGGCACCGGCGGCCACATCTTTCCCGGTCTGGCCGTGGCCGAAGCCTTGCGCGAGCGCGGCTGGCGCGTGCACTGGCTGGGCGCGCCCGGCAGCATGGAAAGCCGGCTCGTGCCGCCGCGCGGTTTCGCGCTGGAAACCATCGACTTCGGTGGTGTGCGCGGCAAGGGCCTCAAGACCCTGGTGTTCCTGCCGCTGCGCCTGCTCAAGGCCTTCTGGCAGGCGCTGGCCGTGGTGCGCCGCGTGCAGCCCGACGTGCTGGTCGGCCTGGGCGGCTACATCACCTTCCCTGGCGGCATGATGGGCACACTGGTCGGCAAGCCGATGGTGCTGCACGAACAGAACTCGGTCGCCGGCATGGCCAACAAGGTGCTGGCCGGCATCGCCGACCGCGTGTTCACCGCCTTCCCCGGCGTGTTCAAGAAGGCCGAGTGGGTGGGCAACCCGCTGCGCGCCGAGTTCCTGCGCCAGCCCACGCCGGCCGAGCGTTTCGCCGGACGCAGCGGCCCGTTGCGCCTGCTGGTGGTGGGCGGCAGCCTGGGCGCCAAGGCGCTCAACGACACCGTGCCCCAGGCCCTTGCGCTCATCCCGGCGGACCAGCGCCCGCAGGTCATCCACCAGAGCGGGGAAAAGCAGATCGACGCGCTGCGTGCCAACTACGCGGCCTCAGGTGTCGAGGCGACGCTGACCCCGTTCATCCAGGACACGGCCCAGGCCTTTGCCGAGGCCGACCTGGTCATCGGCCGCGCCGGGGCCAGCACCGTGACCGAGATCGCCGCCGTGGGCGCCGCCGCGCTGTTTGTGCCGTTCCCGCACGCGGTGGACGACCACCAGACCACCAACGCCCGGTTCCTGGTGGACGCCGGCGGTGCCTGGCTGGTGCCGCAACCCGAATTCACGCCGGCCGCGCTTGCCAAGCGCTTGCAGAGCCTGCAGCGCGATCAGTTGATGGAGATGGCCACCATGGCCCAGAACATGAAGAAAACCGAAGCAGTGGCGGCCGTCGTGGCCGCCTGCGAGCAACTCGCGAAAGTGAAGACAGCATGAAGCACGCGATCCGGCACATCCATTTCGTCGGCATCGGCGGCTCGGGCATGAGCGGCATCGCCGAGGTGTTGCTCAACCAGGGTTATGTGGTCTCGGGCTCCGACCTGGGCGAGAACGCCGCCACGCGCCGCCTGGTGCAGCTGGGCGCCACGGTGCACAAGGGCCACGACGCGGCCTTCATCGCCGGGGCGGACGCCATCGTCACCTCCACCGCCGTGAAGGCAGACAACCCCGAGGTGGTGGCCGCGCACGCCAAGCTGGTGCCGGTGGTGCCGCGCGCCATCATGCTGGCCGAGCTGATGCGCATGAAAAAGGGCATCGCCATCGCCGGCACGCACGGCAAGACCACCACTACCAGCCTGGTGGCCAGCGTGCTGGCGGCGGCCAACCTGGACCCGACCTTCGTGATCGGTGGCCGTCTGAACAGCGCCGGCGCCAACGCGCAGCTGGGCTCGGGCGAGTACATCGTGGTCGAGGCCGACGAGTCGGACGCTTCCTTCCTGAACCTGCTGCCGGTGCTCTCGGTCGTCACCAATATCGACGCCGACCACATGGACACCTACGGCCACGACTTCGGCAAACTCAAGTCGGCCTTCGTGGACTTCCTGCACAAGATGCCGTTCTACGGCGCGGCCGTGGTGTGCGTGGACGACCCGGCGATCCGCGAGATCCTGCCCCAGATCGCGCGCCCCATCACCCCCTACGGCCTGAGCGAGGACGCGCAGATCCGCGCCGTGAATGTGCGCGCCGTGGGCGGCCAGATGCACTTCACCGTGCAGCGCCGCAACGGCGAGGTGATGCCCGACCTGGACGTGGTGCTCAACCTGCCGGGCCACCACAACGTGCTCAATGCGCTGGCGGCCATCGGCATCGCGGTCGAGATCGGCGTGCCCGATGCTGCCATCCAGCAGGCGCTGGCCGAGTTCAAGGGCGTGGGCCGGCGCTTCCAGCGCTACGGCGACCCGGCACTGCCCTCGGGCGGTGTGGCCACCCTGGTCGACGACTACGGCCACCACCCGGTGGAAATGGCGGCCACGCTGGCCGCGGCGCGCGGCGCCTTCCCGGGCCGGCGCCTGGTGCTGGCCTTCCAGCCGCACCGCTACAGCCGCACACGCGACTGCTTTGAAGATTTTGTGAAGGTGATCGGCCATGCCGACGCCGTGCTGCTGGCCGAGGTGTACGCCGCCGGTGAGGCGCCCATCGTGGCGGCCGACGGCCGTGCCCTCACCCGCGCATTGAGGGTGGCGGGCAAGGTCGAACCGGTGTTCGTGGACGACATCACCGCCATGCCGCAGGCGGTGCTGGACAACGCCCGTGACGGCGACGTGGTGCTGTGCATGGGTGCCGGCTCCATCGGCGCGGTGGCGGGGCAGGTGGTGGAACTGGCCAACAAGGCAAAGGCTTGAACGTGGGGACTGTTGTGAATTCCATTGATGCAAAAGCGCTCGGCAAGGTGGCCGTGCTGCTGGGCGGGCGTTCCGCCGAACGCGAGGTCTCGCTCATGTCCGGCACCGGCGTGCTGGCCGCGCTGAAGTCCAGGGGCGTGGATGCCCATGCCTTCGACCCGGCCGAGCGCGACCTGGGCGACTTGAAGCGCGAGGGCTTCAGCCGCGTCTTCATCGCGCTGCACGGCCGTTTCGGCGAAGACGGCACGGTGCAGGGCGCGCTGGAGCTGATGGGCATCCCGTACACCGGCCCGGGCGTCATGGCCTCGGCTGTGGCCATGGACAAGCTCATGACCAAGCGCATCTGGATCGCCGAGGGCCTGTCCACCCCGGCCTGGCGCCAGGTGCACAACGCGGCCGAAACGCGCGCCGCCTTCGAGGCGCTGGGCTCCCCCATGATCGTCAAGCCGGTGCGCGAAGGCTCGACCATCGGCCTGACCAAGGTCATGACAGCCGACCAGTGCGAGGCGGCCTACGCGCTGGCCTCGGGCCAGGATCCGATGGTGATGTGCGAACAGTTCATCGCGGGTGACGAGGTCACCTGCCCGGTGCTGGGCACCGGAGCTCAGGCCCGCGCCCTCCCGGTGATCCGCATCGTCGCGCCCGACGGCAACTACGACTACCAGCACAAGTACTTCACCGACGACACGAAATACCTCGTGCCCTGTGGTCTGCCCGAAGGTGAAGAAGCCGCCATTCAGGCGCTGGTGCTGCAGGCCTTTCGCGCGCTGGACTGCCGCGGCTGGGCGCGCGCCGACGTGATGATCGACGCGGCCACGCGCAAGCCGTACCTGCTGGAAATCAACACGTCGCCGGGCATGACCAGCCACTCGCTGGTGCCCATGTCGGCCCGCGCCACCGGTCTGTCGTACGAAGACCTGTGCCTGCAGGTGCTGGCCAGCGCGTCGCTGGACAACGCACCCGCACAGAAGGCCTGAGCCACACGCCATGGAACACGCCGCCGAACTGCCCCTGGACATCAAGCTCATGACCGTGGCCACGCGCGCCCTGGTCGTGGTGCTGGCCGTCCTCGTGGTGGCGACGGTGGGCACCTGGGCGCTGCGCCACCCCGTGTGGGCGGTGCGGGCCATCACGGTGCAGGGCGACGTGACGCACCAGAACGCGGTGACCTTCCGCGCCCAGCTGGCCTCGCAAATGAAGAACAGCCTCTCGGGCAGCTTCCTCACGCTGGACCTGCAGCAGGTGCGCAGCCTGTTCGAGGCCGTGCCCTGGGTGCGCCGCGCGGTTGTGCAGCGCGAATTTCCCAACCGGCTGCGGGTGACCATTGAAGAACACCAGGCCGTGGCCTGGTGGGGCCAGTCCGGCTCGGGTCGTCTGGTCAACCGCCTGGGCGAGGTGTTCGACGCCAGCCCGGACGAAGGCGAAGAGCTGCCAGAGCTGGCCGGGCCCGACCACGAATCGGCCCAGGTGTGGGCGCTGTTCCAGAGCCTGCAGGCCGAATTCAATCGCCTGGAACTGGGCCTGGCCCGGCTGCAGCTCAACGAGCGCGGCAGCTGGAGCGCCGAGCTCGACAGCGGTGCGCGCATCGAGCTCGGCCGTGGCACGCCCGAAGAGCTGCTCGCCCGCACGCAGCGCTTCACCGGCACGCTCAGCCAGCTGACGGCGCGCTACCCAGGCGCACTGCAGTCGGTGGACCTGCGCTACCCCAATGGCTACGCGTTGCGCGTGCGCGGCGTGACCACCGTGACCGAAGACACCCCCGACACCCCCCAGAACACCAGGTAATCAAGCACACATCATGGCCAAGGAATACAAGGACCTCGTCGTCGGACTGGACATCGGCACCGCCAAGATCATGGTGGTGGTGGCCGAGGTGCAGGCCAATGGTGAACTCAAGCTCGCGGGCCTGGGTGTCTCGGCCAGCCACGGCCTCAAGCGCGGCGTGGTGGTCAACATCGACGCCACGGTGCAGAGCATCCAGCAGGCGCTCAAGGAAGCCGAGCTGATGGCCGACTGCCGCATCGCCCGCGTCTACACCGGCATCACCGGCAGCCACATCCGCGGCATCAACAGCAGCGGCATGGTGGCCATCAAGGACCGCGAGGTCACCCCGGCCGATGTGGCCCGCGTGATCGAGACCGCCAAAGCCATCAACATCTCGACCGACCAGCGCCTGCTGCTGGTCGAGCCGCAGGAATTCGTGATCGACGGCCAGGAGGTGAAGGAGCCGATCGGCATGAGCGGCATCCGCCTGGAGGCCAAGGTGCACATCGTCACCGGCGCGCAGAGCGCGGCCGAGAACATCATCAAGTGTGTGCGCCGCTGCGGTCTGGAGGTGGACCAGCTCATGCTCAACCCGCTGGCGTCCAGCCAGGCGATCCTGACCGATGACGAGAAGGAGCTCGGCGTGGCGCTGGTGGACATCGGCGCTGGCACCACCGACGTGGCCATCTTCGCCGGCGGCGCGATCCGCCACACGGCGGTGATCCCGATCGCCGGCGACCTGATCACCAGCGACATTGCCATGGCGCTGCGCACGCCCACCAAGGACGCCGAGGACATCAAGGTCGAGAACGGCTGCGCCAAGCAGCTGCTGGCCGACCCCGAGACCCAGGTCGAGGTGCCCGGCCTGGGCGACCGTGGTCCACGCATGCTCAGCCGCCAGGCGCTGGCCGGCGTCATCGAGCCGCGCGTCGAAGAAATTTTTGCCCTGGTGCAGCAGGTGGTGCGCGATTCGGGTTTCGAGGAAGTGCTGTCCTCGGGCATCGTGATCACCGGTGGCAGCTCGGTCATGCCGGGCATGGTCGAGCTGGGCGAGGACATCTTTCTCAAGCCGGTGCGCCGCGGCGTGCCGCACTACGCGGGCGCGCTGTCGGACATGGTGTCGCAGCCGCGCGCGGCGACGGTGATGGGTCTGCTCGAAGAAGCGCGCCTGGCGCGCGTGCGCGGGCACAAGGTGGCGCAGAAGGCCGGCTCCATGGGCGGCGCCTTCGAACGCATGAAGAACTGGTTTGTGGGGACATTCTGATCATGAAACACCCGATCACCGCGCCTGGAGATCCCCGCACACGCACCCGGCACCGATGTCGGGACTGCACAGGGCCACCTGGATGAGCAACCTCGCCACCCACCGCATCCGAAACGTTTTCTTGAATCACACCGCGACCCGCAAGGGCGCAACCCAGGAGGTTTTATGAGCATCGAAATGATCGAAGTCGAAGAATTCAACCAAGGCACCCAGATCAAGGTGATCGGCGTTGGCGGCGGCGGCGGCAACGCCGTGGACCACATGGTCTCGCGCAACGTCCAGGGTGTGGAATTCATCTGCGCCAACACCGATGCACAGGCCCTGGCCCGCAGCCTGGCGGCCCGCACCATCCAGCTCGGCGGCAGCGGCCTGGGCGCCGGCAGCAAGCCCGACAAGGGCCGTGACGCGGCCGAGCTCGCGGTGGACGACATCCGCACCGCCATTGAAGGCGCGCACATGCTGTTCATCACCGCCGGCATGGGCGGTGGCACCGGCACCGGCGCCGCGCCGGTGATCGCCCGCGTGGCCAAGGAAATGGGCATCCTGACCGTGGGCGTGGTGACCAAGCCGTTCGACTGGGAAGGCGGCCGCCGCATGACCAACGCCGATGCCGGTCTGGCCGAACTCGAAGCCAACGTCGATTCGCTGATCGTGGTGCTCAACGAGAAGCTGCTGGACGTGCTGGGCGACGACATCACCCAGGACGAAGCCTTCGCCCACGCCAATGACGTGCTCAAGAATGCGGTCGGCGGCATCGCCGAGATCATCAACGAGTACGGCAATGTGAACGTCGACTTCGAAGACGTGCGCACCGTGATGGGCGAGCCTGGCAAGGCCATGATGGGCACCGCCACGGCGACCGGTCCAGACCGCGCCCGCATCGCCGCCGAGCAGGCCGTGGCCTGCCCGCTGCTGGAGGGTGTGGACCTGTCCGGCGCCAAGGGCGTGCTGGTGCTGGTCACCGCCTCGAAGGGCAGCCTGAAGCTGAAGGAGTCGAAGGAAGCGATGAACGCCATCAAGGCCTACGCCGCACCGGACGCGCACGTGATCTACGGCGCCGCCTACGACGAGAGCCTGGGCGACGAGATGCGTGTGACCGTGGTCGCCACGGGCCTGAGCCGCCAGGGCGCCGCCCGCCGCACCGCGCCTCCGCTGCAGGTGCTGCGCACCGGCACCGACAACGTGCCGTTCAACGTGCCGACCGTCAACGCCGCCGTGGGTGGCCCGGGCGCCGGTCATGTGACGGCAGGTGCAGCACAGCCGGACTACGCCGGCATGGGTGTTCCCAGCGTCTGGCGCACCAACCGCACCCAGGCTGCGGCCAAGGTGGACGCGCTGGCTTCGGGTGGCATGGACGACTTCGAGATTCCGGCGTTCCTGCGCAAGCAAGCTGACTGATTGCGTTTTGGGGCGTGTGTCCTGTGTTTGCTTGCCCGCACCTCGCGGGCTGGTGAACGCGGGGCGCTCTGCTCCGCGGCTGTCCCCCGGCCCGGCTGAGCCGGGCCTCCTCCTTTATGCCGCTGCGCAGAGCGCCCCACGCTCACCAGATGAACATGTTTCGACACACCCACGGATGCGCGCCCAAAGGGCTTTGGTGATCGGGGTGGCTGGCGCAGCGAAATAAAGGAGGAGCCAGGGGCGCAGCCCCTGGCGGGGGACATTCGCGGAGCCGGCCACCCTGGTCGCCACAGCCCGCTCTGGCCGGAGCACAGTGCCCGGGGGCTATCGCGGCCATCAAGATTCCAGTCAGCGCCAAAACGCCTGCAAACCTAAAATCCACCGATGCTTGCCCAACGCACCCTCAAATCCCTGACCAAGGCGGTCGGTGTCGGCCTGCACAGCGGCCAGCGGGTGGAACTGACGCTGCGTCCCGCCGCGCCGGACACGGGCATCGTGTTCCGCCGCGTGGACTTGCCTGAGCCGGTGGAGATCCCGGTGCGGGCCGATTCGGTGACCGACACCAAGCTGGCCTCCACCATCTCCAACGGGGGCGTGAAGGTGCACACCATCGAGCACCTGATGAGCGCCGCCGCCGGCCTCGGGCTGGACAATCTTTATGTGGACATCACCGCCGAAGAGGTGCCCATCCTCGACGGGTCCTCGGCCTCCTTCGTCTACCTGCTGCAGAGCGCCGGCATCGTCTCGCAGAAGGCGGCCAAGCGCTTCATCCGCATCAAACAGCCGGTGGAGGTGCGCGAAGGCGAAGGCCGTACGCTCAAGTGGGCACGGCTCGATCCGTTCCATGGCTACAAGCTGGCGTTTGAAATCGAGTTCGACCACCCCGCCGTCAACGCCACCGGCCAGCGCGTCGAGTTCGACATGGGCAGCGGCACCTACGCGCGCGAGATCGCCCGTGCCCGCACCTTCGGCTTCACGCGCGACGTGGAGATGATGCGCAACCACGGCCTGGGTCTGGGCGGCGGGCTCGACAACGCCATCGTCATGGACGACGTGAAGGTGCTCAATGCCGATGGCCTGCGCTACGCCGATGAGTTCGTCAAACACAAGATCCTGGACGCCATCGGCGACCTGTACGTGGTGGGTTATCCGCTGCTGGCCGCTTACAGCGCCTTCCGCAGCGGCCACGCCATGAACAACCAGCTGCTGCGCGCCCTGCTGGCCCGTCCCGAGGCCTACGACATCGTGAGCTTCGAGCAGGAGCGAGAGGCGCCCGCCGGCTTCGCGCAGCTCGCACCGGCCTGGTAACCGGGATCCGCGGCCATGGTGCTGTTCCGCTTCACCATCTTCTTCCTGCTGATCGCTGCGGGTGTCTGCTTCGCTTTCTACATCGGCACCGGTCAGCAGAAGTACCGGCTCTGGGGCCTGAAGGTCCTCAAGTGGGCCGTGATCGCCGGGCTCGGCTTCTTCGGCGTGCTGGTGCTGGAGCGGGTGCTGTAGACAAGTGGTCTTAGCGGTAAGGTCTCTTTCTCTCGGCGGGGTTCTGACTTTCCCTTCGGCACTTTAGGTGCTCCGATAGCGCCAATCGTTTTGCCAGATGCGGGCGGCCCACCAGCAACTCGTAGTTTTCCAATACCCGGGCCAGCACCTCCCACGTTTCCCGCTCTTCTGCTGAGTCGTTTCCGCCTTCGGAGTAACGCGCGGCAATCTCTTGCCTTCTCGCTATAAGGTTGCTCAGAACTTCATGCTCGGAAGTTGGACCGTGACCAAAAATTGCGGGGAACTGGGATGAAAGCCAATTCACGCTCTTACAGATAGCGTGTGCTCGGCGACTGAGGGACGTGTTCAGCCCACTCGTTCGGAGCCTTAGTTCCTGCTCATCTTCAAGATGTGAACAATACAGAAAAGCTGGTCCATACCGCCCCTTCGAATAGAGCGAAATGAGGCGACCGATCCGGCGATCGTTGCATGCATGTCCGTGTGACATATGTACTCCATGAGGGTTAAAAGCCCCATTGGATAGCCACAGCCGCGGCTCCATGCCAGAAAGTGATCCACCTCAATAGCTGCGTCCACCCTTGTACGCCGCGTGCGTCCTTGCCTGCAGCGGACTCACCTTGTTGATCGCCGCCGTGGTGCGCGCCACCTGCGCATGCGTGATGCACAGGCCCAGGGCGTCGGCGGCGTCTTTGCCGGGCAGGCCGGGCAGCTGCAGCAGGCGTTTGACCATCTCCTGCATTTGCGCCTTGTCGGCACGGCCGTGGCCGGCCACGGCTTTTTTCAGTTGCAAGGCGGTGTATTCGGCCACGCCCAGACCGTTGGCCACCAGGGCGGTGAGGCAGCAGCCGCGCGCCTGGCCCAGCAGCAGCGTGGCCTGCGGGTTGACGTTGACGAACACGATCTCGCACACGGCCACTTCGGGGTGGTAGCGCTTGACCACCTCGCTGATGCCGTCGAACAAAATCTTCAGCCGCTCGGGCAGCAGGGCGCCGTCCTTGGGGCTGGTCTGGATGGTGCCGCTGGCCACGTAGTGCAGGGCGGCGCCTTCGCTGTCCACCACGCCGAAGCCGGTGCACTGCAGGCCAGGGTCGATGCCGAGGATGCGCATGGGGTGGCTCAGAGGTCGAAGGTCCAGCGGACCGAGTGGAAGAACACCGGGGCAGCGAAACACAGCGCGTCCACCCGGTCCAGCAGGCCGGCCGCACCGGTGACCGAGCGCCCGGCGCTGCCCCAGTGGGTGACGCCGCGGTCGCGTTTGATGGCCTTCATGACCAGGTGACCCAGCGAGCCGGCCACGCAGGCCACCAGCGCCATGGCCAGCGCGGGCAGGGGCTTGAACGGGGTGATGCCGGCCAGCAGCCCGCCCAGCAGCCCGCCCGCGGCCAGGCCGGCCAACCAGCTGCGCCAGTGGAAACTTTCGCTGATGTCCGGCGCCACCGGGTCGGACAGGCGTCGCGCCACTAGGTGCTGCACCAGCATGCAGGTCTGCACCACTGCGACGAGAAAGAACACCAGGAAGGCCATGCGCCCGGCAAAACGCGGGAACTCCAGTAGCAGCAGGGCGGGTACGTGGCTGAGGCCGTAGACGCAGACCATGATGCCCCATTGCAGTTTGGCATTGCGTTCCAGAAAGCGCTGCGGATCGTTGGCCAGGGCGCTGACCACTGGGAGGGCCAGGAACACGTAGACCGGTATGAATACGGTGAACAGGTCGAAGTGCCGCGTCCAGACCAGCCAGAACTGCACCGGCAACACCACGAAGAAGGCCAGCAGCAGGCTGCGGTGGTCGCCGCGCCGGGTCGGCGAGAGGCTGATGAACTCGCGCAGGATGAAGAAGGAGACCAGGCCGAACAGCACGATGGCCACACCGTCGCCCGCGGCCCAGCCGATCCAGAACACCAGGGCCATCAGCCAGGAGCTGCGCAGCAGGGCCTGCACGTCCTGCAGGCGCAGGGTGCGGCCTCCGGTGTCGGGGTCCGGGTGGTGGCGTTCGCGCAGCGAGAGCAGGATGGCGCCCACCGTGGCCAGCAGCAGCACGCCGAACACCAGCACGAACAGCAGGCTGACCTGCTGTTCCGGGGTGAGGCTGCGCAGGAAGGTTCGCATGCTTCAGATCTCGCGCAGGGCCATCACGGCCGCGCGGGCGCGTTGCAGGAAGTCGGCCCGCGCTTCCTCGGCGCCGAGTTTCACCGGTTCGCCGAAGGTGACCGAGCACAGCACCGGCACCGGCACCACCTCACCCTTGGGCATAACGCGCTGCACGTTGTGGATCCAGGCCGGCACCAGCACCACGTCGGGGAACTGGCGCGCCAGGTTGTACAGGCCGCTCTTGAAGGGCTGCGGGTCTTCGGCGTGGCCGCGTGTGCCTTCGGGAAACAGGATCAGCGAGTCGCCGCTCTCCAGCGCGGCGATCAGCGGCGCCAGCGGGTCCTCGTCGCCCTTGCGTTCGCGTTCCACATAGACGGCGTTGAACACGGCCGACGTGATCCAGCGCTTGAAGCGTGAGGCAGTCCAGTAGTCTTTGGCTGCGATCGGGCGGGTGATACCACGCAGTTCTTGCGGCAGCGCGGCCCAGATCAGCACCAGGTCGGCATGGCTCTGGTGGTTGGCGAAGTAGATGCGCTGCTCCGCCTTGGGCGGGCAGCCGTGCCAGCGCGCCTGCGCGCCGGTGAGCAGGCGCACGAAGCCCAGCAGCAGCAGGCTCATGGCTTTGGCGCGCCAGTCCATGCGATGAACGCCTATCGGTGAGGAGGAGGGGAGCCGGTCGCGGGACACCGCGGAACGGGCTTGGCCCGGCCGCAGGTGTCGTCCCCCCTCAGGGGGGAAGGCGCGAAGCGACGCAGGGGGGTCATGGTGGACTCACGTCACCCATGCGGGCGACGATGGTGCTGGCGCGGCGCGACAGGTAGGCCGAACCCTGGCGGGTCTCGAAGAACTTGGGGCTGGGCAGCATCACGGCCAGGCGCGCCGCCTCGTAGGCGCTGAGCTTGGCCGCCGGCTTGTTGAAGTAGCGCTGCGCGGCCGCTTCGGCGCCGAAAATGCCTTCGCCCCATTCGACGCTGTTGAGGTAGATCTCCAGGATGCGCTGCTTGGACAGCAGGGCCTCCAGCACCAGGGTCAGCACCAGTTCCTGCCCCTTGCGCAGCAGGTTGCGTTCGCCCGAGAGCAGCAGGTTTTTGGCCAGCTGCTGCGTGATGGTGGAGCCCCCCACCACCTTGGGGGGCTTGATTTTCTTGAGCGCGGCTTCGGCGGCCTCCGGCTTGTGGGCCAATTTTTTCTCGATCTGCTCGGCCCGCTTCTCGGCCTGGGCCTGGCGCTTCTCGTTCTTCTGCCAGGCGGACTCCAGTGCTTCCCAGTCCACCCCGCCGTGGTCGGGGAAGCCCGCGTCCTCCGACGCCATCACCGCGCGTTTGAGGTTCGGGCTGATGTCGCCGTAGTCCACCCACTGCGACGACCAGCGCCAGGATTTGTCGGTGGTCACGCTCTCGCTGGCCACGCGCCAGGCTTCCGAGCGCATGAAGGCCGTGCTCTGCGGGTCGATCACCAGCATGAGCGCGATGCGCCCCACAAAGAACAGCTGCAGCGCCGCGCCGGCGAGCACCACCCACAACAGCCATCGACCCAGGGACCTCATCATCAGTTGCTCATTTGCGTGGTTTGCAGGCCCGCTTCGCGCGTGAAACGGAAGCGCGAGACCACCACGATCTGGTCGGCGCGGCGGCGCATGGCGTCGCTGAAGCGGCCAAAGTCCAGCCCGCGCACGATGGCCTGGGCGCGCCGGTCCAGCGTTTTGTTGCCGGACGACTGCACGATCTCGGTGGACAGCACGGCGCCGCTGTGGTTGACGGTGATGACCATGGTCAGCTCGCCGTAGAGCTTGCGGCCGGCCGCTTCAGGAAAATTGGTGGTGCCACGGTCCTCGATCTTGCGGCGCAACTCGTCGTAGTAGATCGCGTACACCTCTTCGCGCGTGGCCGGGCTGATGTAGCGCTTCTTGGGGCGGGCGTTCTCTTCGTTGATGCGCTTTTCGATCTCGGCCAGGATCTTGACCAGGGCCTTGCGCTTTTGCTCGCGTTCGATGCTGGCTTGGCTGGGGTTGACGGCCTGCAAGTCGGGCGGCGGCAGACTGGCCAGGGCTTTGCGCACCTGGGCCAGCAGCTGGTTCTGCTGCTCTTTCAGGGCCTCGATGCGTTGCTCGTCTTCTTCGGGCGTGTCGCCCACGCGCGCCGTGAGGTTGGGCGGCAGTGGCGAGGTGGCACGGCCCTTGACCGCTTCGCCGCCACCGGCCAGGCTGGCCTGCGCGATGGCCATGGCCTTCTGCGGCAGCTCGTCGCTCTTGGCGTTGACCAGGATCACTTCGAGCGGCGTGTCCTGGAACACGCGGTTGAAGCCCTCGGGGTTGACGAAGCGCACCGTCAGCAACGCGGCGTGCACGGCCACCGACACGCCCAGCGCCAGCTGCAGCGTGGAGAGACCCTTGAGGAAGCCCAGGAGCGGTTTCACACCGGGATTATCCGTTTCGCGCCTCAGGCCGCCGGTGCGTCGCCGCCCGCCGGGGCTTCGTTGACGTCGATGGCCAGGGCCAGCGGCGCCGCCAGTTCTTCGCCTTCGTCCTCGCCCGACTCGTCCAGCGCTTCCACCGACCCGTCCAGCCGCTCGATGACGGTGCCCGAGACATCGAGTGCGATCTCGTCGATGTCGCCCAGGCGCACCCGCACATGGGCGCCGCGCGGCAGGCCGTCGGCGCCCATCACCGGCAGCACCAGAGGGAGGCTGTCGGCGCGCACCAGACCGTCCTTGATCAGCGTGGCCGTCAGTTCGGTGGTGCCGGTCTGCTGCAGGTGCTTGAGCGTCCAGAAACGCTCCATGCCGTTCTGGAAGCCGTTGTAGGCGGTGTAGGCCGCGTCGAAACCGCTGATGACGGCGAACAGGTTCGCGTCCTTGGGCTTGAACGGCGCGGCGAGCGCGGCGGTCTTGCCGTGGCGCGCGCAGGCGATGATCTGCCACTGGTTGACCAGGTCCACATAGCGGCGCAAGGGCGAGGTGCTCCAGGCATAGGCTTTGACGCCGATGCCCGCGTGCGGCGCCACCTTGGTGCCCATGCGCACCTTCATGCCCGGGGCCAGGCTGGCCTGGCTGCGGTAGATGCCGGGCACGCCACAGTCGGCCAGCCACTGGCCCCAGCTGCTGTTGGCCAGGATCATGGCCTCGGCCACCATCAAATCGAGCGGCGCGCCGCGCGAACGGGTGCCGATGACCACCGTCTCGCTGCCGTCGGGTTCGTTGCCGGACACGCCCTGCAGCTTGAAGGTGTAGTCGGGCCGGTTGAAGGTCTCGGGTTTGCCGCGCACGATCTCGCGTTGCGCCTTCAGGTGCTTGGCGAGGCGGAAGATGAAGGCCAGCTGCGGCTGCAGCGCGGCGATCTCGTCGCTCGCAGCGCCAACCGGGGATTCGCCGGTCAGCCAGGCTTCGGTGATCACGCTGTCGAGCTGGTCGTGCCGCAGGTTGTGCGCGATCGGCACGCGCTCCAGCGCGGTGCGGGTGTCTTTCAGCGCCAGCGTGGCTTCATCGAAGCTGGCGTAGAGCGAGACCGCCGGGCAGTCGCGCCCGGCCTCGAGGGTGTAGGTCTGCACGACCGCGTCGGGCAGCATGGTGATCTTGTGGCCCGGCATGTAGACCGTAGACAGGCGGTGCCGCGCCACGGCGTCGATGGCGTCGTCCGGCTGGATGGCCAGACCCGGCGCCGCGATGTGGATGCCCAGCGTGACCGTGCCGCTGCCCAGGCCTTGCAGCGAGAGCGCGTCGTCGATTTCGGTGGTCTGCGAGTCGTCGATGGAAAAGGCTTCGACGGCGGCGACCGGCAGTTCGTCGGTGATGGCCGGCGCCTGCAGGGCCGGGAAGCCGGTGCCCTTGGGGAACTGGTCGAACAGGAAGCGCTGCCAGTGGAACTGGTAGGCGCTGTTGATGGCGCCCGCTTTTTCCAGCAGGGTCAACGGGTTCAGGTGGCTGTTGCGCGCGGCCTCGACCACGGCCTTGTACTCGGGTGCGTTCTTGTCCGGCTTGAACAGGATCTTGTAGAGCTGCTGGCGCACCGGCGCCGGGCAGGTGCCGGCCACCAGTTCGGCCGTCCAGGCGTCGATCTGCTCCTGGATCTGTTTCTTCTTCTCAATCGCGGCCAGTGCCTGCGCCACGATCTCGGCCGGCGCCTTCTTGTAGCGGCCCTTGCCGGCGCGGCGGAAGTAGTGTGGTGCGCCCTGCAGGCAGATCAGCGCGGCGACCTGCTGCTCGGTGGTGGCGTGGGCGCTGAAATAGTCTGCCGCCAGGTCGGCAAAACCGAACTCGTCTTCGGATGCGAATTCGTAGGCCAGCTCCAGCTCCATGGATGCTGCCAGGGCGGTGGCGGCGGGCATGAGCTGGGCCGGGGCGGGCTTCTCGAAACGCAGCAAGGCGTTGGCGGCCTTGACCTTCACGCGTTTGCCCGAGTCAAGCTCCACTTGCAGGGAGCTTTCGGCTTCGGACAGGAGGCGACCGGTCATCAGTTTGCCGGCTTCGTCGAACAGGATGTGCATGGGGCGGGATTGTCCCATGGGTGCAAGACACGACCCGCCGCCTCCCCGAGGCGGGTCAGCCCCGGACCCGGCAAGGACCGGGTCCCTCCCCGGTCCTGGGGCAGCGATCCACGCAGCGGTGGAGCGTGGGGGCTACCCTGTCAGACCGAGAAAGTCGAAAACAGCGTCGATGTGCGCGTCGAAATCGCTGATCGCGTGGTCGCTGCCGGGCAGCAGACGGATCTGTCCCCCGGCACAGAAGGCTTGCATCTCGCGCCAGTCCAGCACCTCGTCGCCCTGGGCCACGATGGCGAACTGGTCGACCGGCGTGGCCGTGTGCAGCGCGCCCAGGCGCGCGATGTCTTGTTCCTGCGCGCGCAGCTGGTCCACGAAGGCCGGCTCGAAGAAGAAACGCTCGGCCGGATCGTGCCAGGCGGTCTGCTCACCGATGTACTTTTGCAGGTCGCGCGCAGGGAACACGGCCGGGTTGAGCAGCAGGGCTTTTGCGCAGCCGGTCTGCAGCGCCAGCCAGCGCGCGTAGAACCCACCCAGCGACGAACCGGCCACCGCCATGGTTTCGCGTGGCCAGTCGCGTACACCTTCCATCACCATTGCCATGGCGGCGGCGGGGGAGGGCTGCAGCTGTGGGCACCACCAGGTCACGCCGGGGTGCTGCGCCTGCACGCGTGCGGCCACTTTCTGTGCCTTCATCGATTGTGGTGAAGAACGGAAACCGTGCAGGTAGAGCAGGTGGGTGGTGGTCATGGCCGGCATGGTAAGGTCGCAAAAAAAAGCCCCGCCGGTGCGGGGCTGTGTGCCTAAGGGGATCGGTCAGTTGTACATGTAGACCGACGTTTTGTTGCTGCCGTCGGTCATCCGGTAGCCGAAGAGTATGGTCCGGCTGGCGGAGTCGGTTGCAAAAGCCGGGATGATGTGGTCCGGGTTGTTGAGAACCACGGATGTGGCTCCCCGGGGGACAGTTTTTGCGGTACCGAAGCTGCCGTTGGTGGCGTTGATCACCGGTTGAACGGTGGCAATCTGCTGGGCGGCGATGTTTTGCACCCAGTCCATCTCCAGTGAGCTCGTCTGCACGCCCGCCAGACTGCCATTCGGATCAAATGCGGCCAGAGACTTCGTTCCCAGTGTGTTCCAGGGCAGGTTGACGCCCAGGGTGGTTGGCACTAGGTCCGACAGCAACACCTTGGTCACGCTGTGTCCGGGCGTGGTGGTGTTGGCCCCATAAAACAGCTCGATCTGGTAACGGGCCCCCTTGACGATCAGCGAGGTGTCGACTGCGTCGGAGGGTTGTGCCCAAAGAAACGAGGTCGGATTGGCTGTCAGTGTGGACGCAGCCGTGCCACTGGTGCCAGCGGTCCGTGTGAACCAGAGGTTGGGGCAGTTGAAGGTCGTGCCATTGCCGCACTGAGCGCCTTCCGAGAGGCTGCCGGTTTTGTTGAAAAGGTCCATGGACGCCTGACTGGTCTGGCTTGAGGTCTTGTAAACCAGCCCCCCGGCCGGCAAGCCTGGGCCCGTCACCCGGGCAAAGTTCAATGTGCCGTCGGCGTTGACGCTGCCCGGTCCTTTTGCGTTCACGTTGAACTGCATGCCGGCTTGGTAGGTGCTGAATCGAGTCGAATTGGTGGTCGAGACAAAGGCTGGGTTCAACTGTTCCACGCGGCGGATGTTCAACCGTACCGATGTGTCTACCGCTTGCTGGTTGCCCGTGAGCCACCAGCTGGTGGGACGTTCTGTCGAGGACGTGCCGGGCAGGTTGCTCGCCACCGTGATCACGTTGCCGGGGTTGCCATTGGCATCGAGATACCTGATGTTGAGGATGGCGCGGTCATACGCTGCTGGGCTGCCAGCCGCAGCGGAACCATCGGCAGGGTAGAAGGCCATGATTTCCGGAGCGCTGAACTGTGCGCCGGTCATGGTGTTGCTGGTCAGCAAACCGTAAAACTGCTGACCAGCGCTGTACCCGTTGTGCAGGTAGTTGATGCCCGCTGCGTTGGCACTGTCGGCCACCATGTCTTGGCAGGCCGCGGCGACATCCTGAACATCCAGCCCGCCTGCTGACTGAGGGTAGGCGGCTGTCCCGAGGACGCGTGAAGATGTGGGGACCGCAAAGCAGGCATTGAATGCTTTGGCTGCGATCGATACCGCTTGTGACAGTGACGAGACCCCGTTGTCGGGTGCCGCCACGGTTGCGCCAGACGTGGTGGCGGTGGCGAGCGCGATGGGCGTGGGATTATCGATGGTGGTGAGTGCCAGTTCTCCGGTGGCTGGATCGGTCACCACCTTCACCACATCCAGAATCAGGTCGGCCGTGTTGCCGGCACCAGCGGCGGAGGCGGCCGTGATGCTGGTCGTGAACGGGTTGTAGTCCGTCGGTGCTCCGATGGAGGTCAACACGTCGGCGAGCTGCGCCAAGACGTTGGTTGTGATTTGTGCCAGCGCTGCGGCGTCCACCGACTGGCTGCTCACCACCGACAGCGGATCGCCATCGGTCGCCAGTTGGGCCACGATGGCCGTGGTCAGGGGGGTGACGTTGACCGTGAGCGCTGTCCCGGCGGTCGGCGTTTGTGTGGCGACGCTGACCATTGGTGGTGTGTTGCCTGTGGGGTCGGTGACCACGACAAAGAAGGGGGCGGTTTTGCCGCTTTGCAGCGTACACGTGTAGCTGCCCAGCGCGGTGGTGGTGATGGCGGTTTCCTGGCAGGGCGTGGTGCCGCTGCTGTCGGTGATGTTGACGGTCGCATTCGACAGGGCCGCGCCTGTTGCAGCGGTGCCAACCAGTGTGATGTTTACAGGTGTCACCACAGGCGGGATCGATGTGCTGCCGCCACCACAACCCGCTAGAGTCAGTACCACGGCACTCATCAGGGATGCCGCTGGCGATCTGGTCAAGAGTTTCATTGTTGCTCCTCGGTTTGAAATCCCGTCGCTACTGGGCGGGTGCTCGATATTCAACATCTCGTAACAGGGTGCTGCAACCCATGATCATGGGAGGTGTCCCCGGCATTGGGGGATCCCTTGAATATGGGATCCTGCCCAGTTGGCGACGAGGTGACAGTTATGCTTGTCCTCCGCCCTGCAACTGTTCCCATGCCAACCCATTTCACCGTCCTGATCGTGGAAGACGATGCGCAGATGCGAGAGTTTTTCGCAGGCAGCGTGGCGCGCAACGACCAGCTGAGCCTGCTGGCCGCGGTGGCGACCGTGGTGGAGGCGCGCGCCTGTCTGGACAATCCGTCGCAGCGGGTGGACGTGTTGCTCACCGACCTGGGGTTGCCCGATGGCAGTGGTCTGGACGTGATCCGCCAGGCACGGCTGCGGCACCCCGAGTGCGAGGCGCTCGTCATTTCGATGTTCGGCGACGAGGACAACGTGATGGCCAGCATCGAGGCGGGTGCGCTGGGCTACATCCACAAAGACACCACGCCTGAAGACGTTGCCCAGACCATTCTGGACATGAAGGCTGGAGCGTCGCCGATTTCGCCCATGATCGCGCGGCGCGTGCTGGCCAAGTACCGTGCGCTGCAGGTGCTGCCCCCGGCCACCTCGGTTCCCGTCGCTGGTCCGGAAGCCATGTCCTCCTACCCGTCTGGCGAAGAAAAGGTGCAGCTGTCTGGACGTGAGCAGGAGGTGCTGGAGCTGATCGCGCGCGGGTTCTCCTACGCCGAAATTGCTCGACTGAAGGCGGTGAGCGTGCACACGGTGCAGACACACATCAAGAACCTTTACAGCAAACTGGCCGTGCATTCCAAGAGTGAGGCTGTGTACGAGGCAACCCGGATGGGTTTGCTGCCGCGGCGGTGAGTGGGCTGCTGGCCGGGACCGAAAGACGCCAGCGCAGGGCGGGTTTCTGGTTCGGTCTGGTGCTTCTGTGGTGTGCCTTGATGCCGGGACCGCAGGCCGCGCCGCTGGAGTTGCGTCAGGCGCAGGTGTTGCGGGTGATCGATGGGCAGACGTCGACCGCGGTCGTGACCCTGCCCTATGCCTGGGATCGTCACCACAAGGGTCAGTGGGGTGAGGCGGTTTTTGACATGAGCTTCGATCTGCCGGGCTTGCCGCAGGAGCCCTGGGCGATCTACTTTCCGCGCTTGGGCACGGCTTACGAAGTCTGGCTCAATGGCCATCTGCTCGAGCGAAAGGGTGACATCACCCAGCCCAATGGGCCGGACTTCGGGCAGGTGCCGCGCTATCTGAACATTCCCATCAGCGACCTGGCCTTGCGCAACCAGTTGCAAGTGCGCATCCGCGCCGACGCGGGGCGGCGTGGCGGGCTGTCGCTGCTGACGGTGGGCAGTGCGGACGACGTGTACCCGCTTTACCGGCGCGAGTACCTGTTGCGCAACACCGGCTCCATCGTGGTGGTGGGCTTCAGCCTGCTGGTCGGGCTGGTCTCGATGGCGCTGTGGGCCACCCAGAGCCGCCTCAGCGCGGTCGGGCGCGCGCAGCGCGACCCGCTCTACCTCTATGCCGCTCTGGCCGAGCTGGCCTGGACGGTGCGGGTGGGGCACATCCAGATCGAGGCCCCACCGATCCACTGGCCCTGGTGGGGCGTGTTGCCGGTCGCGGCGCTCGGCGTCTGGGGCGGGTTCATGACCTACTTTTGCCTGGAGCTGGCGGAAGTGCGGCAGGGCCGGTGGGTCCGGGGTTTTCGTCGCTGGCTGCTGTTGCTCATGCTGCTGGGGCCGGTGGTCGGCGTGGTGGCGCTGGGGTGGGCTCAGCCGCTGGTGCTGACGCTGTGGTACGCCGCACTGGGGCTGAGCTTCCTGGGTTTCAGCGCCTGGTTCCTGGGGTACGCGGCGCGCACACCGTCATGGCTGCTGCGCAGCGTCGCTGCGGCGGTGGTCATCAATGTGCTGACAGGGCTGCGCGACCTGTACGTGTTCCGCATCGATCCGGCCTATCCGAGCAATGCTCTGATGTACTACACCTCGATGCTGTTCGGTGTGTCCCTGGGCTATGTGGTGCTGATGCGCTTTCGCACCGCCAGCCGCCAGGCGCAAGACCTGATGCAGGCGTTGGCGGCGCGCATTGCCGAGCGCGAGCACGAGCTCAACAGCAGTTACCAGCGGCTGGAGGTGTTGGCACGCGAGCAGGAACGCACGGCCGAACGCACGCGCATCCTGCGCGACATGCACGACGGCGTGGGCTCGCACATCAGCGCCGCGATTCGGCAGCTGCAATCTGGGCGGGCCAGCCAGGCCGATGTGTTGCAGACCTTGCGCGATTCACTGGACCAGCTCAAGATGACCATCGACGCCATGCACCTGCCGCCGGGCGATGTCACGGCCCTGCTGGCCAACCTGCGCTACCGGCTGGAGCCGCGCCTGCGGGCCTCGGACATCGAACTGCAATGGGGCGTGGAGCTGATTGATCCGATCCAGGGCCTGGACGCCCAGGCCATGCGGCACCTGCAGTTCATGGTGTTCGAAGCACTGTCCAATGTGTTGCAGCACGCCCAGGCGAGCCAGCTGCGCATCGAGGCCAGCGGTGGCGCCGATGCGGTTCGCCTGCGCATCGTGGACAACGGTCGCGGCTTTGACGCGCTGGCGCCGGCGGGCAAAGGACTTACCTCGCTGCGCGAGCGCGCGCATGCCATCGGTGCGCAGTTGCAAATCGAAAGCTGCCCCGGGCACACCGTGGTGACCATCGTCTTGCCGGTGCGCTGAACGCTCGCGCCGCCATGCGCCGGATCTCCACCCGGATAATGGCGGGATGGCCGCCGTCTTCGACAAACCTTCCCTCTGGCAACGCGTCACCCCGATCTTCCAGGGCTTTGACGGGTTGCTGGCGTTCGCCATCCTGCTGCTGGCCGCGACCGGCCTGATGACGATGTATTCCGTGGGCTTCGACCACGGCACCCGCTTTGCCGCCCACAGCCGCAACATGATGCTGGCCGCGGGCGTGCTGTTCATCGTGGCCCAGGTGCCGCCGCAACGGCTGATGGCGCTGGCCGTGCCCATGTACATCGTTGGCGTGCTGCTGCTCTTGGCGGTGGAGCTGTTTGGTATCACCAAGAAGGGCTCCACGCGCTGGATCAATGTGGGGATCGTGATCCAGCCCAGCGAACTCCTGAAAGTGGCCATGCCGCTGATGCTGGCCTGGTGGTTCCAGCGCCGCGAGGGGCAGCTCAAGCCGCTCGACTTTGTCGTGGCAGGTCTGCTGTTGGCGGTGCCTGCGGTGCTCATCATCAAGCAACCCGACCTCGGGACCTCGTTGCTGGTGCTGGCCTCTGGGCTGGCGGTGATCTTTTTTGCCGGCCTGAGCTGGAAGCTCATCATCCCGCCGGTGCTCATTGGTGCTATTGGCGTGGTGATCCTGATCGCGATGGAGCCCCAGTGGTGCCAGCCTGGCGTGGACTGGAAGGTGCTGCACGAATACCAGCGCCAGCGCGTGTGCACCTTGCTCGATCCCTCCAAGGATCCGCTGGGCAAGGGCTTTCACATCATCCAGGGCATGATCGCCATCGGGTCTGGTGGCGTCTGGGGCAAGGGTTTCATGCAGGGCACGCAGACCCATCTCGAATTCATTCCCGAGCGCACCACCGACTTCATCTACGCCGCTTTCTCCGAAGAATTTGGCCTTTTTGGCGTGCTCTGCCTGATGGCCGGTTTCATCTTCCTCATCGTGCGTGGCCTGACGGTGGCGCTGGAGGCGCCCACCCTGTTCGCCCGCCTCATGGCCGGCGCCATGACGCTAAACATCTTCGTCTACGCCTTTGTCAACATGGGCATGGTCAGCGGCATTCTGCCGGTGGTGGGCGTGCCGCTGCCCTTCATCAGCTACGGCGGCACCGCCATGGTGACGCTGGGGGTGATGCTGGGCATCTTGATGTCGATCGCCAAGTCCAAGCGGCTCATGCAGTCATGACGGGGGATGACCCCCACGCTCCGCCGCTGCGCGGGTCGCTGCCATCCGGGGGGACTGATCCGGCTTGGGTCGGCCCGGCGCCAGATCCCGATCCCCACGCTCCAGCATTGCGCGGGTCGCTGCGGGTGGCCGTCATCGGCGCCGGCAACATGGGCGGCGCGATGGTTGAACGACTCTCTGCGCAGGGCTGGCCGGTGGTGGTCTGTGACATCGACCTCCAGCGCCAGCAGCAGGCGCTGGCCGCCGGGGCAGAGCTGGTGGACACCCCTGAAACCGCCGCCCGGTCTCTCTCCGTCGACGGCGTGCTCATCGTCTGTGTGGTCGACGCGGCCCAGTCGCAGGCCGTGCTGTTCGGTCCGCAGGGCGCCGCGGCGGCCCTGCAGCCTGGCCAGACGGTGCTGCTGTGCCCGACCATTGCCCCACAGGATACCGAGGCCCTGGCCGCTGGACTGGCCGAGCGCGGCATCGGTTGCATCGACGCGCCCATGTCCGGCGGCCCGGCCCGGGCGCGCGACGGCTCCATGAGCCTCATGCTGGCCGCTCCCCCCGAACTGCTGGCGCGGCATGCTGACCTACTGCAGGACCTGTCCAGCCGCCGCTTCGTCATCAGCGAGCGCGCGGGCGACGGCGCGCGCACCAAGCTGGTCAACAACCTCCTGGCCGGCATCAACCTGGTGGGCGCTGCCGAAGTCATGGCCCTGGCCGAGCGGCTGGGGCTCAACCTCTCCACCACGCTGGACGTGATCGAGCAGTCCAGCGGCCAGAGCTGGATCGGCTCCGACCGCATGCGCCGCGCCATCGCGGGCGACTTCGAGCCGCGCGCCCACGTGACCCTGCTGGAAAAAGACACCCGGCTGGCGGTGCAGGCCGCCCAGGCGGCGGGTTTTGACGGACCGCTGGGCGCCCGCGCCGCCGAAGCCTTTGCCCAGGCACACGCCGCCGGCCTGGCCGACCGGGACGACGCGGCCTTGCTGCTCTGGCTGCGCCAGCGCGGCGGCTGATCCGCCTGCGGGCAAGACCCCGCCGCCAGCGCGCCGGCGGCTGCGTTCTTACAATGGCCCCATGATCGCAAGCGAACCCACCCTGGTCCGGCTCTCCAGCGCACAGAGCCTGCTGCTCGAACCCTTCGGCCTCACACCCGACCACCTGAAGAAGGCACTGGTCGAGATCATGGTGCGTGGCGCCGACGACGCCGACCTCTATTTCCAGACCACGCGCAGCGAAGGCTGGAGCCTGGAGGAGGGCATCGTCAAGACCGGCAGCTTCAGCATCGACCAAGGCGTGGGCGTGCGCGCCGTCAGCGGTGAAAAGACGGCTTTCGCCTACTCCGACGACCTGTCCTGGGATTCGCTCCTCGACGCCGCCCGCACGGTGCGCAGCATCACCGGCCAGGGGCAGGACCGCAAGGTCAAGGCGGGCAAGGCCAAGGTGGCCAAGTCGCGTTCGCTCTACCCCGGCCTGGACCCTATCGGCACCCTGGACAGCACGGCCAAGGTGGCCCTGCTGGAAAAGGTGGAGCGCCTGGCCAAGGCCAAGGACCCGCGCGTGGTGCAGGTCATGGCCGGCCTGGCCGCCGAACACGATGTGGTGCTGGTGGCCCGGGCCGACGGCACCATGGCCGCCGACGTGCGGCCGCTGGTGCGCCTGTCGGTCACCGTGATCGCCGAGCAGAAGGGCCGGCGCGAGGTCGGCTCGTCGGGCGGCGGTGGCCGTTTCGGCCTGGCGCATTTCGACGACGCGCTGGTGCAGGCCTATGTGGACGAGGCGGTAGACGCCGCCATCACCAACCTGGACGCGCGCCCGGCCCCCGCCGGCGAGATGACCGTGGTGCTCGGCCCCGGCTGGCCCGGCGTGCTGCTGCACGAAGCCGTGGGCCACGGCCTGGAAGGCGATTTCAACCGCAAGGGCTCCAGCGCTTTCGCTGGCCGTATCGGCCAGCGCGTGGCGGCCAAGGGCGTGACGGTGCTGGACGACGGCACCATCGCCGACCGCCGCGGCTCGCTGAACGTGGACGATGAAGGCCACACGACGCAGAAGAACGTGCTGATCGAGGACGGCATCCTCAAGGGCTACATCCAGGACGCGATGAACGCGCGCCTGATGGGCGTCAAGCCCACCGGCAACGGCCGCCGCGAAAGCTACGCCCACGTGCCCATGCCGCGCATGACCAACACCTACATGTTGGGCGGCGACAGGGCGCCTGAGGAAATCGTGGCCTCGATCAAGAAGGGCCTGTACGCCACCAACTTCGGCGGCGGTCAGGTCGACATCACCAGCGGCAAGTTCGTGTTCTCGGCCAGCCAGGCTTACTGGGTGGAGAACGGGAAGATCCAGTACCCGGTCAAGGGCGCCACGCTGGTCGGCAGCGGCCCGGAATCGCTCAAGAAGATCAGCATGATCGGCAACGACATGCGCCTGGACAGTGGCGTGGGCACCTGCGGCAAGGAAGGCCAGAGCGTGCCGGTGGGCGTGGGCCAGCCGACATTGCGCATCGACGGACTGACGGTCGGCGGCACGGCTTGAGCGCAGGGAAGTCCTCCAGCACACACCGCGGAACCGGCTTCGCCGGGTCGCTGGTGTGGCTCCCCCTTGGGGGAAGACGCAAAGCGGCGCACGGGGTGCGTCTGTAAGGCGCCCGAATTTCTCGCTGTGCTACATTCGCGACTTATGCAAACCCGCGCCGCCATCTTTTTTGGCTTTTACTTTTGGTTCTCTGTCCCCGGCGGACGAGAGGCAACGGTGTAAGCGCGCAAAGCAACCGAACCCCCTCCAAACCGCCGGGCCCACAGCCCGGCGGTTTTTTTTCACCCCTTCACTTTCCAACCCTGCGAGGAGCTTTCGATGAACGCCAAGAACACGACCGCCAGCGATGCCTGGTATGCGCGGCCTGCCGACAAGACCAGCCAGACCGACGACCAGCGCATCAAGGACATCACCGTGCTCCCGCCGCCCGAACACCTCATCCGCTTCTTCCCCATCGCCGGAACGCCGGTCGAGAATCTGATCAAACAGACCCGCAGCCGCATCCACGACATCCTGCACGGCAAGGACGACCGGCTGCTCGTCATCATCGGCCCCTGTTCGATCCACGATCCGGCCGCTGCGCTGGACTACGCCCGGCGCCTCAAGCCGCTGCGCGACCGGTACGCCGACACGCTGGAGATCGTGATGCGGGTGTACTTCGAGAAGCCGCGCACCACGGTCGGCTGGAAGGGCCTCATCAACGACCCCTACCTCGACGAGAGCTACCGCATCGACGAGGGCCTGCGCATCGCGCGCCAGCTGCTGATCGAGATCAACCGCCAGGGCCTGCCCGCCGGCTCCGAGTTCCTGGACGTGATCAGCCCGCAGTACATCGGTGACCTGATCGCCTGGGGCGCGATCGGCGCGCGCACCACCGAAAGCCAGGTCCACCGCGAACTGGCCTCGGGCCTGTCGGCGCCCATCGGCTTCAAAAACGGCACCGACGGCAACATCAAGATCGCGACCGACGCCATCCAGGCCGCAGCTCGCGGCCACCACTTCCTGTCGGTGCACAAGAACGGCCAGGTCGCCATCGTGCAGACCAATGGCAACAAGGACTGCCACGTCATCCTGCGCGGTGGCAAGGCCCCCAATTACGACGCCACCCATGTGGCCGCTGCGGTCAAGGAGCTGGAAGCCGCCAAGCTCACGCCGCGCCTGATGGTCGACTGCAGCCATGCCAACAGCAGCAAGCAGCACGAGAAGCAGCTCGATGTGGCGCGTGACATCGGCCAGCAGATCGCATCGGGATCGAAAAGCGTGTTCGGCGTGATGATCGAAAGCCACATCGAGGCCGGCGCGCAGAAATTCACCCCGGGCAAGGACGATGTGAGCCAGCTGGCCTATGGCCAGAGCATCACCGATGCCTGTCTGGGCTGGGACGATTCGCTGCAGGCCCTGGACGTGCTGTCGCAAGCCGTGCGCGACGCTCGCCAGCGCGCGCGCTGAGCCGGGCGAACCGCAGCGTTTGTCAAGTGCCAATCCCCGGTGTGGGTTGGCCTGCAGCGCGCGCACCACGCGGGTTGGCGGGCGGCACGGGCACTGTTAACCTGTAACCTGCGCCGTCGGTCAGGCGCAATGGCGGTCTTTGTGCGCCTGCCCTGTTGGCAGGCGGGAGCCGCAGGAGCCCACGTGGAGCAACCGGTTCTGAATCTGGGATTGTTGGGATTTGATGCGCCGGCGCAGGCCCGTTTGCAGGCCTGGGCGGCCCAGGTACAGCCCGGTTGGCCCGAATGGCGCAGTGGCGACCCCCATTTGGCCGACGCCTGGATGATCCACGGACCGGGGGTCGATGTGCAGGGGCGCGACGGGGTGCTGATCCAACACCCGCACGGCAGCGGCGAGCGCCTGATGCTCAACCGTGCCGAGGTGGACCGCCCGCTGGCCTTCGCCACCCCCTTGCCAGACGGTTTCGCATCGGCCGAGTTCTTCGATGCCGACGACGAAGCCAGCGTTCGCCAGCGGTTGCAGCGGTTTGAGGCCTGGCTGCGGCCGTTGCGCAGCCAGTTCGCGCTGGGTGCGCGCTTGATCGAGCACCTGCGCCTGGTCAAAAAAGGGGTGGTGCATGTGCTGCACGAAGGGCGCCTGCTGGCCGTGATCGACCTCGACCGCTGGCTAGCCGGGCTGTTCATCCCTGCGCGGCCGGTGGACATCGACATGGCCGAATGGACCCCGAGGCCGCATCTGGCGGGCGACATACCGCCGTCGTTCATGCGGCTGCCGCTGCACCGCGTGCTCTGGACCTACGCCGTGCGCACCCGGCGCGACCTGCTGCCCGAGCGCTACCGCGAACAGACCGTGCACTTGCGCCGTGTGCCGCGCCTGCCCCCGCGTTGGTTTGACGACCTGCACCTGTTGCTCATGCGCGAGCTGATGGCCCAGCCGGCGCGGCTGGACGAACTGGTTAAGCGCACCGGACTGCCCAGTGGCGCCCTGGCCCATCACCTGGCCGCGCTGTACTACGCGGGCGGCGTGACCACCGATGCGGACAGTGCCCGCCGGGCGGCGGCCGAGACGCGGCTGGCGGTGCTCGCGCTGCAGTTCGATCAGGCCGACCTGGCGCAGGATGCCCGGGCGCGCGAGGGCGGTGCATCTGAGCAGTCGGCGCCGTCGAGCATCCTGCGCGAGGTGCGCCACTCACCCCTGCGAACGGCCCACGCGCAGGGTGCGGACCCGCATCGGGTTTGATCTGGCTCGGGGTCCGGTCTGTGCCGGCGCGGCACAATGGGTGACATCCCAGACCCAACCCAGGAGTTCAAGCCATGCGAAGCCAAGTCATCGTCAAGTGGACCGACCCGTCGGTGTACCGCTTCGACCTCGAAGAGGCGCAACCGATGCCCCACGACCAGGCGCGCGCCTGGCTGGACGAGCAGTTCACCACCCTGCAGTGCGAGCCGATCCGCCTGACCGGCAAGGTGTTGACCGCCGACAAGGTGCTGTGCGTGGCGCAGGCCGCGGGCGAAGAGCGCTTCCGCGACGCGGCCCATCAGGACTGGGCCAGGTCCTACGCGCGCGCAGCCAGCGCAGCCCTGGCCAAGCCGGTGGTCACGGTGGATCTGCTCGCGCAGACCGTCGGCTACTGAGTCGTCAGCCCTGCAGCGCGGTGAGCAGGCGGCTGTGAATGCCGCCGAAGCCGCCGTTGCTCATGCACACAATGTGGTCGCCCGGCTGCGCGGCGGCCACCACCTGCTGCACCAGCGCATCGATCTGACCGGCCACCTGGGCTCGCGTGCCCATGGGGGCCAGCGCCTCGGCAGCGTCCCAGTCCAGGCCGCCCGAATGGCAGAACGCCAGGCCGGCGGCTTCCAGGCTCCAGGGCAGTTGCGACTTCATCGTGCCCAGCTTCATGGTGTTGCTGCGCGGCTCGAACACCGCCAGGATGCGGCCCGTGTCGCCACTGGCGCGCAGCTTGCGGTGCAGGCCGTCCAGCGTGGTGCGGATGGCCGTGGGGTGGTGGGCGAAGTCGTCGTAGACGGTGATCGCCCCGCCACTGCGGGCCACCTTGCCGCGCACCTCCATGCGGCGGCGCACGTTCTGGAAGCTCCCCAGCGCCCGCGCCGCATTGGCCGGCGCCACGCCCAGGTGTTCGGCCGCGGCGATGGCGGCCAGCGCGTTGAGCTGGTTGTGCACGCCGGTGAGCGCCCACTCCACCCGCGCCACCTGTTCGCCGCGCAGCAGCACGTCAAAGGCGTCGGGTTCGCCGACGGCGGAAAAGTCGCTCACCGCGGCGCCGAAGCTGCGCACCTCGCTCCAGCAACCGGCGTGCAGCACGCGGTCCAGGCTTTCTTCCAGACCGTTGACCACCACACGGCCGCTGCCGGGCACGGTGCGCACCAGGTGATGGAACTGGCGTTCGATGGCCTTGAGGTCGTCGAAGATGTCGGCGTGGTCGAACTCCAGGTTGTTCAGGATCGCCGTGCGCGGGCGGTAGTGAACGAACTTGCTGCGTTTGTCGAAGAATGCCGTGTCGTATTCGTCAGCCTCGATCACGAAGGTTTTGCCTTGACCCAGTCGGGCCGACACCCCGAAATTCATCGGCACCCCGCCCACCAGGAAGCCGGGCTGAAGGCCATTGGCTTCAAGCACCCAGGCCAGCATGGACGTGGTGGTGGTCTTGCCGTGCGTGCCGGCCACGGCCAGGACATGGCGGCCCTGCAGCACATGTTCGGCCAGCCACTGCGGGCCGCTGGTGTAGGGCGCGCCGGCTTCCAGGATGGCTTCCATCAGCGGGAATTTCGGCGTGCCATCGGGCAGCCGGGCGCGGCTGACCACGTTGCCCACCACGTACACGTCGGGCTGCAGGGCCATCTGGTCGGCGCCAAAACCTTCGATCAGCTCGATGCCGAGGGCCCGCAGCTGGTCGCTCATGGGGGGGTAGACGCCGGCATCGCAGCCGGTCACGCGGTGACCCGCTTCGCGGGCCAGGGCGGCGAGGCCCCCCATGAAAGTGCCACAGATGCCCAGGATATGTATATGCATGGCGGCGATTCTAGGGCGATGCCCTGAGGGATTCGGGGGCAAGTCGGTCCGATGCTCTGTGTGAGGCCCCCCGGTGCACAATCCGCCCATGATGGACCAGACCTCTGAGCTGACCCGTGAGATCGCCGCCGTGGCCGCCCGCTACGTGGTCGAAGACGGCATGGAATACGGCCCGGCCAAGCGCCAGGCAGGGCACCAGTTGGGCCTGTCGGCCAAGGCGCCCTGGCCCGACAACCTGGTCATGGAGGCGGCGGTGCGCGAGTACATCGCCGTGTTCTGCCCCGACACCCAGGCCACCGAGCTGCAGGCCCTGCGCGAGCAGGCACTGGTCTGGATGGACCGGCTGCAGGACTTTCAGCCCCATCTGGGGGGTGCCGTCTGGCACGGCACCGCCACCCGCCACAGCGACATCCACCTGCACCTGTTCTGCGACGACCCGAAGGCGGCCGAACTCAGCCTGCTGGACCACCGTGTGGACTACCAGCCCGGGACCGTCACCGGCTGGCGCGGTGAGCCGGTGGACGTGCTGACCCTGCGCAGCCGCAACACCACGCTTGGCCAGTGGGTGCTGGTGCACCTGCTCGTGCACGACCACGATGGTCTGCGTGGCGCCCTCAAACCCGATGCCCTGGGCCGCAAACCCCGGGGCGATGCCAAAGCCTTGCGCGCGCTGCTGGCGGGCGGGGCGCACTGAACCCTTTTTCGTTTGGATCATGCAAAGAAGAACCCTTTGGACCGGCGCGCTGGCGCTGACCGCCTGTGGCGCCGGCGCAGGTTTTGCCTGGTGGCGACTGCATCCGAGCGAGGCGCAATCCCCCGCCCTGGCGGCTTTCTGGGCCAGCCGCTTCGAAGGCCCCAACGGCGAGGTCTTTGCCATGGAGCAGTTTCGGGGGCGACCGCTGCTGGTGAACTTCTGGGCCACCTGGTGTCCGCCCTGTGTGGAGGAGCTGCCTATGCTCAACGCCTTCCACGCGCAGCACGCTGCGCGGGGCTGGCAAGTGTTGGGGCTGGCGGTCGACCAGCCCAGCGCGGTGCGCCGGTTCATGCAGAAGCTGCCCCTGGTGTTCCCGGTCGGGATGGCCGGGCTGGCGGGCACCGAGCTCAGCCGCAGCCTGGGCAACCTGGGCGGCGGCCTGCCGTTCAGCGTGGTGTTCGATGCGAACGGGGAGGTGGCGCACCAGAAGGTGGGCAAAGTCACCGAGGCCGATCTGGCCCAGTGGGCGCAGCTGGGTTGATTCCGACAACTGGCGGTATCTGATCCGAAAATCGGGGTAGAGTGCGGCTTTTCTGTGGATGGTGGGCCCTGTTGCTGGCACAAAAGTCCCTGAGAGGCGATCTGCGGCTGGGTGGTTGAAAGGGGTGCCTTCGTGTACACTGCGCCACCCCATCAAGCGCGAAGACTTTGTTTTGCTCGAATTTGAGCGAAGATGTCTGAACTTGACAGAAATTCGTTGGAGAAAACCATGGACCTGAGAAAACTGAAGACACTGATCGATCTGGTGTCTGAATCGAACGTTTCCGAGCTGGAAATCACCGAAGCCGAAGGCAAGGTGCGCATCGTCAAAGGTTCGCCTGCCGGCATGGCCGCTCCTGTCACCTACGCCATGGCACCCGCTGTGGCCGCGCCGATGGCGGCACCCGCAGCCCCGGTGGCGGCGGTCGAAGCCGCTCCCGCTGCCGCTGACCCGGTGGGCCACACCGTCAAATCGCCCATGGTGGGCACTTTCTACCGCGCGTCCAGCCCGGGCGCCAAGCCCTTCAAAGACGTGGGTGACACGATCAAGGAAGGCGAGACGATCTGCATCGTCGAGGCCATGAAGATCCTCAACGAGATCGAAGCCGACAAGACCGGCACCGTGACCCAGATCCTGGTGCAGAACGGCCAGGCGGTCGAATACGGCCAGCCCCTGTTCGTCATCGAATAAGCGGCGGCGCCTCATGTTCAAGAAAATCCTGATCGCCAACCGCGGCGAGATCGCGCTGCGCATCCAGCGCGCCTGCCGCGAGCTGGGCATCAAGGCCGTGATGGTCTATTCCGAGGCCGACCGCGATGCCAAGTACATACGCCTGGCCGACGAAGCGGTCTGCATCGGCCCGGCACCGTCGGGCCAGAGCTACCTCAGCATGCCGGCCATCATCTCGGCGGCCGAGGTGACCGATTCGGAAGCCATCCACCCCGGTTACGGCTTTCTGTCCGAGAACGCCGACTTCGCCGAGCGCGTGGAGAAAAGCGGCTTCACCTTCATCGGCCCGACGCCCGAATCCATCCGCCTGATGGGCGACAAGGTCTCGGCCAAGCAGGCCATGATCCGCGCCGGCGTGCCCTGCGTGCCCGGCTCTGAAGGCGCCTTGCCCGCCGACCCGGCGGTGATCAAGCGCACCGCCAAGGCCATCGGTTACCCGGTGATCATCAAGGCCGCAGGCGGTGGCGGCGGGCGCGGCATGCGCGTGGTGCACACCGAGGCGGCCCTGCTGCACGCGGTGCAGACCACCAAGGCGGAAGCGGGCGCGGCCTTCGGCAATCCCGAGGTGTACATGGAGAAGTTTCTCCAGAACCCGCGCCACGTCGAGATCCAGGTGATGGCCGACACGCACCGCAACGCGGTCTACCTGGGCGAGCGCGACTGCTCCATGCAGCGCCGCCACCAGAAGGTGATCGAAGAAGCGCCGGCGCCGGGTATCCCGCGCCGTCTGATCGAGAAGATCGGTGAGCGCTGCGCGGCCGCCTGCAAGAAGATCGGCTACCGCGGGGCGGGGACCTTCGAGTTCCTGTTCGAGAACGGCGAGTTCTACTTCATCGAGATGAACACCCGCGTGCAGGTGGAGCACCCGGTGACCGAGTGGATCACCGGTGTGGACATCGTGCGCACCCAGATCGCGGTGGCCGCTGGCGAAAAGCTGCCGTTCACCCAGCGCCAGATCCAGCTCAAGGGTCACGCCATCGAGTGCCGGATCAACGCCGAAGACGCCTACAAGTTCACCCCGTCGCCCGGTCGCATCACCACCTGGCACATGCCCGGCGGTCCCGGTGTGCGCGTGGACTCGCACGCCTACACCAACTACTTCGTGCCGCCCAACTACGACAGCATGATCGGCAAGCTGATCGTGCACGGCGACACGCGCGAGCAGGCCCTGGCCCGCATGCGCACGGCGCTGGCCGAAGCGGTGGTCGAAGGCATCAAGACCAACATCCCGCTGCACCGCGAATTGATGGTCGACGCCAGCTTCGTGGCCGGCGGCACCAACATCCATTACCTCGAAGAGTGGCTCTCGCACCGTGAACGCTGATGCACAAGCCCAGACCCAGCCGTCGGCTGGGTCTTTTTTTGAACTGGTCCTGCTGGTGGCCGAGGCCGCCGTGGAGCCGGTGAGCGATGCGCTGGATGCGCTGGACGCGCTGAGCGTGTCGGTGGAAGACGCCGACGCGCTGACACCGGCCGAGCAGGCCCTGTTTGGTGAGCCCGGCATGCCGCCGCCCAAGGAGGGCTGGAACCGCTCGCGGGTGGTAGCGCTGTTCGGCACCGAAGCCGCGGCGCGCGAGGCGGCCGAACTGCTGGCGCCGCAGGATTTCTTCGGTGACGGTCAGGTGCTCGGCGTGCGCGCCGTGGCCGAGCAGGACTGGGTGCGCCTGACGCAGTCGCAGTTCGAGCCGGTCGAGATCACGCCCACGTTCTGGATCGTGCCCAGCTGGCACGAGCCACCCGCGGGTGCGCAGCAGGTGCTGCGCCTGGACCCCGGCCTGGCCTTTGGCACCGGCACCCACCCGACCACGCGCATGTGCCTGCGCTGGACCGCGCGCCACGGCGCGCAGGGCCAGCGTGTGCTGGACTACGGCTGCGGCTCGGGCATCCTGGCCATGGGCGCGGCCAAGTTCGGTGCGCGCGAGATCGTGGCGGTGGACATCGACCCGGCGGCCGTCGAATCGACCCGTCTGAACGCCGAGAACAACCACGTGCAGTTGCAGAGCGGCCTGCCCGATCTGGCGCAGGGCGAGTTCGACCTGGTGCTCGCCAACATCCTGGCCACGCCGTTGAAGGTGCTGGCGCCGCTGCTGTGCGCGCACGTCAAGGCCGGTGGCCGGCTCGTGCTCGCCGGCATCCTGGCGCGCCAGGCCGAGGAGCTGATCGAGGCCTACGCACCCTGGGTGCAGCTGTCCGTGAGCGACGAAGAGGACGGCTGGATCCTCATGACCGCGCAACGGCCCTGAGGTGCCGCGGCGCCTTGGGGCTCGGCGAGCCACTGCAATAATCGGCGCATGAGCTACACCACCCGCTGTCCAGCTTGCGGCACGACCTTCAAGGTGGTGCGCGACCAGCTGAAGATCTCCGACGGCTGGGTGCGATGTGGCCACTGCGCTGACGTGTTCGACGCCACGCTGTACCTGCAAGAGTGGGTGCCACCAGCACCACTGGTGGTCTCCGACCCGGTGTCGGCTGCAGAGCAGCCACCCCACGCCCCGGCGGGGCAGGCCCATGCGGCGGTGCCTTCCGATCCGCACGGGGAGGTCTTTCCACCTGCTCCTCAGCCGTCCGCCGCCCCCGAGGTTGTGCAGCCGACGCGGGCCATCCTGGATGATGAGGCGGTGTTGGTCCAAAGTGCGGGGCCAGAAGAGGATGTGCGCGATGGCGTGGCCACCAGGGCAGAGGCACCACCCGCGGATGGCGATACCGTGCCGGCCGATCTCCCGAGCCCTGCAGACGCAGCACCGCAGCTAGAGCCCCATGTTCCGACAGACGTCGATGTGCCGCCCCCCGGCGCAGCACGTGGGGCTTGGGCCGCCGCCGAGGCCACTCACCTGGCCGGGCCTGCACTGGATGCGGCGCCGGACGCAGCGCGCGACGCGCCCTTGAGCGTGGGCGAGACGTCATTTGTGGGGGCCTCTGCTGCCGAAGCACGCGACTCGGACTTCCATGCCGAGTTGTCGCGGTTCGCCGAATCGGCAGGTCGCTCCGTTCCCGACGCAGAGGATGCGCCGCCTGCGGTGTCGCAGGCACCTGCACCGTCCGGTTTGCACGGTGCCGACGCAGAGCAGGCCGTGGCGGTAGCTGCAGAACCCGGCTTCGTGCGCCAGGCCCGGCGTCAGGCGTTCTGGCGTTCGCCGGCGGTGCGGGTCGGCTTGGCTGTGCTCGCCGTGCTGCTGGGCGGTCTGCTCGGCGCCCAGTGGGCGGTGCACGAGCGCGACGCGCTGGCCGCGAGCCACCCCGAACTGGCGCCGCTGCTGACGCAGCTGTGCGCACCGCTGGGCTGCGAGCTCGGCCCCGTGCGCCGCATCGATGCGGTGGTCATCGACAGCTCGACCCTGGCGCGCCGGCTGGGCAACTTCTATGCGTTCGACGTCGTCATCAAGAACACGGCCAGCATCCCGGTGGCCGTGCCCGCGCTCGAACTGAGCCTGACCGACACGCGCGACAGCGTGATCGCACGGCGCGTGTTTCTGCAGAACGAATTGCCTGGCGCGCCCGCCCTGTTGCCCGCTCAGGGTTCCCTGCCGCTGAACCTGCGCCTGTCCATCACCGACGCCGGCGCCGTGTCCATGGCCGGTTACCGTGTCCTGGTTTTTTACCCCTGACCCTCCTCCACACAGACACCATGTCCATCCTCATCTGCGGCTCACTGGCCTTCGACACCATCATGACCTTTGAGGGGCGTTTCGCCGAGCAGATCCTGCCCAGCCAGCTGCACATCCTCAACGTGTCCTTCCTGGTGCCTGGCCTGCGGCGCGAGTTTGGAGGCTGCGCCGGCAACATCGCCTATGGCCTGCGCCAGCTGGGGTCGCCCGCCGTGCCACTGGCCATGGTGGGCAACGACGCGAACGACTATCTGGAGCGCATGCGCAGCCTGGGCGTGGACACCCGCTTTGTCGGGACGACCGCGAACAACTACACCGCGCAAGCCATGATCATGACCGACCGCGACAACAACCAGATCACCGCCTTCCACCCCGGCGCGATGTCGCAGGCCCATGAGACGCCGGTGCCCACCGACGCCGGCATCCGCCTAGCCATCGTGTCGCCCGACGGGCGTGACGCCATGTTGCAGCACGCCCAGCAACTGCACGACGGGGGCATTCCCTTCGTGTTTGATCCGGGGCAGGGCCTGCCCATGTTCAACGGTGAGGAGCTGCGGCATTTCATCGAGCTGGCCACCTGGGTCACCGTCAACGACTACGAAGGCAAGATGCTCAGCGACCGCACGGGTCTGAGCTTTGATGCCATCGCCCAGCAGGTGCAGGGCCTGGTCATCACCCTGGGTGAGCATGGGTGCGAAGTGTGGGTGCAGGGCAGCAAGACCCTGGTGGCACCCGTCAAGGCCGACGAGGTGCTGGACCCCACAGGTTGCGGCGATGCCTTCCGCGCCGCGCTGTTGCACGGTCTGTCGCAGGGCTGGAGCCTGGTGCGTTGTGCCGAACTGGGTAACCGCATCGGCGCCACCAAGATCGCCAGTCGGGGTGGGCAGAACTACCGCTTCAGCGCCTGACCCTGCGGCGGCCGTTCACAACAGCGGCCGCCCATGAAAAAAGCCCGATGCTTTCGCACCGGGCTTTGCACGTCATCCCAGGCAGGGAATCAGGGCTTGCTGGACGTCGGGAACGGCCAGGCAGCCTGAGGGTTCAGCTTGGTTTGCGCTGCAGGGGCCGCAGGGGCTGCCGGCTTCTTGGCCGGCTCAGCTTTTTTTGCGGGGGCTGCCTTTTTGACAGCGGCCTTGGGTGCAGCGGCCTTCTTAGGAGCAGCAGCTTTCTTCGCAGGTGCAGCGGCCTTCTTAGGAGCGGCAGCCTTCTTCGCAGGTGCGGCGGCCTTCTTAGGAGCAGCAGCTTTCTTCGCAGGTGCGGCGGCCTTCTTAGGAGCAGCAGCCTTCTTCGCGGGTGCAGCGGCCTTCTTAGGAGCGGCAGCCTTCTTCGCGGGTGCAGCGGCCTTCTTCGGAGCAGCAGCCTTCTTCGCAGGTGCAGCGGCCTTCTTCACAGGTGCAGCGGCCTTCTTCACAGGTGCAGCGGCCTTCTTCGCCGGTGCAGCGGCCTTCTTGGCCGGTGCAGCGGCCTTCTTGGCCGGCGCAGCGGCCTTCTTCACAGCGGCCTTTTTGGCCGGGGCTTTTTTCGCAGTTGCCATTGTTTTCTCCTTGATCAAGTTGCAAAGAGCACTTCGCACGGGCTTTGTCCGTGCAAGTGATTCAGGGCCCTGGCGCCGTGGATGCATCCACGGATGGCACCAAGGCCTTGAATGGTGTGACAAAGCCCTGTCCCGGACGCCGGAGCGTCTGGAACAGGGCTTTGTGGAAGGGTGGACATGTCGGTCAGCAGAGGTGCCTCAATCCCAGGACAGCGCGCCGCCGGACTGGTATTCGATGACACGCGTCTCGAAGAAATTGCGTTCCTTCTTGAGGTCGATCATCTCGCTCATCCAGGGGAACGGGTTCTCCTCATGAGGGAACAGGGGCTCCAGGCCGATCTGCGTGGCGCGCCGGTTGGCGATGTAGCGCAGGTAGCCCTTGAACATCGATGCGTTCAGGCCGAGCACGCCGCGCGGCATGGTGTCTTCGGCGTACTGGTATTCGAGGTCCACGGCCTTGAGGAACAGTTCCTTGATCTCGGCCTTGAACTGCGGCGTCCACAGCAGCGGGTTCTCAAGCTTGATCGCGTTGATCAGGTCGATGCCGAAGTTGCAGTGCATGGACTCGTCGCGCAGGATGTACTGGTACTGCTCGGCAGCACCGGTCATCTTGTTCTGGCGACCCAGCGCCAGGATCTGCGTGAAGCCGACGTAGAAGAACAGGCCTTCCATCAGACAGGCAAACACGATCAGCGACTTGAGCAGGGTCTGGTCGTCTTCGGGGGTGCCGGTCTTGAAGTTCGGGTCCATGATCGCGTCGATGAACGGGATCAGGAACTCGTCCTTGTTGCGGATCGACGAGACCTCGTGGTACGCGTTGAAGATCTCGCCTTCGTCCAGACCCAGCGACTCCACGATGTACTGGTAGGCGTGGGTGTGGATGGCTTCTTCAAACGCCTGGCGCAACAGGAACTGACGGCACTCGGGCGCCGTGATGTGGCGGTAGGTGCCCAGCGTGATGTTGTTGGCGGCCAGCGAGTCGGCGGTGACGAAGAAACCGAGGTTGCGCTTGACGATGCGGCGCTCGTCTTCGGTCAGGCCGTTGGGATCTTTCCAGAGCGCGATGTCGCGGCTCATGTTCACTTCCTGCGGCATCCAGTGGTTGGCGCAGGTGGCGAGGTACTTTTCCCACGCCCACTTGTACTTGAAAGGCACCAGCTGGTTGACGTCGGTCTGGCCGTTGATGATGCGCTTGTCGGCGACGTTCACACGACGCTCTTCGCGGCTGTGGGCGGCGGTGGCAGAAGCGGGGGAGGACACTGCAGCTTGCGCACCCGGTGTGGTGGGTGGCAATGTTTGAAGAGCGGGCTTCGAGGAGGGAGTGACTTGTTCGTCCCAGGTCAGCATGGTGGTGTCCAATTCAGCGGATTATCGAAGTGTCGGGATGAAAAGCAAAGGACTCATGCGCGCGATGCATGTTTTGTGTTGCGGTGTCGCATCGAAAACGGTGGCCGGTGCGACAGCTTCATCACGCGCATGAGATCGCGCATCACTGGCAGGCTTCGCAGCCCGGGTCGTCGATGGCGCAGAACTTGATGTCGGTGGCCGGTTCAGCGGCCATCTCGACCGGTGTCGCGGCGGCTGCCGGCGCACTCATCGATGACTCATGGCCATGCGCAGACACCGCGTTGAGCTGGCCTGCGCGGCCAGTGGATTTTTCGGCGTGTGTGGCCGAGGTGGTGCGCAGGTAATAGGTGGTCTTGAGACCACGCAGCCACGCGAGCTTGTAGGTCTCGTCGAGCTTCTTGCCCGAGGCGCCGGCCATGTAGATGTTCAGGCTCTGCGCCTGGTCGATCCACTTCTGACGGCGTGCAGCGGCCTCCACCAGCCACATCGGCTCCACCTCGAACGCCGTCGCATACAGCGCCTTCACGTCCTGAGGCACGCGATCGATGGGGCGCAGCGAACCGTCAAAGTGCTTGAGGTCCATGACCATCACGTCATCCCACAGGCCCAGGCGCTTGAGGTCCTTGACCAGGTAGCTGTTGATGACGGTGAACTCGCCCGACAGGTTGGACTTGACCGAGAGGTTGCCGAAGCAAGGCTCGATCGAGGCGTCCACGCCGATGATGTTGGAGATGGTCGCGGTGGGGGCGATGGCCACGCAGTTGGAGTTGCGCATGCCGTCCTGCGCGATCTTCTTGCGCAGCGCGCCCCAGTCGAGGCTGGTCGAGCGGTCCACGTCGACGTAACCGCCGCGCTCGCGCGCCAGCAGGTCCAGCGTGTCGGGGGGCAGGATGCCCTGGTCCCACAGCGAACCACGGTAGCTGGAATAGCGACCACGCTCGCGGGCCAGTTCGGTCGACGCCCAGTAGGCGTAGTAGCAGATGGCTTCCATGGAGCGGTCGGCGAACTCGACCGCGTCGTTCGATGCATACGGGATGCGCAGTTCGTACAGCGCGTCCTGGAAGCCCATCAGGCCCAGACCGACCGGGCGGTGGCGCAGGTTGGAGTCGCGTGCTTTCTTGACCGCGTAGTAATTGATGTCGATCACGTTGTCGAGCATGCGCATCGCCGTGTTGATCGTCTTCTGCAGCTTGGCGTGGTCCAACTGCCCGCCCGTGAGGTGGCGGTGCAGGTTGACCGAGCCCAGGTTGCAGACCGCGGTTTCGGTGTCGCTGGTGTTGAGCGTGATCTCGGTGCAGAGGTTGGAGCTGTGCACCACGCCGGCGTGCTGCTGCGGGCTGCGCACGTTGCAGGCGTCCTTGTAGGTGATCCAGGGGTGGCCGGTCTCAAACAGCATCGACAGCATCTTGCGCCACAGGTCGGTCGCAGGGACCTTGCGGTAGGGCTTGATCTCGCCGCGGGCGGCCTTTTCTTCGTAGGCCACGTAGGCCTTCTCGAAGTCGGCGCCGAACAGGTCGTGCAGGTCGGGCACGTCGTTGGGCGAGAACAGGCTCCACTGGCCTTTCTCCATCACGCGCTTCATGAACAGGTCGGGAATCCAGTTCGCCGTGTTCATGTCGTGGGTGCGGCGGCGGTCGTCGCCGGTGTTCTTGCGCAGCTCCAGGAATTCTTCGATGTCAAGGTGCCAGGTTTCCAGGTAGGTGCAGACCGCGCCCTTGCGCTTGCCGCCCTGGTTGACCGCCACGGCGGTGTCGTTGACCACTTTCAGGAAGGGCACAACGCCCTGCGACTCGCCGTTGGTGCCCTTGATGTGGGCGCCCAGGGCACGCACGCGGGTCCAGTCGTTGCCCAGGCCGCCCGCAAACTTGGACAGCAGCGCGTTTTCCTTGATCGACTCGTAGATGCCGTCCAGGTCGTCGGGCACGGTGGTCAGGTAGCAGCTGGAGAGCTGCGAACGCAGCGTGCCGGCGTTGAACAGCGTGGGTGTGGACGACATGAAGTCGAACGAGGACAGCACCTCGTAGAACTCGATCGCACGGGCTTCACGGTCGATTTCGTTCAGCGACAGACCCATGGCCACGCGCATGAAGAAGATCTGCGGCAGCTCGATGCGCTGCTTGCGCACGTGCAGGAAGTAACGGTCGTACAGCGTCTGCAGGCCCAGGTAGTCGAACTGCAGATCGCGCTCGGGCTTGAGCGCTGCGCCCAGGCGCGCGAGATCGAACTGTTGCAGTTTCTCGTCGAGCAGCTCGTTCTGCACGCCCTTCTTGATGGCCAGGGGGAAGTAGTCGGCATAGCACTGACCGCGCTCGGCCGGCACCACCTCGTGACCCAGCACCTCCTTGAAGACCGTGTGCAGCAGCAGGCGCGCCGTGGCGTAGGTGTAGTCCGGGTCTTTTTCAATCAGGGTGCGGGCGGCGAGGATGGACGCCTTGTAAACCTCTTCGATCGGCACACCGTCGTACAGGTTGCGCTTGGTCTCGGCCACGATGGGGTCGGCCTTGACGTCGGCGCCCAGGCCGGCACAGGCGGATTCGATCAGGGCGGTCAGCTGGTTCACATCCAGCGGTACGCGCTGGCCGCCGTCGGTCACGTGCAACGTGGCTTCGGCGGGTTTGCTTGCTTCGGCCTGCTGCGCACGTTCTTGTGTGCGGCGCTCGCGGTAGAGCACGTAGGCACGGGCGACTTCGTGGTGGCCGCTGCGCATGAGGCCGAGCTCGACCTGGTCTTGCACGTCTTCGATGTGGAAGGTGCCACCGCCCGGGCGTGAGCGCATGAGGGCACGGACCACGTTCTGGGTCAGGGCGTCCACCGTTTCGCGCACGCTCGCCGAGGCCGCGCCCTGGGTGCCGTGCACCGCCAGGAAAGCCTTCATCAAGGCCACCGCGATCTTGCTCGGCTCAAAGGGCACCACCGCACCGTTGCGGCGGATGATCTGGTAGTGGGCCAGCACGGCACTGCTGCTGTCGGGCGACGCAGTGCGTGGAGCACCGGCGGACAGCAGGGCGGACGGGGTGGCGGCAGCGGGGGTGGATGTGGCGCTCAGCATGGTTCCTCTTGCGTTTGTTGTGGTGGGTGGCCGCGGGGGCGCACGTGTTCGGATGGCTGCGTGTCGGTGGGCCGGGCGGTGGGGCCGGCCTGGGTGTGGCGGGCAGGTCTGAGGGGTGTTTCAGACACCTGTGGCCGTGTCGCGTCACGCGCAGCGCACACTATATCTGGTGTGATGGGTGGGTTCAAGGCACTAGGGGTAGTGTTTGTGAAAAATACCGGGGAATGCGTGCGACGGTTTTTTCGCCAGATAAAAAGGCGCGCAAGTGGTGCGTTCAGGGGTGCGGTGCAGCATGCTGCAGAGCGTGCGCTGCTGCTGGAGGCCGGGGTGCCGGCGCTTGTGTTGATGCGGGATTCCAGCGCTTTTGCGGTTGCAGGCCGCGCCGCTCCTCAGTAGTGGCGGTCAGGCGGTCGGTGGCTGCGCGGGTGTGGTGCGGGTGGCCGCCGAGGCCGTGGACCTTGTGCACTCGGGAAAACACGCATGGGCCCAGCGCAGGTCCTGTTGCAATTGCGCCCAGTCGAACCCCGGTCCTGGGTCGTTCTTGCGGCCTGGCGCGATGTGTTCATGGCCCGCGATGTGGGCGATGGGGTAGCGCTGCGCCAGCTGCACACACAGGTCTTGCAGCGTGCGGTATTGCGCGGGCTCGAAAGGGTCGCCTTCCAGTCCTTCGAGTTCGATGCCGATCGAGTCGTCGTTGCAGTCGTCCCGCCCACGCCATGCCGATCGCCCGGCGTGCCAGGCGCGTGCGTCGGCGTCGACAAACTGCACCAGCTCGCCACTGCGCCGGATGAAGAAGTGCGACGACACCTCCATGCCCCGGATCTGCTGGAAGTAGGGGTGGGCGTCCCAGTCCAGGCGGTTGGTGAACAGCTGCTCGACCTCGGGACCGCCGTACTCGCCCGGGGGCAGGCTGATCGAGTGGAGGACGATGAGGTCGATGTCAGCACCGGCCGGGCGCGGGCCGAAGTTGGGCGAGGAGACCCGCCGTGCGCTCTGCAGCCAGCCGCCCTGCCAGAGCGGGGCGGTCTCGGGTTCAGGCCTCATCGTCGCCACCGGACGGCATGACGATGCCCAGACGCTGGATGCGGTAACGCATCTGCCGCAGGTTCAGTCCCAGGCGCGCGGCGGCCGCGGTACGGTTGAAGTCGGTTTCCCTGAGTGCCTGCAGCAGCACCTGGCGTTCCTGCTCGTCCAGGTAGCTCTGCAGGTCGGCGGGAATCGGAGCCGGGGCCGACACGGGCGCGCCGAAGTGGCTGTCTGCCGTGGGCGCGGTATCCGTGGTCAGTGGCATGGCTGTTGCCTTGGCGCCGAGGGCCCCTGCCTGGCTGCCGGGCGATGCGGGCGGCTCCCCGAAGTCTTCGGGTTCCAGCCGCAGGCCGTTGCTCAAGGCCAGGGCTCGCTGCAGCAGGTTCTCGAGCTCCCGCACATTGCCCGGCAGTTCGCAGGCCTGCAGCCAGTCCAGCGCGCCCGGCGAGAGTTCGGGCGCGGTCTGGCCCGACTCAGCACAGATGCGCTGCAGCAGGGCATGGGCGAGATCCGGCAGGTCTTCGCGGCGCTCGCGCAGGGCAGGGGTGCGCAGGCCGATGACGTTGAGGCGGTAGAACAGGTCCTGGCGGAAGCCACCGCTGTGTACCAGGCCCCCCAGGTCGCGGTGGGTGGCGCTGACCAGCCGCACATCGACCAGCTCTTCCTGCACGCCGCCGAGCGGACGCACACGCCTTTCCTGGATCACGCGCAGCAGCTTGGCCTGCATGGCCAGCGGCAGATCGCCGATCTCGTCCAGGAACAGGGTGCCACCCTTGGCCGCCTGGAAGTAACCCTCGCGGTCCTGCGTGGCGCCGGTGAAGGCGCCCTTGCGCGCACCGAAGAATTCGGCCTCGATCAGGTTCTCCGGGATGGCGCCGCAGTTGACCGCGACAAAGGGGCCGCTGGCGCGGTGGCTGCATTCGTGCACAGCGCGTGCCACCAGCTCCTTGCCGGTGCCCGACTCGCCCAGGATCAGTACCGGCGCCATGCTGGTGGCCACCTTTTCGATGCGGCCGCGGATCTGCGCCATGCAGGCCGAGCTGCCCACGATGCGCCGCAAAGCCTGGACGCCGCTGGGCGGTGGTGGTGCGGCGCGCAACGTGGCCTCGCCCACGCTCTGGGCTGCAGGGGGGTGGCGCTGGCTCTGCAGCGCCGCACTGACAGCCGCGCGCAACTGCTTGAGATCCACCGGTTTGGTCAGGTAGTCGAAGGCCCCGCTCTTGAGCGCTTCCACCGCGTTTTCGGCCGAGCCGTAGGCGGTGATGACGATGGATTTTTCGCTGCGCTGGCCGGCGACCAGTTCGCGCAGCAGCTCCAGTCCCAGGCCGTCGGGCAGCCGCATGTCGGTGATCAGCACGTCAAAGCGCTGCTGGGCCAGTGATTCGCGCGCCTGCGTCAGGTCGGGTGCCGACGTGACCTGGTAGCCCTCGCGCAGCAGGGTCAGTTCATAGAGGGTGCGCAGATCCGGTTCGTCGTCGACGACCAGCACGGCAGCGGGTACAGAAGAGGACATGGATCAGAAAAGTGTCGACATGGGTGGCGGCCTCGAGTCCGCTGGCGGGCGCGTGTGAGCCGGGACGGAGTCGCCCGGCTGGATGGCCAGGCTCTGCTGCACCGGGCTGCGTCCGCTGGCCGCGGGCATGACCACATAGAACTCGTTGCCCTCTTGCTGGTCGAGCCGGCTGCGCTGGTAGGCGATCTGCGCGCCGTAGCGTTCGCAGAGCTCGCGGCAGATGTACAGACCCAGCCCGCTGGAGCGGCTCTCGGACGAAAAGAAAGGCTCGAACAGGTGCTTGTGCACGCTCGCTTCCAGGGCCGGGCCGTGGCTCCAGACGGACAGGCGGATGCGGTCGTTGCCACTGGGCTGGCTGATGACGCGGATCGACGAAGGGGCGCGGCTGGAGTGGCGCAGCGCGTTGTCGAGCAGGTTGATCAGCAGGCGCCGCAGGTGCTCGGGGTCGAAATGCACCAGCAGGCCCGGCGCGTGCGGGTGTACGCCCAGCACGCCCTGGGCCTGGTTCTGCTTGCTCCATTCGTGTGTGATGTGCCGCAGGGTCTGGTCCAGCGGCAGGCTGGGCACCAGTTCCTCACCCTGGCTGGGCTGGGCGCGTGCCACGTTCAGGATGTCGTCGACGATGCGCGCCAGGCGCTGCGCGTTCTGTTCGATCATGCGCGTCAGGCGCTTCTGGCCGGGTGCCTGCACCTCTTCGTCGAGCAGGGCATTGGCCTGGGTGATGGCCGACAGCGGGTTGCGGATCTCGTGCGCCACCGCCGCCGACATGCGGCCCATCGACGCGAGCTTTTCGGTGCGCACCCGCGCCTCGACCTCGCGCAGATCTTCCAGGAACAGCACGCACAGACCGGCGTGGCGCCCGCCCTGCGCTGTGGTGAGCTGTGTGCGAACAAACAGTTTGTGGGCCGTGAGCTCGTCGATTTCGATGCGCACTTCCGATTCCAGGGCATGGCCCAGTGCGAAGCTCTTGTCCACCAGGTGGGCCAGCCCTTCCCAGCCCTCGCGCGCGGACAGCAGCAGCTTGGCCGAACGCGGGTAGCGATCGCCCAACAGCATGGACTGCGCCGCCGGGTTGGCATTGCGCACCACGCCGTGCATGTCCACCACCAGCACGCCCTCGCTCAGGCTCTCGATGATCAGTTCGTTGACCTGTGCCTGGGTGCGGGCCGCGGCCTGGCTGCTCTGGGCCAGCGCTTCCTCACGCGCCAGGCGCTGGGCCAGCTGGTAGGCCAGCAAGGCCACGATGAAGAAGCCGGTCCCGGTCAGGCCGCTTTGCAGGAAGCGCGAGGTGGACACCTCGCTGAGCAGGGGCGCGCTCAGCGCCGCCTCACCCAGCAGGTAGATCGTGATGCTGGCCGCGGTGGCCAGGGCCAGCACCAGGGGGCCGAGGATGGCGGCCATCAACACCGGCAGCGCGAACAGCGGGATGTAGCTGATGCCGCCGCGCTGGAAGTACTCCAGCAACGCGAAGACCACGACATCCACGCCGATGGTGGTCAGCCATTGCCACTGCATGCGCAGGCTCCGGCCCTGTTCGACCGGTCGCAGCCATATCAAAACCGCCAGTGTGGCGGTCAGGTGCAGGGCGCAGACCAGCACGAGCCAGGACGGGCCACCCGAGCGCGTGGCGACCACGAACACCTGCAGCGCCAGCAGCACGGCCGCAATGAACACGCGGGTGCGCATGAACATGCGCCACAGGCGGGCGAAGGCGCGAAGGCGCTGATCGCGGCCGGATACGCCCTCGGCGTCGAGCGAGACCAGCCACGAGGGCGAGAACTGCGAGTTCGGATCGAGCGCCATGTCAGGCGGTGCCGGTGGGGGTGGCCGTCAATTCGTGGCCTCTTCGGCCTGGCGGCGGTGTTCGTGACAGCAGTAGACGCCGCGCTGGCCGCGCACCGCCTCGTCCTGTGGCAGGTGCATGCCACAGTGGCCGCAAGCCACCATCGGCGCCGGGATGGCAGGGCGGCGTGCGGCCGGGCCGGGCGCGTCGTTGCGCTCGTTCTGGCGGTTGTTGCGCCAGATCCAGACGGCCACGAGCACGACGGCGATGACGAGAGCGAACTTCATGGGGGCGTGTGCGGGTTGTGGGGGCTCAGACCCGCTGCAGGACCACTTCGAGCACGAAGCGCGAGCCCACGTAGCCCAGCATGAGGAGGCCGGCGGCCAGGTACAGGGTGCGCACGGCGGTGCGCCCGCGCCAACCCAGGCGCCAGCGGCCCAGCAGCAGCACGCCCATGGTCACCCATGAGAGCACCGAGAACACGGTCTTGTGGTTCCAGACAAAGTGATCGGCGAACACTTCCGAGAAATACCAGCCGGCCAGCAGCGTGGCGCTGAGCAGCACAAAGCCGGCGCCGACGAAACGGAAGGTCAGGCGCTCCAGCGTCAGCAGCGGGATGGCGGTTTCCAGCGCCGCGCCCAGGCGCATGGCTTTTTCGGCGCGCTGCATCAGCCAGGCGTGCACCACGGCGGCGGCGATCAGGCCATACGAGGCGATGCCCAGCGCCCAATGCAGCGGCAGCCAGGCCGAGCGCAGCGTGGGGTAATGGGTGCCGGGGAAGATGGCTGCCAGCACCACCACCAGCATGCCCAGGACGGCCAGCGTCCAGCGCGCGCGCAGTTGCGGGAACAGGCGGCTTTCGATCGCGTAGACCGTCAGCACCAGCCAGGCCGTGACCGACAGCGCGGGCGCAAAACCGAAGCGGGGCGGCTGTTCGAACAGCGACAGCGCCAGCACCATGGCGTGCATCAGCCAGGCTGCGCCCAGCACGCTGCGGGCCTGCGCGGCGCTCAGCCGCTGGTGGGCCCAGGCCAGCACCGCATAGGCCAGCGCCGCCCCGGCGGACAGCGCGGCCACGGTCGGGTTCAGGGCAAGGGCGGGCAGCAGGGGCATGGCTGTGGGGTGGGGCCCCCGGTCTGCGGCCGGGCGCCGTTAAAATCCAGAGCACAGTTTAAAGGGTCTTGACCCTGCGCACCGCCGGTGTCACACCGGCCCGTCGCTGATCCGCACCGCTGCGGCAGCCCTTCCCCCGTCTGCCTCCACCCACACGCGCGCACCATGGCCTCAGCCCTCTCCGACCGTCTGTCACGCATCGTCAAAGAGATGCGTGGCCAGGCCCGCATCACCGAAAGCAACGTCACCGACATGCTGCGCGAGGTGCGCATGGCCCTGCTGGAGGCCGACGTGGCCCTGCCGGTGGTGCGCGACTTCATCGCCCGCGTGAAAGAAAAGGCGCTGGGCGAGGAGGTGGTGGGTTCGCTCACGCCGGGCCAGGTGCTGGTCAGTGTGGTCAACCGCGAACTGGCCGCCACCATGGGCGACGGCGTGTCGGACATCAACCTCGCAGCCCAGCCGCCCGCGGTCATCCTCATGGCCGGTCTGCAGGGTGCCGGCAAAACGACGACCACCGCCAAGCTGGCCAAGCACCTGATCGAGAAGCGCAAGAAAAAAGTGCTGACCGTCTCGGGCGACGTCTACCGCCCGGCCGCCATCGAGCAGCTCAAGACGGTGACGGCGCAGGCCGGGGCCGAGTGGTTCCCGAGTTCGCCCGAGCAGAAGCCGCTGGACATCGCCCGCGCCGCGCTGGACTACGCGAAGAAACACTATTTCGACGTGCTGCTGGTCGACACCGCTGGCCGTTTGGCGATCGATGAAGCGCTGATGCGCGAGATCCAGGAACTGCACGGTGCGCTCAAGCCGGTCGAGACCCTGTTCGTGGTGGACGCCATGCAGGGCCAGGACGCGGTCAACACCGCCAAGGCTTTCAAGGAAGCGCTGCCGCTGACCGGCATCATCCTGACCAAGATGGACGGCGACTCGCGCGGCGGCGCGGCGCTGTCGGTGCGCCAGGTCACTGGGGCGCCGATCAAGTTTGCCGGTGTGAGCGAGAAGATCGACGGCCTGGAGGTGTTCGACGCCGAGCGCCATGCTGGTCGCATCCTGGGCATGGGCGACATCCTGGCCCTGGTCGAACAGGTCACGGCCGGGGTGGACATGGCGGCGGCGCAGAAGCTGGCTGCCAAGGTCAAGAGCGGTGGCGACTTCGACCTCAACGACTTCCTCGACCAGTTGCGCCAGATGAAGCAGATGGGCGGCCTGTCCAGCCTGATGGACAAGCTGCCGGGCAACCTGGCCGCCAAGGCGACCGAGGCCGACCTGACCCGCGCCGAGAAGGACATCAAGCGCAAGGAAGGCATCATCTGCAGCATGACGCTGGCCGAGCGCCGCAAGCCCGAGATCATCAAGGCCACGCGCAAGCGCCGCATCGCTGCCGGGGCCGGCGTGCACGTGCAGGAGGTCAACCGCCTGCTCAAGGAATTCGAGCAGATGCAGGGCATGATGAAGAAAATGAAGGGCGGCGGCCTGATGAAGATGATGAAGCGCATGGGTGGCATGAAAGGCATGCCGAAACTCGGCTGACCCCCCTGCGCCGCTGCGCGTCTTCCCCCAGGGGACAACGCCTGTGGCCTGGCGAAGCCAGTTCCACGGCGTTTGCTGGACTGGACCCCTCTCTCCGGTGATCGCCTTGGCGCGATTGACCGAAGTCAAGTCAACGCCTGAGGCGCACCCACATACTCGGGCCGCATGTTGACCTTGATCGAATGGGGTGTGGCCGGGCTGGCGCTGGTGGTGGCGCTGGGCCTGCAGCCTTGGCGCATGCTGCGGGGCGCCCTGCTCACCCCTGCCTTGGCGGCGGTGGCGTTGCTGCCCTGGCTGTGGCTGTTGCCGCAGAAGATGCCGCAGGGGCTGCAGATCCAGCTCTCGGGCGCCAGCCTGCTGGTGCTGATGCTGGGTTGGCCGCTGGCGGTGCTGGTGCTGGCCCTGGTCGGGCTGGTGGTCTGGGCGGTCGGGCAGGCCGGTGCCGAACAGGTGTTGTCGCAATGGGTCTGGGTCGGCCTGGTGCCGGCCACGCTGGCGCTGGGCATTGGCGCGGTGTTGCGCCGCTGGTTGCCACCCAACCCGTTTGTTTACACCTTGGGTCGTGGTTTCCTGGGCACGGCGGCGGCGGTGTTCCTCTCCGGGGCGCTCATGGTCTGGCTGCACCGCCTGACCGGCTTGCCCGAACCGGAGCATGCGCTCGTCGGGCGCTGGCTCATGGCCTGGGGCGATGCCTTCCTGACCGGCATGTTCTCGGCCATCTTCGTGGCCTTTGCGCCGCAGTGGCTGGCCACCTGGTCGGACCAGCGCTACCTGCAGCCGCCGAAAAAATCCTGAGCCCCCACGCTCCGCCGCTGACGCGGGTCGCTGCCCCCCGAGGGGACGCGATTCAAGCTTGGGGCGGCGCTTGAATCCCCTGATCAGGCGACCTGTTCGGTTGTCAGCACTTCGCCACGCAGCGAGTGCGGCAGCGCCTGGGTGATCTTCACGTCGACCATCTGGCCCACCAGGCGCGCGCTGTTCGGGCCGCCGTCGAAGTTGACGATGCGGTTGCATTCGGTGCGGCCCATCAGCTCGGCCGGATTCTTGCGCGACGGCCCTTCGACCAGGATGCGCTGCACCGTGCCTTCGCGGCTGGCGCTGATGCGGCGCACATTCTCTTCGAGCACGGCCTGCAGGTGCTGCAGGCGCTGCAGCTTGACCTCGTGCGGCGTGTCGTCGGGCAGGTTGGCGGCGGGGGTGCCGGGGCGCGGGCTGAAGATGAAGGAGAAGCTGCTGTCGTAGCCGACGTCGGTGATCAGCTTCATCATTTTCTGGAAGTCTTCTTCCGTCTCGCCCGGGAAGCCGACGATGAAGTCGCTGCTCATGGACAGGTCGGGCCGGATCGCGCGCAGCTTGCGGATGGTGCTCTTGTATTCCATGGCGGTGTAGCCGCGTTTCATGGCCATGAGGATGCGGTCCGACCCGTGCTGCACCGGCAGGTGCAGGTGGCTCACCAGCTTGGGCACCTTGGCGTAGGTGTCGATCAGGCGCTGGGTGAACTCGTTGGGGTGGCTGGTGGTGTAGCGGATGCGCTCGATGCCCGGGATGTCGGCCACGTACTCGATCAGCATCGCGAAGTCGGCGACGTCGTGGGTGTCCCCCATCTTGCCGCGGTAGGCGTTGACGTTCTGGCCCAGCAGCGTCACTTCCTTGACGCCCTGGTCGGCCAGACCGGCGACCTCGACCAGCACGTCCTCGAACGGGCGGCTGACCTCTTCACCGCGGGTGTAGGGGACCACGCAGTAACTGCAGTACTTGCTGCAGCCTTCCATGATGGAGACGAAGGCCGAGGCGCCCTCGACGCGGGCGGGCGGCAGGTGGTCGAACTTCTCGATCTCGGGGAAGCTGATGTCCACCTGCGGCTGGTTCAGCCGGTCGCGCGCCTTGAGCATCTCGGGCAGGCGGTGCAGGGTCTGCGGGCCGAACACCACGTCCACGTAGGGCGCGCGCTTGATGATCTCGGCGCCTTCCTGGCTGGCCACGCAGCCGCCGACGCCGATCAGCACGCCCTTCTTTTTCAGGTGCTTGACGCGGCCCAGGTCGCTGAAGACCTTTTCCTGTGCCTTCTCGCGCACCGAACAGGTGTTGAACAGGATCAGGTCCGCCTCTTCGGGGTCCTGGGTTTTTTCGAAGCCCTCGGCGGCGCCGAGCACGTCGGCCATCTTGTCCGAGTCGTACTCGTTCATCTGGCAGCCGAAGGTTTTGATGAAGACTTTTTTGGTGGTCATAGGTATCACCCCCTGCGCCGCTGACGCGGCTTCCCCCTGGAAGGGGGACCGCACTGGCGGCCCGGCGAAGCCGGTTTCGCGGTGCGCCTGGGCTTGGGGGCCTGTTGGGTTGGGGGTTATTCGCCGGCGCGTTTGCGCTTCAGGGCGGCTTCGGCTTCGGTCAGGATCCACACGTCGTGGACCATGCCGTGGTGTTCCACGGTGTAGTTCACCGTCAGCTCCTGGCCGACGATGGCGCCCGACATGACCAGCATGTTGTTCGGGCCCTTGATGCGCGAACCGGGCGAGAGCTGGGCGGATTTCCCGTCCATGGTGATGACGGGCGGCTGGGTCACCACCAGCTTGCCGCGCAGGGCGTTGGCCGGGAAGTTGCGCACCGGCGCGGTCTGGGCCAGTGCGGGCAGGGCGGTCAGCGCCAGGGCCGCGATGGCCAGGCGCCGAAGCAGGGAGAAAGACAGGATGCAGCGGTTCATGGTGTAGATCCAGAGGCTGTAGACCGGCGGGCATCGCCGGCAGCGGATTGTCGCATGGCCCGGCGCCGACCCGGGTCTTTGGGTGGGCGCCGATACTCGCGCCTCCGCCCGCCGCACACCATGAATTACCGCATCGTCTGGTTCAAGCGCGACCTGCGCCTGCACGACCACGCCCCGCTGGTCGAGGCGGCGCGCGCCGGACCAGTGCTGTGCCTGTACGTGGTCGAGCCCGGGCTGTGGGCGCAGCCCGACGCGTCGGCCCGGCAATGGGGCTTTGTGCGCGAGAGCCTGCGCGACCTGCGCCGCGCACTCGCCGGGCGCGGCGCCCGGTTGCAGCTGGTGGTGGGCGACGTGGTGGCGGTGCTGGACCGCCTGCACGCGCTGCAGCCGTTCGAGGCGCTGCACGCCCACGAAGAAACCGGCAACGGCTGGACCTACGAGCGCGACCGCGCGGTGGCCCGCTGGTGCCGCGCGCACGGCGTTGCCTGGCGCGAATGGCCGCAGAACGGCGTGGTGCGCGGACTGCGCGATCGCGATGGCTGGCAGACCCGGCGCGATGCCTTCATGGCCGCGCCCATCGCCGAAGCACCGGTGCGCTGGGTCAACGTCGATCTGCCCTGGCACGAGCCGCCGCCGCGCGACGCGCTTGCGTCCGTGCTGACCGATGCCGACGCGCCGCAACGCCAGCCCGGCGGGCGCAGCGAAGGCTTGCGGGCGCTGCAGCACTTTCTGGCCGGCGGCGGTGCCGACTACCGGCGCGGCATGTCTTCGCCGCTGACCGCGCCCGAGGCGTGCTCGCGCCTCTCGCCCTACCTGGCCTGGGGCTGCCTGAGCGTGCGCGAGGTGGACCAGGCCACGCGGGCGGTGCTGGCCGCTGCGCCGCTGGACCGGGCCCAGCGCCAGGGCCTGCAGGCCTTTCGCAGCCGCCTGGCCTGGCACTGCCACTTCATGCAGAAGCTTGAATCCGAACCCGCGCTGGAAGGGCGGAACCTGCACCGAGGCTACGACGGCCTGCGCGAGGCCGAGTGGTCCGACGAGCGCTTTGCCGCGCTGGTGCAGGGCCGCACCGGCTGGCCGCTGGTGGACGCGTGCGTGGCCATGCTGCGCGAGACCGGCTGGCTCAACTTCCGCATGCGCGCCATGCTGGTGTCGGTCGCCGCCTACCCGCTGTGGCTGCACTGGCGCCCGGTGGGCCACTGGCTGGCGCGCCAGTTTGTCGACTACGAGCCCGGCATCCACTGGAGCCAGCTGCAGATGCAGAGCGGCACCACCGGCATCAACACCACCCGCGTCTACAACCCGCTCAAGCAGGCGCGCGACCAGGACCCGCAGGGCGTGTTTGTGCGCCGCTGGCTGCCCGCCCTGCGGGCCGTGCCCGACGCCTGGCTGTTCGAGCCCTGGCGCATGCCGCCGGAGGCGCAGGCGCGCTGTGGCGTGGTGGTGGGGCAGGACATTCCGGCGCCGGTGGTCGATCTGGACGCGGCCTTGCGCGCGTCCAAGGCCCGGGTGCACGCGCTGCGCGCCCGGCCCGAGGTGCAGGCCGGTGAGGTGGCCGTGGTGCAGCGCCACGCCTCGCGCGCCGGGCGGCGCGAGGCGCCCGCGCGCCGGCGCAGCGCGGCCGAGCGGTCGCAACAGGAGCTGTTTTGATGGCCCACGAACAAGGGGTGTTGATCTGCTGGTTCCGCAGCGATCTGCGCCTGCACGACCACCCGGCGCTGGCGCACGCCATCGCCCGCTGCCAGCGCGAGGGGCTGGCCCTGCTGCCAGTGGCCTGGCACGGGCCGTCGGCGCCGGTGCCCACGCGCTGGGGCTTCGAGCGCGTCGGCCCGCACCGCCAGGCTCTCCGGGAGCAGGCACTGGCGGGGCTGGTGCAGGGCCTGCGCGGCCTGGGCAGCGATCTGCTGGTGCTGGGCGGCGCATCACCGCAGCCGCTGATCGATCTGGCGGGGCGGGTCGGCGCGGTCGGCCTGGTGGGCGAGGCGATCCACGCGCCCGAGGAAGAGGCCGAGGTGGAAGCGCTGCGCGCGCAGGGGCTGGCGGTGGACGCGGTGGAGCAGGGCGGCCTGTTCGGCGCGGCCCAGCTGCCGTGGGCACCCGGGGCCGTGCCCAACGTGTTCACCGCGTTCCGCCAGGGGGTGGAACGCATCGGTTTGCAGCCCGCGGCGCCGCTGCCCGCGCCGACCTCGCTGCCACCCTGGCCCGCCTCGGTGCCCCGGCTGCCCGAGACCGCTGCGGTCCCTGAACCGCCCGGTGGCGCCACCGACGAACGCTCGGCCTTTCCCTACGGCCTGCCGGCCTGGCGGGGCGACGAGGCGGGCGCGCTGGCCCATCTGCAACGCTACCTGGCCAGCGGGCGACCGCACACCTACAAGGTCACGCGCAACGCGCTGACCGGGCGCGACTTTGCCAGCCACTGGTCGCCCTGGCTGGCCCATGGCGCCCTGTCGGTGCGGCGGGTGGTGGCTGAGCTCAAAGCCTTCGAGGCTGCGCACGGCGCCAGCGACGGGAGCTACTGGCTGTGGTTCGAACTGCTGTGGCGCGAGCACTTCCGCTGGATGCTGCGCCGCCATGGTGCAGCGCTGTTCCGGCCACACGGTCTGTTGCCGTCAGCGCCCCGCGTACCGCACGACGCAAAGGCCTTTGCCTGCTGGTGCGAAGGCCGCACCGGTCTTGACCTGGTGGACGCGGCCATGCGCGAGTTGCACCACACCGGCTACCTGTCCAACCGGCTGCGGCAGATCGTGGCGAGCGCGCTGATCCACGAAGGCCGGGGCGACTGGCGCGCCGGCGCGGCCTGGTTCGAGCACTGCCTGATCGACTTCGACGTGCACAGCAACCAGGGCAACTGGGCCTACATCGCCGGCGTCGGCACCGACCCGCGCGGCGGCCGGCGTTTCAACCTCGACAAGCAGACCCTGGAGCACGACCCCAACGGTGCCTACCGCCGCAGCTGGCTGGGTGCGGGGTGCTCGGCTTCATCCAGCGGGTAGGCGTCGGCCACGTAGGCGGGGCCCTTCATCACCATCACGATGAAGGCGCCGATGGCGACCGTGAGCACCACCGTCCAGTGCAGCACCATCAGGCTGATGAGCCAGATGTGCAGCGTGGTGATGCGGGTGTGGACCTGCACCTCGGTGCCGTCCCAGGGCCACAGCTGCACCGCCAGAGCGCACAGCACCAGCAGGGCGGTGCCTTGCCACAGCAGGGCGGGCAGGCGGCGCAGGATGTGGCGCTCCAGACCGGGCGGTGTTTTCTGGAATCCGGGCAGGATGTTGAACATTCCCATGGCGTGCTCCTTGGCGGGTCTGCGCGTGTCCAGTGGACAGCATAGGCGTTGCCGCAAACCCCTGCCCGCACCAGCGTCATGCGGGTGCCGCACGCTCGTCGGCGGCCGGGCTACTTCCAGCGCAGGGGCTCGATGTGCACGCTGCCCTGCGTGCTGCTGAGGGTGATGGCGCCGTCCTGCACCAGGGCCTGCAGCTGCATGCTGCGCTCGGCCATGGCGGCCAGTGCGGGGGCGGCTTCGGTCGGCAGGCGCCAGACCTGCAGCTTGTCCAGCCGGGTGAGCTTGTTTTCGATGCCCTTCCACCACACGTCGGCGGCCGAGCTGAAGGCGTAGACGATCACCGCGTCGGCCTGGCTGCAGGCCTTGGACAGCGGCTTGTCTTCGGGCTGGCCCACCTCGATCCAGACGCGCTTGCGGCCGGTGAAGTCGGTCAGCGAGGCGTCCGGGTCGTCCGGATCGGACAGGCCGGCGCCGAAGGCCAGCGTGCCATCGCCGCCGCAGGTGTCCTGCAGCTCGTGGGCCTGTAGCGCCATGGCCACCAGGCGGACCATCATGCGTTCGTCGGTCTCGCTGGGGTGGCGGGCCAGGGTCAGCGCATGGTCGGCGTAGTAGCCGTGGTCGATGTCGGCGATCTGGAGGTTCGCCTTGAAGATGGTGGACTTGATGGCCATTGGGAGGGCTTGAAATGGGCCGGGCAAGAAAAAAGCGGACCTTGTTGCCAAGATCCGCTTTTTTGGTTTGGTGGCGATAGGTGGACTTGAACCACCGACATCAGCATTATGAATGCTGCGCTCTAACCAACTGAGCTATATCGCCGAAGCCGCGCATTATAGACCTAAAACGCGGTGCTTTTCAAGTCCTGTCTTCAGGCGTGCTTGAACACCGCGGCGCGCTTGTTGACGAACGCGTCCATGCCTTCCTTCTGGTCTTCGGTGGCGAACAGCGCGTGGAACAGGCGGCGCTCGAACATCACGCCGTCAGCCAGGCTGCCTTCAAAGGCGCGGTTGACCGATTCCTTTGCCGCCATCACCGCCAGTTGTGAGAACTGGCTGATCTGCAGGGCGGCGCCCAGGGCTTCGTCCATCAGCTTGTCCAGCGGCACCACGCGGCTGACCAGGCCAGCGCGCTCGGCTTCTGTGGCGTCCATCATGCGGCCAGTGAGGGCCATGTCCATGGCCTTGCTCTTGCCCACCGCGCGCGGCAGGCGCTGCGTGCCGCCGGCGCCGGGGATGATGCCCAGCTTGATCTCGGGCTGGCCGAACTTGGCGTTGTCGGCCGCGATGATGAAGTCGCACATCATGGCCAGTTCGCAGCCACCGCCCAGGGCAAAGCCGCTGACCGCCGCGATGACCGGTTTGCGCACGGTGCGGATGGCTTCCCAGTTGCGGGTGATGTAGTCGCCCTTGTAGGCGTCGGCAAAGCTGTACTTGGCCATGGCGCCGATGTCTGCGCCGGCGGCAAAGGCTTTTTCGCTGCCGGTCACGATCATGCAGCCGATACCGTCGTCGGCGTCGAACGCCTTGAGGGCGGCGCCCAGTTCGTCCATCAGCTGGTCGTTCAGCGCGTTCAGCGCCTTGGGGCGGTTCAGGGTGACGATGCCCACGCGGCCTTCGGTGCGCACGGTGATCAGTTCGGGGGTGGCGGCTTCGCTCATGGGGTTCCTCGGGTGGTGGGTTTGATTGACGTGAACGTCAACTATAGCGGCCGGTGAGGGGCGCGACCACCCAAGGGAAAACATTAACCGACCCATCGGTCGGTTAATGTTAGATTGGCGGCAGAACAACCCACAGAGCGCCGCCGGAACGCAGCGCCAGGAGACAGCCACCCATGAACGCTCCCGCCCCGGGCGCCACCGTGCTCTATGAAGCGCGCGGCGCCGTTGCCCTGCTGACGCTCAACCGGCCCGACGCGCTCAACAGCTTCACGCGCCAGATGCACCGCGACCTCTGGGCCGCGCTGGACCGGGCCGAAGCCGACCCGGCCATCCGTGCGCTGGTGCTCACCGGCGCGGGCCGCGGCTTCTGCGCCGGGGCCGACCTGGCCGAGTTCGATTTCGAGCCCGGGCCGGATCTGGTGCAGCGCGCCGACCCCGGCCCGGTGATCGACCAGGCCTTCAACCCGACGGCGCGGCGCATCCAGTCGTTGCGCATGCCGGTGATCGCCGCCGTCAACGGCGTGGCGGCGGGCGCTGGCGCCTCGCTGGCCATGACCTGCGACATCGCCATCGCCGCACCGGGCGCCAGCTTCATCCAGGCCTTCAGCAAGATCGGCCTGATCCCCGACGCTGGCGGCAGCTGGTTCCTGGTCGAGCGGCTGGGCCTGGCGCGAGCGATGGCGCTGGCCATGACGGGCGACAAGCTGCCCGCCGCGCAGGCCAAGGAGTGGGGAATGATCTGGGACGTGCAGGACGACCCCGTGGCCGCCGCCCTGGCCATGGCCGAAAAGCTGGCCGTGATGCCCACCAAGGCCCTGGTTGCCACCCGCGCCCTGCTGCGCGATGCCTCGACCCGCACGCTCAACGAGCAGCTCGACGCCGAGCGCGACACGCAGTCGGCGCTGGGCAAGACGCACGACTACATCGAAGGCGTGATGGCGTTTCGCCAGAAGCGCGCGCCGCAGTTCAAGGGGGAATGAGCATGACCCCGCAAGAACGGGCGACGAAAGTCGGCGAGTCCATGTTCGCGGTGGACGTGGCCAGCAAGGACACCATGGGCATGGAGCTGCTGACCGTGGAACCGGGCCGGGCCGTGATCCGCATGGTGGTGAAGCCGCTGCACCTCAACGGTCACCAGATCTGCCACGGCGGTTTCATCTTCACGCTGGCCGATTCCACCTTTGCTTTCGCCTGCAACAGCCACAACAAGAACGCTGTGGCCGCCGGCTGCAGCATCGAATTTCTCAAGCCTGCGCACGCGGGCGATGTGCTCACCTGCGAGGGCCTGGAGCAGACGCTGCAGGGCCGGCACGGCATCTACGACATGAAGGTCACCAACCAAAAGGGCGAGGTGGTGGCCATGTTCCGCGGCAAAAGCGCGGTGATCCCCGGTCAGGTGTTTCCGGAAGAGGAGGCTGCATGAAGACATTTCCGCTCGAACCGATCGAGAAGGCCAGCGTCGACGAACTGCGGGCCTTGCAGCTCAAGCGCCTGCAGGCCACGCTGCGCCACGCGTACGCCAACTCGCCGGTCTACAAAGCCAAGTTCGATGAAGCCGGTGTGCATCCGGACGATTGCCGATCCCTGGCGGACCTGGCCAAGTTCCCCTTCACGACCAAGAAGGATCTGCGCGACAGCTACCCCTTCGGCATGTTCGCGGTGCCGCGCGAGCAATGCGCGCGCATCCACGCCAGCAGCGGCACCACCGGCAAACCCACCGTGGTGGGTTACACGCTCAAGGACATCGACACCTGGGCCACCGTGGTGGCGCGCAGCATCCGCGCCAGCGGCGCCCGCCCGGGCGACCTGGTACATATCAGTTACGGCTACGGCCTGTTCACCGGCGGGCTGGGCGCGCACTACGGCGCCGAGAAGTTGGGCCTGACGGTGGTGCCTTTCGGCGGCGGCCAGACCGAGCGCCAGGTGCAGCTGATCCAGGACTTCCGGCCCGACATCATCATGGTCACGCCGAGCTACATGCTGGCGATTGCCGACGAGTTCCAGCGCCAGGGCCTGGACCCGCGGGACAGCAGCCTGCGCATCGGCATCTTCGGCGCCGAGCCCTGGACCAACGACATGCGGCTGGCGATCCAGCAGCGCATGAACATCGATGCGGTGGACATCTACGGCCTCTCGGAGGTGATGGGGCCTGGCGTGGCCAACGAGTGCGTGGAGACCAAGGATGGTCCGACCATCTGGGAAGACCACTTCTACCCCGAGATCATCGACCCCGACACCGGCGAGCCGGTGGCCGATGGCGAGATGGGCGAACTGGTGTTCACCAGCCTGACCAAGGAAGCGCTGCCCATCATCCGCTACCGCACGCGCGACCTCACGCGTCTGCTGCCGGGCACGGCGCGCACCATGCGCCGCATGGAAAAGATCACCGGTCGCAGCGACGACATGATGATCGTTCGCGGCGTCAACGTGTTCCCGACGCAGATCGAGGAACTGATCCTGCGGCGCCCGGAACTGACCGCGCACTACCAGTGCGTGCTCACGCGCGAGAACCACATGGACTGCCTGACGGTGGCGGTGGAGACCCGGCCGGGCCTGTCGCCCGACAGCATCGAGGCGCGTGCCGCAGCCGAGTTGCTGCGCCACGAGATCAAGGTGTATGTCGGCAGTTCGGTCGAGGTGCGGCTCAAGCCCGAGGGCGGCGTGGAACGCAGCCAGGGCAAGGCCAAGCGGGTGGTGGATAACCGTCCACGGTGACAGGCGTCAGGCCGCCGGCGCCAGCCAGCGCGCCAGCAGGCCGGCGTCGCCCACCGTCAGCCGCACGGCCTGGGTTTCCACTGGCCAGTCCAGCACGCAGCGCAGCAGGCGCCGGTCGCGCGAGACGATGGCGGTTAGCCGCTGTCGCTGGCCGCGCAGCTGGGCCACGTCGTCGAGCTTCATCACGCGCCAGCTCTCGGCCGGTGCCCCTCGTCTGGCGGGTGCGAATTCCACGCCCAGCCATTCGTCCCCGGCGGCCATGCCGGCGGCTTCGGCGGCGCCACCGCGCAGCACGTTTTTGAGCGTGAGTCCGCCCGATTCGCCCACGCGCAAGCCCAGCTGCTGGGCCAGGGGCGCCTTGTCCTGGTTCACCTTGGCGCCCTGCGGCGCCAGCAGCTCCAGCACCGGCAGGTCGCCCGTGCCATGCACCCAGTCGCGCAGTTCGCGGTCAAAGGATCGTCCTCCCAGGCGTTTGAGCGCGCGGGCAATGTCCGCTTCCTTGATGGGGCCACCGCTGCTGCGCGCCCAGAGTTCGCGCATGACGTTGTCCAGCGTGCTGTGGCCTTCGGCGCGAAGCGTGAGGTCCAGGCACATCGCCACCAATGCGCCCTTGGTGTAGTAGCTCACCGTGGCGTTGGGCGTGTTCTCCTGCACGCGGTAGTACTTGAGCCACGCGTCGAAACTGGCCTGGGCCACGCTCTGCACGCGCTGGCCAGGCGTCTGCTGCACCTGGTTGAAGGTCTTGGTGACCAGGGCCAGGTAGGTGGCGTCGTCGATCAGGCCGGCACGGCGCAGGAACAGGTCGTCGTAGTAACTGGTGAAGCCCTCGAAGAACCACAGCAGCTCGGTGTGGTTCTCGGTGTCGTAGTCGTAGCGCGCGAACTCGGCCGGGCGCAGGCGCTTGACGTTCCAGGTGTGGAAGTACTCGTGGCTGATCAGACCCAGCAGGGTGGTGTAGCCGTCGGTGGCTTTCAGGGCTGCGGGCTTCTCGTCCTTCTTCAGCTGTTTGGGCAGGTCTGCGCGCTGGCAGATCAGGGCCGTGCTGTTGCGGTGTTCGAGGCCGCCATAGCCATCGCCGCTGGCGTGCAGCATGAAAACGTAGCGCTCGAACGGCGGCTTCTGCTCGCCGTGCCAGAAGCGGATCTGTGCTTCGCAGATGCGTTGCGTGTCGGCGAGCAGTCGGTCGAAGTCGACCCAGCCGCCAGCGCCGCTGACCACGAAGCGGTGCGGCACGCCGCAGGCGTCGAACGCGCCGCTCCAGAACGTGCCCAGTTCCACGGGGCAGTCCGCCAGCTCGTCGTAGTGCGCCGCTGTGTAGCGGCCCAGGCCGGCGGCATCCACCGCCACGGCGCGCAGGCCGGTCGCCACCTGCCAGCCGGCGGGCAGGCCGTCGGCGGCGATGTCCAGCGCCTGGGGCTGGTCTTCCTGGCCGATCACGCGCAGGCACAGGCTGGTGGCGTTGAAGAAGCCGCGTGTGCTGTCCAGGTAGGCGGTGCGCACCGAAGCGTCAAACGCGTAGACCTCGTAGTGCAGGGTCAGGGGCTGGGCCGGGTCGGCGTCGGCTTGCCAGGTGTTCTTGTCGAGCTGGCGCAGCGGCACCGGTTCGCCTGCCTGGGTGGCTTGCAGGTGTTGCAGGTGCTGGGCAAATTCGCGGATCAGGTAGCTGCCGGGAATCCACACCGGCAGCGCCAGGCGCTGGCGCGCGGCCGGCCGGGCGATGGTCAGCGTGACGGCGAACAGGTGGGCCTGCGTGCTCAGCGCCGACACGCGGTACAGGACCGCCGGCGCGCTGGGGACACCCGCCGCGCGGGGGCGCGCGCGCGTGCTCACAGCGCCCCCGCGCCGACGAAGCAGCTGACCGCTGCGATGGCCGAGAGCCGGAACCGCAGCGTGAGCCAGGCCTGCAGACCGGCACGGGTGTAGAGCGTGCGGTCGGCCAGGTAGCACAGGATCAGCAGAAAGCCGAGCCAGGCCAGGCCTGCGAAGGCGGGCATGAGCAGGCCGGGCCAGGCCAGCAGCGACGGCACGATGCCCCAGAGGAAATGGTTGCGCTGGGCGTGGTGGGCCGCCGCATGGCGCCCGGCTTGCCAGCCGATGCCCCAGTGGATGCCGCCCAGGAAGGACACGATCAGCGCCGCGTAGGCCGCCAGTGCGATGGCCACCCAGGCCTGCAGTTCGACGTTGACCAGCCACAGCAGGGCGGCCAGCAGCACGAAGGGGATGAGCCCCGCGTGGCCCAGGGTGCGGATGAGGGCGGTGTCGTTCGGGTCGTGCAGGGGCGCGGCGGCGGTGGCGGTCATGGGGTGGGCGGGATGGGAGGGATCAGGGTTTGGCTTCGGTCAGGAACTTTTCAACGCGGTCGGCACCGATGGCGCCGGGCACGCGCGTGCCGTCGGCAAAGATCATGGCCGGCGTACCGGTGATGCGGACCTTTTTGCCGTACTCGAAATTGCGCGCGATGGCGGAGGTGTCGCAGCTGGCGGCGGGCGGCGTCACGTCCTTGACCATCCAGTCCAGGAAGGCCTTGGCCTTGTCCTTGGCGCACCAGATGTTGCGCGACTTCTCGCCCGAGTCGGCGCTGAGGATGGGGTAGAGGAACACGTGTACCGTCACGTTGTCCACCTTGAGCAGGTCGCGTTCGAACTTCTTGCAGTAGCCGCAGTTCGGGTCTTCGAACACGGCCATCTTGCGCTTGCCGTTGCCGCGCACGATGGTGAAGCTGTCCTTGAATGGCAAGTCCTTGAAGGCCACGGCGGTGAGTTTCTCCACGCGCTGCTCGGTCAGGTCGGCGCGGGCCTTGGTGTCGATCAGCGAACCCTGGATCAGGAAGTCGCCCTTTTCGTCGGTGTAGAAGATGTCGCTGTGGTTGATGCGCACCTCGTACAGGCCGGGCATCGGCGTCTTGCTGACCTCGTCGATCTTCGGCAGGTTGGGCAGGCGTTCGGCCAGGTTCTTGCGGATGGCGGCTTCCTGCGCCAGCGCGCCCAGGGACAGGGTGGCCAGCAGGGCCAGGAGGGTGGTGCGGATCGGTTTCATGGATGCGGCCCGTGGGCGTGAAGGAAAATCAAATGGACAAAGGACGGGCTCAGCCCGCATGCCCCATGGCCTGGCGGGCCAGCCAGTGTTTGAGCGGGCCGAGGCGGTCCACACCGCTCATGCCCCAGTTGCGCAGCGCCTGCACGCGGCTGTCGGTCTGGTTGAACAGGCCGAACAGACCGTCGGTCAACCAGCCCATGGCTCTCACGTCGGCCTGCCGCGCCCGTTCGTAGCGGCGCAGCAGCCGCGGGTCGCCCAGCTCGCGCCAGAACTCGCGCGCGTGCAGCACCCGGGCCAGTTCGGCGGCGTCGGCCAGGCCCACGTTCAGGCCCTGGCCGGCCAGCGGGTGCATGGCATGGGCCGCGTCACCGGCCAGCACCACGCCGCCACCGCTGGCGCTGCGGGCGATCCAGCGCTGCGCGCGCGACAGCTCCAGCGGCCAAGTTTGCGCGGGGCTTTCCAGCGCCATCTCGCCCAAGGCCTGTCCACAACGGTCCTGCACGGCTTGCGCCAATGCCTGTGGTTCCGATGCGGTCCACGCATCGGCTTGCTCAGCCGGGACAGACCAGACCAGCGCAACAGAGTTCCCCTGCGCGCCGCCCAGCGGCAGCAGCGCCAGGATTTCACCGTGGTGGAACCACTGCCGCGCCACACCGCCGTGCGGCTGGGCGCAGCGCAGGCGGGCGGCCACGGCCTTGTGCGGGTAGGGGCGCACGTCGTAGTCGATGCCCAGCTCCGCCCTTGTGCTGCTGCGCCGGCCTTCGCAGACCACCGTCAGCGGGGCGTGAGACGGCGCTTCTTCCAGGCAGGTGATGCCGGCCTGGAAATGCACCGCGTGCGCCAGGCGCTGATCCAGTGCCGGCACGTCCACGATCCAGCCCAAAGCCTCGGTGCCCTGCTCGGTGGCCGAGAAGTGCAGCGCACCGCTGCCGTCGCCCTGCACCGCCATGGAGGTGACGGGCGTGACCGAGGGCGTCGCCTCGCGGCCGTCCCCCGGGGCACCGCCCTCGGGCCAGGCGCGCACCGAGCGCAGCAACTCGCGCGCGGCGCTGTTGATGGCGTAGGCGCGCACATCGGGGCCGGTACCGGTCGGGCGGGGCGGGCTCACCAGGGCCACCTTCAGGCGGTCGCGGGCCAGCAGCAGGGCCAGGGTCTGGCCGACGATGCCGGCGCCACGGATGACGACGTCGTGGCGCCGGTGGGCACCGGTCTGGGAGGGGCTGGAGGACATGGAGGGATTTTAGGAGGTGGGCACAATCGACCCGTTGTCCCCAACCGATACCCCTGACCCATGAGCCAACCCGCCCGCGAAGCCGATGTCCAGGCCACCATTGCCCAGCTGTGGATCCATCCCGTGAAATCCTGCGCCGCGGTGTCGGTGCAGGAGGCCGAGCTGACGCCGACCGGCCTGGCGTGGGACCGCGCCTGGATGGTGGTGGACGCCGAGGGCGAATTCGTCACCCAGCGCGAGCTGCCGCGCATGGCCCTGGTCCAGCCGTCTTTCAAGCTCGGCCAGCTGGTGCTGCGCGCACCGGGCATGCTGGCCCTGCACCTGTCGCTGGAGGCGGCCGAGTACCCGCGCCGCGTGCGGGTGTGGGACGACGCGGTGGACGCCTGGGACATGGGCGACCTGGCGGCGCAGTGGTTCAGCGATTTCCTCGGGCCGGACGCGCCGGCCGACCTGAAGCAGCTTCGGCTGGTGCGCTTCGATCCGGAGGTCAAACGCCTGTGCAGCGCCAAATGGACCGGCGGACGCGAGGCGGTGACGCAGTTCGCCGACGGCTTTGGCGTGCTGGTGGCGAGCACCGCGTCGCTGGACGAGCTGAACGCGCGGCTGGCGAAGGCCGGCGAAGCGCCGGTGGACATGCGGCGTTTCCGCCCGAACATCGTGCTGGGCGGGGTCGATTCGGCGGACGAAGACCGCATCGGCGCCTGGCGCGTCCAAACCGAAGGCGGCGTGGCAGCGCTGGAGAACGTCAAGCCCTGCGCGCGCTGCCCGATTCCGAACATCGACCCGGGCACTGCAGCTTCTTCTCCGGCCGTCAGCGACGCGCTGCAGGCCTACCGCCAGGACCCGCGCCTGAACGGCGCCATCACCTTCGGCATGAACGCCATCGTGCTCGACGGCGACGGGCTGGTCCTGCGCGTGGGGCAGCCGGTGTCGGCGAACTGGAAGTTCGACTGATCTCGGAACTCAGCAGGTCAGGCAGACCGTCTTAGAACCCGACCAGTTGCTCATCGGTCCGCTCAGGTCCGTGCCGCGGCGGATGGCGGTCATCTCGGCCACGATGCTCATGGCGATTTCCGGGGGCGTGAGCGCGCCCAGGTTCAGGCCCACCGGGCCGTGCAGTTTGGCCGCCTCGGCTTCGCTCACGTCGAATTCCAGCAGGCGCTGGCGGCGTTTGGCGTTGTTCTGCAGCGATCCCAGCGCGCCCACATAAAACGCCGGCGTGCGCAGCGCCTCCATGAGCGCCAGATCGTCCAGCTTGGGGTCGTGGGTCACGGCCACCACCGCGCTGTGCTCGTCCAGCCGCATGGCCAACACCAGGTCGTCGGGCATGGTGGTGGACAGCGTCACGCCTTCCAGTCGCTCCCAGCCCTCGTGGTACTCCTCTCGCGGCTCGCACACCGTCACCTGGTAGTCCAGCATCACCGCCATGCTGGCGAGGTAACGCGAGAGCTGACCGCCGCCGATGATCAGCAGGCGCAGCCGCGGGCCGTGCACGGTGGTCAGCGTCTGGCCGTCGAACTGGACCCTGTCACCGGCGTCGGTGGGGGCCAGTTGTGCCAGCCCGGTCGCCATGTCCAGCCGGCGTTGCACCCGCTGGTGGCCTTCGATGGCGGCCAACAGCTCGCGCAGTTGTGAGGCCGGCGACAGCGGCTCCAGCACCAGCTGCACCGTGCCGCCGCAAGGCAGGCCGAAGCGCCGCGCTTCCTCGGCGGTCTCGCCGTAGGTGGTGGTCTCGGGCTTTCGCAGGGCCAGTTCGCCGCGCGCCACGCGGCCGATCAGGTCGTCCTCGATGCAGCCGCCCGAGACCGATCCGGCCACCTGGCCGTCGTCGCGGATGACCATGAGCGAGCCCGGCGGGCGCGGGGCCGAGCCCCAGGTGCGCACCACCGTGCCCATGACCACGCGCTGTCCGCGCGACTGCCAGTCCAGGGCGGTGCGGATCACATCGATATCGAGGCTGTTCATGAGGCGTCGCTCCGTGCAAGGGGAATGGGGAGGGGCGGCGTCGCGCGCCACCCGGAAGCCAGCAGCGCCGCCAAGGCTGCGCCACCGATGAAACCGTAGCCGAGTTGCTGTGCCGCGGGGCCGGCGGTCGGGCTGAGCCAGCCCACGGCCAGCAGCAGGGCCGGACCGCCCAGGGACCATCCCAACGCCACTGCGCCGTGAGACGCCCAACGGGACACGCCGGCCCGATGGCGACCCGCGTGCACCGACCAGGCCAGCGCCAGCAGGCCCATGCCCACCAGCCCGTTGGCGGCGCTGCTGCCGGCAAGCAGCACGCCCGCCCCAAGCGCCAGCAGCGCCAGCGGCAGCCGTGCGGCCCACGGGGTGGGCAGGTGGCGCGGCACCAGATCGAGGCGGGTGAGCGCGGGCAGCGCCGACATGAGCCCGAGGTGGATCAGAACCACCGCCGCAGGCGATACACCTGCGGCTGAGCACCAGGCGTTGCTCAGCCAGAGCGTGCCCATCATCAGGCCCATGGCGGTGGCGGGCAGGGCGCTGGCGGCGTTGGGCGCGGGGTTGCGTGCGGCGGGCGATGGCGCCCAGCGGCTCAGCACCGCCGCGCACAGCAGCACCAGCGGCGCGGCCCACAGGCTGTCGCTCACGCCCAGCGCGCCCGCGGTGCACAGCGCGGTGAGTGCTGCGGCCAGCAGCGGTGGCCAGCCCGACCAACGGCGGCGGCAAGCGCCGCGCGCCAGCGGCACTTCCAGACACACCGACCACACGGCCCACACGGCGGCCAGCACCAGCAGCGCCGCGTGGCCCGTGGCGGGCGCTGGCCCGTGGCCCACGAGCCATGCACCCCCAGCCGTGAGGGCACCCAGCAGCGGTATGGCCGGGCGGGCCAGCCGGGCAGGCAGATCGGTGTGGGCCAGCAGTCCCCGCAACGCCCACCATAGCGCCACCGGCAGCACGCCGCTGGCGACCGACCAGCCCAGCCGCTGGCCCTGCGCGCCGAGCCACACCCAGCCCATCAGCAGCACGGTCCAACGGGCCAGCGCCAGGGCTTCGGTGCGGAGGAGCGGCGGCCGTTCAGACATGGGCGTAAGCGTGCAGCTGGTCGGAGCCCGTGGCCGCGTGCACGCTGGCGTTGAACGACACGATGACCCGGTCGGCCGTGCCGTCGTAGGGCATGGCCTGGTGCGGCAGCCAGGACGGGAACACGATCAGCTGGCCCGGCACCGGCGCGATGTCGATGTGCGCCGACTGCAGGTAGGCGTTGCCGAAGTCCATGTGGGCGCCGCCCAGGTGGTTGAAGTGCGGGCCGTAGAAACGCGTCACGCCGTTGGTGGCACCCAGCAGCGGGTGGGCCTGGCGCGGCGCCTCGTCGTCCACCTGCAGGCAGTACACGCCCGACCAAGAACAGTTGCCGTGCGTGTGCACGTCGTGGTGGCTGCCGCGGTTGGCGATCTGGAACCAGACGCCGCGCAGCGCGATCTGCAGGCCGGGCGTGGCCTCGGGCCAGGCGCCCTGGTTGGCCAGGGCCACGGTCTGGCGCAGGCCATCGACGAGGAAGCGCAGCAGCGCGTTCCATTCGGCCAGCTGCACGCGCTGCAGCAGGTCGTCGCGGCTGGCGTAAAACGCGGCGGCCGGGTCGGCGCTGGCGTCGGTCGCGCGCATCGTGCGGAACACGCGCACCAGCAGCGGGTTGACGTCCGCCGCCTGCGCGAAGCGGTGCACGCCCAGCGGCGTGGACCAGAGCGGCAGCAGTGGATCGGGTGCCATGGTTGGTGGCGGCTCAGGCTTCGGTCAGCAGGTCTTTGGGCCACACAAGGCGGTGCCCCGTTCGGGCCGCCAGCGCCTCGATGTCTTCGGGGCTGTCCACATCGGTACGGTAGCGGGTGTTGGTCGTGGCCCAGGGGTGCACCGCCTGCGGGTTGGCCGACTGCCACTGCTTGCAGCCCACGCGGGCTTCGCCGGCCAGGATCTGCTCGCGCACGCTCTGGCTGAACATCACCGGGTTGCCTGGCAGGCCGTCCACCGTGGGCTGCACCACCTCGGTGCCGGCGGGCCGCTTCTTGTAGGCGCCGATCAGATCGTTGATGTCCTGCGAGTTGATCAGCGGCTGATCAGCCAGCGCCACCAGCACGGTGTCGATCTTGCCGGCCAGGGCCTGCAGGCCCAGCCGCAGCGAGGAGACCTGGCACGCGTCCGGGTCGGGGTTGCGCACCAGCGTGACCGGGAAGTCGCGCACCACCGGTTCGATGCGGTCGGCGTAGTGGCCCAGCACCACCACCAGCTCGTCCACGCCGGCGCCCGAGAGCGCAATCAATTGGCGCCGGATCAGCGGTACGCCGCCCAGTTCCAGCAGGCACTTGGGTTTGTTGCCCATGCGCGTGGCCGAACCGGCGGCCAGCAGCACCGCGCCCACCACCACCCGGCTGTAGAGGCCGCCACCGCCTTTGAGAATGCAGCCCATCGTGATCAGCCCCCGCAACAGGATTTGGCAGCCACCACCGGCGGGGCCACGTCGACGACCGATTCTGCTGGTTCAGGCTTGGCCGCACCGCCGCCGCAGCAGCTGCCCATTTCCATGGGCGGGAGATCGAGCTTGAACTTCGGTGCCGGCTTCTCGGCTGGCGTGGGCGCAGAGGCGCGCACCGGCCGCCCGCGCCGCGCCGCGACCACGGTCGCCAGCACCGCCAGGGCGATTTCTTCCGGCGTCTGCGCGCCGATGGGTTCACCGGCCGGCGCCACGATGGCGGCTACCCGCGCCGGGTCTTCGCCCGCGCCCACCAGGCTCTCGCGCAGCACGCCGGCCTTGCGTTCGCTGGCCACGAACCACAGGGTCTGCGGCTGCAGCGCCAGCGCCGCGCGCAAGGCCTGCAGGTCGCGCCGGCCCTGCGTGGCGACGACCACCAGGCCGCCAGCCGGCAGGGCCTGCGCCACCGCCTCGCTGCGATCGCTGCCGATCACGCGTGCCGCGTCGGGGAAATCGCTGGCCAGCGCGCCCTCGGCCACCAGAACCGTCTGCAGGCCGATGCGCGGAGCCAGCCCGGTCAGCGCGCGCGCCACCGGCGAGTCGCCGAACACCACCAGCTGCGGGGCGGGCAGCACCGGGTCGATGAACAGTTCCAGCGTGCCGCCCGAGTGGCAGGCCATGCCGAACTCCAGCACGTCGCCCAGGGTGCGCTCGGCGGTCTCGTCGGTGGGCGCGATGCGGATGCTTTGCGGCTGGCCGCTGGCCAGGGCCTTGCGCACGGTCTTGACCACCGCCGGCTGCGCGCAGCCGCCGCCGATCCAGCCGTGGATCTGGCCGTCCCCCGTGACCAGCGCCTTGTCGCCGGCCTTGGCCGATGTGGGCGCCTGCGCGCGCAGCACGGTGACCAGGGCAAAGGGCCGTTCCTCGGCCTGCAGCCGGGTGGCGTGGGCGATCCAGTCGTTGCGGTTCATGGTGTGTCTCCTTCAGTGAAGCAGGGGCCTGGCCGCCGCCAGGTCGGCCAGGCTGGCCAGTGGCACGAAGCGGTGGATGTGCTCGCGCGCGCCCTGCACCGCAGCCGCCGCGGGCACGCCGCGCGTGGGGTGGAACCAGGTGATGCGCGCGCCGCGGCCGCGCAGCGCCTTCAGCGCCTCGGCCAGCTGTTCGGGCGCGTCGGTGTCGAAGCCGTCGGACATGACCCACACGCGCGCGCCGCGCCGCAGCTGGGCGCGGGCGTGGCTGCGGGCAAAGTCCTGCAGGCTGGCGGCGATGCGGGTGCCGGCGCCGAAGCCGGCGGTCACGGCGTTGATCTTTTCCTGAACCGTGGCCGAGTCCCGCTGCATCAGCGGCGTGACCTCGGCCAGCCGGGTGTGGAACACGAACACGCGGGCCTGCGCTTCCATCGCAAAGGCCCGCGCGACACGCAGGAACAGTGCGGCGTGCGCTTCCATCGATCGGCTCACGTCGGCCAGGATGAACAGGCGCGGCGGCTCCTCGCGCCGCACCTGCCAGGCGGGTGCCAGCGGCTCGCCGCCCCAGGCCACGCTGCGGCGCAGGGTCTGGCGCAGGTCCAGCCGCTGGCCGCGGTGCACGCCGCGCCAACGCCGCGTGGGCAGCGGGCGCAGTTGCGCGGTGATCTGGCGCGCCAGGCGCTGCAGCGTGCCCAGCTCCTGCGGCAGCCACATCTGGCCGTCGCGCTGGTGCAGGGCTTCCATCTGCGGCGCGCTGCGACTGGCGCCGCCCATGGCGCGCGGGCTGCCGGCCTCGCTGTCGCCCGCGCCGGCCTGGGGTGCGTCGGCTGCGCTCTGCGGGGCGGACTTCGCCGGTGTGGGCGGCTGCTGCGCCGCGCCCATCTGTTCACGCATCTGCTGCACCGACTGGCGCAGATCGCGCGACGGTCGCGTCTGCCCGCTCACGCGCACCGAGCCGCGCACCCGCTCGGGGTGCCAGTAGCGGTCGAACAGGTCGGGCCAGAGCCGCCATTCGCGCGCGCTGTGGCAGGCGATGGCGCGCCAGGCTGCGTTCAGGCGCGCGCCGTTCAATGCGCCCAGCGCCAGCGCGGCCTGCAGCATGGCCTGCTGCTCAGCCACGCCCACCGTCAGACCGTGGTCGCGCAGCAGGGCCGCGAAGCCGGCGAGCGTTTCGGTGGGGGCGAGCGCGGGCGTGTGGTTCATGTCGCGGCCGCGTTGGCCGGGGCTTTTTCGGCCACACCCACGGTGCGCCGGCCTTCGATCAGCTGGCGCGCGCGGTCGGCGCCGAGCACGAAGCGGTCATCGCGCGTCTTGAGCAGGCAGCCCAGCGTGGTCAGCAGCACC